>DASSEV010000032.1:0-2655 GCA_035695105.1 Gaiellales bacterium
GACCACCACGGCGCGGAGGTCACCTCTGGCCGGGCGCGGAAGCGGGGGCGACCGGCGCGGAAACGGTCGGGTCCGGCGCGGAGACCGTGGGGTCAGGCGCCGGTGGCAGCGAGGGGCCCGGAGCCGCTGCCGAACTCGCCGCGCGTGCTGCCGCCGCCGCCGTCGCGGTGGCTGTGTTGCCGCGCCTCGGCGTCGGCGTCGGCCTGAACGAGCAGCGGCGAATGCGCGAGCACGACGACGCCGCGGCCGATCGCCACCGCGCCGAGCACGGCCGGCAGCAGCCACCAGCCGCTGCGCGTGCTCTCGTTGAACACCAGCACGCCCCAGAGGATGGACACGAGCGGGTCCATGAGCGTGAAGCCCGGCTGCGCGGCGAGCAGCGGCCCGGTGTGCAGCGCCCACTGCACGAACACCAGCCCGCCGATTCCGGCGGTGACCGCCACGTAGGTCTGCCATGTGGCGAGCACGCCGACGATGCCGTGCGCGGACCCCTGGGCGATCGTCTCCTTGATCATCGTCGCGGTGAAGCCGAACGACGCCCCCGCCGCGGCGCCGAGGCAGGCGGTGCGCCACATCGGCCGGCCGCGCTGGCCCGCCGCCGCGAGCGTCACGATCGTGGCGATGGTGCCGCCGCCGGCGGCGGCGTAGGTGAGGCCGTTGACGTTGGTCTCGTCGCCTGGCTGCGGGTCGAGCATCGCCAGCAGCACGATCGCGCCCGCGGTCATCATGAGGATTCCGCGCCACTCGATCGACCCCAGCTTCTGCTGGAACACCCGCGACGCGGCGAGCAGCGTGAGCGGCACCTCCAGGGTGATGATCGTCTCGACGGCCGACAGCTGGCCGATGCCGAGCGCCACCGCCTGCAGCAAGAACGAACCGACCAGCCCGCCGAATCCGATCAGCCAGGTGCTGTTGCGCACGAGGTCCCACAGCAGCCCGGCGCTGAACGGCCGATCGGCCGGCTGCTCGAGACTCGACTTGCGCTGCATCACGTTCGCCAGCGCGTTGCCGAAAGCGGCAAGCGCGGCGCATCCGTAGCTGAGCAGCGCGGCTGCGGTCACCTCGATGTCCCTCCTATCGAGGTGTCGGGCAGCTGCGGGCTGAGCTGGTGAACGGACAATGCCATCAGGTGCGGACCCCGGCGACGAGCGAGCGACCGAAGTCGCGGGTGAGCTGAGTGCCTCGGTGCGCGTCGTCCATGACATCTTGGAACGCCGCGAGGAACCGATCTACTTCCCGCTCGCCGATGATCAGCGGCGGAATGAGCTTGATGACCTCGATGTGATCGCCGGACACCTGGGTCAGGATGCGGTGCCGGTGGAACAGCGCGTGCACGACCGTCTGCGCGAACAGCCCCTTGCGGGCGAGCTCGAGAGCCCGCCAGTGCGCGCGCAGCTTGCGCGACTGCGGCCGCCGGAACTCGATGCCGATCATCAGGCCGCGGCCCCGCACGTCACCGAGCAGCTCGTAGCGGTCCATCAGCTCGGTGAGCCGCCGCTTCAGCTCGGCGCCGACGACGCGGGCGTTCTCGACGATGTCCTCGGTCTCCATGACGTGCAGGGTCGCGAGACCCGCCGCCATCGCCTGGTTGTTGGAGCCGAAGGTGGTGTCGTGGACGAGCACGCGGTCCATCGACGAGTAGACCTTGCCGAAGATCCAGTCCCGGCCGAGCGTGGCGCCGACGGGCACGTAGCCGCCGGACAGCGCCTTGGCGGTGGCGACGAGGTCGGGCTCGACGCCGTCGTGCTGGTAGGCGAAGAAGTCGCCGGTGCGGCCCATGCCGCACTGCACCTCGTCGGCGATGAGCAGCGCGCCGTGCTCGTGCAGCAGCCGCTGCGCTTCGGCGAGGAAGCCGG
This sequence comes from Gaiellales bacterium, assembly GCA_035695105.1. GTDB lineage: Bacteria > Actinomycetota > Thermoleophilia > Gaiellales > JAICJC01 > JAICYJ01. Next base: position 1,857 of record DASSEV010000032.1, read on the forward strand.
GCGGGCTGACCGCCACGCCCTTGCCCTGGATCGGCTCGATGAGGAAGCCGGCGACGTCGCCGCGCTTGAGCTCGCGCTCGAGCGCCTGCAGATCGCCCATCGGCACGGCGGTGTCGGGCAGCAGCGGCCCGAAACCCTTGCGGAAGTCCTTGCCGCCGTTGACGGACAGCGAACCCGCCGTGAGGCCGTGGAAGGCGTGCGAGCAGTACAGGATGCGCGAGCGCTTGGTCGCGTAGCGGGCGAACTTCAGCGCCGACTCGACGGCCTCCGAGCCGCTGTTGCAGAAGTACACGCGGTCCAGGTGCGGCGCGTGGGCGAGCAGCCCCTCGGCGAGCGGGCCGGCCAGCGGGGGAGCGTCGAACTGGGTGAGGTCGGCCAGCCCGGCGTCGAGCACGTCGTGCATCGCCTTGCGGACGACCGGGTGGTGCCGGCCGAGCGCGAACACGCCGAACCCGGCCAGCATGTCGAGGTAGTCCCGGCCGGCGTCGTCGTACAGGTAGGCGCCCTCCGCACGGGTGTAGATGCGGTCGAAGCCGATCGCGTGCAGCATCCGGGTCAGCTGCGGGTTCAGGTGCTCGCTGTGCAGCTGATACCGATCAGGCCCGTATCGCCGAAGGATCTCGGCGAGATCGAACTGCTCGGTGCTGCCCATCGCGGTACTCCGTCCCTGTTGTCGCGGTGCGGTCCCCGTTACGTTTGCGCGAGGCGCCCCTGGTTCTCCTCTCGATTCTGATATACCGATTAGAGGAGGTAGTTAGCTTGGCTAATTTGTCACCGGGCGGTACGCGAAGGGCTGATC
>DASSEV010000033.1:0-3228 GCA_035695105.1 Gaiellales bacterium
CAATATTCCCGATATTGACGCTCCCTGCGTCCTAGCGAGGCTCGGTTCTCGCCGTCCAGGACTTCACGGAGATATCGATCAATCATCTAGTCCATGCCTCGGCCAGGCGCGCGTCGAGCAGGTTCGCCTGATGCAGGCACACGGCCTCGGGGGTCTCCAGGCGGCGCCCCTCGAGCGGGCCGTGGTGGCCGGCCACCGCGTTCAGCAGCGGCAGCAGCCGCTCGTCGTCGAGTTCGACGCTGCGCGCCGCGGAGTCGATCAGCCGCACCCCGGCCAGGACGTGGCCCAGCAACCTGCCCTGCTCCGACTCGGCGATGGTGACGCCGGGTCTGAACGTCTCGGTCCGCCCGGCGTCGTGCAGCAGCGCCGCCGCGAGGAGCAGGTCGCTCCGAAGCTTGGGGTGCAGTCCCGCCGCCTCCCTGCAGATGGTCGTGACGGCGACCGTGTGCTCGAGCAGGCCGCCGGCGTACGCGTGATGCGTCTCGGATGCCGGCGCGGCGCGCAGGCGCTCACGGAACCCGTCGTCGTCAAGGAACACGGCCACCAGCGCCGCCAGCCCCGGGTCGTGGATCTCGCCGGCCAGGAACTCGAGCATGCCGTCCAGCGTGTCGGCGTCCCGGCGCGCGCCGGGCACGAGCTCGAGCGCATCGCCGGAATCGAGGCGCTGGAGATCGCGGATCGCGATCTGCGGCCGGCCGTCGTAGCTCTCCACCCGGCCGAGCACTCGCACGGTGTCGCCCTCGTCGAATCGCCCGCCCAGCAGGTTGACGTCGTTCCAGACCACCGCCGGCACCCGCCCGGTGCGGTCGGCCAGCTCCAAAGAGAGAAACGGATCGCCGTTTCGGGTGCGCCGCCGGCGTTTGCGCTGGACGGCGAAGGTGGCCTCGACGAGGGCACCCTCCTCGAGCTCGGAGACGTAGGTGCCCTCGGCCATGGAGCCAGTCTATTCCAGGCCCGAAGTAGACTGCGCGGCGATGTCGGAGACGACCACCGAAACCGCGCTCCGGCCGCTCCGCGCCCTGCGCTACGACACCGGCCGTGTCGTCCTGGACGAGGTGGTGGCGCCGCCGTACGACGTGATCTCGCCGGCCGACCGCGAGGCGCTGCTGCGCCGCAACGAACACAACGTCGTGCGCCTGGAGCTGCCGGACTCCGCCGGTGAGGCGGCCCGGCTGCTGCACGGATGGCAGCGTGAGGGCATCCTCGTCCACGACGAGGAGCCGGCGCTCTGGTGGCACGAGCAGCGGTTCACCGGGCCGGACGGCGTCGACCGGACGCGCGCCGGCTTCTTCTCGGCGGTGCGCCTGTCGCCCTACGAGGACGGCCGCGTCCGACCGCACGAGCGGACGCACGCACGCGCGAAGCAGGGCCGGCTCGAGCTGCTGCGTGCAACCGCCACCAACATCTCACCGATCTTCGCGCTCTACGACGATCCCGACGGCCGCCCCCGCGCTGCTCTCGATCCGGCGGGCCGGTCGCCCGACATGCAGGCCTCCGACGCCGACGGCACCGTCCACCGGTTCTGGCGCGTCGCCGACGAGGGTGCGATCGGCGAGACGCAAGCGGCGCTGTCCGACCGTGAGATCCTGATCGCAGACGGCCATCACCGCTACGAGACGGCGCTGGCATACCGCGACGAGCAGCGGGAGCGCGACGGCGATCCGCCTGACGACCGGGGCTACGACTTCGTGCTCATGTACCTTGCGAACCTGCACGGCGAGGGGCTGGCCATCTACCCGACGCACCGCGTGATCATGGCCCAGCGGGAGGTCGATCCGCGCTTCCTGAGCGCCTTCGCGGTGCGTGAGCTGCCCGCCGGCACCTCGCCGTCCGACGTCGAGCGGGAGCTGAACGACATCGATCCGGGCACGGTCGCGTTCGCCCTGTGGCGCGGTCCGCGGCGGCCGGCGGTGATCGCCCAGGTGCGCGACGCGAGCACGGTCATGATGGCGATGCCCGGGGCCCCGAAGGCGCTGCGCGCGGTCGACGCCGCCGTCCTCGAGGCGCTCGTGCTGGCGCCGCTGCTCGGCCTGGACGCCGAGCAGTTCCTCACGACAGATCAGGTGCGGTACGTGCGCGGTCTGGACGCGGCCGTCTCGCTGGTCGACCGTGGCGAGGCCTCGAGCGCATTCCTGCTGCGGGCGCCCACGGTGGAGCAGGTGCAGGCCGTTGCCGCCGCCGGCAAGGTGATGCCGCAGAAGTCGACGTACTTCTTCCCGAAGCTCGCCACCGGCTTCCTGCTCAACCCGCTCCGGGCCGAGTGAGGAGCAGCGCCTGGCTCGAGTTCTGCCAGGCGATCGCCGCCGACGTCCGCGGTCTGCTGGCGGACCTGCCGACGCGCGACGACCGTGAGCCGGTCGTGGGCCGCGGCGAGGGGGGCGACGACACGACGGTGATCGACGCCGGCGCCGAGCAGCTGGCGGTCGCCCGCCTCGAGCAGCTGGCCGAGCGCGGCATCTCGTTCCGCCTCGTCTCCGAGGAGCTGGGAGAGCGGGTGTTCGGCGACGGCTCGAGTCCCTGGGTGGTCGTCATCGATCCCATCGACGGCTCGCTGAACGCCAAGCGCTCGCTGCCGTTCTACTGCATCTCGATCGCCTTCGCGGAGGGGTCAACGCTCGACGATGTCGTCTTCGGCTACGTGCTCGATCTCGGCAACGGCGAGGAGTGGGTGGCGACCGCCGGCGAGGGTGCGACGGTGAACGGGCGGCCGCTCGGCGGGGTGCGGCCGAAGGCGCGGCTCGGCATCGTCGACTTCGAGGCGACCAATGCCGCGCTGATCGCGGAGGCGGCCGGCCGGCTGGATGGCGAGGTCGGCCGGATCCGCGTCCTCGGGGCCCTGGCGCTGGCGCTCTGCCAGCTGGCGGACGGCCGGCTCGACGGCGTCGCGTCGCTGAAGCGCTCCCGATCGGTCGACATCGCCGCGGCAACGCTGATCGTGCGCGAGGCGGGCGGCCACGTGCTGACGCCGGACGTTCCGGCGCTGCCGCTCGACCTCGAGTCGCGCACCCGCATCGTGGGCGCGCGAGACGGCGAGATGGCCGAGCGGCTCGCGGGCCTGCTCTGGCCCTCAGCCTAGAGAGCGCAACGCGGAGACCTGAGGAGCATCGCGGGGGCAGGCCTCGGACGCCCGCCCCGGCGATATCGGTCACGCCGACAGGACGAAGCGCCCCACCAGCGACTGCAGCTGCTCGGCCGTGCGCGATAGCTCCTGCGCCGACGCCGCGATCT
>DASSEV010000034.1:0-21430 GCA_035695105.1 Gaiellales bacterium
AGTTCGCGCGCGACGACCAGGGCTTCAACCTGCTGAGCGACATCGTCGCCGTCGACTATCTCGGCTGGGGGCGGCCCGGCGTCAGCGGCTACATCGGCACCGCGAGCGGCCGCGACATCAACTTCCCGATGACGCAGGGGCTGCAGAAGCTGCCCGAGCTGAAGCCGAAGCGCTTCGCCGTCAACTACCACCTGCTCGCGATGCGGCAGCCGCCGGCGCGCGTCCGCCTCCGCACCTGGCTCGACGACGGCGAGCCGGTGGAGAGCGTCGTCCCGGTCTGGCCCGGCGCCGACTTCTACGAGCGCGAGCAGTTCGACCTGATGGGGATCGTCTTCGACGGCCACCCGAACCTCCGCCGGCTGATCATGCCGTCCGACTGGGACGGGCATCCCCTGCGCAAGGACTACCCCATCGGCGGCGAGCCGGTGCAGTTCACGGACGCCGTCTGATGTCGACCACCGAGCGCCAGTCCGCCCCGGTCGTGCCGCTGTGGACGCCGGCCGTGATCCCCGACGGCGCGCCCAGCAAGATCGACCCGCCGGAGGGGGAGGACCTGATCACGGTCAACTTCGGCCCGAACCACCCGTCCACGCACGGCGTGCTGCGCCTGATCGTCACGCTCGACGGCGAGGTGGTGGTCGGACTCGACGCCGACATCGGCTACGTCCACACCGGCTTCGAGAAGAACTTCGAGCAGAAGACCTACTGGAAGGGCATCCCCTACTCGCCGCGGATGGACTACCTCGCGTTCTTCGCGAACGAGCTGGCGTACGTGGGGGCGGTCGAGAAGCTGATCGAGATCGAGGTGCCCGAGCGCGCCCAGTGGATCCGCACGTTGTTCGCAGAGCTGAACCGCATCCACAGCCACCTCATCTTCCTCGGCACGAGCGGCGTCGAGCTGGGCGCGATCTCGCTCTTCTTCTACTGCCTGCGCGAGCGCGACACGGTGCTCGACCTGTTCGAGATGGTGACCGGCGTGCGGATGCACGACCGGTATCCCCAGTTCGGCGGCGTCGCCGAGGACCTGCCCAAGGGCTTCTACGCCGAGGCCAAGCGGTTCGTCAACGAGATGCCGCAGCGCATCGACGAATACCTCGACCTGGTCGCCGGCAACGCCGTGTGGGAGGACCGCTACCGCGGCATCGGCGTGATCGACGCGGACACGGCGATCGCCATGGGGCTGAGCGGGCCGAACCTGCGCGCGAGCGGCGTGCCATACGACCTGCGGCGGGCGCAGCCGTACCTGGCGTACGACAAGCTCGAGTTCGACGTCATCACCAGCGACCGCGGCGACGCCTACGAGCGCCTGATGTGCCGCACACGCGAGATGTACGAGTCGGTGCGGATCATCGACCAGTGCCTCGAGGGGATGCCGTCCGGCCCCGTGATGGCGGACGACCGGAAGCACGTGCTCCCGCCCAGGCACGAACTGCACACGTCGATGGAGTCACTGATCCACCACTTCAAGCTCGTGACCGAGGGTTTCCGCGTCAGGCCCGGGCAGGTCTACTACCCGGTCGAGTCGCCGCGCGGCGAGTTCGGCTGCTACCTCGTGTCCGACGGCGGCACCAAGCCATGGCGGACGCACTTCCGCGCGCCCAGCTTCGTCAGCCTGCAGTCGACGGCGATGATGGCCGTCAACCGCTACGTGGCCGACCTGATCGTGGTCGTTGCCTCGCTGGACGGCGTCATGGGGGAGGCGGACAGATAATGCTCGTCCCGGCGACACACGACCAGCGCCACCGGGAGGAGCGATGAACGGCGAGTACGCCGAGGCCAACGCGGAGACCCTCGCCGGCGCCCGCGAGACGCGTCCCGAGCTGCCCGCGCCGCTGCCCGTCGACGACGATCCGCGTCCGCTCTACGACCGCATCCAGGACGTGATCGCGCTCTATCCGGAGCGCAAGTCCGCCGTGATCCCGGCGCTGCGGCTGGCGCAGGAGCAGTACGGGTGGCTCTCCGAGCAGGCGTTCGACGAGGTCGCCGAGGCGACCGGGTTCACGCCCGCGTACTGCAAGAGCGTCGCGTCCTTCTACGACATGTTCCGGCTCCACCCGACCGGCCGCTTTGAGATCTGCGTCTGCACGAACATCTCCTGCGCCCTGGTCGGCGCGGCCGACACGGTGCTGGCGTTCGAGCGGGAGCTCGGCATCCACCGCGGCGAGACCACCGACGACGGCCTCTTCACCCTGAAGACGGTGGAGTGCTACGGCGGGTGCGGCTGGGGGCCGGTGGTGTCGGTCAACGAGCGCTACCACGAGCCGTTCCCGGCGGAGCAGGTGCCGGAGCTGGTCGCCGCGCTGCGCGCCGACGCGGAGGGAGCCGCATGAGCGACGTCCGCATCCTGCTCGACTTCGAGGGTCACCGCCGGGACATCGCGGAGTACGAGCGCCACGGCGGCTACCAGCAGCTCCGCAAGGCGCTCGCGGGCGAGCCCGGCGACGTGGTGGCGGCGGTCGACAGCTCCGGCCTGCGCGGACGCGGCGGGGCCGGCTTCCCGACCGGCCGCAAGGCGTCCTTCCTGCCGAAGGACCGCAAGCCCGCCTACCTCTGCGTCAACGCCGACGAGTCGGAGCCGGGCACCTTCAAGGACCGCGAGATCATGCTGCGCAACCCGCACGCGCTGATCGAGGGGATCCTGACCATGAGCTTCGGAATCGGGGCCACCTCGGCGTTCATCTACATCCGGGGCGAGTACCGCACCGAGTTCGAGGTGCTGCGCTCCGCGCTCGAGCAGGCGCGCGAGAAGGGCTATGTGGGCCGCAACGTGCTCGGCTCGGGCTACGACGCCACGGTCGTGCTGCACCGCGGCGCCGGCGCGTACATCTGCGGCGAGGAGACGGCCCTGCTCTCGTCGCTCGAGGGCGAGCGCGGCCAGCCGCGGTCGAAGCCGCCGTTCCCGGCGGTGGCCGGCCTCTACGCCGCACCGACGCTCGTGAACAACGTCGAGACGCTGGCATCGGTGCCCTACATCCTCGCCATGGGCGGCGAGGCGTACGCGCAGATCGGCACCGAGCGCTCGAAGGGCACCCGGGTCTTCTCGCTCTCGGGCAACGTCAGGCGGCCGGGCAACTACGAGCTGCCGCTGACCTCGACGCTGCGCGACCTGATCGAGGGGCACGGCGGCGGCGCCCCCGACGGCCGCACGATCAAGGCGATCGTGCCCGGCGGCTCCTCCACGCCGATCCTGACGCCCGACCAGATCGATACGCACCTCGACTACGAGTCGATCGCGGAGGCAGGATCGATGGCCGGATCGGGAGCGATCGTGGTGATCGACGACCGCACCTGCATGGTGCAGCTGGCCCTGCGGGTGGCGGAGTTCTACCGGCACGAGAGCTGCGGCAAGTGCACGCCCTGCCGCGAGGGCACGCGCTGGGGCGTCGAGATCATCCGCCGCATCGAGATGGGCGAGGCGCGGCAGGGGGAGCTCGACCTGCTCCTGAACGTCTGCGACCGCATCCTCGGCAAGTGCCTCTGCCCGCTGGGCGACGCGATGGCGATGCCGGTGGCGAGCTACGTCACCAAGTACCGTGAGGAGTTCCAGCGCCATATCGACGAGGGCGGCTGCCCGTTCGTCGAGAAGAGCCCGATCACCGGGCTCTACCACGACATGGAGCTGGTGCGATGAGCGAGTTTCGAGAGGCGTTCCTGCGCGCACGGCAGCGGCTCGAGGCGGGCGAGGATCCGGAGCAGGTCGTGCCCGAGGTGATCGCGGCCGCCGAGGCGCCGGAGGAGATCGAGCTGGCCGAGCAGCTGTGGGAGGAGTCCGACACCGAGGTCGAGGAGGAAGGCGAGTAGTGGCCACGGTCGAGACCAACACCGTGACGGTCACCATCAACGGGCGCGAGGCGACGGTGCCGAAGGGCCTGTCGCTGGTCGAGGCCGCCGCCGAGGCCGGGATCGAAATCCCGGTGTTCTGCTACGAGCCGCGCCTGGGCGCCGCGGTCGGCGCCTGCCGTATGTGCCTGGTCGAGATCGAGGGCATGCCCAAGCTGCAGACCGCCTGCACCACGCCCGTCGCCGACGGAATGATCGTCCACTCGCGCTCCGACCGGGCGCGCGAAGGGCAGGACGCCGTGCTCGAGTTCCTGCTGCTCAACCATCCGCTCGACTGCCCGGTCTGCGACAAGGGCGGCGAGTGCCCGCTCCAGGACCTGACGTTTCGCTACGGCCCCGGCCGCACGCGGATGACGCTGCCGAAGCGGACGAACGACAAGCCAGTGCCGATCTCGCCGCTGATCAAGCTCGACCGCGAGCGCTGCATCCTCTGCTACCGGTGCACCCGCTTCTCGGAGAACGTCTCCGGCGACCTGCAGCTGGTCACCGAGAACCGCGGCGCCGGATCGATCATCACCACCTTCGAGGGCAGGCCCTACGACGGCGAGTTCTCCGGGAACGTGACCGAGCTGTGCCCGGTCGGCGCGCTCACCTCGACCACCTACCGGTTCCGCGCGCGGCCGTGGGAGATCCAGAACATCCCGACCGTGTGCGGCGAGTGCCCGGTGGGGTGCAACGTCTACGCGACCATCCGTGAGGGCCAGGTGCAGCGCGTGCTGTCGCGCAACAACCCGGCCGTCGACGACGGCTGGCTGTGCGATCGCGGCCGCTACTCCTACGCCGGCATGCACTCCGCCGAGCGGATCACCGCACCCCTCATCCGCGGCGGGCGCGGCCTCGAGCCGGTGGCGAACGACACGGTGCTCGATCACATCGCCGACCGGCTCCGTGCCACCGTCGAGCGGTTCGGCCCCGGCTCTGTCGCAGTCGTGGCGTCCGGCGACCAGACCAGCGAGGAGGCGCACCTGTGGGCGCGCATCCAGGAAGAGGTGCTCGGCGGGGGCGTCAGCGTCTGCGGGCCGGAAGGCGCCGCCGGGTGGGAGGCGCTCGCACCGTACGCGGCATCGATCGCCAATCTGGACGACGCCGACGTGATCGTGGTCGCCGGCGCGGTCGATCTGGTGCACCGCGCGCCGATCCTCGAGCTCCGCATCCGGCGAGCGGTGCAGCGGGGCGCAAGGGTGGTCACCGTCGGTCCCGGTGCGACCCGGCTCGACACCCTGCGCGGCGCCACCCACGTGTCCGCGGCTCCCGGCACCATCCACGCCGCGCTCTCCCGAGCGGCCGCCGAGGGCGGCGAGCTGGCCGGCGCCCTCGGCGAGCGCAGCGTCCTGATCTGGAACGGCCGTATGAGCAGGCCGGTCGCGGCGGTGCTCGGCCATCTCGCGCACAGCGCCGGATGCCGCATCCTGCCCACGCCGCAGGCGCCGAACGAGCTCGGCTGCCAGGCGGCCGGGCTGGGGACGCACACCCCCGAGCAGGCGCTCGAGGCGGTCGAGGCCGGACGCGTGCGCGCAGTCGTGCTGCTGGGCGCGGATCCGGTGGGCACGTGGCCGGGTGGCAGCCGCTGGCGGGCGCTGATGGAGCGCGCCTTCTTCGCCCTCCAGGTGAGCCCGTTCCAGACGGGGTCGAGCGGATGGGCGACCACCATCGTGCCGTCGCCCATGCCGCTCGAGAAGGAGGGCACCTTCACCAACCTCGAGGGCCTCGTCCAGCGGCTGCGGCCGGCAGTCCCGCCGCCGGCGGGCGTGCTGGACGGGATCACGTTCGCCGCGGAGCTGGCCCGCCGGCTGGGGCTGGAGCTGCCCGATCAGGCGGCGACGGCGTTCAGCGACATGTCCGAGCGCCGGGCCGCGTTCGCCGGGCTCAGCTGGCATGCAATCGGCGAGCAGGGCGCCCGCACGCCGGCCGCCGCGGCCGGCGCGGCCGCACCCGCCGCCCCGCAGATCGGCGAGGGGGAGCCGGGCGGCATCGTGGTCGTCGGATACCGGCAGCTGATGAGCGGTCCCAGCGTCGACCACGCACCGGTGCTGCACTTCCAGCGGCGCACCGGCATCGAGATCTCCCACGACGACGCGCAGCGGATCGGCGTCGCCACCGGCGACCGGGTCGAGGTGCGCTTCGGCGACCAGACGCGAACGGGTGCTGCGGTCGTGCAGCGCCGGCTGCGGGCGGGCGTGGTGCGGCTGGCGGCCGACGTGCCCTACGTCGGGCCGGGCGACCTGATCCGCGCGGCGGAGGAGACGGCCGGTGCCTGACGGCTTCATCGTCACGGCCATCAAGTCGTTCGTGCTGGTCAACCTGGTGATGGGGACGTTCGCCATCATGACCTGGTTCGAGCGTCGGCTGATCGGCCGCTTCCAGGTGCGCTACGGCCCCAACCGCGTCGGGCCCGCCGGCCTGCTGCAGCCGATCGCCGACCTCGGCAAGCTGCTGCAGAAGGAGAGCCTGATCCCGTACGGCTCGAGCCGGTTCCTGTACCTGCTCGCGCCGGTCATCTCGCTGTTCACGTCGCTGGCCGTGTTCTCGGTCGTCCCGTTCGGCGGCCAGGCGACGATCCCGTTCACGGACTACCAGATCTACCTGTGGATCGCCGACCCGAACGTCGCGCTGCTACTGGTGTTCGCGCTCGGGTCGTTCTCGTTCTACGGCTTCCTGGTAGGGGGCTGGTCGTCCAGCTCCAAGTACTCGCTGTACGGGTCGATGCGCGCGGTGTCGCAGCTGGTCAGCTACGAGGTGAGCCTGGCGCTGGCCGTGATCGGGGTCGTGATGATGAGCCAGACGCTGTCTCTGACCGGGATCGTCGAGGCACAGCAGCGCGACGGCGTCTGGTACATCGTGCCGCAGTTCATCGGCTTCTTGATCTACCTGCTGGCGTCGACGGCGGAGGTCAGCCGCATCCCCTTCGACCTGCCCGAGGCGGAGGGCGAGCTGGTGGCGGGATACCACACCGAGTACGGCGGCATGCGCTGGGCCATGTTCCAGAACGCGGAGTACGTGGCGCTGATCGCCTTCTCGGCGCTCGCCTCGATCCTGTTCCTGGGCGGGTACGACGGGCCGGTGCTGCCAGGCCCGATCTGGATGGCCATCAAGATGTTCATCTTCCTCTTCCTGTCGATCTGGATCAGGTCGACGCTGCCGCGCGTGCGCTACGACCGGCTGATGACCATCGGCTGGAAGGTGCTGCTGCCGCTGGCGACGCTGAACCTGCTCGTGACCTCCGCGATCGTGGCGTACAGGGCATAAAGATGATTGATCGATATCTCCGCGAAGTCCTGGACGGCGAGAACCGAGCCTCGCAAGGACGCAGGGAGCGTCAATATCGGGAATATTGGCGCGACCGAGGACGCCGCGAGGCGACGGTTCGCAGCCGTAGCCACCCCGACCGTCTCGAACACTTAACCTCTCGCAGCGGCCAGGCTCGCGAGAGATATCGATCAATCATCTAATGGCAGTCACCGACAACCTCAAGGGGTTCAGCGTCACCTTTCGGCATCTCTTCCGCAAGCCGGTGACGCAGCAGTACCCGGAGTACAAGCGGCCGGTCTACCCGCGGTTCCGCGGGCGCCACCGGCTGCACCGGCACGAGAACGGTCTCGAGAAGTGCGTCGGCTGCTCGCTCTGCGCCGCCGCCTGCCCGGCCGACTGCATCCGCGTTGTCGCCGCCGAGAACACCGCGGAGGAGCGGTACTCGGCAGGCGAGCGGTACGCGCGCATCTACGAGATCAACATGAGCCGCTGCATCTTCTGCGGCTACTGCGAGATCGCCTGCCCCTTCGACGCGATCACGCTCGGCAACGACTACGAGCTGGCCGAGATGTCGCGCGACGCGCTGGTCTACACCAAGCAGATGCTGCTCGAGCCCTCGCCCGAGCCGCGCCGCACGCCGGTCGCGCCGGTCGACCCATACGACATCCCCGCGCAGCTCGAGGAGCCCGCATGATGTATCAGGTCACGTTCGTGGCCGCCGCGGGCCTCGCGATCATCTCCGCCTTCGGCGTGGTGCTGCCCAGCAACCCGTTCCACTCGGCGCTGTCGCTGATCCTGAACCTGGTGTCGCTGGCGACGCTCTACCTGCTGCTGCAGGCGGACTTCCTCGCCGCCGCCCAGGTGATCGTCTACGCCGGCGCGGTGATGATCATGTTCCTGTTCGTGATCGCGTACCTGGGCGGCAGAGCGGACGAGCCGCGGCGCGACGTGCCGCTCTGGCAGCTGGGCGCGTCGATCCTCGCCGGCGGTGCGATCGTGGTCGAGGTGGTGATCGCGGTCGCGAGCCAGGCCTTCGGCCCGGCGGCCAGCGTCAGCGACCAGTTCGGCAATCCGCTCGTGGTCGGGCAGGACTTCTTCGGGCGCTACCTGCTCGCGTTCGAGGCCACGTCGATCCTGCTCCTGATCGCAGCCGTCGGTGGCGTGGTGCTCGGCTCGAAGCGGCCCAGCCGGCGCATCGACGAGCCCGACGAGTTCCCGGCGCCCGAGGTGCAGCAGGACCTCGAGCTGCAGGCTGCGGTGATGGGCGCCGAGACCGGCTTCCCCGTCAGCCGCCGGGCGACCGCCGCGGAGCACGGAGGCGGCGACTGATGAAGGTCGGGGTCGAGTACTTCATCACCGTGTCGGCGATCGTGTTCGGCATCGGCCTGTTCGGCGTCTTCACACGGCGCAGCCCCCTGATCCTGCTGCTCTCGGTCGAGCTGATGCTGAACGCCTGCAACCTGGCGCTGATCTCCTTCTCCCGCCAGTGGGGCACGCACACCGGGCAGATCTTCGCGCTGGTCGTGATGGGCATCGCCGCATCGGAGGTCGTGATCGGCCTCGGCCTCGTGGTCGCCGTCGCGCGCCGCAAGGGCAATCTCGACGTCGACCGGCTGGCGGCCCTGCGGAACTGATGGAAACGCTCTCCTGGCTCTGTCTGCTCCTACCCCTGGCCGGCGTCGGCGTGCTGGCGGTCGCGCTCAACCGCCTCAGCCGCGAGGCCGCCGCGTGGCTCGGTACCGCCTTCGCGTTCGCGTCGTTCGTCTGCGCGGCGGCGGTCTTCTTCGGCGTGCTGGGTGAGGGGGAGAGCCAGCGCCAGCACGTCTACACGCTGTACACCTGGGCCGGGTCGCCCACCTTCCACGTGCCGCTCTCGATCCAGGTCGACCAGCTCTCGACGGTCGAGATGCTGATCGTGTCGGGCGTCGGCGCCCTAATCGTCATGTACTCCGTCGGCTACATGCACGGCGACCCGAAGGAGCGCCGCTTCTTCGCCTACCTCGACCTGTTCCTGTTCTCGATGCTGCTCCTGGTCATGGCCGGGAACTTCGTGCTGCTGCTGGCCGGCTGGGGCCTCGTCGGCCTGTCGTCCTACCTGCTGATCGGGTTCTGGCACGAGCGGCCGGAGCCGGTCGCCGCCGCCAAGAAGGCGTTCGTGATGAACGCGATCGGCGACGTCGGCATCGCCATCTCGATCTTCTTCATGGTGCGCGACGTCGGCAGCACCGACTTCCACACCGTCTTCACGCGCGGCCCGGAGGTGTGGGCGAAGGGCGGGTCGACGGCCAACTGGGTGGCGCTCGGGCTGCTGGTCGGGGCCGTTGCCAAGTCGGCGCAGATCCCGCTCCACACCTGGCTCCCCGACGCGATGGAGGGCCCCACCCCGGTCAGCGCCCTGATCCACGCGGCCACGATGGTGACGGCCGGCGTCTACCTGGTCGCGCGCACGCACGTGCTGTTCGAGAACGCCCCGGACGTGCAGAACATGGTGGCGATCTTGGGAGTGCTGACGCTGCTCATGGCCGGCGTCATCGCCATCGTCCAGACCGACATCAAGCGGATCATCGCCTACTCGACCATGAGCCAGATCGGCTACATGTTCGCGGCGGTCGGCATCGGGGCCTACTCGGCGGGCATGTACCACCTGCTGACCCACGCGTTCTTCAAGGCGCTGCTGTTCCTCGGCGCCGGCATCGTCATCCACGCGCTGGCCAACGAGCAGGATGTGCGCCTGATGGGCGGGCTGCGGTCCGCGCTGCCGCGCACGACGATCCTGATGTGGATCGGCACCGTCGCCCTGATCGGGTTCTGGCCGCTGTCCAAGGACGAGATCCTCGCCGACTCGCTGCACCACGGCGGCTCCATGGGCTGGTTCGTGTTCATCGGCGGGCTCGCGGGCGCCGCGCTCACCGGCATCTACGCAGGACGCCTGATGCGGCTCGTGTTCTACGGCGAGATGAGCGACTTCGCGCACGAGCACCTGCATTCAGATCACGGAGAGTCGCCGTGGACGATGTTCTGGCCCGTCGCCGTGCTCGCGGCCGGCACCCTGCTGTCCGGCTTCCTGGCGGTCGGGTTCGGGTCGACCAACCACTTCGGGAACTTCCTCGCCCAGACCGCGCCCACGATCGAGCCGACCGTGTCGCAGGACGTGATCACGACGCTGATCGCGTGGACGCTCGGCGGCGCCGGCATCCTGCTCGTCTGGCGCCTGTACGCCGACCCGGCCCGCGTCGCCGCCATGCGCAGCCGGTTCCAGACCATGACGATCATCGCCGAGGCCAAGTTCGGCTGGGATGAGCTGTACGACAACATCGCCTACCGACCCGCGGTCTGGCTGGCGACGACCCTGAACCGTGTCGGTGAGGTGTACGTGATCGGCGGGTCGATCTGGCTGGCGCGGACGACCGTCGACGCGCTGGCCCGCGCGACCTCGCTCGCCCAGTCCGGCGTGGTGCGCCAGTACGCGACGGTGCTCGCGTCCGGCGCCGCGGTGCTCGCCGTCTATTTCCTCGGGAAGGCGAGCCTGTGACGACCGCCATGATCGTGCTGCCGCTCGTGGCCGTGGTCGCGGTCGGCTTCCTGCCCGTGTCGCGCCTGATGACGGAGGGCATCGCGCTGCTCGCCGCGGCCGCCGAGGTCGTGCTCGCGGCCGCTGCGATGATCGGCTTCGATGTCGGCGGCGGCACCCAGTACGTCACCAACGACCTCTGGATCCGCAACCTCTTCAACGGCGCCGACGTCCGCTTCCACGTCGGCATGGACGGCCTGTCGCTGTTCATGGTGGCCCTCTCGTCGGTCGCCGTCGCGGGGGCCGTCTGGTCGGCGATCAACGCCCGCCGCGACCATCCCCGCGTCTACCTCTCGGTGCTGCTGCTGCTCGAGGCGTCGCTCGTGATCCTGTTCACCGCCCGCGACCTGGTGCTGTTCTACGCGGGCTGGGAGATCATGATGATCGCCCTGTTCGTGCTGATGGGCGTCTGGGGCGGCGCCGGCCGCCGGCTGGCCACGATGCAGTTCATCATCTACTCGCTGATCGGCTCACTGCTGATGCTGGTCGCAATCGCGACGCTGGGCGTCGAGGGCGGCTCGTTCGACCTGGCGACGCTGATCTCGCAGGGCCGCGACTCGACATGGCTGTTCCTCGCGTTCGCGGCGGCCTTCTGCATCAAGGCGCCGATGTTCCCGCTTCACGGGTGGCTGCCCGCCGCGTACCGGCAGTCCACGCCCGAGGTGACGGCGCTGCTGTCCGGCGTCGTCTCGAAAGCGGGCGCCTACGGGCTGATCCGGTTCGCGGTGCCGCTGTTCCCGGCCACGGCCTATGACTGGCGCTGGCTGTTCCTCGGCCTGGGGCTGGCGGGCCTGCTGTACGCCTCGCTGGTCGCGTTCCGCCAACCCGACGCGCGCGGCGTGGTCGCCTACTCGAGCGTCGGCCAGATGAACCTGATCGTGATCGGGATCTTCGCGCTGCCGGCCGCCGGCCACTTCAGCTCGAACGGCCTGGCCGGCGCGCAGTTCCAGATGGTCAACCACGGCGTCGTCTCGCTGGCCGCGTTCCTGCTGATCGGCCTGGTGGAGCTGCGCACCGGCACGGACGCGCTGGCGTCGCTGGGCGGGCTCGCCAACCGCCGGCCGGTGCTGTCGACGGTGCTGCTGATCGCAGCGCTGTACGCGCTGGCGGTGCCCGGCTCGAGCGTCTTCGTCTCCGAGATCTACATCCTGATCGGCGCCTTCGCCGAGAACGCCCTCCTCGGATCCGCCGCCGCGATCGCGATCGTGCTTGCGGCGATGTACATGCTGCGGTGGTACTCCGCGCTGGCCCACGGCGACGACGGGCCAAGCGTGCCTGCCGGCATGCCCGACATGCGCGTGCGCGAGCTGGCCATCGCCGTGCCGCTGATCGTGATCCTGCTTGCCATGTCGGCCTGGCCCTACGGCGTGATGGAGCGGATCGGATGACGCTGCTGGCCGCCACCACGATCCCCGTCTCCTGGTCGGCGATCGCGCCGGAGATCGTCCTGCTGTCCTGCGCCTGCGTGCTGCTGGCCGTGGCGATCTTCCTGCCCGACCGCCTCGCCCACCCGGTCGCGGCGGTCGTGGCCGTCGGCGGCCTGCTGGGGGCGATGGTGGCGCCGATCGTGCAGTGGGACGACCCCGCACGGTATGCGTTCGACCACACCGTGCGGATCGACGCGTTCGGCAACGGCGCGCGGCTGCTGATCTTCGCCGCGGGCATCTTCGCAGTGCTGCTGGCCTGGGGCGTCCCGCGGGTGTCCGAGTACGCCATCGAGTACCACGCGCTGCTGCTGGCGGCCTGCGCCGGGATGTCGCTGCTGTCCGTGGCCAACAGCCTGATGATCCTGTTCATCGCGCTCGAGCTGTTCTCGATCGCCCTCTACGTGCTGGTTGCCATCGACGTCGACGCCCTGCCGGGGCTGGAGGGCGCCCTCAAGTACCTGATCATCGGGTCGGTGGGCGCCGCGTTCCTGCTCTACGGCTCGGCGCTGGTGTACGGAGCGACGGGGCAGATCGAGTTCGACCGGGTCGCGCGGGCGATCTCGCACGGCGACCCGCACTCGGGTGTGCTGCTGCTCGGGGTCGCCCTCGTGATCGTCGGGCTCGGGTTCAAGGCGAACGCCGCGCCGTTCCACATGTGGACGCCCGACGCCTACGAGGGCGCACCCACGCCGGTGACGGCGTTCATGTCGGCCGCGACGAAGACCGTCGCCCTGGTCGTCACCATGCGCGTCCTGGTCGCCGCCTTCGGCCAGAACTCCGCCATCTGGGAGACCGCGATGGGCGCGCTCGCCATCGCGTCGTTCGTGATCGGCAACCTGGCGGCCCTGCGGCAGTCGAACGTGAAGCGCATGCTCGCCTACTCGACGGTGGGCCATACCGGGTTCCTGTTCACCGCCGTCGCGGCGCACACACAGCTGGCCGCCCGCGCGCTGCTCTACTACCTGACGATCTACGGGATCATGAACATCGGCGCCTTCGCGCTGGTCGAGCTGCGGGAGCGCGACATCGGCAGGCCGGTGCTGATCGACGACTTCCGGGGCTACGGCTACCGGCGGCCGGTGCTCGCGATCGCCATGGTGGTGTTCATGCTGTCGCTCGCGGGGCTGCCGCCGGCAGGCGGGTTCATCGGCAAGCTGGCGATCTGGAGCGCGGCGGTCGATGCCGGGCAGACCTACCTGGCGGTGGCGGGCGTGCTGGCGACCGTTGTCGCGCTCGGCTACTACCTGAAGATCCCGCTCGCGATGTTCGACCGCGACGTTCCGGTGCCGGAGGTGCCGAGGCATCCGGAGCTCGCCGCGACATCGGGTACCGTTGTGGTCGCCGCGATCGGCGTGCTGGTGCTGGGCATCATCCCCGGGCCGCTGTTCGATCTGGCAACGACGGCAAGCAGATCCCTGATCGGGTAGGAGACCACATGCGTAGACGGCTGGTGCTGGCAACCCTTCTGGCTGCGGCGATCGCTGCGATGACCGCGGCGACGGCGCAGGCGCGGACGCTGTCGCAGGGAATGTGCGGCGCCGACGTGCACCGGCTGCAGCAGCGCCTGGTCGACCGCAGCTACCTCCCCGCGGGCTACACGCCGGGGTGCTTCGACTACCGCACATCCCAGGCCGTGATGGCGCTGCAGGGGTGGGTGCGGCTGCCGCGCACCGGAGTGGCCGACCCCCTTACCAAGCAGAAGCTGCGGGACTCGAAGACGCCGAAGCCGTGGACGGGCATCCGCCAGTTCCACCACCTCGAGATCCACAAGCTGCGCCAGATCATGATCATCGTCAGCAAGTACGGGAAGGTGCTGCGGACGATCCACGTGTCGACCGCCGGGCCCGGCCACGTGACACCGGACGGGCACTGGCACGTGTACTCGAAGTCCCGCATGTCCTGGTCGCACGAGTTCAACGTCTGGCTGCCCTGGGCGAGCTACATCGTCGGCGGGATCGCGATCCACGGGTTCGCGAGCGTCCCCGGCGTGCCGGCGTCACATGGCTGCATCCGGGTGCCGATGCCGGAAGCGCCGTACGTCTACCTGCGGGCCAAGCTGGGCACGCCGGTCTGGGTCAAGTAGCCCGCCGGCCTGTCACGATTGCGTGTCGATCCGGTCACACCGGTCCGGTCGGGCTTTGACTCCAATAATTGGGCTGGGAGGAGCTCCGGCCCAACCATGCGATCGATCTGTCACAATTCGGTGCCAACCGCGTCACGCCAGCCCGGTGGGGCTTTGACTCCAATAATTGGGTCGCCGGATTGCGGTATTGACGCCGGACGTGCGCGGCGCTAGCCGTCCGTGGAGGCGATCACGGGCCCGGCGCGCCGGTCGGTCGGCCCGTCCAGCAGCGGCACGATCAGCTCCCGCATCAGCGGCCCGCCGACCCGCTCGGTGACCTCCGCCGCTTCCTCCTCCGACTCGAACAGGATCACCAGGTGCACCTCGCGCTCGCCGGTCTGCACGATGTGCGCCCACCGGCACGCAGACTCGCGCATTCTCGCCGTCGCCGTGTCGAGCCTGGCGAGCACCTCGTCGTCGATCGGCTGCGTGAACGTCAGGCGGTTGACGACCCCGAACACGGCTACCTCGACAGCAGCTCGCGCACCGGACGGAGCCGCTCGCGCATCGAGCGCATCTCCGGCAGGTACGTGAGGTCGACCAGCTGCCCGGCCGCCACCGACACCAGCGCCAGCAGGGACAACGCGCCCGTCCCACTCGGCGTGCGCGGATCGAGGATCGACGGGAACCGCAGTGCCGCATCCGCCATTACCAGAGCGGCCCCGATCGCCATCGTGCAGACGGCGGTTCCCGTGCGCCGGTCGAGATGCTCGGCCGCATCCAGATACGCCATGAAGGCGGCGAAGAGCAGCACCGCTGCGGCCAGCGCCGTCAGGTAGCACGCGAACAGATTGTTGGGCGCGAGCCATCCGGCCGCGACCGCGAGCATTGCGCCGCCCAGGGCGGCACGCGGCGGCGTCGTGATCGTCATGACGACGTTCTTCGATGGAGTGGCGCCCGCTCCTGCCTCGTGGCTAGTCTCACGCCGACACGCGACTGGGAGGACGACGATGGCGCTTGGGAACGGACTGCGGCTGACATGGGTCGGCCACGCGACCTGGATCATGGAGACACCCGGCGGCAAGCGGGTGCTGATCGACCCCTGGGTGACCGGCAATCCGGTCGTCACCGACGAGCTGCGCGACCCCGGCCCGGCCGACGTGATCCTGCTGACCCATGGGCACTCCGACCACACCGGCGATGTCGTCGACCTCGCCGCCCGGCATTCCCCCTCCGCCGTGCTGGCCATGATCGAGCTCGGCGACTACCTGGAGGGCAAGGGCGTCCAGAACGTCATCGGCTACAACAAGGGCGGCACCGTCGAGGCCGCCGGCCTGCGCTTCACCATGGTCGACGCCCACCACTCCTCGAGCGTGCAGGACGGGGACACCACCGTCTACACGGGCGAGCCGGCCGGCTACGTCGTCACCCTCGAGGACGGCCGCCGCGTCTACATCGCGGGCGACACGTGCGTCTTCGGCGACATGGCGCTGATCGGCCGCCTCTACAAGCCCGACATCGCGATCCTGCCGATCGGCGACTTCTTCACCATGGGGCCGTTCGAGGCCGCCGAGGCGATCCGGCTGCTGGGCGTCCGCACCGTGGTGCCGACCCACTACGCGACCTTCGACGCGCTCACCGGCACGCCCGACGCGCTCCGCAGCGAGGCGTCCGACGTGCAGGGGCTCGAGGTGCTCGACGTGCGGCCGGGCGGGACGATCGAGTGACGTTCTCGCTCGCGGCCTGCGACCTCGAGGCCGGCCAGTGGGGCGTCGCGGTCGCCTCCAAGTTCCCGTCCGTCGGCGCGTTCTGCCCCTGGGCGCGCGGTGACGTCGGCGCCGTCGCCACCCAGAGCTTTGTCAACGTCATGTTCGGCCCCGACGGGCTCGACCGCCTGGAGGCGGGCGGCACCGCCGAGTCCGTGCTCGAGGCGCTGCTCGCCGGCGACGAGCAGGCGGAGGAGCGCCAGATCGGCATCGTCGACTCGGCCGGCGGCAGCGCCACGTTCACCGGGTCGGGATGCTTCGACTGGGCCGGCGGCACGGCGGGCCCCTGCTACGCCGCCCAGGGAAACGTCCTGGCCGGCCCGCAGGTCGTCGACGCGCTGGTCGCGTCGTTCACCTCCACGACCGGCTCGCTCGCGGAGCGCCTGACGGCGGCGCTGCTCGCGGCCGACCGCGCGGGCGGCGACCGCCGCGGCCGGCAGTCGGCGGCGATGATCGTGCGCCAGGCGGGAGGCGGGTACGGCGGGAACAACGACATCCTGCTCGACCTGCGGGTCGACGACCATCCCGATCCCGTGCCCGAGCTGATCCGCCTGCTCGGCATCCACACGCTGCTGTTCGGAAAGACGCCGGCCGAGGAGTTCCTCCCGCTCGAGGGCGACCTGGGCGACGAGGTGCGATCGCTGGTCGCCCGCTCGGGCCACGCCTCGCTCGAGGAGTGGGCCGGGGTCGAGAACTTCGAGGAGCGGCTGTGGCCGGACGGCAGCCGCATCGACCCGGTGGTGCTGCGGGTGTTGCGAGAGTCTGCGGCCTAGAGGACCGCGAGCGGCTTCTTGATCCGCTCGGCACCGCGCCGTGGGCGCAGCACGCCCGGCACGGCGGCGGCCAGCCCGCGGACCGCCACGGCGCCGGCCGCGTCCGGGCTCGACACCACCAGCGGGGTGCCCTCGTCGGCGCACTGGCGCAGCGGCTCGTCCAAGGGCACCTGCGCGAGCAGCGGCACGCCCAGCTGATCCGCCAGCGCCCGCCCGCCGCCCTCGCCGAACGGCCGGGTCACCTCGCCGCAGCAGGAGCAGACGAGATGGCTCATGTTCTCCACCACGCCGGCGACGCGCATGCCGGTCTTCGACGCCACGTCGGCCGCCCGCATCGCCACCTTCTGCGCCGCCGGCTGCGGCGTCGTGACTATCAGGAGGTCGGGTTCCGGCAGCAGTTGGCCGAGCGAGATCGAGATGTCGCCGGTGCCGGGCGGCATGTCGACCACCAGATAGTCCAGCTCGCCCCAGTGCACGTCCGAGAGGAACTGTTCGAGCGCCCGGTGCAGCATCGGCCCCCGCCAAGGGATCGCCCCGTCGTTGTCAACGAAGAAGCCGATCGACATGATCTTCAGACCGTGCGCGACCGGAGGGATCATCATCTGGTCGACCGCCACCGGCCGCCGCGACACGCCCAGCATGCGCGGCATCGAGTACCCGTAGATGTCAGCGTCGACAACGCCGACCTCAGCACCGTCGAGCGCCAGCGCGGCAGCCAGGTTCGCGGTCAGCGTGGACTTGCCGACGCCGCCCTTGCCGGAGGCCACGGCGATCACCCGCGTCGACGGCTGCAGCGACAGCTTGCGCTCCTGGCCCGCGGCACCGCCGCTCAGCTTCTGGCGCAGCGCCGTCCGCTGGTCGGGCGTCATCGCGTCGAACGCGACGCCCACCGAGTCGACGCCGGAGACCTTCCCGACCTGCTCGCGCACCTGCTGCTCGAGGTTCGCCTTCATCGGGCAGCCGGGTGTGGTCAGCGTGATCATCACCTCGACCCGGCCACCGTCGATGCGGACGTCGCGCACCATGTCCAGCTCCACGACGCTGCGGCGGATCTCAGGGTCGATCACCGCCACCAGCGCCTGGCGTACGTCCTGCTCGCTCGGCATGCAGGGAATCGTAGCCCCGACCCTTGCTACGGTGACCCATGGCCGCCATCGACGTCCGCGATCTCCGTAAGACCTTCCCCAGCCGCCGCGGAGAGCCGGTCGAGGCGGTTGCCGGCATCACCTTTGCCGTCGAGGCGGGCGAACGGCTGGCCTACATCGGGCCGAACGGCGCCGGAAAGTCGACCTCGATCAAGATGCTCACGGGCATCCTCTATCCGTCTTCCGGCGAGGCGACGGTGCTCGGGCTCGTGCCGTGGAAGCGCCGGCGCGAGCTGGCCGCTCGGATCGGAACGCTGTTCGGCCAGCGGTCGCAGCTGTGGTACCAGCTGACGCCGCGACAGACGTACTCCCTGCTCGCCCGCATCTACCGCGTGCCCGAGGACGAGGAGGCGCGCCGCATCGAGGAGCTGGGCGACCTGCTGGACGCGCGCGGGCTGTTCGACCAGCCGGTGCGCAGCCTGTCGCTCGGCCAGCGCATGCGCTGCGAGCTCGTCGCGAGCATGCTTCACGCGCCGGAGGTGCTGTTCCTCGACGAGCCGACGATCGGCCTCGACCTCGTCGCCAAGGCGCGCTTCCGCGACCTGATCGTCCGCATCAACGAGGAGCGCGGCACCACCATCCTGCTCACCTCGCACGACGTGTCCGACATCGAGCAGGTGGCGCGCCGGGTGATCGTGATCAACCATGGCCGCCTGATCTACGACGACCGCGTCTCGGTCATGCGCCGGGCGCTGCTGGGCACGAAGGTGCTCGACGTGCGGTTCGAGGAGCCGCCCGGGGAGGTGCGCGTGGAGGGCGCCCGGCTGGTCAAGCTGACCGGCGCGGGCGCGAAGCTCGAGGTGGACACGGTCGCGCGCCCGATCCGCAGCGTGCTCGACGATCTGCTCGACCGCTACCAGGTGGTCGACATCTCGGTGGCCGACCCGCCGCTCGAGGAGATCGTGTCGCACATCTATGCGAGGCCGCTGTGAGCCCGTACCTGGCCGGCTGGAGGCTGGGCTTCCTCCGCACCCTGCGCTCGCCGGGCGACCTGTCCGTGCGGATCGGCTTCTTCGCCGCCATCCTGCTCGTCATGTCCGCGCTTTGGGGCACCGCGATCGACGCGAACGGCGGCGAGCTCGAGGGGTACACGCGCAGCTCCCTGCTCTGGTACGTGTTCGCGGCGCAGACGGCGGTGCTCGGCGTGCGCCCCCGCTCCGTGGAGGAGATCGGCGACGAGATCGGCGGCGGCACCATCGCCATCCAGATGCTGCGGCCGGTGTCGGTCGTCGGTCTGCGCATGTCCATCGATCTGGGCGAGGCGTGCGCGAGGATGGCGGCGGCCTTTGTGGCCGGCGCCGCGCTGACGTGGCTGTTCGCCGGGCCGCCGCCCTCGGCCACCGCGCTGGCCATGGCCGCGCCGGCGATCGTGCTCGCCGCGGCCGCGAACATCGCATCCAGCCATGCCTTCGGGGGTGTCGCCTTCTGGCTGCTGGATGCCAAGTCCACGTGGTTCCTCTACCAGAAGCTGGTGTTCCTCCCCGGTGGGATGCTGATCCCACTCGACATCCTGCCCCGCCCGCTCGAGGTGGTGAGCCTCCTGCTGCCCTTCGCCACGATGGCCTACGCGCCCGGCAGGATCGCCTCGGGCGACACGAATCCGCTCCTGCTGGTGTGGCAGATGGGCTGGCTCGCCGCCCTGATCGTCCTCGCGGCGGGCGTGTTCGCCGCGGGCCAGCGGCGGCTCCAGGTGCTGGGCGGATGACGACGGTCACGGGCACCCTTCGCGCCTCGCTCGCGGACGCATTCGCGAACCGCGGCTCGTTCTGGTTCCAGGTCGCCGTGATGGTGGTCAACGACGGCACCTGGATCGTCTTCTGGGTGCTGTTCTTCCATCAGGTCGGCACGCTGCGGGGCTGGGGCACGCAGGACGTGATCGTCCTGTTCTCCATGCTGATGACATCGGCCGGCGCCGCACTCGGGCTGCTCGCCAACAGCCGCCGGATCGGCCACCTGGCCGCCGACGGCGAGCTGGACGAGACGCTGGTGCTGCCGGTCGGCCCGCTCTCGCACATCCTCACCAGCCGGATCGATCCCGCCAACATGGGCGACCTCCTGTTCGGCCCGGTGCTGTTCGTCGTGGCAGGCGACCCGACGCCCGAGCGGGCGGCCCTGTTCGTGCTGGGAGCGGTGACCGGGTCGGTGGTGCTGGTCGGTTTCCTCGTGGCCTGCGGCGCGCTCACCCTCTTCGTCGGAGGGCGCGGCGAGCAGGCCGACCTGGGATTCAACGCGATCCTGATCTTCGCCAGCTATCCGCTCGACCTGTTCGGCGGGGCCACCAAGGTGATGCTCTTCACCGCGGTGCCGGCCGCATTCGTGACCGGGCTCCCGGCGCAGCTGGTGCGGTCGTTCGATCCTGCGCACGCCGCCCTGCTGGTCGCCATGGCGGGGTTCTTCGCGGCGCTCGGCTGGGCCACGTTCCACCTCGGCCTGCGCCACTACAGCTCGGGGTCGATCTGGACGCGGTGAGCGGCGGCGACCGCCGAAAGGTCGTGCGGACGGCCGCAGCCATCGGCATCGCCACCGGCGCGTACGGCATCTCCTTCGGCGTGCTCTCGGTGGCCGCGGGGCTGAGCGTCGCCCAGACGTGCGCCATGTCGCTGCTCGTCTTCACCGGCGCGTCGCAGTTCGCGGCCGTCGGCGTGCTGGGAGCCGGCGGGTCGGCGGCGGCCGCGATCGCGCCCGCGCTGCTGCTGGCGGGACGCAACGCGCTCTACGGGCTCTCGCTCGTGAGCGTGCTGCGCGGCAGCCTCGGCAGCAGGGCCCTGCAGGCGCAGCTGGTGATCGACGAGACCACCGCCATGGCGCGGGCACAGGGCGGCCCCGGGGCGGCGCACTTCGCCTTCCTCGCGACCGGCATCAGCGTGTTCGTCTGCTGGAACCTGGGCACGGCGCTCGGCGCCGTCGCCGGCACAGGGCTCGCCGACCCGTCGGCGCTCGGGCTGGACGCGATGTTCCCCGCGGCCTTCCTGGCTCTGCTGGCTCCGCAGCTGCGCCGCTCCGGAGCGCCCGCCGCGGCCGTGGCCGGCGCGGTGATGGCGACGGCCCTCGTGCCGCTGACGTCGGCCGGTGTCCCCATCCTCGCCTCGGCGCTCGGAGTGGTGGCCGGGCTGGCGGCGCGCCGGCGGGCTCGCGGAGGGACGGGCCGGTGACCTGGACGGCGTTGCTGCTGCTCGCCGCCGGCTCGTACGCGCTGAAGGCGGTGGGGCCGGTGGTGGTCGGCCGCAGGCCGCTGCCCTCGGGAGCGGTGGAGGTGCTCGAGCTGCTCAGCATCCCCGTGCTCGCCGGGCTGGTCGCGGTGCAGACGCTGAACAGCGGCGGCGAGCTGGTGCTCGACGCGCGCGTGCCCGCGGTGGCAGTGGCCGGCATCCTGGTCTGGCGGCGGGCGCCCTTCCTGGTCGTGGTGTTCGCTGCCGCGGGGACGGCGGCGCTGCTTCGCCTGATCTGACCCGATGCGCACGTGACGTCCATCACGTGCGAACGGAGGCGTCCGCCACCTGCAACACCGGGGCGCGCGTCCGACAACCCCTCGTCGACCAGCGTCGCGCTGGTGGCCGAGAGCTCCTCGGCGACGAGCGAGGAGGTCAGTGCCTCCAC
>DASSEV010000035.1:0-2084 GCA_035695105.1 Gaiellales bacterium
GCTGGCCGAGGCTCTGACGAGCTGGAACCTGCGACGGAGGCCGCTGCGATGAAGCGCCTGCGCGGGCGGCGCCTGCCACGCCGGTGGGCGTTGGGCCTCCTGGCCTGTGTCGCCCTGGTCGCGTCCCTCGCGGTCGGCTCCCTCGTCCTCGCCTCGGGCGGCGGCGGCGGCGCCCCGGGGGCCGACGCCCCCAAGCCCTCGGCGACCGCGACGCTCTCCAGCCGCAGCGTCCTCTTCGGCGACACGGTGGAGGCGAAGCTGGATCTGATCCTGCCTCGGCAGCTGGCCGGGATCGCGTTCCGCGGACATCCGGACTTCCGTCCCTTCCAGATCGTCTCCAGCGGCGTCGAGCGAGCCGAGCTCGGCGGCGGATTCGAGCGAATCTCTCTTCGCTACGGACTCTCGTGCCTGTCCCAGCGCTGCCTGGGCTCGGGCCCGTCCACGCGGGTGCAGTTCAGCCCGGCGTCGGTCTCGATTCCCGGCGGGCGCCTGCGCGCCGTCTGGCCGCCGCTCCTCGAGATCAGCCGCGCGCAGGACGTCTCGAAGCTGGTCGCCGACGGCCTGGACTCCGCCCCCGCCACCTTCCCCGGGCTGCAGCCGCGGCGCGACGCCGACCAGGCCTTGATCGCGGCCGGCGTCTCTCTCCTCGTCCTGCTGGGAGCCTGGCTCTTCCTGCGGGGACGAGCCCGGCGCCGTCTCGCGCGCGCGGCGAAGCCGGGATCCCTCCTCCAGACGCTGCTCGCGCGGGTCGAGGCCGGCCTGCCGGAAGATGTCCTCTACCGCCAGCGCCACGCGCTCGACGCGCTCGCGGTCGAGCTGCGCCATCGCCGCATCAACGGGTCGCTCGCGCTGGACGCCGAACGTCTCGCGTGGGCTCCCGAGCAACCCGACCCGGAGGACATTCGCGTCCTGTGCGCCCAGATTCGCCGGATGGTGAAGACGTGATCCTCGCGGCCGCGTGCGTCCTGGCCGTGCTCGTGGCGGCGGCGGTGTTCGTGCTCGCCCGGCGGCGGGCCCAGGCGCAGCTCCTGCCCATCGGCCCGACCGACCGTCGCGGCGGGCAGCGCCACCGAATTCCCGGCCGCGTCCGCTATCTCGGCGCGCTCGCGCTCGTGGCTGCGGTGACAGGGCTGCTGGCCTGGAGCGTCGACGGAGGCAGTAGTCATCCACCGGCCCTGCCCGGCGAGACCGTCCTCGTCATCGACCTGTCGGGCTCGATCACCGCGCAGGGCAACAGGGTGATCGCCCGGACGCTCGACGGCTTCCACAACTACCCGCCGGACCGGCACGCGGCCGTCGTCTATTTCTCGTCGAGCGCCGCCCTGGGCTCGCCGCTCTCCACCCCGGCGGCCGACCTGTCGGGACTGGCTCGCCTGTTCACCCCCTCGGCGGCGAGGACTCGCGGGCCGTGGGCGACATCGTTCGACGGCGGCACGATCATCTCTCGCGGCATCGCTCTCGCCCGCCGCGTCCTGATCCGCTCGCAGGCACGCGACGGCCGGGTCGTGCTCATCAGCGACCTGCAGGACAACCCGAAGGATCTGCAACATCTCCACCAGCAGCTCGTGCGGCTCGGGGCGACCCACGTTCGCTTCGACCTCATGCCGCTGCCGCCCACGCGCGAGAACCCGATCTCGCTCGCACAGCTCAGCGCCCCGTACCGGGCGGTATTCGGCGACCACATCATCGTCCCGAAGCCGTTCCTCGTGGCCGGCACCAACGGCCGGCCGCTGGTGCACACGGCGATCCTCCGGGCGCGGTACCCGGCCGTCGCGCTGCTGCTCGCCCTCGTCCTCGGCGCGTCCGCGCTCGCCGTGAGCTTCTTCCCGCGACTCGCGTGGAGGCTCGGATGACCCCTCGCGAGAGGAAGGCGCTGCTCGCAGTCGCAATCGTGCTGGCCCTCGTTTGCAGCCTGCTCTTCGCGCGGGCCGTGCTCGCACGGCGCACCGCCGACTTCGCCCGCGCCCAGGTGCGCGCGGCGCTCCTCTCGAGCAACAAGGCCCCGGCGTCCGACTTCTTCGAGCGGACGATGCTGGGCTGGACCGGCGAGACGCAGCAGCTGCGGTACTGGCAGGCGTTGCAGC
>DASSEV010000036.1:0-43916 GCA_035695105.1 Gaiellales bacterium
CCGGTCGTGGGTGAGGACGCGGCCCGCCGGCTGGCGGCGCTGGCTCTCCAGGCCAGAGTGGGCGTGAACGTCGAGAACCCCGTGGCCGCGGAGGTGCTGTCGCGGGCAGCCGTGGCGGCGGGCGCCGAGCTCGATGTCCACCTCGACCTCGATACCGGCCTCGGCCGCTGCGGCGTGCCGGTTGAGGACACCGCCGCGGTTCGCGAGCTGGCCGAAGCCGTTCGCGCGCTTCCCGGCCTGCGCCTGCACGGGGTGACGACGTATCGCGGTGTGGCATTCGCAGGCGCGGAGGATCCGGCGGCGGCCGGGCGTGACGAGGCCGCGCTGGCGGTGGCGGCGGCGCGGACGCTTGGGCTGGATGAGGTGTCCGCCGGCAGCACGCCGTCGGGCGCAACGGTCGCCACTGCGGACGGCGTCACCGAGGTGCGGGCGGGGACGTACGTCTTCAACGACCTCATGCAGCTGCGGTGGGGCGCGGCCGAGGCGCCGGACTGCGCGCTCACCATCCTGACCACGGTCGTCAGCGCGCAGCGCGCCGGCAGGGTGACCGTCGACGGCGGATCGAAGACGTTCTCCGGCGACGCTGCCCTGCGTGACGCCGGCACCGCCGCCTACGCGCGCAGCCGCGACGGCGCGATCACGATCGACGGCCTCACCGAGGAGCACGGCGTCGGATCGACGGAGCGCGCCGTGGCGGTCGGCGAGCGGATCCGGTTCGTGCCGGCGCACGTGTGCACGACCGTGAACCTCAGCGACGAGCTCTACGCCGTGCGCGGCGACCGGGTCGAGGCGGTCTGGCCGGTGGCGGCGCGGGGGCGCCGCACCTAACCGGACGCCACCGACTGCACGGCGCGCACGATGCCGGAGTAGCCGGTACACCGGCAGAGGTTGCCCGACAGCGCCAGGCGGATCTCCTCCTCGCTCGGGTTCGGCGTCGTGTCCAGCAGCACCTTGGCCGAGATCAGCATGCCCGGCGTGCAGAAGCCGCACTGGACCCCGCCCTGGTCGAGGAAGGCCTGCTGCAGCGGGTGCAGCTCCCCGTCGTCGCCGGTCAGCCCCTCGATGGTCGTCACCTCGCGGCCGTCGGCCTGGAGGGCGAGGTAGGAGCACGAGTTGACGGGCCGGCCGTCGAGCAGCACCATGCAGGCGCCGCACTCGGAGTCGTCGCAGCCCTCCTTGGCTCCGGTCAGCCCGACCTCCGTGCGGATCACCGAGAGCAGGCTGCGGCCGGGCTCGATCTCGACTGGGTACGCGATGCCGTTCACGTGCAGGGTGGCCTGGTACTTCATGCTGCTCCTCCGTCGACCGCACCGTGCAGCGCGGGGCTGGCTGGAATCGGGAACCGCTCGCCGCGCGCACGCGCCAGCGCAGTTGCGATCGCGCGGCGCGCGATCACCGCGGCCATCGCACGCCGGTACTCGGCGCTGCCGCGGACGTCCGTGATCGGCTGCGCCGCCGCGGCTGCCGCGTTGGCCGCTGCCGCCACCGAATCCGCACCGCCGTCGCTGCCGTTCAGTGCCGCCTCCGCCTCGGGCACGCGGTGGATCGTGGGGGCAAGCGCGGTGATGGCGATCCGCGCATCGGCGACCGCGGCGCCGTCGACCGTCACCACGGCGGTCGCGCCGACGATCGCGATCTCCATCTGGCGGCGGTACTCGAGCCGTGCGTAGCAGCTGCCGGTGCCTGCCGACGGCGCGGGCAGCGCGACCTCGATCAGGAGCTCGTCCGCGTTGGCGGTCGTCCTCCCCGGCCCGGCGAACAGCTCCGACAGCGGCACCTCGCGCTCTCCGCCCGACGATCGCAGCCGTGCGACCGCGTCGAAGCAGATCAGCGGCCCGCCGGTCTCCATTGCAGGCGACGCGTTCATCACGTTGCCGCCGATCGTGCCGGTGCTGCGGGTGGCGTGGCTGCCGACGATCGCCGACGCGTCGGCCAGCGCCGTGTAGCGGTTGCAGATCTCCTGCGATGCGACGATGTCGGCATGGGTCGCGAGTGCGCCGAGGACGAGGCCGCCGTCGCGCTCGCCGATGCCTCGCAGGTCGGACAGGCGGTGGATCGCCACCAGCGACTCGGGCAGGGGCGCCTTGCCGTTCCGTGCTCCGACCACGAGGTCGGTGCCGCCGGCGACCGGGCGCGCGCCGGCCGCAATCGCCGCGAGCGCCTCGTCCAGCGATCCGGCGGCGGTGTAGGTTGCGGTGCTCATCGCTGCGTCGCCTCCCACACGCGCGCCGGGGTCATCGGCAGCTGGTGGACGCGGGCCCCGGTCACCTGGGCGATGGCATTGCCGATCGCGCCGGCGGTCGGCACGCAGGGCGGCTCGCCGATGCCCTTCGATCCGTTGGGCCCGCCGGCCCCCTCCTTCGTCCTGGTGTCGGCCCAGGCGATGTGGATCGGGGGCGAGTCGCTGGCCGTCTGCAGCTTGTAGTCGAGCAGGTGCGGGTTCTGCTGCCGTCCGTCGTCGCCGATCAGCGACCCCTCGAGCAGCGCCATGCCGATGCCCATGACGACGCCGCCCTCGACCTGGCCGTTCGCCCCGATCGGGTTCAGCACCGTCCCCGACTCGTGCGCGGCCGCCACCTCGAGCACCCGGACGACGCCGGTCTCCCGGTCGACCTTGCAGCGCACCGCGTGGGTGATGAACGTCGGGGCCAGGAACGACTCCATGCCCAGCCGCCCGGTGCAGCCGGAGGCGTCGCACTCGGGCATCGCCGGCACGGCGTCGGCACCGCGGCCGATCAGCAGCGTGCCGCCCTGCGCCGCCTCGGCCAGCTCGGGGATGGACACGCGCTTGGTGGGGGAGCCCTTCACCGAGACTGCTCCGTCGCACAGCTCGAGGTCGTCCCGGTTGGCCTCGAGATGCTCGGCGGCGAGGTCGAGCAGCTGCTCGCGAACGTCGATCGCGGCGCGCTGCACCGCGCGGCCGTTGTTGAACGTGGTCTGCGAGCCGGACGCGCCGCTGTCGAACGGCGCCGCGTCGGTGTCCTGGTAGAGGATCGAGAAGTCGTCCGGCCGCATGCCCAGGATCTCGGCCGCGAGCAGCGGCAGCGCCATCACCGCTCCGGTGCCGCACTCCTGCGCGCCGGTGATGATCGTCCCCGAGCCGTCGCCGTTGATCTTGATGTGCGCGCCCGAGGCGAGCCCGAACGACGGCCACCAGCCGACCGCGAAGCCGATCGCCTCGTCCTCGGGCAGCTCCTTGCCATATCCGATCATCTCGACCGCCTGCTCCAGCGTCGCGGCCGCCCCGATGTCCTCGAACACCTGCCGCGTCGGGCCCTCGTCGCCGTTTCGGACGATGTTCCGGCGTCGGAACTCGACGGGATCCATGCCGATCGCGGCCGCGACCGCATCCATGTGCTGCTCGACGGCCCAGCAGGCCTGCGGGGCCGTCGGGGCGCGGACCGAGCCGGACGGGGTGTGGTTGGTGTACGCGAGGCTCGCGTCGACGAAGACGTTCTCGACCTTGTAGGGGCCGACGGCCATCATCGCCGCCAGCTGCGGGAAGAACGGCGCGTCCGCGCCGTAGGCGCCGTTGTCGAGGATCACCCGGGCCCGGCGCGAGACGATCGAGCCGTCGGTGCGGACGCCGGTCTCGAGCTCGAGCACCTGACCCTCGCGGCGGTGGTCGGGGGCGACGAACTCCTCACGGCGGGAGAAGACGAGCCGCACCGGCCTGCGTGCGGCGCGCGCCAGCGCGGCGATCTGGGCCTCGTAGTGGAACTCGCACTTGCCGCCGAAGCCGCCGCCGAGGTGGGGGACGACGATCCGGACGTGGCTCTCCGGGATCTCGAGCGTCGTGGCCACGCCGATGCGCGCCATGTAGGGCACCTGGGTGGACGACCAGATCGTGACCTTGTCACCCTGCCACTGGGCGACGATGGCGTGCGGCTCGATCGGCACCGCGTGGGACATGTCGGCGACGTACCGCTCCTTCACGACCTCGTCCGCCTCGGCCATGCCCTTGTCGGCGTCGCCCTTGACGATCGTCGAGCGGGAGCAATCGTTGCCTTCTCGGACGACGTCCTCCGACGCGCTGTAGTCGGCCCAGCCCTCGTGCACGAGCGGTGCGCCGGCCTCGAGGGCGGCCTCGACGTCGTTCACCACCGGCAGCGGCTCGTAGTCGACCTCGATCAGGGCCGCCGCCTGCTCCGCGATCTCGGGCGACATCGCTGCGACCGCGGCGATCAGCTCGCCCTCGTAGCGCACCGTGGACTTCGCGAACAGCCGGCGATCCTGCACGAACGCCCCGTAGCGCACGTCGGGAACGTCCTCGTGCGTGATCACCGCGAACACCCCCGGCAGCGCCCTGGCCTTCGAGGCGTCGATGCGCAGGACGCGCGCGTGGGCGTGATCCGCGTACCGGAACTTCGCGTGGAGCATGCCGGTCATGGTCAGGTCGGCGGTGTAGCGGCCGAGGCCGGTCACCTTGTCCTTGCCGTCCTGGCGGATGAACGGCTTCTCTGCTGTGGCCACGCGTGCTCCTTCCATCGAGGCGTTGGGGCGGAGAGTGTACGCCAGCGGGCCGGGCAGGGAAACCCGAGCTACTGCTCGGGAGTCAGGTCGATCCGCGTGAGCGCAGCCGTGCCGCCGTCGAGCCGCACCGCCCAGATCTGCCCAGGCCGGCTGGAGAGCAGCGCATCCTGGTCGGGCAGGTCGATCGTCGCTCCCGCCAGGCGGTTGCGAGACGGGTCGAGCTCGCGCACGCCGCCGCCCGTGAGCGCGACCCAGACGGCTCCCTCGCTGGCGGCGATCGCCCGCACCGCCGAGGGCATCGGGATCGCGACTGGATGCCGGGCCGGTGGTCCGTCGAACCGGAGGACGACCGGCTTGCCGTCCCGCGTCCCGGCCACCCAGACCGCGCCGGCTCCGGCGGCAAGCCCCGACGCCACCGCGCCGTCGAGCGGGCTCCGTCCGGCGATCCGTCCGGTTGCGGGATCGAGCCGGTAGAGCGTGTCGTCCGTGAGCGCCCAGACGCGCCGGCCGCCGGATGCGATCGCCCGGGCGCCGGGCACTGGGATCAGCGTCGCGCGCCCTCCGTCCACACGTGCGACGCCGTTTTCCAGGGCGATCCAGGCCGCGCCGTCTGCGACCGCCGGGTCACATGCTGCCGTGAACGCGCCGCACGCGGGCGCCCCCGGCAGCGGCACGCGCTCTGTCACCGCTCCCGAGCCGCGGTCGCGCGAGATCAGGACGGCGCCCGCGGCCGTCTCGGAAACGCCGAGGACGGACTGTCCGGCGACCGCGAGCCCGAGCGCGGCGCGCGATGCGGGGAAGCGGTAGTTCACGCTCCCGTCGGCCGCCGCCAGCCGGGTCAGCGCGTGGCCGGCCGCCTCGTACCACAGGCCGCCGTTGCCCGCGGGGGTGACGGCCAGGCCGCCGTCCGCCCGCGCCCGGGTGCGGACTGCCGTCGAGACGGTGAAGACCGGAGGACGCCGGCTGACGGTGCGAGCCCGGTGTGCGGACGTTCCGCCGCCCTCCATCGAGCGGTAGATCAGCAGTGCGGCGATGGCGGCGACGACGAGTGCCGGGATCACCGCCGCCACCGTCACGACCCTCGCCACGCTGCGGCGGGAGTCGCCGACCGGCCGGCGGCCGGGTGCGTGCACGACGGACGGGCCGGGAGCGGGCTCCGGTGGGGGCGGGGTCATCCCGGTGGCGGGATCGATGCGCAGGCCGTACTCCGGCCACTCGGCGTCGAGCAGCGGGAAGCGGGGGTCGTCGACGCCGTCGGCGCCGGCCCCGGAGCTCGGCTGTGCGGGCACACCGGCGGCGTGCGGTTCGCGAGGATCCGTCACTGCGGGCGGACGCTAGCGTCCGGCTCGGCTGACACGTTCTACCGCGGCAACGGCTGCCAGCTGGGCGAGACTCCGTTGGCCACGACGGCCGTCGCGTGGGTGCCGTCGGGCAGGATCATCAGGATCTGCGTCGCGCCGACATGTTCTCGCGGTGCCAGGCGGGGAGCATCCGGTGAACGTTCGGGGAACCGGGGCGCGGGCTCACACGCGTCGGCCGCGAGCAGCTGCCCGCACCGGGCCTTGACCGGAGGGTTAGGATCAGGCGCATGCATTCCTCCTACGCTCTCGACGTCAGCGACTTCTCGGTCGAGCGGGACGGCAAGGCGCAGCCGCTGTCCGAGCTGTGGCCGGGTGGATACCAGCCGGGCGACCGGCTCGGGGTCGTGGTCGCCCAGCCGATGGATCCCGTCGGTTGCTCGAACCTGATCTGCGCCACGATCACGCTCTTCTACGACCACATGCGGAAGACCCTGGGAACGGGGAACTTCTTCCGCTACTGCGACACCTACCTGTTCGGCGTCGGCTGCGAGGCCGGCGACTTCAACCAGCTCGACATCTGGCCGCTGCACAAGTGGGTGACGATCCTCAACCCCACCACCGAGGCGCTGCTCGAGGCCATCAACGACCGCAAGGTCAACCTGCTGGCCATCCCCGAGAGCGGGGCGCGCTGCCGGGGCGAGGTGGTGCTGTCCACGTGGAACGCCTACCTGGCGCACGTGAAGAGCGTCGTCACCTACTCGCCGCGGACGGGTGTGGCGCGCGATGCCGACGTCTCCCTGGTCGGCAACAAGATCGTGGAGAGCTACGTCGAGCAGGCGATCTTCTCGACACCCGGCCTCGATGCCGGCTACCAGGCGCGCCTGCGCCGGCTCCGGCGGAACATCGACCGCGAGGAGAAGGCACCCGTCGAGAGCTACCGAACGCTGCCGAACCCGGCTGCGGCGCGGGCCTTGCTGGGCGTCACGCAGGTGCTGCCTCCGGGCCACCAGGAGTTGACGAGGCGGGCAACACCGACGACCATCATGCCGGTCGAGGTGCCGATGCCGGTGCAGGAGGGGGAGTCGGCCCCTTTTGACACCGCAGCGGCCGTCGGGCTCCAGGTGGAGGTGCCGGCTCCGTCCGGCGTCTTCCCGGACGGTCTGCTGCGAACCGCATTCGATTCGATCCAGCGCCGCATGGGCGGCACCTTCGCGGAGTGGGAGGGGTGGGACTGGATCTCCGACTTCGGCGACCCGATCGCCGAGCACCACACGGTGCGCGAGGCGGTCGGCATCTGGGACGAGTCGCCGCTGCGCAAGTGGTTCTTCACGGGCGCGCGGGCGCTGGAGGCGGCGGACTACTGCTTCACCGGCGACATGGCCGGGCTGCAGGTCGGCCAGGCTCGCTATGCGCCGTTCGTCGACGAGCAGGGAAGGATGCTCGGGGACGGCGTGGTCTTCCGCGGCGAGGACGACGAGCGCGTCATGGTCGTCACGGCGCTCGACACGGACGCCGATCACTTCCGGCGGATCACGAAGGACTTCGGCATCGAGATCACCGATCGGACGTTCGAGATGCCGCACCTGCAGCTGCAGGGCCCGCGCTCGCGCGAGCTGCTCTCGGCCGTGTCGGATGCCGACATCGACAGCCTGCGCTACTTCCGGTTCTTCACCGAGCCGGTCACGGTCTGCGGTGCCCAGTGCCACGTTGCCCGTACTGGATACAGCGGCGAGCTCGGGTATGAGATCTACTGCTCGCCGCAGGATGCCGACCGGGTCTGGCAGGGGCTGCTCGACCAGGGGGCGTCGATTGGCATCCGGCCGTACGGCCTGGCCGCGGTCGAGAGCCTGCGGATCGAATCCGGCCTGATCTTCATCGGGTTCGACTACTTCCCTGGCGTGACCTCGCCGTTTCACATGAACCTCGACCGCATGATCAAGCTCGACGGCGCGGACTTCCACGGTAAGGCCGCCCTCCAGGCGGAACTCGACGCGGGGATCACGCACCGGATGACGACCCTCGTCATCGCCGGCGAGGAGGCGCCCGACTACAACACTCCGGTGCTGCAGAACGGGCGCCAGGTCGGCAAGCTGACGTCGCCCAGCGCCGGGCGCTCACCCACGGTCGACAAGCTCATCGCCATGGCCATGATCGAGACCGATCTGACCGCCGTCGGCACGCAGGTGCAGGTGACGCTTCCCGACGGCCGGCTGGTGCCCGCCGTCGTGGATCAGTATCCGATCTACGACCCCGAGAAGACCCGGCCGAGGTCGTGAGCCCTGCAAACCGTCGCCTCGCGGTGTCGCTGCGGTCGGGCCGTGCAGAGCACTGTCCCTCCCTTGCTCCTTGCGAGGCTCGGTTTTCGGGCTCATGGGGCGAGTTGCCTGGACGCTGACGCCCCGATCGCGGTGCTCGCCTCCGGGTTCGGCGGCCTGGCGGTCTGCGACGCCATCGCGCGCCGCCTGCCGAAGGAGGACATCGTCCTGCTCGCCGACCACGCGTACGCCCCCTACGCGAGGCGTAAGCCCGCGGTCGTCGTCGACCGCGTGACGCGCCTGGCCGAGCAGCTGGTGGAGGAGCGCGCCCCCAAGGTGCTCGTCCTCGCGAGCCCCCAGGCCGGAGCCGATGCGCTGCCTGGTCTGGTCGACCGATTGGCCCCACTCCCCGTTGTCACGTTGGACGGCATCCTCCCGCAGGCCGCCGCGCGATCGCGGTCCGGCCGGGTCGCGCTGCTGACCGGCGATGGGTGCCTGCGCGGCGCCCAGCTGGCCCGTGCGCTGAAGCGCGAGCGCGGAGGACCGCAGGTCACGTGGGCGGCGGTGACCGGCCTGCGGGAGGCGGTCGAGGCTCGTCGCCACGCGCGCGATCTCGCCCAGCAGGTCGCGGGCCTGGTGGCGGCCGGCGTGGACGCGATCGCGCTCGGCTGCCCGCATGCGAGCGCCGTCGCGGGCGAGGTCAAGCTGGCGGCCGGTCGGGACGTCGCGGTCGTCGATTCGGCCGCCCTCGCGGCTGAGCGCGTGCGGCGCCTGGTGATGCGCGCCCGGGCCACAACCACCCGCCGGCGGCCCGGCCGGCGTGAGCTGATCAGCTCCGATCCGGCCGCGGCGCAGTCCGGTCTGCGAGCCCGCGCCTAGGCGGCGCCGGCGTCGCCCGGCTGCGGCGTGCCCCAGACGTCGCGCGCCCGCTGCCCGACACCCAGCTCGAGCAGGAGGTCGTCGTCCAGCGTATCGGCGTAGGCGGCGACGATCTGCAGCGCGCGGATCAGCTCCTGCGCCTGCAGGTTGCTGGCGAGGATCGCGTACTCCAGCGCGATCACGCCGTCGGCCTCGTAGTAGGCGAGGCGCCCGATCACAAGCCCGCAGTTCCGCAGGTTCACCGCGGCCAGGGCGCGGGCCCCCGCCTCCTCGAACGGCACGCCCTGCAGCACCGGCGACTGGAAGACCACGAGCGGCTCCTCGCCGAACTCGCCCGGCCGGATCATCACCGCGGCGGTGCCGTCCCGGATCGGCACGAAGAACTCGAGGCCGTCCTGGGATGGGGTGAACCCGATGTTGGCCCGCACCAGGATGCCGTGGATCCGCTCGGCCAGTGCGGGGAGGTCGATCATGCGCTGACTATCTCATGCTCGGGGAGCGCGTGCTGCTGCCCCAGCGCACCCGCCGGTAGAGTGCCGCGATGCGCGTCGGGATCCAGCTTCCAGAGGTCGAGCGGGACGTCCGCTGGCCGGAATACCTGCGTATCGCGCAGGTCGCCGAGGCCGCCGGATTCGACTCGATCTGGCTCGGCGATCACCTGCTCTACCGGGGCGACGGGCGGCCGGAACGGGGGCCGTGGGAGGCGTGGACGATGCTCTCGGCGCTGGCCGCGGCGACCGAGCGGATCACGCTCGGGCCGCTCGTGGCCTGCACCGCGTTCCATCCGCCGGGCCTGATCGCCAAGATGGCCGCCACCATCGACGAGGTCAGCGGCGGGCGGTTCGTGCTCGGCCTCGGAGCGGGGTGGAACCGCGAGGAGTTCGCCGCCTTCGGACTGCCCTACGACCGCCGTGTCTCGCGCTTCGCGGAGGCCTTCGCGATCATCCGCGGCATGCTTGCGGGCGAGCATGTGGATGCCCGCGGGCGGTTCCACGACGCCGACCGGGTGGTGCTGATGCCCCCGCCGCACCGGCGTGTGCCGATCATGATCGGGTCGAACGGGCCGCGCATGCTCGGCATCGCGCTGCCGCACGCGGACGCCTGGAACACCTGGTACGACGACTACGGGAACAGCGTTGAGGGCTTCGGGACGCTGAACGAGCGCATCTCCGGCGCGGCGCGGGACGCCGGCAGGGATCCGGCCGACGTCGCACGAAGCGCATGCGTGCTGGTCGCCCTCGACGACGCCGGCGAGCGCACTCCCATCCTCGGCGCGCCGGCGATCGGGCCG
The DNA here is from genome assembly GCA_035695105.1 of Gaiellales bacterium. Taxonomy (GTDB): domain Bacteria; phylum Actinomycetota; class Thermoleophilia; order Gaiellales; family JAICJC01; genus JAICYJ01. The sequence continues at coordinate 10,200 of DASSEV010000036.1, forward strand.
GACGCGCTGCGAGAGCACCTGAACGGCCTCGGGCAGGCCGGAGCTGACGAGGCGATCCTCGTCGTCGACCCGATCACCGAGCGCTCGGTCGAGCGGCTCGGCGAGCTCCTGCGCTCCTAGCCGGCCGCCTCGGTCGCGAACCGCCGCGCGGCGCGCTCCCGTGCCCGTGCGATCTCGGCCTCCCGGTCGCGCGGCGGCGCTGCGGTGACGAGCTCGTCGAGCAGCGTCGAGGTGGCAGTGGCCACGGCCTCGACCGCTCGGGCGAAGGCCTCCTCATTCGCACGCGACGGCTTCGTCATGCCGCTCACCTTGCGGACGTACTGGAGCGCCGCCTCGTGCACCTCGTGCTCGGTGGTCGGCGGGTCGTAGTTATGGAGTGGACGGATGTTTCTGCACATGACGGGGATCCTAGTTAACCTCGCCCGGATGATCAGTCCCGGAGAGGCGCTTCCCGATCTGACGCTGTTCGGCATCGATGCCGAGCCCGTGCCGCTGCGGTCGCTGGGCGCCGTGCTGATCGCCTTCTACCTGTACGACTGGACAGGCACCTGACGGAGCGAGCTCCGGCTCCTGCGTGACAGGGGCGCGCAGTTCAGGTCGCACGGCGTTGCCGTGGTCGGCGTCTCGCGCGACAGCCCGTATTCGCATCTGGAATGGGCCCGCAGGCTGGGCCTGACGTTTCCGCTGCTGTCCGACTGGAACGGGGAGGCGGTGCGGGCGTTCGGCGTCGGCCAGACGCTGGACGGCCTGGCGGACACGCCGGTCCGGTCGGCGTTCCTCGCCGACGCGGGAGGCGTGATCCGGTTCGCCCGGAGCTACGGGGACGACGAGGTTCCCGACGTCGCCGAGCTGCTCGACGCGGCCGCGGCCCTGTAACGAAACGGCCTTCGACCGAGACTACAGTTCGGTCACAACGTTTCCCGAGGAGCTGATCATCACATGACCAAGAAGGCCACCTTCGCAGCGGGCTGCTTCTGGGGCGTCGAGCACGCCTTCATGCAGATCGAGGGCGTCACCTCGACGGCCGTCGGCTACACCGGCGGCACGGTCGAGAACCCGGACTACCGCACGGTGTGCACCGGACGCACGGGCCACGCCGAGGCGGTCGAGGTCGAGTACGACCCTGAGCGCGTGTCCTACGAGCAGCTGCTCGCGGTGTTCTGGAACGAGCACGACCCCACGCAGAAGAACCGGCAGGGGCCAGACGTCGGCACGCAGTACCGCTCGGCGATCTACGTGCATTCGCCCGAGCAGCGCCGGCTGGCGGAGGAGTCGCTGGCCGCGATGCAGACGCACCTCGGCCGCCCGATCGTCACCGAGATCACCGACGCCGGGACGTTCTGGCGCGCGGAGGAGTACCACCAGCGCTACTTCGAGAAGCACGGCCAGGTGGCGTGCGCGATGCGCGCCCCCGCGCCGGTGCAGGCGCGCACGGAGCCGGTCGAGCAGAAGCCCGGCCTGCTGCACAGCCTGTTCGGACGCTGATCTTCCGGCCGGCGGCGCATCGCGCGCCGCCGGCCGATTAGGCTCTCCCGCCATGCCCTCGACCGGATGCTTCGCAGTCCACGTGCACGACGTCGAGCTGGAGGCTGACCCGCTCGACCCGGCGTCGGTTCTCGAGGGCACGCCCGAAGCGTCCAACCGCGTTGTCTGGGAGAGCGAAGACGGCACCGTCATCCGCGGCGTCTGGCAGATGACGCCGGGCACGGCCACGGACACGGAGGCGAACGAGATGTTCGTCGTCATCTCCGGGCGGGCGACGATCACCCCCGAGGGCGGCGAGCCGTTCGACGTCGGGCCCGGCGATCTGGGCGTGCTCGAGGAGGGTGCGCGCACGACCTGGGTCATCCACGAGACGCTGCGCAAGGCGTACCAGATCCAGCTCTCGTGACCGGTGGCTGGAGGGAAGCAGAGCCGCGGCCGTTCTGGCTCGACTCGCCGCTGCGGCCGGCTCCGGCAGAGCCGCTCGCCGACGACCGGAGCTGCGCGCTTGCCGTGGTCGGCGGCGGGTTCACGGGCCTCTGGGCCGCCCTGCAGGCGAAGGAAGACGACCCCGACCGGGAGGTCGTCCTGCTCGAGCAGGGTGCGATCGCGGACGGCGCCACCGGTCGCAACGGCGGCTTCGCGGACGCCTCGCTGACCCACGGCCTGCCGAACGGGATCGAGCGGTTCCCGGACGAGATCACCGCGCTCGAGCGCCTCGGGCGCGAGAACCTGGCGGAGATCGAGCGCGCCACCGACCGGCATGGCATCGACTGCTCCTGGGAGCGTCCCGGCTACATCACGGTTGCCCGTGCCGCGCACGAGGTGGACGACATGCGGGATTTCGTGCCGGTGATGCGCGAGCACGGCCTGGACGCGGAGTGGCTCGACGCCGACCGGATGCGGTCCGAGATCGCGTCACCGACCTACGTGGGCGGGCTGCTGCAGCGCACCGAGGCGGCGCTCGTGGATCCGGCCAGGCTGGCGTGGGGGCTGCGGCGGGCGTGCATCGAGCTGGGTGTCAGCGTCCACGAGGGCACGCCGGTGGCGTCGATGCACGAGCTGGCCGACGGCGTGCTGCTCTCCGTCCCCGAGGGGCGCCTCCGGGCCGAGCGGGTGGTGCTCGCGACCAACGGGTTCCCGCCGCTGGTCGGCGCCATCCGCCGGTACGTGGCTCCGGTCTACGACTACGTGCTGGTCACCGAGCCGCTCGACGCGGCGCAGAAGGGCTCGATCGGCTGGAACGGCAGGCAGGGGCTGGCCGACGCCGGCAACCAGTTCCACTACTACCGGCTGACCGATGACGACCGCATCCTCTGGGGCGGGTACGACGCCATCTACCACTATGGCAACGCGGTGGCGCCCGAGCTGGAGCAGCGGCCGGCCACGTTCGAGCTCCTGGCGGGACAGTTCTTCGAGACGTTCCCGCAGCTCGAGGGCCTCTCGTTCACGCACCGGTGGGGCGGCGTGATCGACACGTGCAGCCGGTTCTGCGTCATGTTCGACACAGCGCTCGGCGGGCGCGTCTCCTACGCGGTCGGCTACACAGGGCTCGGGGTGGCCGCGAGCCGCTTCGGCGCCCGTGTGGCACTCGATCTGGTCGACGGACGCGACTCGGAGGCGACCCGCCTGCGGTTCGTGCGGTCGAAGCCGCTGCCCTTCCCGCCGGAGCCGCTGCGCTTCGCGGGCATCCGGCTGACGATCCGCGAGCTTGCCCGGGCCGACCGCAACGGAGGGCGTCGGAGCCTGTATCTGCGCGCGCTCGACCGGCTCGGGGTCGGGTTCGACAGCTGACCGCGCATCGGCTGCCTGTGTCAGACTGACCGCGACAGCACGTGAGGAGGTTCGGTGGCTCGGCTCAAGGTGGTGTATCTGGGCGGCGGCTCGACCCGCGCGGCCGGCACCGTGGCTTCGCTGATCGACCACGGGGCGTCGTTTCAGGGCTCCGAGGTCGTGCTGGTCGACCTCGATCAGGACCGTCTCTCGCTGATCGAGAAGCTCGCGCGTCGCATGGCCGACGTCAAGGGCGTCGATCTCACCATCCGTTCGACCACCGACCGGCGGGCTGCGCTCGAGGGTGCCGACGCCGTGCTGTCGTCCTTCCGGCCGGGTGGGTTCGAGGCGCGCGTCCAGGATGAGCGGATCCCCCTGCGCCACGGGGTGATCGGCCAGGAGACGCAGGGCCCGGGAGGGTTCTTCATGGCGCTGCGAGCGATCGCCGTGCTGAAGCAGGTCTGCGCCGAGATGGAGCAGGTCTGCCCCGGCGCCTGGATCTTCAACTACACGAACCCGGTGAACATCGTCGCGCAGGCGGTGTCCCGGCACAGCAGCATCCGCATCGTCTCGCTGTGTGAGGGCCCGATCTACTTCGCGGACGACATGGCGGATATCTGCCGCGTCGACCGCTCGAAGCTGCACGCCAAGCTGGTCGGACTGAACCACGCGTGCTGGAGCGTGGAGCACACGTACCAGGGCGAGGACTTCGTCCCGATCATCAAACGCACATGGGAGGAGCGGCGCGACGACCCGGCCCTCGACCGCGAGGATCGCCGCGTGCTGGAGCTGGCCGCCACGATGGAGTCGATTCCCGCCGAGTACTTCCGGTACTACTACTTTCGCGACGAGATCCTCGCGGAGCTCGCAGCCAAGCCGACGACGCGGGCCGAGGACATCATCGCCGAGGCGCCGTCCTATTGGGATCACTATCGAGAGCAGGCGGAGAGCGAGCGGCCGCAGCTTGATCCCGGCCGTTCCCGCGGCGGGATCAGCGAGCTGGAGCTGGCCATCGACGTCATGGCCGCCATCTACAACGACACGGGTGCTGTCTACCCGGTCAACGTCCCGAACCGTGGCGGCTGTCTGCCCGGGTTCCCCGAGGACCTCGTCGTCGAGATCACCGGCAGTTGCGGCGCCGGTGGGATCGAGCCGATTCCGTCGCTGCCGTTGCCGGCACAGGTGCGCGGGCTGGTCATGCAGCTGGGCGAGTACCAGTCGCTCGCGGCCGACGCGGCCTGGTCGGGGTCGCGGATGGACGCGATCCGTGCGCTCTGTGCGAACCCGCTGGTGCAGCAGCTGCCGCTGGCGGAGCAGCTGTACGACGACCTCGCCGCCGCGCACCGGCGCTATCTGCCCGACCGGCTTGCGGCCTGAGAGCTGTCAGCCGGCCGGGCGCCACCGCGCGGGGCGGTGCTCGGCTGCGCGGCCGGTCGCCGCCAGCCGCTCGAGATGCGAGATCGACTCGACCAGCGCGAACCGCTGCTCGTGGAAGCCGAGCGGCTCGTCGCGCCAGATGATCTGGGCCACGTCGTAGGCCGACTCGGCGCCCTCGGCCAGCGCGCCCGCCGCTGCGTCCAGGCGCTCGTCGTGGTGGCCTGAGATCTCGCGCGCCCGGCCCGCCGCATCGCCGATCACCGGCCCGTGCCCCGGGTAGACCACTGCAGGACGCAGCTCGGCCACCCGCTCCAGCGTCTGCAGGTAGCGCCCCAGCGGGTCGGCGGCGGTGTCGGGCCAGCGCCCGACGTTCGGCGTGATCTCGTCGAGCAGCACGTCGCCTCCGATCAGGCGGCCGCTCTCCCGGTGGTGGAGAACGATGTGGCCGTCGGCATGTCCTGGGAGGTGGAGCACCCGCCACTCGCCGCCGCCGGCGGTCACCACGTCCCCTTCGTCGACGAGCAGCGTCGGCGCTGCGGGGTGCACCGCCGTCCCGCCCTCCGCCCTCGTCGAGGCGGCGGCAAGCTCATCGGGCATGCCGTGCAGGCGCAGGTACGCCTCGAACCCGGCGTCGTCGCCCTGCTCCCAGGCGGCGATCGACAGGTCGCGATCGAGCCGGCCCTGGACGACCTCCGCGGCACCCGTCAGGCGGGCGAGCGCGGCGCTGGCCCCGAGATGATCCGGGTGGTAGTGGGTGATGAAGATCCGCTCGATGCGGGGGTTTCCGAGCTCCGCGAGCGCCTGCTCCCACCAGGCCGTGGTCTGGTCGGTGCCAAGCCCCGTGTCGACGATCGTCCAGCCCTCGGGCCCCTCCAGCATGTAGCAGTGGACGTGGTCGAGCGCCCAAGGCAGGGGCATGGTGACCTGGACGAGGCCGGGTTCCAGCTCGGTCGTCGTCGGTTTAGCAGGGTGTTTCACGGTGACGGTGGATAGATCCGGCGAGTGGCGCGCCAGCAGGAGGCGACGACGTGACGAGCCAATATCGGGAATATTGGCGAGGCGCGGAGTCGTCTCCTGCGCCAGCGCGACGCCGTCGGGCGCCGCCGGTCACCGTGAGACACCCTCCTAGCACCGGGGCAGTATGTCGGCGGCCAGTCTGGGGCCGAGCCGGTCCGCGGCTGCCAGACTATGGGTGTGGAGCCCGACGATCTCGCCGACCTGCTGCTCGAGCTGACGACGAGCCTGACCGTCGAGCTTCACCCCACAATCGCAGACGTGGCGATGCCCGGGCACTTCGAGCCGGCCGGCATGCCCGCCGCGGCGGTCTTCCACCAGCCCATAGGCGGTGACCCGACGCATCGCAGCGGGCCGGCGTCCGATACGGTCGCCGGCCTGGCGGCGGAGGCCGCGGCGCTGGCGCATGACCGGCTCGGCTATGGACGCCGCGACGGGAACCCGCTGCTGCCCGCGCTCGCGCTCGCCGCCTTCTACCTCGTCGAGGCCCGGCGCAGCGGGACGTTCGGGCTCGGGGCCCTTCCCGGGGGACGGGTGCGCACCTATCCGCTCACGCCGGACGAGGCGCGCCACGATCCCTCGCTGCTGCCCGGCACGGCCGCGATCCGCGCCTGGTTCCCGGTCGAGGGCGCGCCGGACGCCTGCGTCGAGCTTCGGCTGAGCCCGGCACCCTGAGGCGGTTTAGACCGGTCCCCGGGCGGGCAGGTCCGGCGCATGAGCCAGGATCCCGAACAGCGTTCTCCCGCCGAGCCCTATCCGGGCCCGGATCCGGATGCGGGAGGCCAGCCTCCCAGCGCGCCCTCGGCGCCGGGCGAGCCGGACTCGCGCGAGCGGGCCTACGAGACGGAGGGGGAGGACGTCGCCCACGCGGGTGATGCCGTCGCCGCGTTCGGGCCGCTGCCCGACCAGTCCGACGAGCCGGACGGGCCGAGGGACATGGCGGGGAAGGAGCGCACCGTCGAGAACCGGGAGCGCATCGACTCGCCGCCGCCCGGGCAGCCGGGCGGGGAGCCGGGGCCGGAATGGGCGATCGCGGATCACGAGGCGCAGAGCGATCCGAAGACGGATGCGTCACGCATGCCGCGGCCGCTCACGCACGACCAGGACGCCTGACGCGTCCCGCGCGTCACGGTTTCCCCGCGCCCGCGTCACAGCCCGCTCATACGGCTTGGTCTCCAATAATTGGCGCGGGCCGTCACGCCGTTGGTGATTCGAGCCGGTGCTGTTACGCCGGTGCCGGATCCGGCGCCGGCTCGTCCTCGGCGTCGTAGCGCCAGAACACGGGAAGCCCGAGCCCAACAACCGCGACGCCCAGCACGCACAGCGCCCCGCCCGAGACGATCGCTCCCCGCACGCCGATCAGCGCGGCCGCGAGGCCGGACTCGACGTTCCCGAGCAGCGGTCCGGTGGAGTAGCTGACCTGCTCGATCCCGGCCAGACGGCCGCGCAGCTCGTCCGGGATGGTCTGATTCCAGACCGTCGACCGGAAGATCCCCGAGATCGTGTCGGCGCCGCCGGCCACCGCCAGGCCGAGCAGCACCAGCAGCAGGCCCGGCGCGAGGCCGGTCAGCACGATCGCGGCTCCCCACCCCGCGGCGGCCAGGCAGATCGCGACGCCGTGCCGGTGCACGTTGCCCGCCCAGCCGCTGGTGACCGTCGCGACGAACGACCCGACGGCCGGCGCTGCATACATCAGGCCGAGCACGCCCGCTCCGCCGAACTCCTTGGCGAAGGCGGGGAAGAGGGCCATCGGCATCCCGAAGAACATCGCGACGATGTCGACCACGTACGTCCCCATCAGCACCTGGCTCGACCCGGCGTAGCGGATCCCCTCGCGGATGCTGCGCAGGCTGACCTCGGCGTTCTCGACGGGCGGAGGCGCGGCGCGCATCAGCCGCAGCGTTGCGAGCGAGATGAGGAACGTCACGATGTCGACGCCGTAGGTCGCGGGCAGGCCGATCACGGCGATCAGCACGCCGCCCAGAGCCGGCCCGATGATCATCCCCACCGTGAACCGCACGGTGCTGATGGCGGCCGCCGCGGTCATCTCGTCACGGTCGACGAGGCGCGGGATCAATGCCTCCAGCGACGGGCGCTGCAGGCCGTCGAGCGCCGCCATCACCGCCGAGACGACGAACAGCACCCACAGCTGCGGGTCGGGCAGCAGGGAGTTTCCGAGCAGCACCAGCGAGGCGACTGCGAACGAGAGCTCCGTCAGCTGCAGCATCCGCCGCCGGTCACGGGCATCGGCGAGCGCCCCGCCCAGGAACGCCGCGATCAGCAGCGGCAGCAGCTCGGCGACGCCCAGCAGGCCGACGATCAGCGAGCTGCCCGAGAGCTGGTAGGCCTGGTAGGGGAGGGCGACGTACGTGACCATGGAGCCGAAGAAGGTCACCGTCTGCCCGGCCATGAGCAGCCGGAAGTCCCGGTGCCGGCGAAGCGGCGTCAGGTCGATGGTGGCGCGGCGCAGCAGCCGTCGCACGCCGCCGTCCTGCGTTGCCATGCCAGGCACCGGTGGCGTCGGCGACAGCCGGGCTGCCTCACGCTCGGCTGCGGCACGATCCTCGGGTGTTGGGTGGTCGGGAGGCACGGTCGGTGAGGATAGTTACGATGAACTCCGTGCTCACGGCCAGTTTCCAGGATGCGCTCGTCTACGCAGCGCAGGTGCACGACGGCCACGCCCGGAAGGGCTCGGCGCAGATCCCGTATCTCGCCCACCTGATGTCGGTGGCCGCGCTCGTGCTCGAGAACGACGGCGACGAGGAGCAGGCGATCGCCGCCCTGCTGCACGACGCCATCGAGGATCAAGGCCACCGCACGAGCGTCGCGGAGCTGCGCGAGCGCTTCGGCGACCGGGTGGCGCGGATCGTCGAGGCGTGCAGCGACACCGACCAGCGTCCCAAGCCCCCGTGGCTGGGCCGCAAGCAGGCCTACATCCAGCGCATGGAGCACGAGCCGCAGGACGTGCTGCTGGTTGCGCTCGCCGACAAGGTGCACAACGCCCGCTCGACCGTGGCCGACCTGCGTCTGCATGGCGACGAGACCTGGCGCAAGTTCGGCGGCACGGTGGAGCAGCAGCTCTGGTACTACCGTTCGCTCTCGGAGCTCTTCCTCCGCCGGATGCCCAGCCCGTTGGCGGACGAGCTCGCCCGGCTGGTGGATGAGATCACGGCGATGTCGCCGGCGTCGGCCTAGCGCCGTGCCCCGTGCCAGTGGTTGTGCGTCGCGACCCGCCGCTCGGCGTGGACGAGGTCGCGCAGCCGTCCGTGCCCGAGGCGCTCAAGCTGCGTTGCCAGCACAAGGAACACCTGTGCCGTCGTTAGGGCGTCTCCGAGCGCCTGGTGCGGGTGATGGCTGGGCAGTCCGAGTGACTCGGTGATCTCGGCGAGCGGCCGGTAGCCGGGGTCGCGGCCGTCGCGGACGACGGCCAGCAGCCGGTAGAGCATCGCCGTGTCGATCAGCTGCTTCGGAAGCCGCCCGCCGGCCCGGCGCAGCGCGGGCCCGAGGAACGCGCGCTCCACCCAGGCGGCGTGGGCGATTGGCGTCGCTCCCGCGATGGCCGCCGCCAGCGGCACGAGCGCCTGCTCGAGCGGCGGAGCGTTGTCGAGGTCGCGGGGGAGGATGCCGTGGATCTCCTCCGCACCGCCCTGACGCCTGCGGCCCGGCGCGACCATGCCCTCTATGGCGCCCGCCGCGCGGATGCGGCCGCCCTCGATCGGGACCGCGCCGAACGCGATCACCTCGTCCGACTCGGGGTCGAGCCCGGTCAGCTCGACGTCGACGCAGAGCAGCCGCGCGTCGCGCCACGAGCCCCGCGTCATCGCGAGAGGCCGAGCTCGTTGACGATGCGGCGCTGCACGTCCGCCACCGCGCGGAACGCCTCCTTGAGATAGCGCCGCGTCAACGGTTCCAGGCCGCGGGGGTCGATGGCGTCGTCCGGGGCGCGCTGCTCGCGGATGGCAGCAATCTGGTGCGCCATCCGCAGGTCGGTGAACATCTCGAAGGCGACGCGGAGGGTGGACACGACCTGCGGCGTCAGCACGCCCGCTCGCTCGGCGGCGTCGAGCCGGGCGGCGGTCGACGCCTCGGCGACGCCCGCCCGCATGCCCGCCCAGCGGGCGATGTCGACCACCGGCACGAGACCCCCGCGCTTGATGTCCAGGGTCCCCCGCCGTTCGCCGTTGTGCTCGACGACGAAGTCGCGCATGAAACCGGTCGGCGGCTTGTGGCTGACCGCGAAGCTGGCGAGCCGACGCATGAGCGCGGGATGCTCGGAGCCGCCGGTGAACACGTCTGAGAGCAGGCTGCCGCTGCCCTCCTCGGGCCAGATCGGCCGGCCGTCGACGAGCACGGAAACCAGGATCAGCGCCTTCTCCTGGGTGGGATCGTCCAGCCACGACGCCGCCACTCGCCGCCACTCGCCCTCCGATCGGAGGAACAGCGGCTTCGAGGCGATCGCGCCGTTGGGGCATGCCGGGAACCCGCTTCGCCATCCCCCGTCGACCACCTCGGCCGCGAGCTCCGCGAGCGGCCGTCGCACCTCGGGATCATCTCCGTTGCCGCTCCAGGCGACGGCGCTGTCCTGATCGGAGTTCGGGAACGCCTCGCGACGGGCGACGCTGCCGAGCACGAGCCAGGTGAATGGCGTCTCGACCGGCGTTCGCTCGAGCGCGAGCTCGATCAGCCGCCGGGTGACCGCGTCGTGGACGGTGGCGATCACCCGGCCGATCGATTCGGCGGCCACCCGCGCGTCGTGCAGCGCGACCACCGTCGCCGGCAGCGCAGCCGCCGCGCCGGCAACCTCGGCCGGGCTCTCGGCGCGGGAGATCGCTCGCCGGAGGTGAAACGGCGTCCGGGTCTCGACCGCCATCAGGTCGGTGTCGGAGATGACGCCGATCACGCGTCCGGCGGGATCCACGACCGGCAGGTGCCGCACGCCGCGGTCGAGCATCTCGAGCAGGGCGTCCGCCCCCAGCATGTCGCCCGTGATCGTGCTGGCCGGCTCGGTCATGACGTTCGAGACAGGCGTGTCAGGCGGGATGCCGGCCGCCACCACGCGCTCTCGCAGGTCGCGGTCGGTCACGATGCCGAGCCGGTCGCCGAGGTCGACCAGCACCGATGACGACCCGGCGTCGACCATCTGCCGCGCAGCTTCGCGGACGGTCGAGTCCGGCCCGGTGACCACCGGGCTGCCCCGCAGGAGCTGCGACACCGGCTTGCGCGCCGGATCCACCACCGCGGTGGCGAGCGGATCGAGGTCGCGCATGCGCATCTCGAACCGGCCGCTCAGCGAGCGGGCGGCGAAGCGCAGCGCGGCGGGACGCGCCAGCACCGGGCGCAGCACCTCGGCCGGGATGCGATAGAGCAGGGAGTCCTCGGCGGTGCGTGCCGCGAGCGCCGTCGGCCACTCCGACAGCAGTGCGGCATGGCCGAACATCTCGCCCTCGCCCAGCATGTCGACGATGCGGGCACCGTCCAGCAGTTCCACGGCACCGCGCCGGATCACCCACGCGAAGGACGGCGCCGCGACCGCCTGCTCCAGCACTGTGGTGCCGGCCTCGGCGTACTCGATCTCGACAACGGCCGCGACCTCCGCCAGCTGATCGTCCTCGAGCGTGTCGAACGGCGGGTGCCTGGCCAGGAACTCCGCGATCTCGTGCATGGTCAGTCGATCCTAACCGCCCGCATGCGCCGCCATACCGTCCGTTCGGAATAGGTAAAGCTTCCGTGGGCCGTGTTGACCGTGTCGCCTGCGGCGGCTACACCGGGATGCACGGGGAGTCATCGACGAAAGGGGTCAAACGATGACCGTGTCCTCACCAGTGGTCGTGCCGGCGCAGCCGGTCGTGCGCAAGCTGACCGCGCCGCTCGCGGTGCGGCGGATCGTGCCTCGCTGACGGGATGGGATTTCGCGGAGTGCCGTGCTAGCGTGAACGTGTGTCCGAAGGGAGATATCACGGTAGCTTCGAGCATCCGGTGCGGGCGTTCGTCATCGGCGTCACGCTTCTGGTGCTGCTGTTCGGCGGGTTCGTGATCGGCGTCGAGGCGGGGACGCATCCGATGGAGCAGGCGGCCGTCACACGCATCGTTGCGGGATCGCAGGCTTCGGTTCACACCGTGAGCGTGCAGCCGGTCGTCCGCACGGTGATCGATGGCCGCACCCGGGTGGTGCGCCTGCCGACGACCAGGACGCGCGTCGTGCTGATCGTGCGCAACGGCAGGACCGTGTTCGCCTTACAGCCGTCGTCGGCAACGACCGGCACCTCCGGCCCGCAGAGCGCCGCACCGCCTACGCTCTACACCCTGCCGACATCCACCGTGACGGTTACCGAGCCGGCCACGACTGTCACGGAGCCGCCGGTGACCGTGACGGTGACCGAGCCCGGCACGACCGACACGTCGCCGACGAGCAACGCTTCCACCTCGACGCCTTAGGGCGCTAGGGGCGCAGCGCCTGCAGCTCGGGGCCGTGGGTGCGCAGCCACGCCTGTGCCTCGGCGTGCCGCGGGTATGCCTCACGCACCATCGACCAGAACCGCGGCGAGTGGTTCATATGCCGCAGGTGGCACAGTTCGTGCACGACCACGTAGTCCGCCACCCAGGCGGGCGCGACGACCAGGCGCCACGAGAACGACAGCGTTCCGCGGGCCGAGCACGATCCCCAGCGGCTGCGCGGGTCGCCGATCCGGATCCGGCGCCATCCGTCCAGCCCGAGCCGCGCGCTCTCGCGCTCCACCGAGGCAGTCAGCCGCTCTCGCGCCACACGCCGGTACCAGTGCTCGCGGTCGCCCGGCGGTGGGGCGACCGGCTGCCCGTCCAGCCATGCCGTGCCCGGCCTGTCCAACCCGAGCATCGGGCGGCTCTCGAGCTCCGCGGAGCGCTGGGCAATCCAGTCGCCGTGTCGCTGCAGGAGCCGCTCGACCGCGGCGTCGCTCGTCCCGGGCGGCACGACGACCTCGACCGGGCGGTGGGGCGCGACCAGGATCCGCGCCCGCCGCACGCGGCGCGACACACGCACGACGGCGGGCGCCGTCACCGCTGAGATGGTTGTTCCGTCACGGATCCGAACCGTACCCCTAGACTCGGCCGGTGCGGCGGCTGCTGATCCTGATGTACGCGCTGATCTTCGTGGACGAGACGGCGCTGCAGGCGCTCGTGCCGCTCGTGCCCTCCTACAGGGATGCACTCGACCTCTCGGGGTTCCAGGCCGGCCTGCTGCTATCGGCCGCGAGCCTCGCCATCGTCGCAGGGTCGATCCCCGGCGGCCTCGCCGGTGACAGGCTCGGATCGCGGCGGGTGACGCTTGCCGCGGGCGCCCTGCTCGCCCTGTCGTGTCTCGGGCAGGGGGTCGCGCCCGACCTGTGGACGCTGCTTGCCGCGCGGCTCGCGTTCGGCGTGGCCTCCGCGGTGATCTGGTCTGCCGGGCTGTCGTGGCTGTCGGACTCGACCGGTGACCGCCCCGGGGCGCTTGGCGCCGTGATGGCGATCGCGGGCGCCGCGGGCATGGCGGGGCCCGTGTTCGCCGGCGTGGTCGCGGACCGCGTGTCCCGGGGCGCGCCGTTCGTCATCCTCGGCATCGTCGCCGCGCTGATCACGGTCGCGCTCCTGCTGTCCGACCGGGGTGCCGAGCGCCACCACGAGCACCATTCGCTGCGGCGCGTGCTCGGGATCGCCCGGCGCGACGCCCTCATCGCGGGCGCGGTGATCATGATGCTCCTGGGCGGGTTCTCGGACGGGGTGGTCAACCTGGTCGGGCCGGCGCAGCTCGCCGACGCCGGCAAGTCGTCGGCATGGATCGGATTCGTCCTCTCGGTGGCCGCGGGACTGTTCATCCTGTTCGCGGCCGTGACGGCGCGGGCCGGGCGCCGAGCTGTGACGCTCGCTCTCGGCGCGGTGTGCACCGCGCTCTCGGCGGTCGTGCTCGGGCCTGTCCTCGCGAGCAGCACGGTCGCCGCGGTCGCGTCGATGGTGTTGCTCCGCGCGCCGCTGCTGGGCGCGATGTATGCGATCTGCTTCCCGCTCGGCGTCGGCGGCGCGCGCCGGGTGGGGGTCGGCGCAGGGTCGATCAACGGCCTGCTCGGGTTTGCCTGGGGAGGGGCCAGCTTCATCGGCGCGGTCGTGGCCGGGTCGTTCGTCGAGGCTGCCGGAGCGCGGGCCGTGTACGGGCTGCTCGCGGCCGCATGCGTGGCGGCCACGGGTGCGCTGGCCGTGCTCGCGCGGCGCTGATCCGCCCACCGGCCGTTCGGATTCCCACACCGAAGGACGCTGGTTCACACCAGTGCGGCGGAGACGCCGATCGGTGAGGCTGGGATCCGGTCAATCCAGTCCGAAAGGATTCTCACAATGTCATCCAGCCCCACCAAGAAGAACCTGGCCGCCCGGATGGGCGGCTGGAGCGCCCGGCGCAGGTTCACCGCGCTGGGGCTCTGGTTCCTGTTCGTGATCGCGGCCGTCGGCATCGGCATCGCCGTCGGCCAGATCAAGGTTCCCCAGTCCCGCCTCGGAGACGGCGAGTCCGGCCACATCAACCGCGTCATCGACAATGCCAACTTCCAGAACCACGCCCACGAGATCGTGCTCGTGCAGTCGTCATCGCTGACGGCGAACGACGCCGCCTTCCGCTCGGGCGTCAACGGCGTGATCACCAAGCTGCAGAGCTACCGCGAGGTGATCAACGTCGAGAGCCCGTACTCCCCCAGGTACCCGGGCCAGATCAGCAAGGACGGGCATTCGGCGCTGGTGCGCTTCCAGATTGCCGGTAACAGCGACACCGCCCCCGACCGTGTCCAGCCGGTGATGGACGGTGTGGCGTCGCTCGGATCGGCGAGCCCCGATCTGCGCATCCGCGAGTTCGGCGAGGCATCGGCGACGCACGTCCTGAACGACAAGATCAACCAGGACTTCGCGAACGCGCGCAACATGTCGCTGCCGCTGACGCTGGTCATCCTGTTGATCGCATTCGGCGCCCTGGTGGCGGCCGGCGTTCCCGTGCTGCTGGCGTTCTCGGCGGTGCTGGCAACGTTCGGCCTGAACTCGATCGTCAGCCACCTGATCCCCACGGTCGACGTGGCCCAGGAGGTCATCCTGATGATCGGCATGGCGGTCGGCGTCGACTACTCGCTGTTCTACCTGCAGCGTGAGCGCCGCGAGCGGGAGGCCACGAAGCACGTCGACGCGGCTGCGATCGGCACCGCGAAGGCAGCGGTCAAGGCCGCGAAGCGCTCCGGCGACCGCGAGGCGGTGGCCGAGGCCAAGCTGGCCCTGAAGGCCGCGAAGGTCGAGTCCCGCGCCAACCGGCGCCGGGCGCTCGAGCTCGCTGCGTCCACCTCCGGTCAGGCCGTGCTGATCTCCGGGTTCACGGTGATGATCGCCATGGCCGGCATGCTCATGGCCGGCGATGCGACCTTCGTCGCGCTGGGAGTGGCCTCGATGCTGGTCGTGGCCGCGGCCATGATCGGCTCGCTGACCGGGCTTCCGGCAGTGATCTCGCTGCTCGGCGATCGCGTCGAGCGCGGACGCGTCACGTCCTGGGTCACGTACCCGGTTCGCCGGGTGACGCGCCGCACGGGCGTGCGGCGCGCTGGCGGCGGCCGCTTCTGGGCAGTCGTGCTCGACCGCGTGCTGCGGCGGCCGGCGATCTCGGCCGGCCTCGCGGCCGGGCTGCTGATCGCGCTGGCGATCCCGGCTCTGACGCTGAAGACGGAAACCCCGTCCTTCAAGTTCCTGCCCCAGAGCCTCGGCGTCGTCAAGACGTACAACGACATCCAGAAGACGTTCCCGGGTAAGGGCGATCCGGCGACGGTGGCCATCAAGGCCGGCGACGTCACGTCGCCGCAGGTGACGCAGGCGATCGCCGACTTCAAGAAGGCCGCGGTTGCGACCGGTCAGGTCAGCCTGCCGATCGATGTCAGCACGAACCGGGCCAAGACCGTCGCCGTGCTGACCGTGCCGATCCAGGGCGACGGCGCCAATGCCGCCTCCCAGCAGGCGATCCACACGCTGCGCGACCGGGTGATTCCGGCCACGCTCGGCAAGCAGCTGCCCGGCGCCGACATCGGCGTGACCGGCGATACGGCCGGCTCGATCGACTTCAACAAGCTGATGCAGGTGCGGACGCCGATCGTGTTCGCCTTCGTGCTCGGCCTGGCGTTCCTGCTGATGCTGGTGACGTTCCGGTCGATCGTGATCCCGGTCAAGGCGATCATCCTCAACCTGCTGTCGGTGGGTGCCGCCTACGGCCTGCTGGTGCTCGTGTTCCAGCACGGCATCGGGTCGTCGGTGCTGGGCTTCCACTCGACCGGCACGATCGCGAACTGGCTGCCGTTGTTCCTGTTCGTGATCCTGTTCGGGCTGTCGATGGACTATCACGTGTTCATCCTCAGCCGGGTCAAGGAGCTCGTCGACAACGGCATGCGCACTGAGGATGCCGTGACCGAGGGCATCAAGGACACGGCCGGTACGGTGACCAGCGCCGCGATCGTCATGGTCGCCGTGTTCGGGATCTTCGCGACGCTGTCGGTGCTGGACGTCAAGCAGCTGGGCGTCGGGGCGGCGGCAGCCGTGCTGATCGACGCCACGGTGATCCGGGCGGTGCTGCTGCCCGCGACGATGAAGCTGCTGGGCGACTGGAACTGGTACCTGCCGAGGTGGCTCGAGTGGCTGCCGACGCTGACGCACCACGGCTCGGTCGAGCCGGAGCCGAAGCCGGTTCCGACGATCGATCCCACGCCCGCAGCCGCCTAGCGACTCGAGCAACCGGGCCCGGCCGCCCCACGGGCGGCCGGGCCCTTGGCGTGCGTCGGATCGTCACCGCGTCGTGGATACCCTTTCAAGGGAGGGGTCGGAGACCGGAGGGGCCGGCCGCGCACGTGCGCTGCGAAGCTTCGACGCCTGTGGGGGAGTCGTGGCGGTCCGGGCCGGCGCGGATTCCGTCGGGGATCCGTCACCATCGTCCCGGGGGATAACCGAACCACACACGCTGGCTCGCCGTATGGGTCGAAGCCTCGCGCGCTGCGAGGCTGTGCCCATGATCCTCGCGAACCCCATCCACCGGCCGCTTGGCCTGTCCCGCCGCATCCTCCCGCGTGGCTGGCGCGACCTCGGGCTCCAGCTCGCGCTGTTCGCCGTGCTCGACCTCGTCTACGAGACCACACGCATGCTGGCCGTCGGCGACCGTGGCGTCGCCCTCCGTCACGCCCACGACATCGTCTCGGCCGAGCGGACGCTGGGGATCTTCCACGAGCTCTCGGTCCAGCACTTCGCGGCCCACCACGCGCTCGTCCAGTCCGTGGCGAACTGGACGTACTTCAACTGCCAGTTCACCATCAGCTTCGGCTTCCTGTTCTGGGTCTACCTGCGCCGCAACGAGGCGTACCCGCTGGTGCGCAACGTGTTCTTCGCGGCAAACGCGATCGGACTCGCCTGCTACACGCTCTACCCGGCGGCCCCGCCGCGGATGCTCGGCGGCCTCGGCTTCGTCGACACGCTGAACGAGACCAGCGTGAACCACCACTCCGGCCTGATCGCCTCGCTCTCGAACCCCTATGCGGCCATGCCCAGCCTGCACACCGCCTACGCGCTGACGGTCGGGATCTCGGCGGTCATGCTCGTCCGCACGCCCGTGCTCCGCATCGCCTGGGCGTTCTATCCGGCGCTGGTCGTGTTCTCGATCGTTGCGACTGCGAACCACTTCTTCCTCGACGCGGCCGGCGGCGCCTGCGTGGCGACCATCGCCGCCCTCGCGGTGCTCGCCCACCACCGCCGCAGCCCACGCCTGGCTGCCGCGGTGGTCGCGCTGCCGGTCGCGTCGTTCCTGGTCTACCGCTTCGCCGGTCAGGCGAGCGACACGGTCTCCACGCTGGCAGGCGTCGGCCTCGGCGCCCTCGTCCTGGCGCTGCTTGCGAACCTCGTCTCGGTGTGGCTTAAGGCCGCTGTCTGGCGCCGCACGCTGGACGCCGTTCCCGGGTCGCTTCGCCTGCGTACCCGGGACGTGCTACCGAGCGTCTTCATCGGCCTCCTGCTCAACACCGTCCTGATCGCCCGGCTCGGCGAGGTGGCGAAGGTCGTCGTGCTGCGCCGCCGTCTGCGTCGTGACGGCTCCGACATGACCGTGCCCGCCATCGCGGGCACGCTGGTCGCCGAGCAGCTGGTGCTGGCCGCCGCCCTGGTCGCGGTGGGGGCGGTGCTCGCCCTGACCATCGTCGACCTGCCCGCCTGGGCGGTCACCACGCTCGCCGGCGTCGCCGCCGTCATCACGACCGTCGTGGCCGCCGTGCTGCTCGCCAGGCGAGCCGGCCTGCCCCTCCCGTCGCGCGCGATGCGCCTGGCCGCCCCGGCGCGTGAGCTTGCGGCGAGCGGCATGCACATCGCGCGCAGCCCGCGGCGGCTGGCCGCCGCCCTCCTGCTCGGCGCAGCCTCCTGGGCCGCGCAGATCGCGGCGATCGGTTGGACGCTCGACGCCGTCGGGCTGCCGCACAGCGTCGCCGCCGCGTCGGCCGTCTTCCTCACGTCCACCCTGGTCGGCCTCTTCCCGCTGATGCCGGGCAACGTCGGCGTCTTCCAGATCGCCGTGGCCGGCGTGCTCGCCGCATCGTTCGGGGTGTCCGCGCCGGCCGGCGCCGCCTTCGCCCTCGTGCTGCAGGCGACCGAGGTGGCGCTGGGCGCAGGGATCGGCGTGCTCTGCCTGCTCGCCGAGGGGCTGTCATTCGGCGAGCTGCGGCGGCAGGCCGCCCCCGTGCCGGAGCGCCCGCGGCGCGAGGCGGACGAGCGGCATCTGGCCTACGCTGCCTGATGTGCGGCGTCTGCTGCTGAGTGGAGTGATCGTGGCTGCGACGGCGGCGGGCCTTGCCGCGGGTTGCGGCGTCGCGCAGAGCGCCGGCGACGGCGGTACGCCCGCGCCTGCCGGCAGCGGCACGACTGCGCCCGCGACCTCGATGAAAGGCAACCCGGCCCCCAGCTCTGCGACTCCACCGCCGCCTGCGTCCCCGCCGAAGCCGGCGATCACCCGTGACTTCATCCGCTACGGCTCGCGCCGGCGGGCCGAGATGGCCGCCTATGCGCGGCGTCACTACGGCGTCGCCACCGACCGTGTGCACCCGCGCGTGATCGTCCTGCACTTCACCGACTCCGGCCCAGGCTCCTATCCGGGCGTCCACGCCGAGTTCAACGCCAACCAGCCGAACGGCGGGGAGCTGCCCGGCGTCTGCGCGCAGTTCGTCGTCGACCAGGACGGCACCATCTACCAGCAGGTACCGGTGACGCTGATGTGCCGACATGCGATCGGCCTCAACGACCGCGCCATCGGGATCGAGATGATCCAGCAACAGGGCATCTCATCCCACTGGGCCGACCAGCAGATCCTCCACCGGCGCCCGCAGATCCGAAGCGTGCTGCGGCTGGTGCGCTGGCTGCAGGCCCGCTACCACATCGCCACCCGCAACGTGATCGGCCACGCCATGGCCAATGACTCACCGTTCTTCCACGACCTCGAGGGCTGGCGAAACGACCATACCGACTGGCAGCGGGAGGACGTGGTGGCGCTGCGCCGCCGCCTGTGATCCTCGCGATCGACCAGGGCACGACCGGCACCACCTGCCTGGTCGTCGACGGCGACGAGGTGCGCGGCCGCGGCTACCGCCCGGTCGAGCAGATCTACCCGCATCCCGGCTGGGTCGAGCACGACCCGCTGCAGCTCTGGTCGACGGTGACCGGCGCGGCCGAGGACGCAGTCTCCGCCGCCGGCGTCACCGCCCGCGATCTGGACGCGATCGGCATCACGAACCAGCGCGAGACAACCGTGCTGTGGGAGCGGCGCACCGGCCGCCCGGTCGCCAATGCGATCGTCTGGCAGGACCGCCGCACCGCCGATGCGTGCGCCGCACTGCCGGCGGGGCTGCTGCGCGAGCGAACGGGCCTCCTTCCCGACCCGTATTTCTCCGCCACGAAGCTCGCCTGGCTGCTCGACGGGGACGGATCGGCGGAGGGCCTGGCATTCGGCACCGTCGACTCCTGGCTGATCTGGCAGCTGACGGGCGGGGAGGTGCACGCGACGGAGCCGACCAACGCCTCACGCACGCTGCTGTGCGCGCTCGACACCCTGGACTGGGACGCGGATCTGCTCGAGCTGTTCGGCGTCCCCGACGAGGTGCTGCCCGCGATCCGGCCGTCGAGCGGGGTTTTCGGCGAGGCCGAGCTGCTCGGCGCGCCGGTGCCCATCATGGGCGTCGCCGGCGACCAGCAGGCGGCGCTCTACGGCCAGGCCTGTCTCGAGCGGGGCCAGGCCAAGGTCACCTACGGCACCGGCAGCTTCCTGCTGGTCAACGACGGCGCCAGCCGGGAGCCGCCGCCGCACGGGCTGGTGCGAACGGCGGCCGCCCAGCCCGGGACGACGGCGCTCGAGGGGTCGGTGTTCGTGTCCGGGGCCGCCGTGCAGTGGCTGCGCGACGGCCTCGGGCTGCTCGGCGACGCCGCGGAGAGCGCGCAGCTGGCCGCCTCCATCGAGACCACCGGCGGCGTGTACCTCGTACCCGCGCTGACCGGCCTGGGATCGCCGTACTGGGATCCCTCGGCGCGCGGGCTGATCGCCGGCATCACCAGGGGAACGGGACGAGCCGAGCTCGTCCGCGCGGCCCTGGAGGCGATCGCCTACCAGGCGCGCGACGTGGTCGAGGCCGTCCCCGGAGGCGTGTCGGCGCTGCGCGCCGACGGCGGCGCGGCTGCGAACGCCTGGCTCATGCAGTTCCAGGCCGACCTGCTGGGCATGCCCGTCGAGGTGGCCCCGGAGCGCGAGATGACCGCGATGGGCGCCGCCGCGCTGGCGTCTCGGACGCCACCGCGGCTGCGCCCGGGCGCCGTGTACGAGCCGCGGATGAGCCGCGATCAGGCCGACGCGCTGTACCGCGGCTGGCTGGCCGCGGTACAGCGCGCACGGGGCTAGGCCGCCTCGGTCACCGGCTCGGGAACGATCTCCGGGGCCATGGCCGCCTTGGGGATGAACAGGACGGTTGCAACGAGCCCGATCAGCGCGAGCCCGGCGCCGGCCAGGAAGGCGACGTGGAACCCGTCCACGAGCGCGTTTGGGAACAGTGCCTGGTTCCCATGGTGGTCGGTCAGGTAGCTGTCGACCCGCGTGAAGGTGATCGTCGAGAGGATCGCGACGCCAAGCGCGCCGCCCACCTGCTGCGACGTGTTGATCAGGCCCGAGGCGATGCCCGCCTCGTCGTTGCTGACGCCGACCAGCGATGCGATCTGCACCGGCACGAACGAGAAGCCGAGTCCGAGGCCGGCCAGGATGAAGCCCGGCACCAGGTCGACCGTGTACGAGCCGTCGACC
Source organism: Gaiellales bacterium (assembly GCA_035695105.1). GTDB lineage: Bacteria > Actinomycetota > Thermoleophilia > Gaiellales > JAICJC01 > JAICYJ01. The sequence goes on from DASSEV010000036.1 coordinate 31,177, forward strand.
GCGACGCGGGAGAACCAGAGCAGCCCGGCGATCAGCAGCACCATGCCTGCGGTCAGCACCGTCCGCACGCCGATCCTCGTCACCAGCGCCTGCGAGGCGCCGGCGGCGACGATGATCACGGACGCCACCAGCAGGTAGGCCAGGCCGGCCTTCAGCGCCGAGTACCCGAGCACCTGCTGCATGTAGAGCGACAGCAGGAAGAACATCGAGAAGATCGACGCGCCCAGCAGCAGGCCGACGATGTTCGCGCCGGTCAGCGACCGGTTGCGGAAGATCGAGAACGGCAGGATCGGTGCCGCCGCCCGCATCTCGGCGACCACGAACGCTGCGAGCAGCACCGCGGAACCGATCAGCGAGCCGAGCACGAGCGTGGACGTCCAGCTGTGCGTGTCCGTGGAGACCAGGCCGTAGACCAGCAGGGTCAGCCCGGCCGTGACCAGGATCGCGCCGAGGATGTCGAGGCTCCGGGTCTCCATCTCGACCCTGCTCTCCATCAGCACGCGCTGTCCGGCAAGGATCACGACGATGCCGATCGGGACGTTCAGGAAGAAGATCCACTCCCAGCCGACCTGATCGGTGAGGATGCCGCCGAGCAGCACGCCGACGGCGCCGCCCATGCCTGCGATCGCGCCCCAGATGCCGAGCGCCTTGTTCCGCTCCTCACCTTCCTCGAAGGTGGTGGTGAGGATCGAGAGCGCGGCCGGCGAGATGATCGCGGCGCCCAGGCCCTGGATGGCCCGGAAGGCGATCAGCTGCGTGTCGCTGCCTGAGAGGCCGCATGCGAGCGACGCGCCCGAGAACAGCACCAGGCCTGCGATGAACATCCGCTTGCGGCCCAGGAGGTCGGCGATGCGGCTGCCAAGCATCAGGAAGCCGCCGAAGGTGAGGGTGTACGCGCTGACGACCCACTGCAGGTTCGCGTCGGAGAAGTTCAGCGCCTTCTGGATGGTGGGCAGCGCCACGTTGACGATCGCGACGTCGAGCACCACCATGAACTGGACGGCGCACAGCAGCACCAGCGCCAGCCATTTGTGTGAGTGTTCGTTGCTCATGTCTGGATCTGCTCCCAGCGATGGTTTAGGATACGGTACAGGTGTGTATCAGAAATATCGGGAGAGTGCAAAATCGACGTGATGCCTGACATGGCAACATCGACGGAGGCGCGGAAGCCGGGACGGCCTCGGAACGAGGAGGCCGACCGCGAGATCGTCGCGGCGACGCTGAAGCTGCTCGCGGAGCAGGGCTACGACCGCACCTCGATGGAGGCCGTCGCCGCCGAGGCTGAGGTGACGCGCGCCACCGTCTACCGGCGCTGGCCTTCGAAGGCAGCGCTCGTCTGCGCCGCTCTCACGGCCTACCCGGACGCCGCGCTGAGCGCCGAGCCAGACGACGTGCGCGGCTTCCTGGTGAGCATGCTCTCGGCCTTCCGGGAGGGCGTACAGGAGTGCGACGGGGTGGCGATCTGCAGCTCGCTCTACCTCAATCGCCATCAGCACCCCGAGATGCTCGAGGAGTTCCGCCGCTCGGTGGTGGAGCCGCGGATGGAGCGGATGTCGTCGATGCTCGAGAACGCGGTCGTCGCGGGCACCGTGCGCCAGGGGCTCGACGTGGAGATGATCGTCACGATGCTGTTCGGCGCCGGCATCCAGCGGATGCTGACCGGCGGAACGCTTCCACCCGAATGGCCGGAGCGTGCCGTGGCCGCCGTCTGGCCACTGCTCTCGCCGGCCTGACCGACCCGCTACCGTGACCGGGATGGACTCCTCCCGGCCACCGCGGCGAGCGAGGCGCCTCTCGGCTCTCTGGCTCGACGTCTCGCCGCTCCGGGACTCCGCGCATTACCGCCGGCTCTGGTTCGGCGATCTGGTCGCCTCGTCGGGCTCGCAGTTCGCCGCCGTGGCCCTCCCCTACCAGGTGTACAGCGCCACCCACTCGTCGTTCGCCGTGGGCATGGTCGGGCTCACCTCGCTCGTTCCGCTGCTCCTCGGCGCGCTCGCCGCGGGCGCGATCGCTGACGCCTTCGACCGCCGCAGGGTACTGGTGGCAAGCCAGACAACGTCGGCTGCGGGCTGCCTTGCGCTCGCGCTGTTCACCGCCGGCGGCGAGCCGCCGCTGGCCGTGCTCTACCTGCTCGGCGCGCTGCTCGCCTTCTCCGCGAGCATCGAGTCCCCGGTGCGAAACGCCGTGGTGCCCTCACTCATCGGGCTGGAGCGCGTGCCGGCCGCCTCGGCGCTGAACCAGATCGTCGACCAGACGTCGCAGATCGCCGGGCCGGCCTTCGCAGGCCTGCTGCTCGCGGGCTTCGGCATCACCACCACGTACGCGGTCGGCGCGGCGGCCTTTGCGATGGCGGTGGGGGTGTCGCTCGGCCTGCCGTCGATGCGCCCGCTCGGCCACGCGGTCCGGCCCGGCGTCGGAGCGATCCTGGACGGGCTCCGCTTCGCGCGGCGCCAGCCGGCGCTCCTGGGGACGTTCGTGGTCGACCTGAATGCGATGATCTTCGGCATGCCGCGGGCGCTCTTCCCGGCGCTGGCCGCCACGACATTCGCCGTCGGCCCGCAGGGCCTCGGCCTGCTCTATGCCGCGCCGGCCGCCGGTGCCCTGCTCGCGGCCGTCTCCAGCGGCTGGGTGGCGCACGTGCAGCGGCAGGGCGCCGCGGTGATGGCCTCGGTGGTGGCCTGGGGCGCAGCGATCGCCGTCTTCGGGCTCGTGCCGGGCGACCTATTCTGGCTCGCCCTGCTCCTGCTCGCTGCGGCCGGTGCGGCGGACGTCGTCTCCGCAGTGTTCCGCAACACCATCATGCAGCAGGTCGCCCCGGACGACATGCGCGGGCGGATGGCGTCGCTGCACATCGCCGTGGTCACCAGCGGCCCGCGGCTCGGCGACGCCGAGTCCGGCCTCGTCGCGGGCCTCACCTCGACGAGCTTCGCCGTCGTCTCCGGCGGCATCGCCTGCATCGTCGGAGCGGGGCTGATGCACCTGCTGTTCCCGGCGCTGTCGCGCTACCGGCGGCCCGAGACGCCCCTCCCCAGAACGGCGGTCACGGCCTCCACGTGATCGCGCAGCCGGCGGGATCGGTACGGGGGCGGCGCAGCTCCACGCCCGACAGCACGTCGTCGAGCGCCTCCCGCAGCCAGAGCGCGTTGGCCGCCGGATCCTCGTGGTCCTCGTCCGGCGCCCCCCGGTAGCGGACCCGCATCTCGCCGTCGATCACGAACACCTCGGGCGTGACCTCGACGCCGAACGCCCGCGCGACCTCCTGGCTCCCGTCCCGCAGGTGGAGCTCCTTCCCGCCCGCGGCCGCCGCCTGCTCGCGCATGGCATCCAGCGAGTCGCACGGATTGACAAAGACCAGGTGCACGTCGCGCGGCGCGTAGTCACGCCCGACGTCGACCAGCCGTCGGTGCCACGCCACCGCCTCCGCGCTGCCGGCGCAGGTGAAGACGATCACCACCGGGCCGCCGGCGGCGAGCTCGGACAGCCGGCGGTCGCGTCCGTCGGTGTCGGGCAGGACGAAGTCGTGCGCCACCGCGATCATGTGTGCGGCCGCGTGGAGGGAGTCGTCACGTGGGCCAGCATACCCGCCCCCAGGTCGCATAGGATCGCCAGCCCATGCCGTGCGATCCCCGCCACGAGATCCTCTTCGAGCCGGTCAGGATCGGGCCGAAGACGCTTCGCAACCGGTTCTACCAGGTGCCCCACTGCACGGGGTTCGGCGTCCAGAAGCCTTGGTCTCAGGCGCGCCACCGCGCGGTCAAGGCGCACGGCGGCTGGGCCGCCATCTGCACCGAATACTGCACGATCAGCCCCGACTCCGACGAGACCCCGTACGTCTCCGCCCGGATGTGGGACGAGCACGACGTGCGCATGCTGGCGATCACGGCCGAGCAGGCGCATGCGCTCGGCGCGCTGGCCGGCATCGAGCTCTCGCACACCGGTGTCCACGGGGAGAACAGCGAATCGCGCCTGCCCGCGTCGGCGCCGTCGCAGATCGCCAGCGACTTCGCGGTCGGCGTGGTGCCGATGGCCCTGACCAAGCGGGACATCCGCCGGGTGCAGGACGACTGGGTGACCGCCGCCCGCCGCTCGCGCACCGCCGGCTTCGACATCGTCTACGTCTACGGCGCACACACCTACCTGCCCGGCCAGTTCCTGTCGCCGCACTACAACCGGCGCACCGACGAGTACGGCGGGTCGCTGCGGAACCGCGCCCGGTTCTGGATGGAGACGCTCGAGCGGGTTGGCGAGGCGGTCGGCGACGACTGTGCCATCGCCTGTCGCATCGCCGTCGACCGGCTCGGAGCGTTGGGGAACGACCTGGACGAGGCGCTCGAGTTCGTGTCGCTGGCCGATCACCTGGTCGACCTCTGGGACGTCAACGTCGGGTCGATCGCCGAGTGGTCGCTCGACTCCGGGCCGTCGCGCTTCTTCGCCGAGGGCTGGCAGCTCGAGAGCACCGGGCGCGTGCGCGAGGCGACGCGAAAGCCGATCGTCGGGGTCGGCCGCCTGACCAATCCCGACCTGATGGCCGAGATCGTCCGCAGCGGAGCCTGGGATCTGATCGGCGCCGCCCGGCCGTCGATCGCCGACCCGTTCCTGCCCGAGAAGATCCGCCAGGGCCGGCTCGACGAGATCCGCGAGTGCATCGGCTGCAACGTCTGCATCTCGAAGGCGGACAGCCGCGCGCACCTCGGCTGCACGACCAACCCGACGGCCGGCGAGGAGCATCGCCGCGGCTGGCATCCCGAGCACGTGCCGCCGCTCGAGCGGCCCATGCACGCACTGGTCGTGGGAGCGGGGCCGGCCGGGATGGAGTGCGCGATCACCCTCGCCCGCCGCGGCGCCCGTGTCGACCTGGTCGAGCGGGGAGCGGCCGCCGGCGGCTCACTGGCATGGATCACGCGGCTGCCGGGCTTCGGCGAGTGGGGCCGCGTCGGCGCGTACCGGGCCGTGCAGATCTCCCGCCTCCCGAACCTGCAGCTGACGCTCGGCACCGAGCTCGACGCCCGAGCGGTGCGGGACTGGGGCGCCGACGTCGTCGTGCTCGCCACCGGCTCGGCCTGGGCGCGCGACGGCCTGAACGGCTTCACACGCGAACCGATCCCGGGTGCGGACGCGACGTTGCCTCACGTGCTGACGCCGGAGCAGATCCTGCTCGAGGGCAAGCGGCCCCCCGGAGAACGGGTCGTCGTATACGACGCCGACGGGTACTTCGCCGGGCCCGGCGTGGCCGAGCTGCTGGCGCGTGGGGGACACGCCGTCGAGCTGGTGACGCCGTATGAGACGGTCGCGCCGTTCGCCGCCGAGACGCTCGAGGACTCGCTCACCCGTGAGCGGCTGCACGCCGCCGGCGTGAGGCTGCGGCGCTCGACCGTGCTCGGCTCCCTGGAGCCGGGCGTCCTTCGCGTCAGCGGCGAGTTCGGCGATCCGGAGACGATCGAGGCCGATGCGGTGGTGCTGGTCACCCAGCGCTGCTCGCGTGACACCCTGTTCCACGAGCTGGACGGCACGCTGCCCGCCGTCTACCGGGTGGGCGACTGCGCCGCGCCGCGGCTGATCGCCGAGTCGGTGTTCGACGGGCATCGGCTGGCGCGCGAGATCGACCAGCCCGACCCGGCCGTTGCGCGGCCCTATCAGCGCGAACGGCCGATGATGGATCCGCCGCCCGACGAGGACATGCCAGAGCCGGTGTTCCTGCCCGAGCGCGAGCGGCCGCGCGGCCGCGCGGTGGAGATGATCGACGGCGGGGCGGCGGCGATCGCGCGCCGGATCGGCGAGATGGCGAGCGACCAGCCGCCGCTGGTCGTCGCCGCCGGCCGCGGGGCGGGCGACGACCTCGCGCCGTTCCGCCGGCTCGCGGAGCTCTTCGGCGGCCGCTTTGCCGTATCCCGCCCGCAGGTCGAGGCCGGCCGGGCGCCGCGCTCCGAGCTGGTGGGGGCGAGCGCCGCCACCGTGACCGGAGGCACCTACCTGGCATTCGGCATCTCCGGCGCGCTGCCGCATCTCGTCGGCATGTCCGGAAGCGCCCGGGTGATCGCGGTCAACACCGATCCCGGCGCCCGGATCTTCGAGCACGCCGACGCGGGTGCGGTTGCCGATGCACCCGAGATCGCCCGCCTGCTTTGCGAAGGGCACCCGTTCGGGTGAGGCACTAGACTCCGCAGTGCGCTGAAATCTGTGGTGGCGCACCTCCAGGGTGCGCGGCAGCCACGGTGCGCGGGCGAATCTGGGGTCTACTCCTGGTTTTGTCGTGGCGCCGTTCGTGGCTGTTGCCGAGGTCCCCGGGTTGGAGCCCCCGGGGGCCTCGGCCCGTTTGCCTGCTGTCGCCGCTTCCGTGACACTGCCCCCGGTCAATCCACGAGGAGGCGGCATGGCGGGGGAGCACGTAGTCGTTCTGGGCGGCGGAAGCACCGGCGAGGCGCTGGTGTCGGCGCTGCGCGAGCAGGAGCCGGACACGCCGATCACCCTCGTCGAGCGCGAGCTGGTGGGCGGCGAGTGCTCCTACTGGGCCTGCATGCCGACCAAGGGCATGCTGCGGCCGGTGGAGGCGATCGCCGCGGCCCGCAGGGTTCCCGGCGCCGCCGAGGCGGTGACCGGCCCGGTCAGCGTCGAGGGCGTGCTCCGCCACCGCGACGCGATTACGGGGCGGGGCGACGACAGCAGCCAGGAGACGTGGCTCGCCTCCAAGGGCACCGAGCTCGTGCGTGGCGAGGGGCGTGTCGCGGAGCCGGGCGTCATGGAGGTCGGCGGCCGGCGCCTCGAGTACGGGCGCCTCGTGATCGCCACCGGCTCGGTTCCCGCCGTGCCGCCGATCGATGGGCTTGACGCGATCGACTACTGGACGAACCGCGAGGCGACGAGCACGCGCGAGATCCCGGCGAGCATGATCGTGATCGGCGCGGGGCCGGTCGGCTGCGAGCTGGCCCAGTTCTTCCGCCGGATGGGCAGCGAGGTGGCGATCGTGGACGTCGCTGACAGGCTGCTGCCGCGCGACCATCCCGACGCCGGTGCGCTGCTCGCCCGCTTCCTGCAGGAGGAGGGGATCACGCTGCATCTGGGCGAGGCGGTGGAGCGCATCGAGCCCGGCGTCCGCCTGCATCGCGCCTCGGGCGAGGTCGTCGAGGGCGAGCGGCTGCTGCTCGCGGCTGGGCGCCGCGCCAACGCCCATGGGTTTGGATTCGAGCAGCTGGGGGTGACCATCGGGCGTTCCGGCATCGAGGTCGACGAGCGCATGCGGGCGGGAGAGGACGTGTGGGCGATCGGCGATGTCAACGGCATCGCGATGTTCACGCACGTCGGCAAGTACCAGGCGCGGGTGGCGGCTGCGGACATGGCCGGAAGCCCCGCGCGGGCCGATCACCGTGCCATACCCGCCGTCACGTTCACCGACCCCCAGGTCGCCTCGGTCGGCAGGACGACGGGGGAAGGGCTGGTGACGGGCGAGCGTGCGATCGACTCGGTCTCGCGCACCTCGACGTACGAGCGGCCCAAGCGGCCGGGCTTCCTGAAGCTGATGGCCGATCCGGAGCGCCGGGTGCTCGTCGGCGCGGTGGCCGTGGGCCCGGAGGCGGGCGAGTGGCTCGGACAGCTGACGCTGGCGATCCGCGCGGAGGTCCCGGTCGACGTTCTGCGCGACACGATCCAGCCCTACCCGACGTTCAGCGAGGCGATCCAGTTCGCCGCGCGCGATCTCCCGCTGTGAGCGCCGGTTACCCGGCGGGTGCGCCGAGGATCTCCTCGGCGGCCCGTCGGCCGCTGCGCAGCGCGCCCTCCATGGTCGCGTACCAGACCGGCTCGGTGTGCTCGCCGGCGAAGGAGACGCCGCCGACCGGAGCCGCCAGCCGTTCGTCGAGCCCCGGGTCGCGGCCCGCTTCGCGGGCGGAGTAGGCGCCGTCCGGCCAGGTCGAAAGCACCGCCGCCTCGGCGCGCAGCGCGAGGTCCGGCCGCAGCGCCGCGACGCGGTCGAGGTAGCCGTCCGGCCCGCGTGAGACGCCGAGGGCGCCGACCGCGGTTGCCGATCCGGCAAACGCTGCAACCAGCGGGACGGCCCGGCCATCCGGACCTGCGGCCGTCCATGTCCAGAAGTGCTCGGGCACCGAGATCACCGAGCTCGTCGGCGCCGGTGCGGCGAGCGGCACCGCGAGCTTGGCGGCCTGGCCGTAGGTGACGGCCCCCTGCGCATCGCGCTTCCACTCCGGCAGCGGCGGGTCGAAGGCGATCCGGTTGACGGCGAACGCGGGCACCGCCACCACCACCGCGTCGGCCTGCAGCTCGCCGTTCACGAGGTAGCCCTCTCCCATCGCCCGCACCTCCCGTGCCGCGCTGGAGGTGTGCACGCGCAGCGGTGCGGCAAGCCGCTCCGCGATCTGCTGGTTTCCGCCGGCCACGCGGCGGGCCTCGCCCTCGCGGAACAGGTGGCCGACATCGCGAACTGCCCCGGCCGCGAGCCGCGACGTCTCGTGGGCGTAGCTGACCTGGATGCGGCAGGCGATCAGCTCGCGGGCCCCGGGATCCAGCGGGAGGCTCTCGAGCAGAGCGTCGACCGTGACGCCGTCACCCGCGCCGGCGGCGAGCGCCGCCTCGACCGTCTGGAGTGCGCGGGCCAGCTCTGCCTCGTCGACGCCGATCCCTCCCCGCGGCTCCCGTCTGGCGAAGCTCATTCCCATCGGCGCCAGCGTCAGCCCGAGCCGCGCGACCGTCTCGGGCACCACCCGGTAGCCCTCCGTCACGAACTCGGCGCCCATCTCGATCACGCCGATCCCGTCGAGCGACCGCGACCAGACGCGGCCGCCGACTCGGTCGCGCTGCTCGAGCACCGTCACGTCCACGCCCGACTGCGTCAGCACCTCCGCCGCGGCAAGGCCGGCCAGTCCTGCGCCGATGATGCAGACCGACGTCATGCCCGGGCGATCACGAACAGGCCGACCACGCCGAGGGCATAGGCGGCGACGACGGTCGCCGAGTCGAGTCCCATCCACAGCACCTGCTTCCGCGGCCGGAAGATCAGGCCGGCGATGTAGATGGTCGTCAGCAGGATCCCGAGCGCCGTCAGGTAGATGTCGGTGGCCTGAGCCTGGGGAAGCACCGCGGCCCCGGAGAGAAGGTTCGCGAGCAGGAACAGCACCGGGAGGAAGGCGTTGCCGCCGAAGATGTCGCTCACGGCCAGCTGGTAGTCCTGGAGCTTCACGGACGCCAGCCCGGTTGACAGCTCTGGCAGCGCGGTCGCGGCCGCCAGGATGGTCGCGCCGAACACGACCCCGGTCATGCCGATGTGGCCGGCGATCCGCTCGCCGCTCCGCTCGAGCGCGATGCCGCCTGCGAGCGTGGCCACGGCGGCGACCGTGAACACGGCGGCCGCCCTGCCGGCCCCGACGCGCTGTGCTGCCTGCTGCTGCGAGTGGCCCCGCGGCTTCGGCTGGCCGTCGGGTGCCTCTCCGGATTCGTGCCATGGCAGGCCGCGGCGTGCACGTCCCACCAGCCACAGCCCGACCACCCAGACGCCGACGATGATCAGCGCCGCGGGCTCGACGCGCCCGACGGTGCTCGCAGGCAGCTGGGTGCCCATGATCACGACCGACAGCACCGCGACCACCATCGTGGCCTCGAGGACGAGCGAGAGCGAGGCTGCGCGGTACATCAGCGGATCGGCGCCGCCCAGGCCGATCACGTCGACCACGGCCAGGACGACCGTCTGCACGGCGATTCCGCCCAGGATGTTGCCGATGGCGATGCCGAGGCTGCCGGCCAGGGACGCGCTCGCGGTGATGGCGATCTCGGGCAGGTTGGTCGCGACCGCCAGCAGGATCAGGCCGCCCAGCGCCTCACCGAGGCCGAGCCTGGTCGAGAGGACGTCCGTGGCATCCGACAGCTTGATGCCGGCGTACCAGACCACCGCCGCTGCGACCACGAACACTGCCACCAGCTCGGGCAGCGCCATGGTCAGTCGGCGGCCAGCGGACGGCCGGCGGCATCGAACGCACGGATCGGCACGGCGGCGGCCGGCGAGGCGTCGAACTCGTCCGCGAACATGGTGAAGACCAGGGCGTCGCTGGGCGGCGCGCCCGGCACGGCCGGTGGCAGGCGGCGCCGTAGGCGAGCCTCCATGGTGTACCCGAGTCGCTCGGGGATGCGGGCGCTGCGCGTGTTCGCCGGGTCGACACGGATCTCGAGGCGGTCGACACCGCGCAGGCGGAAACCGGCGCGTGTCATGGCCGCCGCCGCCTCGCCGCCCAGCCCGGCGCCGGCGGCGCTCGTGCGGATCCAGTAGCCGATCTCGAGCGCGTCGTCGCCGACGTCCGGGTGCAGGCCGATCCCGCCGAGCGCGGTTGAGCTGTCGGCGCTGAGGATGCCGTAGATCGACTCCCCTCCGGCGTCGAACTTCGAGCGGAACCCCCGCAGGAGCTCGATCCGTGCATCCAGGGACAGCGGCTCGTCGTGTGCCCACGGCAGCCACGCCTGGAGCTCTGGGAGGCTCGAGCTGACCGCCTCCTCGAGCAGCGCGGCGTCGCCTGGGTCCCAGCAGCGGAGCAGCAAACGCTCCGTCTCGATGCGGTACGGCGTGGCGGCCACGAGGAGTCCCATGCTAATCCGGGCGCCGGGCGGCCACCCAGGCGAAGGTGATCGGCCGGCCACCCTCGCGCTGCTCCTCCAGCTCCAGATCGAGCACCTCGAGGCCGGCCGCTTCGACGCATGCGGTCAGCATCTCGACGGGAACGCCATTGATGAGCATGGGGACTCCGAGCCAGGTATGGAGGCCGTCCTCCTCGGCCTCCGCCGGCTCGGCGCTGAGCAGCAGGCGGCCGCCCGGCCGCAGCCAGCCCGCAAGCCGGCGGAAGAGCACCTCGTACTCGCGCGCCGGGACGTTGTCGATCAGATACAGCGCGACGATCGCGTCGAACGCGGCGGTTGGGAGGTTGAGATCGCGTACGTCGGCGCAGAGCACCTCCGCTCGCGGCGCGTTGCGGCGCGCACGCGCCGCCTGCTCCGGGGAGATGTCCACGGCCGTGACCTCGTGCAGCTCGGACAGCTCGCGCGTCGCCGGCAGGCCGTTGCCGCAACCGAGGTCGAGCAGGCGCGACCCGTCCGGCAGCCCGACGATGAAGTCCTTCACCCGGCGCATGCGCGGCCACGGATCGGCCGGCGACTCGAGCGCCGCGTAGGCGTCGGCGACGCGGTCGTAGCCGTCCGCGATGACCCTGCCGGTCTCGTCGGTCACGTCGTCATCGGTCGTTCAACGACGCGCGAGACGCCGGCGTGAGATCCCCTGCTCCTCAGTCCCTGTCCGCCTTCGGCGCCTTGCGCATCGCCCTGCTCATCACCCGCCACTGCTTCCGCGCTTCGGAGCGGGCGCGCTTGTCCTGCTTCAGCTCCTGGAACCGCAGCTCGCGCAGCAGCTTGCTGTAGCTCTCCAGCCGCTCGGCCGGGAGCGTGCCCTCCGCGATGGCCGTCGTCACCGCGCACCCCGGCTCACCGTCATGGCTGCAGTCTGAGAAGCGGCAATCCGCTGCCAGCTCCTGCACGTCCGCGAAGGTCTGCTCCAGTCCGGCGCCGCCGTCGCCGTCCCAGAGCCCGACCGAGCGCATGCCTGGCGTGTCGATCACCACGCCGCCGGCGGGCAGCGGGATCAGCTCCCGATGCGTCGTCGTATGCCGTCCGCGGCCGTCCTGGCGGACGTCCTGCGTGGCCAGCCGCTCCTCGCCGATCAGGCGGTTGATCAGCGTCGACTTGCCGGCACCCGACAGTCCGAGCAGGGCGACCGTGCGATTCCCGGACGCGTAGGCCTGGATCCCGTCGAGCCCCTCGCCGGTCTCCGCGCTCACCGCCAGCACGTCCACGCCGAACGCGATCGACTCCGCCTCCAGCACGACGCCGTCGACATCGTCGCAAAGGTCGGTCTTGGTCAGCACGATCACGGGCCTCGCGCCGCTTTGCCAGCCGAGGGTGAGGTAGCGCTCGAGGCGGCGCAGGCTGAACCGCTGGTCGAGTGCGTTGACGAGGAAGATCACGTCGATGTTTGCCGCGACCACCTGCTCGATGGTCTCCTCGCCCGCAGCCTGCCGTGTGAACGTCGTGCGCCGGTCGAGCAGCGCACGCAGCGTCGCGTCGTCGCCGCCGGGCACCGCCGGGCGGAGGGCCGCCCAGTCGCCGGCCGCGGGGGTGGTGAATCGCGGCGGGACGGCTGCACGGTGCACCGTGTCGGCGCCCAGCACCGTGCAGACTCCGCGGTCCACGCGGGCGACACGGCCCGGCACGGCGTCCGTGCTGTCCAGTTGATCGAACTCCTGCTGCCTGCCGTCGTCCCATCCGAGCCGGGCGAGCAGGTCATCGTCGGCGGTCGCGCCTTCGGGCGGCCACGCGGAAACATCAGTCACGTCAAGGTCTCCAGAGGTGGGGTGAAGGATCCCCCCGGGAGGCCGCGAGCGCGGAGGTCAGCGCTGCGCCGGCCGGAGGGGGCATGCGCGCTGGCTCTTCGTCGAGTTCACAATCATGATCCCACCTCCTTCGGTGTTTCAGCGGTGTCCGTTCGGGGCAGCATAGCAATCGCGTGCGGCCACCATGTGGCGCGCGTCCGGCACACGACCGCTACTCTGTGCCGGCTCCATAACGGGTCGCCTGGGTCGCAACCCGACCGCGCTCTCTGCAACCGGACTCACCGTCCGGCGAGCGCCGTCCTGTCCCCGACGAGGAGGTCACGTCCTGCGGAAAACACTGTTGATCGCCGTTTCGATGCTGGCGGCTAC
>DASSEV010000037.1:0-36944 GCA_035695105.1 Gaiellales bacterium
TGTTGTGTCGCTGTGCTATGCCGCGTCAGTCGGCCTGCTCTGGGCCGCGCGGGAATGGCCGCGGCTCATTCAGCTCGCGAGTCTGGTGTGGAGTTACGTCCTGTTAGGTGGGCTCTGCGGTCTGCTGCGCTGGGGGGTTGAGTTGCCGGCGTTCGTCGCGGCACTTGGGGCACTGACGCTCATCGCGGCGTTGTGGCTGTCTGCGTTCCGACCGGTCGGCGTGATCCTGCTCTCCTCCACCGCTGCATTCGCGCTGCTCGGAGTCATATGGGGAGCCGGCTTCGTCTGGTCGCTGCACGTCACGGAGCTGACCAAAGCGCTGATGCTGGCGGGGCTCCCGCTCCTTGTGGTGACCCTGCCCTCCGCAGCTGTGCAGACGTTCGAGTCGCTGGAGCCGTTGTGCCGGTCTCGGTGGCGGCGCGTGCGTGCGATCCCCAGCCGAGCAGGTCTCGGCAGCGGTCCAGCACCGATGGTGATGCTGCACGTACCGATCCACGCCGAGCCGCCCGACATCGTGATCGAAACGCTGGAGCACCTCGCCGGGATCGACTACCCCGACCTGCGCGTCCTTGTGATCGACAACAACACCAGCGACGAGGCGCTCTGGCGACCCGTCGAGGGCTACTGCGAGCGCAACGGCGAGCGCTTCGCGTTCATCCACGTCGACGGGCTGAAGGGCGCCAAGGCGGGCGCGCTCAACCTCGCCCTGCGCCTGACACCAAGCGACGTCGACCTGATCGGCGTGATCGATGCCGACTACCACGCCCGGCCGGACTTCCTGCGCCGCGTCGTACCGCTGTTCACCGATCAGCAGCTCGGCTTCGTGCAGACGCCACACGACTACCGCGGCTGGAAACACAGCCGCTTCCTCACCGCCTGCTACTGGGAGTACCGGTACTTCTTCCACACCACCATGGTCAGCCTCAACGAGCGTGACGCCGCCCTCACGGTGGGCACCATGTGTCTGATCCGACGCCAGGCATTGGTCGATGCAGGCGGTTGGTCCGAATGGTGCGTCACCGAGGACTCCGAGCTGGCGATTCGCATTCACGCCGCCGGCTACAGCGGGACATACATCACCGAGACGTTCGGCAAGGGCCTCATCCCCGAGTCGCTGTCCGCCTACAAGAAGCAACGGTTCCGCTGGACATACGGGCCCATCCAGGAGCTCAAGCAGCACTGGCGCATGTTCCTGCCGCGTCGCTGGGCGACGCCATCGACCCTCACCCGGGCCCAGAAGATCCACCACCTGAACCACGGCCTCGACCGACTTCTGATCGGCCTCGGCGCCCTGCTTCTCCCGCTCGGGCTGGCCATCATCGGCGCACTCGCGCTCCAAGGCAAGACCGTTGCCCTTCCCGTACCCCTCTGGGTCGCAGCGACCTGCATGACCACGGCCACCATCGCCCTACGGCTCCTCATCTACCGCGAACTGATCGGGGCGAACCTCCGGCAGACATTCGGCGGTCTGCTTGCGACGGCCGCGCTGTCGTACACCATCACCCTCGCCGCGACCTGGGCCATCATCACCAAGACCATGCCGTGGCGGCGCACGCCGAAATTCCCCCAGACCCGGGTCGGGCTGCGCGCCATCAACCATGCACGCGCCGAGACGCTGATGGCCACCGTTCTGATCCTGTGCGTCGCCGTCGCAATCGGCGCCGGCCACGACCACGGCCTAACCGGCATGCTCATCATCGGACTCCTCATTACAGCCGCCAACCTCGCCACCGCACCCATCCTCGCCATAACCGCCGACCGAGACCTCCCACCACAATCGCCAGCGGCCGAGGCCGTCCGTGAACTCCGGCCAGCCGCAACTGACCGCTGAAACGACTCGGCCGCGAAGACGAGGCGTCGGATGACGTGGGCCGGCCGATTTCGCTGGAAGCGCTCGGCCGGACGATTCCCGAGGCGTGATCGCCTGAGCTGGCCCTAACCGCGCGGTCACCTGTCCGGTGACACGTCGGGAACGCTGACCGGGAGGTCACGCCTGGCTGGTCGCGATGTGATGGAGCGCAAGTACGGGATTTCCACACCGCGCTTCCGTGGGGACGCTGCTGCCAGGCAGCAGGATCGGTGACATCGTCGAGGCGTGCAACCGGCCAAAGTGCGGTGCCGACCGGGAGGGGCGGTCATGCGTGACACACGGAAGATTGTGATTATTGCGAGCGCCGTCGGGGTGGCGCTTGCGGGCAGCTTCAGTGGCCGTGCGAGCGCGGCGAGCCAGCCAGCGACGCAGGAGGTGAGCGTCAGCACGACTGGGATCGATGCGAACCGGCCGAGCCGGTTGGATGCGGTGAGCCCAGATGGCCGCTATGTCTTGTTCGACTCGACCGCGACGAACCTGGTTGCTCACGACACAAACGCAGTACGCGACGTGTTCCTACGAGATGTCGTTCGTGGCCGAACCGTTCGGGTCAGCGTCGGGCCGCATGGTCGCCAGGGAAACGCCGCGAGCTGGGGCGGGTCGATGTCGTCCGACGGGCGTTACATCACCTTCCAGTCGGCAGCCACGAACCTGTCGCGCCATGACACCAACGGCGTCGCTGACGCCTTCCTTCGCATCCGCGGAGGTAGTGAT
The DNA here is from genome assembly GCA_035695105.1 of Gaiellales bacterium. Lineage (GTDB taxonomy): Bacteria > Actinomycetota > Thermoleophilia > Gaiellales > JAICJC01 > JAICYJ01. Next base: position 2,585 of record DASSEV010000037.1, read on the forward strand.
CCGCGCACGGTGCGTGTCAGCATCCGACCCGCGGGCGGCCAGTTCGAAAAGGCTGTGAACGGATTGTGGGCGACGATGGGAGCAAGGCCCACCCAGTTCGTCGGCGCGTCACTGCCGCTCAGCGCAGATGGGCGCTATGTCGCCTTCGGCGTGCTTGGCTTCCCGGAGGTGGCCCGCGAATATGCCTATCTGCGGGATCGCAAGACGCACCGAACAGTGCGGGTCTTCCGGGCCAAGGACTTCCCGGTCCCGGTTGCCATGTCCGCGGACGGGCGTTTCCTGGTCGCTCAGAACTCGAACGACAACGGCAACGCGGACTCATTCTTCCTTCGTGACCGCGGCCTGAGACGAACGACCACCGTCCCCTATGACATCGGCTGGCTGCCGATCGGATTCATCGGGGGCATCGTGATGAGCCCTGACGCACGGTACTTCGCCTTCAGCGGATACAACGGCCAGACGGTGCCCGGAAACCTTGCCTACCGCTGGCAGCGAGGTGCGACCAGTTTCGATCCGATCACCCCGCCGGGCTCCAACCAGTCGACTGACGTGTATGGCATCTCGGATGACGGCCGCTACGTCGGAGCAAACGGCTACCGATTCGACATGACCACCCAGGCCAGCATCCCCGCGAGCGTGAGCGCGGACGGAACCTTCCTCGGCGCCCGAGGGCTCTTGTCGGGTGATGCTGCCTGGTACGCGTTTGCGGCGAGCGGCGGCGGCGTGACAAGCAGTGACTCCGATCGATCCGGCGATCTCTTCATCCGCGGGCCGCTCGCGGTGCCATGAAGCGCGGTCGTCGCACCATTGTCGATTCGTCTGCGAGCGTGGTTCTCCGTCGGGCCTTTCGAGCGGAGAGGGGCCCCAGGGCAGCCGGGCCTTCAACTCCTCGTGGCGTGGTCTCATGCCGCGAACCTTCATTCCTCGGACGGCGCTGAGGTTGGGCAGATCGAGGAAGGCGCGTGCTCGTCGAACTCGTGGTTGCAAGTGGGGCACGCCCAATCTCTGCCGAGGAACAGTCGCCGTAGCGCAGTGCGTCGTCGTCGGCGATCGCGCGTCCTGATCCCCTTGCGGGGGATGGCGAGGACCGCTACGCGGGGCCATGCTCTTGGTACGGCGTCCGAGGGCCGAGCCCACAGGCAGGCGGTGTTCGGGGGCCCTTTATCCCCGTGAGGCGGTCTTTCGAGCGTGGGGAGGGTCGAGGGCGGTCTCGCGGGCGCTCTACTAGTTGGCTGCGGGACGGGGGTCTCTGGTGGCTGGACGCGAAGGCGATCGTGGTCAGACGGTGGCGCTGTTCGCCGTGTTTGCGATGTGCCTGCTTGGCATGTGTGCGCTGGCGATCGACGTCGGTACCTGGTATCAGGACAAGCGCCATCTCCAGGCGGACGCCGACGCAGCTGCGCTGGCTGGCGCCGCGGCGATCCCAACCAACACCGCAAGCGCCGCGGCGACTGCGAACTTCATCAAGAACCGGCTCGCCTCCAGCGAGCAGGTGACGGTGACGATGCCCGCATATGACACGGTAACCGTGCAGACGACGTATGCCGCGCCGACGTTCTTTGCGAAGATCTTTGGCAAGAGCAGCACGCTGATCAGAGCGACGGCGACGGCGCGTATTCGCGCAAACGGCGTCGCTCAGCACCACGTCTCTCCCTACGTCGTCACCGTCGCCTCCTACAACAACGGCCAGGGCACGACGCTGTTTAACTGTGACGCGTCGGGCAACTGTGGGACCGTCGACCTGCCGATGGCAGACAACACCAGCGGCGGCAGCTGCAGCGGCAACGTCTACACCGGCATCACCGGAAACGTCCAGGGCGCCATCACCGACACCCTCGACATCGGCCAACTGGTGGTCGGCGGCTGCCTATCGCCCAAGACGGGAAATGCGCAGCCAAGCGCCAACGCGGTCAACGCGCTACCCGGCAGCATGTCGCAAGACCTGCAGAGTCTTGGCAGCGGCCAATACCAGGTCATCCCACAATCTTGGGACGACGCCCAGAGCCTGCCGCCCCGTCTTATCTACGTGCCGATCGTGCAGAGCTTCGCGACCGGCACGAATGCCAACATGACGATCCTGTTCTTCGCCTGGTTCTACATCACCGGCGCCACCGGCAGCGGCCAGGGCCTCAAGATCAACGGCCAATATGTCTCCATGAGCCTTCCCGCCTCGGCCACCACCGTCGACTGGGTACCCGGCCGGGTCGGCCAAGTCACCAGCGTCACCCTCACCGCGTAACCCACTCACCACGACTTCGACCCGGCCCCACAGGTCGAAACGCCCGCGAGGGTGGCCAATACCTTGTGAGTGAGCGGTGGGACCGGTCCTGCCCCGCCGAGCGCGGCGGGTTCCGACCGACCCGGAGGGGTAGCCTGCCGGTGTGGATCTCGGCTCGCTGTGGCGGCGGATCACGGGCAGGTCAAGCCCGCGCGGTGACCGCGCGCCGTCCGACGCGAACGTTCCGATCGACGGCGCCGAGTACCGGTCCAATCGAGAGAAAGAGATACACGACGCGTTCGTGCCCCCGGGTCAGCGGATCGACGACTGGCAAGCGCCGCTCGACGACCGCTGAGCCACCTCGAGGCGGGGCACAGCTCCAACCAGCGGCCGGGCAACGTCCGTTCGTCAAACCTGTCAGGTCGTGGGCGGCCGAAACGGCGGTGGGCCGGACAGCGGCTCGTGCTTGCCAGGCCCTTCGTGATGCTGCGCCGCCTAGACCGCATCGTACTCTCGCTCGTCTTCCGTGCGGGTGCGCCGGCGCCGGTCGAGCAGGTAGGAAGAACGCCGACACACCGAGGAACAGGGCGGCGAGGAACCCGACGCCGACCATGCGGCGCGGTCCTTCACGCTCGGCCCAGCCGACGCGTAAGCGAGAAGCGACGTGCGTGCCATGACCCACACGATCTACGGACTGGTGTCGACGGGGGCAGCCGGCGGAGGATGCAGTCGGTCGATTGGCCGGGTCGGCACGACAGGGCGTTCTCGCAGGATCCCCGCTCCCGAGGCAAACGAACCATCCGCCCTAACTGCGGGTCAGACTCGTCTCGTCGACGAGACGCTCGACAACCGTCCCCGGGATGTCACGCTTCTCCATCCGCGCCGCGTCACGCTGCTGCTGCACCTCGACCCGGGCAGCCTGCCAGGCCGCCCAGTGACCAGACACCAGCGCCCAGAGCGACAGTGCCGAGACGTAGACGACGCTCTTCACCCAGCCCGTTGCCACGGAGATCGGGATCATCACGATCCAGAACACCGTTAGCCAGCCGTTGATGCGCCGCATGAACACCGCGTCGCCCTGCACTGATGCCCAGAGTGACTTGACGACTCCCGAAACCACAGTGAGCCTCCTTGCCAGTTCCGCTTTGCGTGATACCCGGCCGGAGGGGCAATCACGCATGCCGCATTGGGGAGCGATTGGATGCGCGCAGGTCAGGTGCCAGAGCCGGCGTGCCGCATGTAGGTCGTCAGGCCGTCTGCGAGAGGATCTCGTCCGGCGGCCGCAGCGGGATCGCGAACTCGACCAGCGTGCCGGCGCCCGGCTTGGACGTGATCCTGAAGTCGCCGCCCGCGAGCCGCACCCGCTCGGCCGTGGCATCCAGGCCGATGTGCCCGGCGCGGCGCCGCGTCTCGTGGAGGGACGGGTCGTACCCGCTTCCGTCGTCCTGCACGACGCCGCGGATCGCCGATTCGTCGTGATGCGCCGTCAGGCGGATCGTCGCCGCCTGAGCATGCTTCAGCGCGTTTCCTGCCAGCTCCTTGAACGTCCGGTACGCGAGCCGCTCCAGCGAGTGGTCGACCCGCCCCGGCGTGGTGGTCACGATCACGCTCACCGGCTGGGCATCCTCGATGTCCCGCGCCAGCCGCTCGAGCGCCGGCGCAAGTCCGGCGTGCTCCAGCTGTGGAGGGTAGAGATCGAAGCTAAGGGAGCGGATCCTGTCGACCGCTCCGCCGATCATCTCCCGGGCGCGGGCCAGCTGTCCGGCCGCCTTCGCGTTGGGGTCTCCCTGCGCGAGGCTCGCCGCCGCGCTGTCTAGCTGCATCGAGCCCGCCACCAGCACCTGGATGGCGTCGTCATGCAGCTCACCCGCGATCCGCGCCCGCTCCTGCTCGGCGGCGGCCTGCATGCGCCGGTGCACCGCCTCGCGCTCCTCGTGCAGGGCGCTCACCTCGGCCGCCGTCTGCCGGAGATACTCGGCTGCGCCGTGGACGAACACCACGAGCAGCCCGACGCCGAACGCGACCATTGCCGTGATTCCCATCGCGGTGTCCGTGGAGTGAAGGTGGAGCTGCGCAACCAGCGTGGCGGCGACCCAGGTGACCGTCGCTATGGCGGTGAAGCGCGCGTCGAACACGATCGCCACACAGGCGAGCACGAGGCAGGCATTGGTGATGAACCCCAGCGACAGGGTCGGCCCTCCCAGCCACTGGCCCTGCGCGTTCGAGAACGCCGGTATGAGGACGACCAGGATGTACCACTCCACGATGGTAGGACGGCGCCGCAGGTACAGGTAGGCAAGCCCCACCAACAGCACTCCGGTGCGGATGGCGATGGCGCCAGGTCCGATCTTCCCGAACGCCAGCAGCTCGATCCCGCCGACCGGCGCCAGCACGATATAGAGCGCCTGCGCGGCGCGCCGCCGCCCTTCCGGGCCCTCCCGAAAGATGCTGACCATGAGCCAGCTGATCGTCTTCATCCCCAGTCTCCGATCCGACCTGCAGGAGCCGCGCAACTCTACCGACCGCCCGGTCGATCGGCATCGTGCCGCGAGGCTTGACACAGGCTGGCTGGTGCTTCAGACGTTGACGGTCACACGCAGAAACGCCGCATCCACCTTGGTGGTCTCGTCGCTGCCGCTCGAGTTGTGCTCGTGCACGAGCGCGTCCAGCTCCGCGTGGAGCTCGTCCTCGCGACCGTCCGCCGCGGCTGCCGCATAGGCGTTCATGGTCGGCCCGTAGTACTCGCGGAACAGCTCCAGGTACTGCGAGGGCGTGCCCGCGAAGGTGAAGGTGTAGATGTCTCGCTCGCACGAGATCCGGTCGGCCGGGACACCTGCGCCCGCGAACCGCTCGACGACCGTGTCCTCGACACCCCACAGCATCGGGCTCACGAACCCCTCCGGCGGAGGCGGTGAGTACGCCATGCTGATGCGAAGCAGCTGTGCCACGTAGGTCGGGTCGTTCGGGATCCAGTTGCCCATGACCATCCGGCCGCCGGGCTTCGTCACCCGCACCATCTCCTTCGCGACGTCGTCGGGCCGGGGGGCGAACATGGCGCCGAAGATCGATACGACCAGGTCGAACGAGTCGTCGGCCAGCTCGCTCAGGTTGGTGGCGTCCCCCTCCTGGAAGCGGAGGTTGTCGAGGCCGAGCGCCCGCGCGCGCGTGTTGCCTGCGGCGACGAGGTTGCGGGCGATGTCCACACCGAGCACGTCCGCACCCATCTGCGCCGCGGGCACGGCGGTGGTGCCGTCGCCGCAGCCGAGGTCGAGCACGCGCATCCCCTCGCCCACGCCCAGCGACGCAACGATCGCCGCTCCGCTGTCCCGCATCGCCGCGGCAATGCGCGTGAAGTCACCCTTCTCCCACAGGGCTTTGTTCGGGTTGGCCGTCGATTGATCCGTGGAGGACATGCCGGCGCTCCTTGTGTCCGATGAGAGGAATCGTCAGCCGACCCTATCAACCGGCGGGCCCGGAGGGCTCGCGCGCTGGACGCTACTACCGACGCACCGTATGGTGAGAGGGATGCGCCGCAGCCTCGCCGCCGCACTCTCGCTCGCCGCTCTCGCGGTCGCGCCCGCCTGCGGGCCCGCCTCCTCGGCTCCGTCGTCCACGTCGTCCGGCCCGCACACCATCGGCGCGAAGGTGCTGCTGACCGCAGCCAACGCGACGCGCGCGGCCGGCAGCGCCGAGGTGACGATGGACATGACGATGCCGTCCGCCGCGGGGACGATCCACATGCACGGCAGGGGGCTGTTCCGCATCGGCACGCCGGCGCTCGGGGAGCTGCACCTTTCGGCCAACGTCGCCGGCCGCTCCTTCCCCATGGACGAGCGGATCATCGGCACCGTCTTCTACATGCGCAGCCCGGTCTTCGCTCAGGCGATCCCGGCCGGCAAGCGCTGGCTGAAGCTCGACCTGTCGGCGATGGGCTCGGCTGGCAACGCGCTCGGCTCGGCCATGAACAACGGACAGAGCGATCCCACGCAGACGCTCACCTACCTGCAGGCCACTGCAGACTCGATTCAGAACCTCGGCGCCGAGGATGTGGGCGGCGTCAGCACCACGCATTACCACGCCGTGGTCGTCTTCAAGAAGGCGGTGGAGCTGCTGGTGCAGCGGGCCAGCCCGGCGCAGCGGCCGGCGCTGCGCCGGCTCTACGCGCAGTTCGAGAGCCAGACCGGCATCACGGACTACCCGGCCGACGTCTGGATCGACGGGCAGGGCCTTGTCCGCAAGATGAGCTTCTCGATGCCGATGACGGCGACCGGCGAGCGCATGGACATGACCATGGCGATGTCGCACTTCGGCGTGCCGGTGCACATCACGGCGCCGCCCGCGGGGCAGGTCGCCGACCTGTCCACGATGGCCGCCGCCGGCCAGCAGCAGTAGCGCGGGGCGCGGGTACACTCGCGGCATGCCGGCCGCCCGCCCGACCATCACCGCCGATGACGACCGCGTGCGGGTCACCACCTGGGAGTTCGCCGACGGCGAGGCAACCGGGCGGCACGTGCACGAGTTCGATTACGTCGTCGTGCCCGTGACCGGCGGCACCTTCGAGGTGGTCGCGCCGGACGGTGGCAGCCGGACGCTGGCGCAGGAGGCCGGCGTCGCCTACGTGGGCACCGCCGGGACGGAGCACGACGTGATCAACCGCAGCGGCCGCACGGCGAGCTTCGTCGAGATCGAGCTCAAGCGCTGACGCCTATCCGGCGGGGTCGAGCGCCTGGTCGGTGCGCTCGGCTGCGTGCAGCAGCTCGTCCGGCGGCGTCACCCCGGCGGACTGATACAGCCGCAGGCGCTCGCGCACTGCCCGCGCCTCGGCCTCCAGGCGGCGCCGCTCGGCTTCCTGCCGCTGCTGCTCCTCGAGCTCGCGCTGGGACGCCTCGCGTGCAGCGGCCTCCAGGGCCGCTCGCTCGGTGTAGGCGGTCGCCTCGTCGTTGCTCGTGACGCCCCACGTCTCCCAGGTGGCCTGCCACCTCTGCACCCCGTTTGTGAGCGCGAGGTATTGGTGGCTGACCGATTCCCGGTAGGCGCGCCGCTGGCGGGGCCGCATCGGCTTGCCCGGCCGCTCCCAGCTGCCGGTCGTCCAGTGGAACGCCGGCAGGCGGAACGGCTCCGTGCCGCATAGCTGGCGGTCGTCACCGTCGACGAGCACCGCCTTCAGCACCGGGTAGCTCTCGCCGTAGGTGACAACGCGGAGCCGGAGCTCGCCGCAGCGGCAGATCAGCGCCGCCAGCGGCTCGTGCGTCCGGCCGGTGAAGACCTCATAGCCGCCGACGGCGGTGTCGGACTCGGCGACGTCCGCGTTTCTGATCAGTTCGGCCTTTCCGATGTCCTCCAGCGCGTAGCGCGTCATCAGCCACAGGCGCTCCCCGGCCCAGCCAGCCGGTCGCTCGACGGTTGCCGGCTCGGATGGGCGCGCGCGGCGCAGCTGTCTCAGGATGCCGTTCATCCCGGGGACGTATTCAGCGCTGCAGGCGCGGATTCCTTTGTGCCTGCATGCACAAGCGACCCCTCACGCGCAGCGCCGTTTCCACGACGCTCGCCGGTGGTAGTCGGTTCTGCATGGGCCAGACCGGCACCATGATCGCGCCATCCGGCGCGCAGACCGAGCTTCGCCACGGCGAGCAGCGCGCGTGGATCGTCGAGCAGAGCGGTGGGCTGCGCCAGTACACGGTTGGCGGAGTCGACCTGCTGGACGGTTACGGCGCGGCCGCGCGCTGCACCGACGCCCGTGGCCAGGTGCTCCTGCCGTGGCCGAACCGGCTGCGCGACGGCGCGTACAGCTTCCGCGGCCGCGACCTCCAGCTGCCGCTCACCGAGCCGGAGAAGCGAAACGCGATCCACGGACTCGTGCGCTGGGACGCATGGCGGGTCGGTGAGCGCTCCGACCGGGAGGTGGTGATGGAGCACGACCTGCTCGCGCAGGACGGCTATCCCTTCACCCTGCAGGTCAGTGTGCGCTACCGGCTGGGGGACGAAGGGCTCTCGGTGACCATCGCCGCGACCAACGCCGGCTCAGAGGCCGCGCCTTTCGGAGCGGGGATGCACCCGTACTTCAGCCTCGGCGCAAGGCGGGTGGACGACCTCGAGCTACGCGCGCCCGTCCGGGCCCGGCTGGAGACCGATGACCGCGGCATCCCGACCGGCTTCAGCGGCGTTGCCGGAACGGACTATGACTTCGGCGAAGCCCGACGGATCGGCTCGACCAAGCTCGACACCGCCTTCACCGACCTGCAACGCAGCGGCGACGGACGCGCCCGCATCGACCTGCGCGCATCGGGTGGGCCGGCGGTGAGCATCTGGCTCGACGACGCCTTCACCCACCTGATGCTGTTCACGGGCGACACGCTGCCCGAGCACGGCCGCCGGCGCGCGGGCCTCGGCGTCGAACCGATGACCTGCCCGCCGAACGCGTTCGCGACCGGTACCGACGTGATCGAGCTCGAACCGGGCGACTCGGCGACGGCGTCGTGGGGAGTCGATCTTCTACAGTAGGTGCATGGCGTTTGCGCGGACGGAGCGGCACCTCCTGAAGGCGCGGGACCTCGCCGACGCGCGGTACTTCGAGCCGCTCAGCGTCGACGACATGGCCCGCGCCGCGTCGATGTCGCGCGCCCACTTCAGCCGTTCGTTTCGCGACGCGTTCGGTGAGTCGCCGCACGCGTACCTACTGACCCGACGGCTCGAGCGGGCGGCGTCACTGCTTCGCACCACCGACCGCAGCGTCACCGAGATCTGCCTCGCCGTCGGGCTGCAGAGCGTCGGGTCGTTCACGACCTCGTTCACCCGCACCTTCGGGATGTCGCCGACGGCCTACCGCGCGCAGTATCCGCCGGCAGCGCACCTCGCCCGTCTGCCCTCCTGCGTGGTGCGCGCTTACGGGCGGCCGCAGCTGCGCACGTTTCGAGAAGACAGCGCCGCCGCCCGCTCCTAGAGTGGCCTCGACCGTTCGACCGCGAAGGAGACGACGATGAGGATCTCGGCAACGCAGCTGTGGGTGCACGACCAGGACGAGGCGCTCGAGTACTACACGAAGAAGCTCGGCATGGAGGTGCGCGCCGACGTGACAATGCCCGAGATGGGCAACTTCCGGTGGCTGACCGTGGCGCCTCCGGGCCAGGAGGATGCGGCCATCACGCTGATGGCCATCCCCGGGCCGCCGGTGATGGACGAGGAGACCCGCGCGCAGGTGGAGGCGCTGATGGCGAAGGGCTTCGCCGGCACGGTGTTCCTGACGACCGACGATGTCCGCGCGGATTACGAGGAGCTGCGGACCCGCGGCGTCGAGTTCACGGAGGAGCCGGAGGAGCGCCCGTACGGCATCGACACCGGCCTCCGCGACCCCTCCGGCAACCACCTGCGGCTGACGCAGGTGACGATGGCGGGCGTGTAGCGACGGTTCCGCTGCACGTTTGTGACCGCCCGTGAGCCACTGGTGACGAGCCGTCAGGGTGGGCTATCGTCGAGGGCGCCAGTCCACCGAAGGGAGCCGAGATGAGCATGGAGTCCGAGGGTTCGAGCGTCGAGGGCGACGCACGGTTCGTGGTCGAGGGCAAGGTCTATTCGATGATCGGCGAGGGCGAGGATGCGGCCGGCAACCCGGTCGTACACCTCCGCGGTGAGGAGGACGACGACCTGCTCGAGCTGCCGCAGAGCGCGGTGCACAACCTCGAGCGCGCCTAGCGCCCAGCAGCCGGCCGAGGTGTCCCCTCGGCCGCGTCGAAGCGTTACCCCACCGTTACGTGGTCGACATCGATCCGCGACGGTCCCGCCGTACGGTGTGACCATGGAATCCGTTCGACTTCACGAGGTGTGGGCATGACAGGCAAACGACTCATAGGGGTGGCCGCCGTGATCGCGCTGGCGGCCGGAGCCGCGCTGATCGCGGGCTCGCTCTCGTCCTCGACCCCGAGCGCGAACGCCGGCTCGGGCGGTGGGACGGGCGGCGCGAGCGGCGGCGGCACCCAGGCATCGAGCGGCGCGTCGGCGACGCCGCGGTGCAAGGCGTCCTCGCTCGAGGTCTGGCTCGGCGTCGGCCCGGGTGGCGCGGCCGCAGGATCGACGTACATGCCGATCGAGTTCACGAACACGGGCAGCGCGAGCTGCACGCTCTACGGCTATCCGGGCGTCTCCGCCCACAGCACGCAGCAGCTCGGCTCGCCGGCGGGTCGCAATCCGCAGGTCTCCAGCCGCACCGTCACGCTCTCGCCCGGCGCGACGGCCCACGACGTGCTCCAGATCACCGACGTCGGCAACTACCCGCCGTCGACCTGCGCGCCTGCGACAGCGACGTCGCTTCGCATCTACCCGCCCGGGAGCTTCACCAGCCAGGACGTGGCCTTCAGGCTGCGAGCCTGCTCGAAGGCGGGCCCGCAGTACCTCTCGGTGACCGCCCTCGCCCCCGGCGTCGGCGTCCCCGGCAGGCCGTGATCGCGCGGAGGGGCGGGGCCGCAGCGGCCCGCCCCTCCGGAAACGACCTAGACGATCCGGATCAGCTTCTTGTTGACGAACTCGTCCGCGCCGAAGCGGCCGAGCTCGCGGCCGAAGCCGGAGCGCTTCACACCGCCGAACGGGAGCTCCGCGCCCTCCGCCCCGACGGCGTTGATGAACACCATGCCGGCCTCGATCTGCTCGGCCACGCGCAGTGCCTGGTCCTCGTCGCTGGTCATCACGTACGACCCGAGCCCGTACGGCGTGTCGTTGGCCAGCTCCACGGCCTCGTCCTCGGACGTGACCTTGTAGATCTGCGCCACCGGCCCGAAGAACTCCTCGCGCCGCGCCGGGTTGTCCGGGTTGATGTCGGTCATGACCGTGGTCGAGAAGAAGTTGCCATCGTGCTCACCGCCGGCGACGATCTTCGCGCCGTTGTCCACGGCGCGCTGCACCTGGTCGGCCAGGCGCTCGGTCGCGATCGACGACGACAGCGGGCCGATTGCCGTGTCCGGCGAGGTCGGATCGCCCGGCTTCACGGCCGTCAGCGCGGCCGTGAACTTCTCGACGAACGGGTCGTAGAGGTCGTCCATCACGATGAACCGCTTGGCGGCGTTGCAGGCCTGGCCCGTGTTCTCCAGGCGCGCGCCCACGGCCGCCTCGACCGCCGCGTCCAGGTCGTCAGTCTTGAGCAGGATGAACGGATCCGATCCGCCCAGCTCGAGCACGACCTTCTTCAGGTTTCGTCCCGCGACCTCGGCCACCGCCGCGCCTGCGCGCTCGGAGCCCGTGAGCGAGACGCCCATCACACGAGGGTGGGGGATGATGATCTCCGCCACCTGCTCGTTCGTCGCGCGGATGTTGATGTACACGCCGTCCGGCACGCCCGCCTCGCGGAAGATGCCGGCGATCGCCTCGGCCGACTCCGGGCACTGCGGCGCGTGCTTGAGCAGGATCGTGTTGCCGATGACCAGGTTCGGGCCGGCGAAGCGGGCGACCTGGTAGTACGGGTAGTTCCACGGCATGATGCCGAGCAGCACGCCCAGCGAGCTGCGCCGGACGTAGGCCTTGCCCTCACCGTCGAGCAGCGGGATGTGCTCGTCGGCCAGCAGCGTCTCCGCGTTGTCTGCGTAGAAGTCGTAGATGGCCTTGCAGAACTCGACCTCGCCGGTCGCCTGGCTGATCGGCTTGCCCATCTCGCGGACGATGATCTCGCCCAGCTCCTGCTGGCGCTCCTCGTGCAGCTCACCGATCCGCCGGACGATCGCGGCGCGGTCGGCCACCGACTTGCGGCCCCACTCGCGGTGCGCCTTGTCGGCGCGCGCGATCGCATCCTTCAGCTCGTCGTCGCTGATCGTGGGGTAGGTCTTCAGCGTCTCCCCTGTGGCGGGGTTCACGACGGCGTATTCCGTCAACGTGGCGCTCACTCTGGCTCCCTCTCTCGCTGGTGTCGACAGGAGCCTAAATCTAGCGCCATGCCGCCCTCGACGGGAACGGTGGTGTGGCCCCTGGCGCGAGGCAAAGATGTCTGACAAGATAGGGTCTTCGCGCTGCTGTTCTGCGCAATTCGAGGGTCAAGGAGTAAAGATGTCCGACATGCAGGTGCTCGATAGGAGCGCCATCAAGGAGCTGACCGATCGCCTCAGCGGCACCGTGCTGCTTCCGGACGATGCGGAGTACGAAACAGCGAGGAAGGTGCACAACGGGCTGATCGACAAACGCCCGGCCGCGATCGCACGGTGCGAGACCGCCGAGGACGTGGCGGCGGCGGTGCGGTTCGCCACCGAGTCGGGGCTCGAGATCGCCGTCCGCGGCGGCGGCCACAACGTGGCCGGCCGCTGCGTCAGCGAGGGCGGGCTGATGATCGACCTCTCGCGCATGCGGTCGGTCGAGGTCGACCCGGCGGCGAAGACGGCGCGGGCGCAGGGCGGCGCGCTGTGGAGCGACCTCAACGACGCCGCCCACGAGCATGGCCTGGCTGTGACGGGTGGCGCCATCTCGTCGACCGGCATCGGCGGGTACACGCTCGGCGGCGGCCTCGGCTGGCTGATGTCGACCCAGGGGCTGGCGGCGGACAACCTTATCGGCGTCGAGCTGGTGACGGCGACCGGGGAAGTGCTCGAGGTCGACGATGCGTCGCATCCCGACCTGATGTGGGCGCTGCGCGGCGGCGGCGGGAACTTCGGCGTGGCCACCGCGCTGACGTACCGGCTGCACCAGCAGCCGATGGTGGTTGGCGGGTTCATCGTCCACCCGATCGAGCGCGCCGCGGACATGCTGCGCTTCTACCGCGAGGCGGCGGCAAACTGCCCCGACGAGCTGACCGTCTTCGCGGCGCTGGTGCACGCACCGGATGGCTCCGGGATGAAGGTGGCCGGCATGCTGGTCTGCCACACGGAGCCCGACCGCGCCGACGCGGATCTGAAGCCGTTCCTGGAGTGGGGGCCGCCGATCATGACCGAGGTGGGGCCGATGCCCTATCCGGTGATGAACACCCTGCTCGACGCCGGGTACCCGGCTGGGGCGCTCAACTACTGGCTGTCCAGCTTCACCACCGGCATCACGGATGAGCTGATCGACACCGTGGTGCAGCGGTTCGAGTCGGTGCCCTCACCGATGAGCGCCATCCTGTTCGAGCACTTCCACGGACAGGTGACGCGGACCGATCCGACCGCGGCGGCCGTGCCGCACCGGGAGGCCGGCTGGAACCTGCTGCTGCCGTCGGAGTGGATGGATCCGGCCGACACGGCACGGAACATCGAGTGGACGAAGGACACGTACGCGGCGCTGACCGAGCACCTGCGCAACGCGCGGTGGCTGAATTACCTCGGAGACGACCAGATGGACGATGCGATCCGGGCCGCCTACGGGCCGAACTACGAGCGGCTGCGGGAGGTCAAGCGCCGCTACGACCCGGGCAACGTGTTCCACCTGAACCACAACATCGCGCCGTAGCGGGACAGGGCCGGCGCCGCCTCAGCGCGGCGCCGGCCTGTCCCTCAGGCGGCCGAGGCCGCGTCCGGTGCGCCGCGCCACGCCTGCGCCTCGGAGATCGCGATCGCGCCCATCATCAGCGCCACGCCGCACCACTGGCGCGCATCCAGCCGCTCGCCCAGCCAGATCGCCGACGCCAGCGCTGAGAACAGCGCCTCGCCCGCCAGCAGCACGCTCGTCCGAAGCGGCGTCAGCCGCTGCTGGGCCAGCACCTGGATCGAGAACGCCACGCCCGATCCGAGCACGCCCGTGATCAGGTAGAGATGCCAGTCCGCGGCCACCTGTCCGGCGTGCAGGCCGTGCGGCGCCGCGACCACCGTGTGGATCACCGCCGTGGCCGCGAGCTGCGCGAACGCGAGCCCGACCGCCGAGTACCGCTGCACCAGCTGCGACACGGCCACGATGTGCGCCGCGATCGCAATCGAGCAGGCCAGCACCAGCGCGTCGCCGCGATGCAGGTCGATGCCGCTCAGCGACAGCAGCCCGAGGCCGGCCAGCGCCATCGGCAGGCAGATCGCCGCCACCCGAGGCGGCGGGCGCCTCGCCAGCGCGGCCGCGCCCAGCGGTGCGAACACCACGTAGAGCACCGTGATGAACCCGGCGTTGGTGGCCGTCGTGTACTGCAGCCCGACCGACTGCAGCGCGAACGCCGCGAACATCAGCGAGCCGAGCAGCGCTCCGGCCGGCACCAGCCCCCGCTGCCACGTCTCCCGGGGCGGCCGCACGGCCACCAGCACCGCGCACAGTGCCGCCAGGCCGAGCACCCGGCTCCACGCCGTGAACGTCCAGGGATTCGTGTGGTCGAGCGCGAGCTTCGCCGCTGGAAAGGTCAACCCCCAGATCACCGGGGTCGTCAGCAGCATCAGCCCGGCCGCGCGGCCGCGGGGATCTGCCCGACGCTGTATCAGGCGCCCTCACGCGCCAGCGCGCGGGCGATGATCAGCCGCTGGATGTCCGAGGTGCCCTCCCAGATCTCCTCCAGCTTGGCGTCGCGGAACCACTTCTCGACCGGGTACTCCCGCGAGTAGCCCCAGCCGCCGAGGGTCTGGACGGCGCCCCAGGTGCAGAACATCGCCGCCTCGCTCGCGTAGACCTTGGCCATCGACGCCTCCTTGCTGGCGCGGCGGCCGCTGTCGTACCGCCGTGCCGCGCGCCAGGTCAGGAGCCGGGCCGCATCGAGGCGCGTCTGCATGTCGGCGAGCCGGAAGCCGACGGCCTGGTGCTCGATGATCGGCTTGCCGAACTGCTGCCGCTCGCGCGCATACTCGATCGCGTACTCGGTGGCCGCGCGGGCGATGCCAACGCAGCCGGCGGCGAGCGTGATGCGCGACTCGTCGAAGGTGCCCATGAGGCCGTAGAACCCCTGGCCCTCCTCGCCGATGCGGCGGTCGTCCGGGACGAACACGTCGTCGAGGAACAGCTCGGAGTTGATGATGCCCCGGTCGCCCAGCTTGCGCATGGGCGCACCCGTGCTAAGCCCGGGATCGTCGCGGTGGAGGACGAATGCTGTGATGCCCTTGCTCCGGCTGCCCGGGTTGGTCTGCGCGAAGACCATGTACCACTCTGCGACGCCGCCGTTCGACACCCACGTCTTCTGACCGGACACCTTATAGCCGCCGTCCACCCGGGTCGCGAGCGTCTGCATGCCTGCCGCGTCGCTGCCGAAGTCCGGTTCGGTCGTCGCCAGAGCGGTCAACGGAGGCCGGTCACCGCTGCAGAGCGGGGCCAGGAACCGCTGCTGCTGCTCGGGCGTGCCGAGGTCGAAGATGGTCGCGCCGAAGAAGCCGGCGGACGAGATCATGCCGGACAGGCCGCCGTCGCCCCAGGACATCTCCTCGGTGATCAGGCAGTGCGTGAAGCAGTCGCGGATGCCGCCGCCGCCGACCTCCTCCGGGAGCATGTAGGTGGTCAGGCCGAGCGCGTGCGCCTTCTCGACCAGATCCCACCGCACCTCGGTCTCGCCCCGCTCGTCGACCTCCGCCGCCACCTTGCGGATCTCCGTCCGGGCGAACTCCTGTGCCAGCTCGACGAAAGCCAGCTGCTCCTCGGTCAGCTCGATGCCGATGTCCTGCGCGCGCTCTGCCGCACCCATGTGGTCTCTCCAATGTCGTTGCGTCGTTCTGTCGTACGATCGTACGATAATCTCACGACCCGTGCGCCGGCAGACTCTCACACGCTCCCGCCTTGCCCCCGAGCGCCGCCGCGAGCTGATTGTGGCGGCGGCCCGCGCATCGATCCTCGAGCGGGGCCTTGCGGCGACCAGCGTGCGCGAGGTGGCGCGTGCCGCCGGCGTGTCGCTGGGCACCGTGACCTACCACTTCGCGACGCTCGACGAGCTGCTGACGGAGGTGCTGAGCGTCACGCTGCGCGACTTCTACCGGCCGCGTCGGCGCCGGATGGCGCCGGATGCCACCGCCGTCGACCGCCTGCGTGTGCTGATCGAGGATCACTTCGACTCGCCCGACCTCTACGAGCAGTGCGTGATCTGGCTGGAGTACTGGCCGCGGGCGATCCACGTGCCCTCGGCGCGCGCCTGGCGCCGGCGGCGCTACGGGGCGTATCAGCGCTACATCGCGCGGGTGCTGGCCGCGGGCCGCGATGCGGGGGAGTTCGAGGTGGACGATCCGGGCCAGCTCGCGACCGAGTTTCTGGCGCTGTTCGACGGGCTCTCGGTCGCACTGGTGGTCGAGGACATCGACATGACGTTCGCCCGGAGCTCGCTCGAGCGCTTTCTCGAGACCCGCCTCGGCATCGACCTCGCGAGCTGAGCTTCCTGCTGCAGCGGCGCGCCGATCGGTCGATTACGCCGGGCATGGTCGATCCCGTCAGCGGCGCGCCGACGTACCCGCCGGCTCGCGAGGCTCCCGCCTTCGTGCCGTCCGTGCCTGCTCCCGCCGAGGTCGAGGAGCCGGGCGCGCCGCTGCCGGACCCGCCGCTGGGGGCTCCGGGCCCACCGGCCGGCGCGGCGGACGTCGCGGCTCGGTACCGATCGGCCGTGCAGGCACTGGAGGATCCCGCGCGCGGGCGCACCGAATTCTGGGCCTAGATCACCCTGGTCACGGCGCCTGCTGGAGCAGCGTCCGCAGCACGGCCGGCTTCGCGCCCGGCCCATTGACCATCAGCCAGGTCACGTCCCGGCCGCCGCTGACCACCGCCAGCAGGTCGGGCTGGGCCATGTGACACGCGCACAGCGGCGCGACGATCAGCCAGCCGGAGCGACCCGCAGAGGTGAGCGGCTTCAGCGTCGGCACCTGGCCGACGTAGTCGCCCGCGTGGTCGTGGACGAACCGCACGTAGTCCGCGGCGCCCTTCGCCGTAGCGAAACGCAGCGTCCGTGAGACGACCACCTGCAGGCGGTGCTTCGACGGCCCCTGGAACGTCCGCTGCGCGCCCGAGACGAACGCGGCGCCGTCCAGCGTCGCCTGCATGGACGACACGTTCGCGTCCTTCTGCAGATCCGCCTTCGTCAGGCGGGTCACGTGGCTGGGTAGGTAGGCGACGGCCGATGCCGGCAGGACGGCCGGCAGGGGAGGCGCCGGTCGCGAATCGGCCCGGCCGCGCGTCTGGAAGGCGACCGCCGCGACCACGGCCACCAGCACGGCCGCCGCGAGTGTGAGAACGACACGCCGGCGGGTGGGGGACTGTGTCACCTGCCGCACTTTACTTCCGCTCCGCGAGCGCTGTACAGTCAGCCATCCTGCTCCTCACCTGGAGGATTTCGTAATGCGGCGTATGGATCGTGGCGAGTTCCTGAAGTCTGCTGGGCTGTTCAGCGGCGCTGTCCTGCTGTCCGGCTGCGGCTCGAGCTCCGGATCCGGCTCCAGTGCCGGACCCAAATCGCACCCGCCCATCAGCTCCGAGCCCGGCAACCTGGCCATCCTCGAATGGGGCGGCTACGAGGCCGCCGGTACCAAGGCCCAGAAGTACTGGAAGATCCCCGGCAAGGCCTACACCGACAAGTTCGGCGCCAACGGGATCACCTACACGTACATCGTGAACGACAGCCAGGCGCTGCAGAAGGCCAGCCAGGTGCCGTTCGACATCATGCATCCCTGCAACGAGAACACGCCGGATTACGTGTCGCGCGGCCTCGTGCAGCCCTGGGACACCAGCCTGCTCCCCAGCTTCAGCGAGCTCAACCCGTTCTTCGTCGACAAGGCCAAGGTCAACGGCGAGCAATACATGATCCCGTGGGACTGGGGCTATGCCAGCCTCACCTACAACAAGAATCACGTCGACCCGGCCGACGCAACCAGCTGGGATCTCGCCTGGAACTCGAAGTACAAGGGCAAGATCGCGCTGTGGGACGGCGCCGCGTCGAACCTCGAGGTGGCCGCGCTCAAGCTGGGCTTCCCGGAGATGGACAACATGAGCTCCGACCAGCTCAACCAGGCCAAGCAGGCCCTGATCGACCAGAAGCCGCTGAACAAGTTCTACTGGCAGAGCGAGTACGGCGACATGCAGCCGGCGCTCAAGAACGAGTCGATCTGGATCGCGTACTCCTGGCAGGACGTCCCGCCGATCCTGGGGGCGAACAAGTTCGTGTTCATGGATCCCAAGGAGGGCCGCCTCAGCTGGTTCTGCGGGTTCATGCTCGGCGCGAACACCAAGAACTACCGGCACGCGCACGAGTACGTCGAGTCCTTCATCAACAAGAAGGCCTGCGTCGACATGATGAACATCTACTACTACGGCACGGCCAACTCGACGGTGAAGTCTTCCGACATCAAGGATCAGAGCCTGGCGAAGGCACTCGACCTCGGCAACCCCGAGGCGATCGCGGCGCCCAACGTCCACCTCCAGAGCTGGGAGAAGAACCGGTCGGCATACGACCTGGCGTGGGAAGAGGTGAAGGCGGCCTGACCGGCCTGCCTTCGCCGCGCATCGCCGGGTGAGCACAGGCTCGCAGACCATGACGCACCCGGCCCGGCGCCGCCGGCGCCGGGTGCGACTTCCTCGCGGGCTGCTCACCCTTCCGCCCACGTTCTACGTGGTGGCGCTGCTGCTCGGGCCGATCGTCCTGATCGCGCTCTACAGCTTCAACCTGCGGTCGCAGTACCCGGGGATGCCGACCGCGTTTTCGACGTCCAACTGGCACGACTTCCTGCGCGGCGCCAACAATCCGTTCCGCGACCGCTTCATCTACTCGATGAAGGTGACGCTGCTGGTCTCGGTGGGCACGGTGCTCGCCGCGTACCCGCTGGCCTACTACCTGGCCTTCGTCGCCCGCAAGCGGCGGTACACCTTCCTCCTGCTCGTGCTGGCGCCGTTCTTCACCAGCTACCTGCTCCGCATCATCGCCTGGCGCATCATCCTCGGGAACAACGGCGTCGTCTCGTGGGTGCTCGTCCACCTGCACATCGTCCAGCAGGGCCACACGCCGTCGTGGCTGATCTACTCGACGTTCTCGGTCGCCCTCGTCCTCTTCTACACCTGGGTGCCGTTCGTGGCGCTGCCGATCTTCGTGGTGCTCGAGAACATGGACCGCCGGGTGCTGGAGGCGGCGCAGGATCTCGGCGCGAACGGCTTCACCGCGTTCTGGCGCGTCACCTTCCCGCTCAGCGTCCCCGGCGTGATGGCCGGGTTCGTCTTCGTCCTGATCCCGACCACGGGCGAGTTCATCGCCCCGCTGCTCGTCGGCGGCCCGAACAACTACATGTTCGGCAACGCCATCCAGAGCCTGTTCGCCAGTACCGCCGACTGGAACTACGGCTCGGTGCTCGCGCTCTGGCTGGTGGCCGTTGTGGTGGTGCTGATGATCGTGTTCGGCCGCTACCTCAGCGCCGACCTGCAGGAGCGTGACGCGACGTGACCGGCGCCGGACGCATCGCCCGCGTGCTGCTGCACTCCTATTTCTTCCTGCTGGTGCTGTTCCTGTACCTGCCGCTGGTTGTGCTGGTCATCTTCGCGTTCAACAACAGCGCCGTCCCGACGCTGCCGCTGAGCGGCTTCACCACGCACTGGTTCCACCAGGCGTTCAGCAACACCGATCTCACCGGGTCCGCCCGCCGCAGCATCGAGCTCGCGATCCTGGACGGGCTGCTCGCGACGGCGCTCGGCGTGCTGGCCGCGGCAGGGCTCGCCGCCCGGCGGCTGTTCCTGCGCGGCGTGATCACGACCATCCTGCTCCTGCCGCTGGTCGTGCCGTACATCGTGCTTGCCGTCGGCCTCGTGATCCTGCTCCACCAGCTCAACATCACCACGTCGCTGACGGCCGTGCTCGCCGGGCACATCGTCATCTCGCTGCCGTACTCGGTGCTCGTGATCCTGCCCCGCCTGCAGACGCTCGACGCGTCGATCAACGAAGCGGCGCGCGACCTCGGCGCCTCCGAGATCTGGGCGTTCGTGCTCGTCACGCTGCCGCTGCTCGCGCCCGCGCTGGTCTCGTCGTTCCTGATCGCCTTCACGATCAGCTTCGACGAGTTCGCGATCGCCTCGTTCCTGGCGCCGGGCGGCTCGCCCACGTTCCCCGTGTTCGTCTACACGGGAGCGCGCACCCCGCTGCTCCAGCCCGAGGTGATCGCCGTCGGCAGCATCGTCGTGATCGCATCGCTGGTGCTCGTGATCGGCGCGGAGCTCGTGCGGCGCTGGTGGGAGCGGAGAATCGAGGGCAGGAAGGGCGACACCGCGCCGGCGTTTGCCGTCGGCGCCTGATCGAGGAGCGTCAGATGGCGGAGGGAATCGTTGACCGGGCGGAGATCGGGCTGGATCTCGCCCTGCGCGTGCTCGAGGAGGTGCGCCGCGCGGCGACCGTCGAGTCGCTGGCCGTGGCGGCCGCGGTCGTCGACCCGGGTGGCCACATCGTGGCCAGCGCCCGGATGGACGGCGCCGCGCTGGGTGCGATGAAGCTGGCGGTGGACAAGGCGTACACCGCCGTGCTCTGGCAGACGCCGACCGGCTACTTCATGGGCAGCACGCAGCCGGGCGGCGAGGACTGGGGGTTCAACACCACCACCCACGGCCGGATCGTTGTCTACGCAGGCGGGCTGCCGGTGTTCGACGGCGACCGCCTCTGCGGCGGGGTCGGTGTCAGCGGTGGCACCGGCGAGCAGGACGAGCAGTGCGCGCGGCTGGCGCTCGAGGCGGTCGGGCTCGCCCCGCCGGAATAGCGCCTACCTCCCCTCGAACCGGGCCTGCTCCTCGGCCGTCCGCTCGGCCGTCGGGATCAGCTCGAGACGCTCGTCGGGGATCCGCTCGCCGCTCTCCACGGAGACGCCGTACGTGCCCTCTTCGAGCCGCTGCTCGGCCCGCTCCAGTGCGGCCAGCTGCTCCTGAAGATCCTCCAGCCGGCCCTGGTCGAGCTCCTCCTGGTAGAGGTCCGCCGCGGTGTCGCCTGGGTCGAGCGTCGAGAGCTCGTCGGTCGTCTGGAATCCGAGGTTGGCCGCCTCCTCGGTGATGCGCTGCCGTTCCGCCTCGAGCAGCTTTCGTGCCCGGTCCGTGTCCATGTGTTCTCCCTGTTCGGTCATGGGCAACCTAGATGATCCCCGTCCCGGCGCGGTCCGCACCTACCTCTTGGCGGGGGCGGTGGACGCCGGTATGGTTGCGTGGTGGGGGTAACGCGACGAGCCGTGCTGGCACGAGCCGGTCTGTCCGCGGGCGCGCTGGCGCTGGGCGGGACCGTCCGCGCTGCCGCGGCCGAGACGAGCCGACTCCCCTACCACGGCCGGTATCAGAGCGGCGTGACGACCCCGCAACAGGCGCGGATCCTGTTCCAGACGTTCGACGCCACCGCCGGATCGCGCCACGACCTGCGCGCGCTGCTACGAGCGTGGACGGGCGCCGCGCGCGTGATGTGCGAGGGTGAGCCGCTGGGGGGCATCGCCGCCCGCGACAAGGCTCCCGCCGACACCGGTGAGGCCCTGGGGCTGGCCGCCTCGCGGCTCACGGTGACCTTCGGCTTCGGCCCGACCCTGTTCGACGGCCGCTACGGCCTGCGCAGCCGCCGGCCCGATGCCCTCATCGACCTCCCGGCGTTCCGCGGCGACCAGCTCGAGCCGGCGCGGTGCGGCGGTGACCTCGCCGTGCAGGCGTGCGCGGACGACCCGCAGGTGGCGCTGCACGCCGTCCGCAACCTGGCCAGGATCGCGCGTCACCTGGGAGCCGCGCGGCCGCGCTGGTCCCAGGAGGGCTTCGCCAAGACGCCGGGCTCGTCGCCCGCCGACGCGACCGGCCGCAACCTGCTCGGCTTCAAGGACGGCACCAACAACCTGCGGACCTCGGATTCGGCTCAGATGGACCGGAACGTGTGGGTCGGCGAGGGCGACGACCCCGCGTGGATGCGCGACGGCAGCTATCTCGTCGTGCGGCGCGTCCGGGCGCGGATCGAGCGGTGGGACGAGAGCGACCTCGACGAGCAGGAGACGGTGTTCGGCCGGCGCAAGCTGAGCGGGGCGCCGTTCGGCGGCAGCTCGGAGTTCGATCCCGTCGATCCGGCCCTGACCCCGCGAAACGCCCATATCATCGTGGCGAACCCCCGCACGGCGGGCAGCGAGGCGGAGCGGATCCTCCGCCGCGGCTACAACTACACCGATGGGCTGCTGCCGAGCGGTCGGCTCGACGCCGGCCTGTTCTTCGCCGCCTTCCAGCGCGATCCCCGCCGCCAGTTCGTCCCGATCCAGCACCGGCTCGCGGACCATGACCGGCTGAACGAGTACATCGTGCACACGGGCAGCGCGATCTTCGCGGTGCCGCCCGGAGTGCGCCGCGGCGGCTACGTGGGCGAGACGCTCTTCGCGGCCTGAACCAGTGCGCCGAGCAGCGGGTGCAGCTCGCCCGTTTCGAGCGACTCCATCTGCGGCTGGAACAGGGTCGCGATGGCGAACGGGTGTGAAGGCAGCTCGATGCCTTCGACGCCGGCGTCGTCGGCGGTTGCGGTGACTCGCAGCCCTGCGGCCTCCAGCTGATCGCGGTACACGGGGTTGAGCCCGTAGCTGCAGTAGTGGAAGCCGCTGAACGGCTCGTCGCCGACGATTTCGGCCAGCCGGCCGCCCGGCACCGGGTGGATCGTCCGGCGTTGCCCGACCAGGCTGCAGGCGAGCGGGGCGACGACGACCTCGGCGGCATCGGGATCCGTCTCGGCATGCGAGGCGTTGCCGATCCCGGCGACGTTGCGGGCGAACTCGAGCACGAAGTACTGGAAGCCGCCGCAGGTGCCGTACATCGGGATGCCCTCCCTGCGCGCCTGCTCGATCGCCGCGAGCGCGGCGTCGTCGTCTCGGTAGGGCGTGCCGGGAGCGAACCACAGCGCGTCCCCGTCGGCGGCGTCGAACGGCTCGTCGGTCGGCTGCCAGCGCGCCTCGACGTCGTTCGGCATGAGGCCGAGCGTGTGGTCGATTGCGCGGTGGGTCTCCAACCGCGTGTCTCGGTCGCCGACCACGAGCAGGCGCACGCTGGGCATCGCACGATCATAGAGCGGGGCGGGCGGGAGTCGGGCATGATGCAGCGATGGCTGGATCCACCGTCACCCGCGGCCTCCGCGGCTATCGCGACCTGCTCGTCGAGCCGGGCGTGGCGCGGGTCGTGGGGTGGGGCCTGATCGCGCGGGCGCCGGTCGGGATGGTGGCGCTGGCGATGGTGCTGCTCCTGCGCGGTGAGGGGCGGAGCTACGCCGACGCGGGCCTCGTGTCGGCGGCGGAAGCGGTCGCGTTCGCCGTCGCGTCGCCGCTGGCGGGCCGGCTGATCGACCGGCACAGGCCCGCAGTCGTGCTTGCCGGGTACGGGATCGCGTTTCCGGTGGCGCTGCTCGTGACGATGTGGCTGGTGATCGCGGGGGCGCCGCTGGCGGCGGTCGTGGCGGCGTCGGCGTGTGCGGGGATCGTGTTCCCGCCGATCGCCCCGACGGTGCGGATGCTGTGGCCCTCGATGGTCGGCGCACACCTGCACCACTCGGCGTTCGCTCTCGAGGCGACGCTGCAGGAGGTGCTGTTCGTCAGCGGGCCGCTGGTAGTCGGCGGGCTGACGGCGATCGCGGGGCCGAGGGCAGGGGTGGTGGCGGCCGCGGTGGTCTCGCTGGTCGGCGTGCTCGGGTTCGCGGCCACGTCGCAAGTGCGCCGGCACCGGCCGGTGCGGCACGACCATGGAGACCGCCACCTGCTTGCGGCGCTCTCGCCGGGCGTCGTGCGCGGAATCGTCGGGTTCAGCGTCTGCTACGGGCTGGCGTTCGGGGCGGTGGAGGTGGCGATGCCGGCGTTCGCGGAGCAGCACGGCGGGCGCGCGCTCGGAAGCGTCTGCCTGGCGGCGTGGTCGGCAGGAAGCCTGGCCGGAGGGCTGCTCGCAGCGGGGCACCGGCCGGAGAACCCGAGACGCGGGCTCCAGCGGATGAGCGTGCTGTTCGCGGCTGCGCTGGTGCTGCCGCTGCTGGCATGGTCGGTGCCGGCCATGACGGTGGTCATCTTCCTGGCCGGGCTGCCGATCGCACCGAGCTTCGCGATCACCTACGGCATGGCGCAGTCGCATGCCCTGCCGGGTACGCAGGCCGAGGTGTTCAGCTGGCTGAGCACCTCGGTGGTGCTCGGCATCGCGGCCGGTGCTGCGGCCGGCGGAGCGCTGATCACGAGCGTCGGCACGCGGGCGTCGCTCACGCTGGGCATCGTCGGGGCGGTTGCGGCGGTGCTGGTGGCGACGGCGTCGGCGCGCCGGGGTGCGCAGCCGCCGGCTTGAGGGCGCGTGTCGCCCCTAGCCCAGCTCGTCGCGGGCGGCCACGAACTGATCCACCGCGAAGTCGAGCTCATCGATCGTGTGCGCGGCCGACATCTGCGTGCGGATCCGTGCCTTGCCTTGCGGGACAACGGGATACGAGAACGCGACGGCGTACACGCCTCGGCGGATCAGCGCGTCCGCGATCCGGCCGGCCTGCGCCGCGTCGCCGATCATGACCGGCACGATCGGATGGTCACCGGGCAGGATGTCGAACCCGAGCTCCGTCATCCGTCCCCGGAAGTGCCCGGTGTTCCGGCGCAGCGTGTCGCGCAGGTGCCCCGAGCGCTCGATCAGATCCAGCGCCGTCATGGTCGCGCCCGCCACCGGAGGCGCGATGCTGTTCGAGAACAGGTACGGCCGTGACCGCTGCCGCAGCAGCTCCACGATCTCCCGCCGCGCCGACGTGTAGCCGCCGCTGGCACCGCCCATTGCCTTTCCCAGGGTGCCCGTGATGATGTCGACCCGGTCGATCACGCCGTGCAGCTCAGGCGTGCCGCGGCCGTGCTCGCCGACGAAGCCGACCGCGTGCGAGTCGTCCACCATCACCAGCGCGTCGTAGCGGTCGGCCAGGTCGCAGATGTCGCCCAGCCTGGCGACGTACCCGTCCATCGAGAACACCCCGTCGGTCGCGATCATCCGGTACCGGGCACCCGACGCCTCCTGCAGCCGCGCCTCCAGCTCCTCCATTTCGCTGTTCCGGTACCGCAGCCGCTGCGCCTTGCACAGGCGGATGCCGTCGATGATCGACGCATGGTTCAGCTCGTCGGAGATGACCGCGTCCTCCGGCCCGAGCAGCGTCTCGAACAGGCCGCCGTTCGCGTCGAAGCAGCTGCTGTAGAGGATCGTGTCCTCGGTGCCGAGGAACTCGGACAGCCGTTGCTCGAGGTCGCGGTGGATGCGCTGCGTCCCGCAGATGAACCGCACCGACGCCATCCCGAACCCCCACCGGTCGAGCGCGGCGTGCGCCGCGGCCACGATGTCCGGGTGGCTGGCGAGGCCGAGGTAGTTGTTCGCGCAGAGGTTCAGGACGCGTCCGGCGTCCTCCACCTCGACCATATCGGCCTGGGGTGAGTCGATGACGTGCTCCCGCTTGTAGAGACCCTGGTCGCGCAGCTCCTGCATCCGCTCCTGCAGGTCCGTTTGCAGCGTGGACGACGCCATCAGATCACCCTCCAATCGAGCAGCACCTTGCCTGAGTCGCCGGAGGCGGCCGCCTCGAACCCAGCCTCGAACTCGTCGTAGCGGAACCGGTGGGTGATGACGGGCGAGATGTCGAGGCCCGACTGCAGCATCACCGTCATCTGGTACCAGCTCTCGTACATCTCGCGTCCGTAGATGCCCTTCAGCGTGAGCATGTTGAACACCACCTGCGTCCAGTCGATCGCGATCTCGCTGGTCGGGATGCCGAGCATCGCGATGCGGCCGCCGTGTGACATCGACGCCAGCATCGCGTGCAGCGCGTCGCCGTTGCCCGACATCTCGAGGCCGATGTCGAATCCCTCGGTCATGCCCAGATCGCGCTCGACGTCGGCGAGATCCTGGGTCGTGGGGTCGACCGTGACGGTGGCGCCCATGCGCTCCGCAAGCGACCGGCGATAGGGATTCGGATCGCTCACCGCCACGTGGCGCGCGCCGGCATGGCGCACGATCGCGGCCGCCATGCAGCCGATCGGGCCGGCGCCGGTGATCAGGACGTCCTCGCCGAGCACCGGGAACGCCAGCGCCGTGTGCACGGCGTTGCCGAACGGGTCAAAGATCGCCGCGATCTCGGGATCGACCCCCGGCCAGTGGTGCCAGATGTTGGTCATCGGCAGCGAGATCAGCTCCGCGAAAGCGCCGGCCCGGTTGACGCCGATCCCCTGCGTGTGCGCGCAGAGGTGGCGCCGTCCGGCCATGCAGTTCCGGCATCGCCCGCAGACGACGTGCCCCTCGCCGCTGACCATGTCGCCGGGATGGAAGTCGCTGACGTTGTCTCCGACGGCGACGATCTCGCCGACGAACTCGTGGCCGATCACCAGCGGCACCGGAATCGTGCGCTGCGCCCACTCATCCCAGCGATGGATGTGGACGTCGGTGCCACAGATGCCCGTGCGCTGGACGCGGATGAGGACGTCGTTGATGCCGTAGTCCGGCTCGGGCACGTCCTCCAGCCACAGGCCCGGCTCCGCTCGGCTCTTGACCAGTGCGCGCATCGCAGGGCATCGTAGTCCCGCCGGTGCTAGATGAACTACGCCCTGGTAGCCTTCGCGCGCCCTCGACCACGACCACGGAGAGTTCATGCGCGAGCCTCGCTTCGACGTGCTGTTCGAGCCGGTCACGATCGGCCCGGTCACCGCCCGCAACCGCTTCTTCCAGGTGCCGCACTGCAACGGCATGGGGTACCGCGACCCGAGCGCGCACGCGCGGATGCGCGGGGTCAAGGCCGAGGGCGGCTGGGCGGTCGTCTGCACGGAGGAGGTCGAGATCCACCCGTCCTCCGAGGTGACCCCCTACATCGAGGGCCGGATCTGGGACGACCGCGACATCCCCATGCATGCCCGGCTCTGCGAGGAGGTGCACGAGCACGGCTCGCTGGCCGGGATCGAGCTCTGTTACAACAGCATCGCGGCATCGAATCGCTACTCGCGGATCGTGCCGATGGCCCCGTCGGCGCTGCCCGTCAAGTGGAGCGATCCCGTTCAGGCGCGCCGGATGACCGCTGCGGACATCGCCGACGTGCGGCGGTGGCACCGCGGCGCGGTCGATCGCTCGCTCCGCGCCGGGTACGACATCGTCTACGTCTACGCCGGGCATAACCTGAGCGTCCTGCAGCACTTCCTCTCGCGCCGGTACAACGACCGCGGCGATGAGTACGGCGGCACCATCGAGAACCGCACGCGGCTGCTTCGTGAGGTGCTCGAGGACACGCTCGAGCTGTGCGAGGGCCGGGCCGGCGTCGTGTGCCGCATCGCGGTCGACGAGCTGATCGGCGAGCGCGGGATCGAGCGGGCGGAGATGGAGGAGATCCTCGGCCTGGTGGGGGAGCTGCCCGACTGCTGGGACTTCATGCTCGGCTCGTGGCCGGACGACTCCGTCACCTCGCGATTCCAGGAGGAGGGCGGCCAGGAGCCGTACGTGCGCGGGCTGAAGCAGCTGACCAGCAAGCCCGTGGTCGGCGTCGGCCGGTTCACGTCGCCCGACACGATGGTGCGGATGATCCGCGACGGCGTGATGGACATGATCGGCGCCGCCCGGCCATCGATCGCCGACCCGTTCCTACCGGTCAAGCTGGAGGAGGGGCGCTACGAGGACATCCGCGAGTGCATCGGCTGCAACATCTGCGTGTCGGGCGACTTCACCATCGCCCCGATCCGCTGCACCCAGAACCCGAGCATGGGGGAGGAGTGGCGCCGCGGATGGCATCCGGAGCGGATCAGGCCCAAGGAGCGCGATGCGCGCGTGCTGGTCGTGGGCGCCGGGCCCGCCGGGATGGAGGCGGCGATGATGCTCGGGCGCCGCGGGTACGAGGTGGTGCTGGCGGAGGCGGGCGGCGAGCTCGGCGGCCGCGTCGCGCGGGAGGCGCGCCTGCCGGGGCTGGCGGCGTGGATCCGGGTGCTCGACTACCGCAAGGCGCAGCTCGAGCGGATGGCGAACGTTGAGGTCGCGTTCGAGAGCCGCCTGGACGCCGCCGAGGTGGTGTCGTACGAGTTCGACCACGTCGCGGTCGCGACCGGGTCGCGTTGGCGCGCGGACGGCGTCGGCCGCTGGCACACCCGCCCGATTCCGCTCGACGGAGGGCTGGAGACGCTCACCCCGGACGACCTCATGGACGGCAGGCGCCCCGCAGGTGAGCACGTTGCCATCTTCGACGACGACCACTACTACATGGGCGGTGTGCTCGCGGAGCTGCTCGTGCGCGAGGGCGGTCGTGTCACGCTGGTGACGCCGGCGCCGCGGGCCTCCGAGTGGGCCGACCACACGATGGAGCAGGGACGGATCCAGGCCCGCCTGATGGAGCTGGGGGTCGACCTGCTGCTCGCGAAGGCGGTGGTGTCGTCCAACGCCCGAGCTCTCGACCTGGTCTGCGCGTACACCGGGCGTCCGAGCGAGCTCGAGTGCGACGCGCTGGTAACCGTCACCGCGCGCCTCCCCGAGGATGCGATCGTCGACGCGCTGCTGGCGGCCGGCGTCAACGCGCGGGCGGTGGGCGACGCGCTCGCCCCGGGCACGATCGCCCATGCGGTGTGGGACGGGCGGCGCTACGCGGAGGAGCTGGACGGGCCGGAGTCCGACCCGGACGGCATGCCCTTTCTGCGCGAGACGATCGAGCTGGCACCGGCCCGCGCCAGTGCCGTGTGAAGCCGCAACGAACACGTTGACCAAGGCGCCCCACTCTCGGGCGAATTCAGCCTCAGAGGCGGTGGAGCCGCCCGCCACCGCCGCGTGACGCCCGTGTGGCACTGCGCTGCGTCTCGTAACGTCCATCCGGCCGCAGCGTCCGGTTTCGGCCCGAAAACGCCTCAGAGGCGGTCACGGGCGGCGGGGGGAGTCGTGAGGGGATCGTTGCGGATCGCCGCATGTGTGTGACGTGACCGAGCTGTGAGGGCGCCCGCTCGCCTCCTCCAAAACGGGGATGGCGCGCGGGAGTCCGTCGCTGGACACTTGGCGGCGGGAGGCGGCCCCGGGGCGGCTGCGGCTGCCCGCAGACGCTCCTCCTCCTGAGATGCCCGACACCGCTCCCGACACCTTCACGCCCGCCGATGCCGCGCGCCTGGTCGCGCTGCAGGCACGCTTGCGGCGAGACTTCGGCCGCCGGCTCCATGAGGACGTCGTCCAGCCGTCAGTGGCCGGAGCGCTTCGCATCGACCAGCTGACCGCGCGGGTCGCGGACGTGCCGCATGCCGCGGAGCTCCGCTCGATCTTCGACCGCATCCGGTCGACCGCCCTGGCGATGATGCTCGAGCTGCGCAGCACGGCCGAGGACTTCGACTACAGCCGGCTTGTGGCCGCCTGGTCGCGGGAGACGGGCCTGCCGATCGACGTCGACAGCCCATGGAGCGGCCCCTGGCCCGACGGCGTCGCCGCGGAGTCCGCCGCATGGTGGGCGACCGTCGAGCTGCTGGTCAGCGCTGACCCGGAGCGCGCGCGGGTCCGGCTGCTGGCCCGTCGCGGCGCCACCGTCTGCGTGATCGTCGCCCATCGCTGCCGTGCTCCCCACCGCGCTCCCGACGGGTTCGAGCTCTGCCGCATGCTCGGAGCCACGGTCACCCTGTGCGCGAGCGACCGCCGCACGGTCGCTGCCATCCGGTTCCCGGCCGCGCGGTAGCTAGCCGGCCGGCCGCAGCTGGCGCCGCTGGTAGTACGCCTCGAACGCCGCCTGCCTGCGCAGGTACACGGCCATCTCTCGGAAGCCGAACTCCACCCACTCGGTGATCCAGCCCTCGTCCATGCGGTTCGGGTCGTACGGGTCGTAGCCGAAGAACTTCATGCCGCCGAAATGCCCAATGTGCCGAACGCGCCAAACGCGGACGCGCGCCGGCTGGTTTGACGGTCACACGGCCGCGGTACTCGTCCGTTCGAGGACTCCACCAAGGAGCGAGCACCCGTGGCATCACACACGGCCACCCCGGTCGGACCGGCCGCACAGACCCCGCAGCCCAGCCCGCAGCCCGAACGGCACGAGCCGCGCGTCGCCGACCCCAGCCTCACCGACCTCACCGCCCGCGACGTCGCGGCCATCTGCATCCGCGCCGCCAAGAAGGCGCAGGCGAACCAGATCACCCATCTCGCGCAGGCCGTCGCGTTCAACGCGTTCCTCGCGATCCCCGCGACCCTGCTGCTGGCGCTCGGCATCTTCAGCGCGCTCGCCGGGCCCGGCGCCGTCAACACGCTGCTCGACCACCTCGCCACCTTCGTGCCCGCCGATGCCGTCCACCTGATCCGCGGCAGCCTGCGGAACGTGCTCGCATCCCAGCATGGCGGCGCCATGATCGCCGTCGGGGCCGCCCTGGGCGTCTGGTCGGTGAGCGGGGCGATGCAGACGGTGATGTGGTCGCTCAACATGGCCTACGAGTGCGACGAGACGCGCGGGTTCGTTCGCACGCGACTGGTGTCGGTGGTCATCGGGCTCTGGGGCATCGTCGCGGTGGCCTCCGTCCTAATCGCCCTCGTGCTCGGCCCCCTGGTCACCGGCTGGATCGGGCACCGGGTGGGAGGCTCAAGTCTGCTCGGCCTGCTCTGGTCGATCGGCCGCTGGCCGGTGCTGATCGTCTGCCTGATGACCTGCTTCGCCGCCGTGCTCTACCTCGGCCCGAACGTCCGCCAGCGCAAGTTCCAGTTCATCACGCCGGGGGTGGTGGTCGCGCTCGTCGTCTGGCTGATCGTCTCCGGCGGGTTCGCTGTCTACGCGAACAACTTCGGGAGCTACAACAAGACCTGGGGCTCGCTGGCCGCGGTGATCGTCACCCTCACCTGGCTCTGGCTATCCAGCCTGGCGCTGCTGCTTGGGGCGGAGATCAACGCTGAGGCCGAGCGCAGCCGGGGCCTGCGGCGCGGCATCCGCAGGAACAGCGGCCTCAGCCCGGAGGCCAAGGCGTGACCGCCCGGTCCGACGGCCGCGCCCGTCGCTCGCTGCCGACCAGGGCGGTGGCCTGGATCAGCGTGCGGCTGTGGTTCCTGGTCGTGCCCGCGTTCGTGGCGGGCGCCGTCTACACCGCCCTGCATCTCCAGACGTTCGAGACCGGCTCAGGCGTGCTCAACCTGATCCCGAAGAACGCGCCCGCGCTGCGCGCTGAGGCTACTTCCACCCGGCTATTCAAGGCACCGGCAGGCAGCGACGTGATCGTCGTCCAGCATGCCAACGGGGCCCTGTCGCAGGATGCCCTACACCGCGTGGTCGACCGCGCCGCCGCCATCGACCAGCACCGCGACACGCGCACCGGCGCGAGCTTCGCGACGCCGCTGATCTCCCTCCCCGGCGTGCCCGGATCGAAGGGCGATGCCGGCACGGCCCTGACGTACCTGGTGTTCGACACCACGTACACGCCCGCCGAGCGCACCATCCGCGCGCACGCGTTCCT
This sequence comes from Gaiellales bacterium, assembly GCA_035695105.1. GTDB lineage: Bacteria > Actinomycetota > Thermoleophilia > Gaiellales > JAICJC01 > JAICYJ01. Next base: position 33,989 of record DASSEV010000037.1, read on the forward strand.
GCACCGCCTCAACCAGCCGGGCGACGCCCCGGTGGGGATCACCGGCGTCACCCCGGCCCGCATGGAGCAGGGCACCCTGATCCTCGACCGGCTCGACCTGGTCGAGATCCTCACCGTCGCGATCGTCGCCGTGATCGTGATCGCGGTCTTCCGCTCGCCGGGCGCGGCGCTGATCGCGATGGGGTCGATGGGCGTGGCGTTCCCCATCACGCTGTATGCGCTGACCGAGATATCGAAGCGGCTGGGCGGCACGCTCCCGCAGGAGATCGAGCCGCTGCTGATCGCCCTGCTGCTCGGCGTTGTCACCGACTACTCGGTGTTCTTCCTGTCCGACTTCCGCGACCGAGTGCGCGCCGGGTCGAAGCCGCGCGACTGTGCGTTCGCGGCTGCCGTCGAGGTGGTGCCGATCGTGTTCACCGGCGGCCTGATCCTCTCCATCAGCCTGCTGGCGCTGCGGGCATCCTCGCTCGGCTTCTTCCGGGATCTCGGCCCCGCGCTTGCCGCGACCGTCGCCATCGCGATGCTCGTCTCCGTCTTCTTCGTGCCGGCAGCCATCGCCATGCTGGGCCGGTTCGCGGTGTGGCCGTCCGCCCGGCCCGACCCCGAGAAGCTGCGCAACGGATTCGGCGCCCGCGTCGCGCACTTCGCCGCCGGGCGCCCGGTGGCCGCTGCGATCGGCGTCGTCCTGGGCGGCGTGCTGATCCTGGCAGCGCTGCAGCTGAAGACGATGCAGCTCGGCGTGGACGTGATCACGGGGCTGCCCGCGAGCAGCGAGTCGCAGGTTGCCGCCCGGGCTGCCGCCGAGGGGTTCGCCCCCGGTGCGCTCGCGCCCGAGGAGGTGCTCGTGCAGAGCCGGTCCGGTGCCCTCCCAGCGCAGGGGCTCGCGAGCCTCGAGCAGTCGCTCCGTCACCAGCCGGGCATCGCCGGCGTCCTCGGCCCGGCCGAGCAGCCGCCCGGAACCTCGGTGCAGCCGTTCCTGACCTCCGACGGCCGAGCGGCCCGCTTCGTGCTCGTGGCCAGCCGCGACCCGCTCGGGCCGGGCGCGGTCTCGGACCTGGAGCATCTGCAGGATCAGATGCCCGGACTGGTGCACGACGCGGGCCTCGGCAGTGCCGGGGTCCAGTACGCGGGGCAGACGCCGCTGGCCAAGGCGGCGATCGACGCCGTGACGCAGGATGCGATCACCATCGCCATCGCCGTGCTCGTGGTCAATCTGATCCTGATGATCCTGTTCATGCGGGCGATAGTGGCGCCGCTCGCACTGCTCGCCGTCAACGTACTCAGCGTGACCGCCACCATGGGTGCGGTGGTGTGGGTGTTCCAGCACCGGCTGGGCTATCCCGACCTGACCTACTACGTGCCGTTCGCGGGCGCCGTGCTGCTGATCTCACTCAGCTCGGACTACAACGTGCTGATCGCGGGCCGCATCTGGCGCGAGGCGGAGCGGCGCCCGATGCGGGAGGCGATCGCGGTCGCCATCCCGCAGGCCTCGCGGGCGATCCGTGCCGCCGGCCTGTCGCTCGCCGCGAGCTTCGCCCTGCTCGCGATCATCCCGATCCGCCCGTTCCGGGAGCTGGCCGCGGTGATGGCGCTCGGCATCCTGCTCGAGACGTTCCTCGTGCGATCGCTGCTGGCCCCTGCCGTGCTGGCCGTCCTGGGACGCTTCGCCGGGTGGCCGGGCCGGCCCGGGTGGTCAGGCGAGCCGGCGCCCGGAGCCGATCACCGCGCCGCGCCGGCGCCCGCCCGGCTGCCGTAGAAGCGCTCGAAGTACTTCGACGGCTCGCTCGAGACGTCGACCTCGGTCACCACCGGGCCGTGCACGATCAGCCCGTCGCCGGCACGCTCCTTTAGCACGTCGGGCAGGAAGCTCTCGGCGAGCCATTCGCGGCCGGCGGCGGTGGCGCAGCGCGCCCGCACGCGCACCAGGTTCTCGTCGAGCCGCTCGCTGTCGATGATGCGCGGCCGGCGAACGAACTGCATCGGCCCGGTCGGCATGAGCCGCGACACATGCTCGACCAGCGAGCGGCCCCGCTCCTCGTCGGTGCAGAAGATCTCGATCTCGAGCTCGCGGACGCCGCGCGGCAGGCGGCGCACCGCGAGCACCTGGGAGTTGTGGACGCGGATCGTCTCGCCGTTCACCGAACGTACGGTAGTCGCGCGCAGCGACAGCTCCTCGACGACGCCCTCGAGCTTGAACGGCTCGATGATGATCAGATCGCCGACCGCGTACCAGCCCTCGAACAGCATGAAGGCGCCGGTCAGGATGTCGGTCAGGAACCGCTGGCCGGCGAAGCCGATCAGTACGACCAGGAGCGACGCGCCCGCCACGGTCGTGACCTTGCCGCCACCCACCAGCGCCTGGAAGACAACGACGGCGAGGATCAGGATCATGATGTAGCGGATCGTGGTGCGGGCCAGCGAGATTGCGGTCTCGCGGCGCTTGAGGTTCGCGATCTCGGCGGTGTCGGCGCTTGCGTCGAAGGTGCGCTCGCTGCGAGCCACCCACCAGCGAGCGATGTTGTCAGACCAGGCGAGCACGGCAGCTGCCAGGGCGGCCGCGATGACGACGCGGATCACAGCCGGCCAGGGATCGTTCAGGCCGAAGGTCGGATCGACGAGCAGCATCCGCGTGCCCTACCCGGCACGGGCCTCGCCAAACGCACCGGTTTGGGGTGAGGTTGGGGCGGGTACCCGCTGCGCCATGTCGATGCCCCAGCCACCGGACGCGCCGCCGACGCCGGTACCGCCGGATCCGTCGCTGCCGCCTCCCGAGCCGGCGACGCCTCCGACGGAGCCGGATCCCGGGCCGCAGGCGCCCGACCTGCCGATGCCCGACCCGCTGCCGGATCCGGCGCCCGCGATCTAGGGGTCGAGCCTCCGACAGCGCGCTGCACTGTGGGGTCAGGCCTCCGGCCTGACCCCGTGTGTGTAGATGCCAGGTGCCGCGCTGAGCGCG
>DASSEV010000038.1:0-47744 GCA_035695105.1 Gaiellales bacterium
GACGGCCGCATACGCGAGCTGCCCGGGATGGGGGAGAAGATGGAGCAGGCCATCCTGGAGGGGCTCCAGGCGCCGCGCGCGCAGAAGCGCGACCGCGTCTCGTCCGGCAAGCTGCGGCCGTTCGCCGAGCGGATCGTGACGCAGCTGGCCGCGCTGCCCGAGGTGGAGGACTGCGACATCGCCGGAAGCCTGCGCCGGTTCACGGAGACGGCGAAGGACGTCGACGTGGTGGTCGCCACCGCCGATGCAGCCCCGGTCGCCGAGGCGATCGTCGCGTCCGACTGGGTCGCCGTGGTCGAGTCGCGGGGTGCCACGAAGGTGACGTGCGTTGCCCACGACGGCACCAGGGTGGACGTGCGCATGGTCGAGCCGGCGGTGTTCGGCAACCTGCTGCAGCACCTGACGGGATCGAAGGAGCACAACGTCGCCATCCGCGAGGCGGCGGTTCGCGCGGGGCTGAAGGTGAGCGAGTACGGCATCGAGACGGTCGAGACCGGCGAGGTCGTCCGCTGCAGGGATGAGGCCGATGTCTACGGCCGTCTCGGCATGGACTGGATCCCGCCGGAGCTGCGCGAGAACAGAGGCGAGATCGAAGCGGCCCGCGCGCACGCGTTGCCGGAGCTGGTGACGTTGGAGCAGATCCGCGGTGACTTCCACAGCCACACCGACTGGAGCGACGGCAAGCAGACGCTCGAGCAGCTGGTGGAAGCGGCCATGGCGAAGGGCTACTCCTACCTGAACGTGACCGACCACTCGCCTGCCGTTGGATTCGGCATGGGGCTCGACGCCGGCCGGCTGCGCCGCCAGATCGAGCGGGTGCGCGAGCTGGCCGGACGGCTCGAGGGGTTCACGCTGCTCGTCGGCGCCGAGGTCGACATCCTCAAGGACGGCTCGCTCGACTACTCCGACGAGCTGATGGCCGAGCTGGACGTGGTCGTTGCCAGCCTGCACGCCTCCCATCGCCTGGACGTGGACGCCCAGACCAAGCGGCTGTGCGCCGCGATGGAGAATCCGCACGTCGACATCATCGGGCACCCGACCGGCCGCATGCTCGGCCGCAGGGAGGCCTATCCGCTGCACATGGAGGCGGTGGTCGAGAAGGCGCGCGAGACCGGCACGGTGCTGGAGGTGAGCGGCCAGCCGAACCGGCTCGACCTGCGCGACGCCAACGTGCGTCTGGCCGTCGAGGCCGGCGTCAAGCTCGCGATCGACACCGACGCCCACAGCCGCGCGGCGCTCGAGTACATGCGCTTCGGAGTGATGAACGCCCGCCGCGGCTGGGCCACCGCCGAGGATGTCGTCAACACGCGCGAGTGGCCGGAGGCCCGGAGGCTGCTGAAGGCCGATCGCAGCCCCCACACAGTCGGCAACCACCCACAGTGAGCGATCAGACGTGCGGGGTCGTGGAATCAATCATCTATAGCGGGCCGTAGAGGGCGGCCGGCTGCTCGTAGAACGCGGCCCACTCGCGGTCGCCGTAGCAGAAGTGCCACCACTCGCCGTAGAAGGGCGCGAATCCGGCCGCGACCATCGCGTCGTGCAGCAGCATGCGGTTTCGCTCCTGCTCGGCGCTCAGCCCGGGCGCGTCGGTCGGAACGCGATCGAGATCGTCGAAGTCGGCCAGGCGGGCGCCCATGTCCAGCTCTGCGCCGTCCGCACCGACGGCCGTCACGTCCACCGCGCCGCCGGTGGGATGTCCCGCCACCTCCGGCACCGCGCAGAGCGCGTGGGCGGCCTCCCGCAGCTGCTCGTCGTCGAGCTCGGGACGGTGCTCCCGCATCATCTCCCACGCCTCCGCGAAGTAGGCCTCCTGACGGGCGGCGGGGCGGTGTCCGTCGACCACCTTGAGACGGGCACCGTGCTCTCCCAGCCGCGAGTTCGCGACCGCAAGCATCCGCGCGACGTTCTCGCGCACCGCGAGGCCGGCGGAGGGGTCGGCCTCGACGATGGTGGGGTCGCGCGTGCTCACGGGAACCAGCGGCTCGTCGCTCGTGCCCGGCGGCACGGCGGCCAGCTCGCCGTAGCTGAAGATGCGCCTGGCGGCGATGTTCGGATGCACACCGGCGGTGCTCACAGGGACGCCAGCATCTCGACCACGGCGTCCGGCCCCTCCACGACGGCATCCGCCTGCTCGACCAGCTCCTTCGGGCCCTCCCGGGAGCGGACCGCGATCCGGATTGTCGCCTCGCGGAACGCATCGAGGTCGGTGCGGTCGTCGCCGACATACAGCAGCTGGGAGATGCGCTTGCGGCCGCGCAGCCGCTTGACCGCGGAGCCCTTGTCGACCGAGACGGGCGGCCGCACCTCGAGCACCATCCTGCCGAAGCTCCAGGCCAGGCCGGCGCGGTCGAGCTTCGGCACGATCTGGGTCTCGAGGTACCGCAGGACGTGGTCGGGCCGCGGCGAGTTGCGGTAGTGGATCGTGAAGGTGATGCCCTTGTCCTCGATCCGCGCGCCGTACTCCGGGAGCAGGCCGTCGTTCTCCACCAGCAGGAGCGCCTCGTGCACGGCGTCGATGTACCGCGCGGCCGGAGGCACCACGGTCACGGTCTCGCCCTGCATTACCTCCAGGCCGTGGTTTCCCGAGATGGCAACGCTCTCGATTGGAATCATGGCGCGGGCCTGCTGCGCCGGGCGGCCGGTGACGCAGGCAACGAGCGCATACCGGCCGGTCAGCCGCTCGAGCTGCTCCAGCGCACCGGGCAGCACCGCCGCCTGCTCGGGCGTGGGGGCGATCGGTGCGATCGTGCCGTCGATGTCACAGACCACCGCTCCGTGGCGGGGATCGGCGGCCAGCGGCGCAATCGCGTCAGCCAGGGCTCGGGCCATGGCCGTAGAGCCTACCGACAACAGCTCGTAGACTAACCGCCGTGGATTCCCGGGTTCCCGTGCTGGTCGCGATCGGTTTGGTGGCCGGCCTGTTCTCCGGGCTGTTCGGCGTGGGCGGCGGCATCCTGATCGTGCCGATGCTGATCGCGTTCCGCGGCTACCCGGCGAAGACGGCGATGGCGACATCGCTGGCGGCAATCCTCTTCACCGCGGTCGCGGCGGCGACCTCCCACGCTGGGGCCGGCAACGTGGCCTGGAAGGAGGGCGCGCTGATCGGGCTGCCGGCCGTCGCCGGTGCGTACGTCGGTGCCGCCGTGCACCAGCGGATCGACTCCCGCCGCGTCAGCCTGCTGTTCGCGCTGTTCCTGGCCATCGTCGCCGTGAGGCTGGCGATATGACGCAGGACCTGGTGGCGATGGCGCTGGGACTGCTGGCCGGCACGCTGTCGGCGCTGTTCGGCGTGGGCGGCGGGTTGATCTTCGTCCCCACGCTGATCTTCCTGGGCAAGGACGCGCACGTTGCCGTGGCCACCTCCCTGGCCGCGATGGTGCCGGTGATCCTGATGGGGGCCTGGCGGCAGACCCGCTACGGCGCGGTGCGCTGGCGCGACGCGGTGGTCGTCGGGCTGGCATCGGTGCCGACGGCCAAGCTGGGCGAGGTGATCGCGACGTCGCTCTCGAACACGACCCTGCAGCGGGCGTTCGCGGTGCTGCTGCTCGCGGTGGCTGTGCAGATGGCGGTGCGGACGCTGCGGGAGGAGCCGGCCGCCCAACCGGCAGCCGAGCCCGGCGAAGCGCCGTGACACCCGTCACGACCCCGCGCCAAACCGTTCAAGACCCCCTGGGACGACTTGGTCTCCAATAATTGGCGCGTGGCGTCACGGCGGCCGTTGCACGTCCACCGTGCTCGGGGTGCCGAGCCCGGGTCCCTCGACGCTTCCATCGGCGTCGATGCTGTAGACGGCGGGCAGCGGCATCGACCGCCAGAACTCGAAGTCGACGGCCGGCCCGGCCAGCCGGTGAAGCGCCAGCGCGATCAGGTTGCCGTGACTGGCAACCACCGCGGCGTCATCCCGGTGCCGCTCGGCGAGCGGCCCGAGCACGCGCCACATCCGCTCCTGCGCCGCCGCCGATGATTCGCCCCCCTCCAGGGCGTACGAGAAGTCCGACCACGAGCGCTCGACGTGGTCGGCCCAGTCGGGGAGCGGTGCTGTGCCGAGCAGGCGCTCACGCAGGTCCGGCACGACCGTGATGGGCATGCCCAGCCGCTGCGCCAGCGGCTCGACCGTCTGGCGAGCGCGCGGGTAGGGGCTCGAGTAGACGGCGCCGACCTCGATGCTTCCGAGCTGCTCCGCGAGCAGCAGGGCCTGGGCGCGGCCGGCCTCGCTCAGTGGCCGCTCGTTCTCCTCGTACCCCGCAGCCCCCGGCGCCACCGGCTCGGCATGGCGCACCAGCAGGAGCGTCACCGGTTCGCGGCCAGCACCTCGTCGGCCTTTTCCTTGATCTCCTCGACCACGGCGGGGTCGCGCAACGTGGTCGTGTCTCCCAGCTGGTGACCCTCCGCGATGTCGCGCAGCAGCCGGCGCATGATCTTGCCCGACCGCGTCTTCGGCAGGTCGCTGACGATGATCACGGCCTTCGGCCGTGCGATCTTCCCGATCTTCTGGCCGATCCACTCGCGCAGCTCCGCGGCCAGCTCGTCGCTCGGCTCGAATCCCGATCGCAGCAGCACGAAGCAGAGCGGCGTCTGGCCCGTCAACGCATCCGGCGCCGCCGTCGCTGCGGCCTCTGCGACCGCCGGGTGCTCGACCAGCGCCGACTCGAGCTCCGTGGTCGACAGGCGGTGGCCCGACACGTTCATGACGTCGTCGATGCGGCCCATCAGCCAGAAGAAGCCGTCGTCGTCGACGCGGGCGCCGTCGCCGGCGAAGTACGTCTCCGGGCTGAAGCGGCTGAAGTAGTTGTCGACGTACCGGGCGTCATCCGCGTAGAGCGTGCGGAACATCCCCGGCCACGGCCGGCGCAGCACCAGGTAGCCGCCTCGCCCCTGGGGTACGGGCTGGCCGTTGTCGTCGACCACCTCCGCCTTGATGCCGGGCAGCGGCGTGGTCGCGGAGCCGGGCTTCAGCGTGGTCACGCCGGGCAACGGCGCGATCATCAGCCCGCCCGTCTCGGTCTGCCACCAGGTGTCGACGACCGGGCAGCGCCCGCCGCCGATCTCCTTCCAGTACCAGACCCATGCCTCGGGGTTGATCGGCTCGCCCACCGTCCCCAGCAGGCGCAGCGACGACAGATCGTGCGCCTCCGGATGCTCGCTCCCGGCCTTGATGAAGGCCCGGATCAGCGTCGGCGCCGTGTAGTACTGGGTGACCTTGTAGCGCTCGATGATCTCCCAGTGGCGGGCCGGCGTCGGGAACATCGGGTCGCCCTCGTAGAGCACGCTCGTCGTGCCGTTGTTGAGCGGCCCATAGACGATGTAGCTGTGCCCGGTCACCCAGCCCACGTCGGCAGCGCACCACCAGATGTCGCCGTCCTGGATGTCGAACACCCAGCGGTGCGTCGCGCTCGCGTAGGTCAGATACCCGCCGGTTGTGTGCACCGCCGCCTTCGGCTTCGCCGTGGTGCCCGACGTGTGCAGGCAGAACAGCGTGTGCTCCGCGTCCACCGGCTCCGGCTCGCAGTGCGGCGCCTGCTTGGGGACGAGGTCGTGCCACCACTCGTCGCGGCCCTCCTGCATCTCGACATCCGCGCCGGTCCGCTGCAACACCAAGATCCGCTCCACCGTCGGCGCCAGCTTGACCGCGTCATCCGCGATCGCCTTCAGCGGGATCGCCGCGCCCTTGCGCCAGGCCTCGTCCTGGGTGATCAGCAGCTTCGCGCCCGTGCTCTCCAGCCGCTCGCCGAGCGACGAGGCCGAGAAGCCGCCGAAGACGACGACGTGGGGCGCACCGATCCGCGCGCACGCGAGCATGGCCACCGGCAGCTCCGGCACCATGCCCATGTAGATCCCGACCACGTCGCCCTTGCCAATTCCGAGCGCCCTGAGCGCGTTGGCCGTGTGCGAGACGTGAGCCAGCAGCTCGCGATACGTGATGGCCCGGTGCTCCTCGGCCGGGTCCTCGGGCACGAAGTGGTAGGCGACCTGGTCGCCCCGCCCGGCCTCGACATGCCGGTCGAGGCACGAGTGCGACGCGTTCAGCGTGCCGTCGCGAAACCACGTGCAGTGGGGGGGATCCCATTCGAGCCCGGTCGTCGGCTCGCGGATCCAGCCGACGAGCTCGCGCGTCTGCCCCAGCCAGAACCCGTCCAGGTCACGCTCCGCCGCCTCGTGCAGGCTCCCATCCTTGACGACCGCCCGCTCCCGGAACGCGTCCGGCGGCGGGAACGTCCTGCCCTCGCTCAGCAGGACGTCGATCGACTCGTCGCTCACGGCGTGTACTCGAACTCGTCCTCGTCCTTCGACAGGGCTCGCTTCGCCACGACGGCAGCGCCGACCGCGACCGCCCCGGCGGCCGCCACCTTGGCCGCCCGCCGCTTCTTGGTCGGCTTGCGCTGCGCCTGCAGCTTGTTCGCGCCCTGGCGCAGCTCGCTGGCGGCCTTCGCCACCTGGTCGTGCACCTTCTTGTCGGTCGCCGCCGACCGTGCACCCTCGGCCTGCACCTTCTCGATGACCGCCTTCGCGGAGTCGAGCACGTTCTTCGCGTGCTCGCGCAGCTCCGGGTCCTGAGCGACCCTCGTGGCGATCGGGGTGATCGCGTCCGCGATCTGGTCTGTACGAAGCTTCGCGGGCACCGTGCTACCTCCGGTCGGTCGGTTTTCGGTCACACTACCACCGGTGGATCTGCAACGAGTCAACGCGCTGCTGGAGGCCTGGGGCGAGCCGGCGTACCGCAGCAGGCAGGCATACGAGGCCGCCACGCGCGGGCTCGCCGCGGGCTGGGACGACGTCACCGCGCTGCCCCGGTCGCTGCGCAGCCGCCTGCAGGCCGAGGCGCCGCTCCGCGAGCTGGTGCCGGCCGAGACGCAGGAGTCGCGCGACGGCACCTTCAAGGTGCGGTTCACCACCGCCGACGGCTTCCCGCTCGAAGCGGTGGCCATGCGCCATCGAAACCGCCGCACGGTCTGCGTGTCGTCGCAGTCCGGCTGCCCGCTCGCCTGCACCTTCTGTGCCACAGGCAGCATGGGGCTCGGCCGCAACCTGACCACCGGCGAGATCGCCGAGCAGGTGCTGGTGCTCGCCGGCATGCTGCGCGAGCGCGGCGAGCGGGTGTCCAACCTGGTGATGATGGGCATGGGGGAGCCGTTTCTGAACTACGACGCGGTGCTCGGCGCCTGCCGTCTGCTCAACGATCCGGCGGGATTCGGGCTGGGCGCGCGCCAGATGGCGATCTCGACCGCCGGCTGGGTGCCGGGGATCGAGCGGCTGGCCGCCGAGCCGATGCAGGTGAAGCTGGCCCTCTCCCTCCACGCCCCGAATGACGAGCTGCGCACCGAGCTGATGCCGGTCACCAAGCGCTACCCGCTTGCACGGCTGATGGCGGCGTGTCGGAGCTACCGGGCGGCCACCCGCCGCAGGATCTTCGTCGAGTACCTGATGCTCGACGGTGTGAACGACGCCGATGCGCTCGCGGTGGAGCTGTCCGAGCTGCTCGGGGCCGACGGGTTCCACGTCAACCTGATCGCCTACAACCCGACGGGGTCGTCCTACCGGGCGTCGCCACCCGACCGGGTGGCCGCGTTCGCCGCGGTGCTCGAACGCCATGGCGTGTCCGCGAGCTACCGGCGCTCGCACGGCCAGGACATCGACGCTGCATGCGGGCAGCTGGCGGTGCGCGGCGCGGCCGAGCTGCGGCGCCGGCGGGCCCGTGCCCGAGGGCCGGTTGTCCGGGCGGGCGCTGCGGGCCGCCGGTAGGATCCCGAGATGGCGGGTGGGGAAACGATGCGGGCCTGGGTGATCCGGCCCGAGCGCCTCGGCGACCCCGAGGTTGCGATGCAGCTCGAGGACATCGAGGTGCCCGAGCCGGGCCCGGGCGAGGTGCTCGTGCGGGTGATGGCCGCGGGCGTCAACTACAACGGCGTCTGGGCCTCGATGGGGCTGCCAGTCTCGATCTTCCGGTACACGGGATACGACTTCCACATCGCCGGCTCCGACGCCTCCGGCATCGTCGAGCGGGTCGGCCCCGGCGTCACCCGCTGGAAGCCGGGCGACGAGGTCGTCATCCACTGCAACCAGAGCTGCGGCGAGTGCCCGGAGTGCAACGGGCTCGACCCGATGGCCTGCACGCAGCAGAAGATCTGGGCCTACGAAACCAACTGGGGCTCCTTCGCCGAGTACTGCAAGGTGCAGGCGCAGCAGCTGCTGCCCAAGCCGCCGAAGCTGACCTGGGAGGACGCCGCCAGCTACGGGCTCACGTACTTCACGGCCTACCGCATGCTGGTCAACCAGGCGGGCATCCAGGCCGGCGACAACGTGCTGATCTGGGGGGCGGGCGGCGGGCTCGGCACGTTCGCCGTCCAGCTCTGCGCGCTCTACGGAGCGAACGCGATCGCCGTCGTCTCATCGGACGACAAGGTCGGCCTCGTCCGCGACCTCGGCGCTGCGGCGATCATCGACCGCCGCGAGTTCATGCTGTCCGACCCCGACACCGGTGAGCGGATCTTCGACGAGATCAAGCGATTCGGGAAGGCGGTTCGCGCGGCCAGCGGCGGCAACGACCCAGACGTCGTCTTCGAGCACGTCGGCGCGGCCACCTTCTATACCAGCGTCTTCGTGTGCAAGCCGTTTGGCACCGTCGTCATCTGCGGCGCCACCAGCGGGTTCAATCTCGACTTCGACGTGCGCTATCTGTGGATGCGCCAGAAGAAGATCATCGGCAGCCACTTCGCGAACGCCTACGAGTGCAACCGCGCGAACCAGCTGATCATCGAGGGCAAGATCCAGCCCGTGCTCTCGAAGGTGTTCCCGTTCGACGAGTGTCCCGTGCCGCACCAGATGATGAAGGAGAACCAGCACGTGGGGAAGATGGTGGTGCTGGTGGGAGCCGAGGCCGAGGGCCAGGGGCGCCGGGAGTGAGCGACGACCGGCCGTTCGCCTCGCCCCAGGACGTCCCCGGCGACCTGGAGGCGCGGCTGGGCGAGCCGGGCGCCTACCCCTACACGCGCGGCATCCACCGCGACATGTACCGCGGCCGGCCGTGGTCGATCCGCCAGTACGCCGGCTTCGGCACCGGCGAGGAGACGAACCGCCGCTTCCGCTTCCTGATCGAGCAGGGCCAGGCGGCGCTCTCGACGGCGTTCGACCTGCCCACCCAGATGGGCCTCGACTCCGACGACCCGCGTGCCGCCGGCGAGGTGGGCCGGGTGGGCGTGGCCATCGACTCCGTCCGCGACCTGGAGGACGTGTTCGACGGGATCCCGATGGACGAGGTGTCGACCTCGATGACCATCAACGCGCCCGCGGCCGTGCTGGTGGCGATGTACTACGTCGCCTGCCGGCGCCAGGGCCGCGACCCCTCGCTGATCCGGGGGACGGCCCAGAACGACGTGCTCAAGGAGTACGTCGCCCGCGGCACCTACATCTTCCCGCCCCGCCCGTCCATGCGCCTGGCCGCAGACCTGATCGCCTGGTGCGCCCGCGAGGCGCCGCGGTTCAACGCCATCTCGCTGTCCGGCTACCACATGCGCGAGGCCGGCTGCACGGCGTCCCAGGAGATGGCGTTCGCGCTCTCGAACGCGATCGCCTACGTGGAGGCCGTGCTCGAGCGGGGCGTCGACGTGGACGCCTTTGCGCCGCGGCTCTCCTGGATCTTCAACACCCACATGAACTTCTTCGAGGAGATCGCCAAGTACCGGGCACTGCGGCGGATGTGGGCAGGCATCATGCGCGACCGCTTCGCAGCACGCGATCCGCGCTCGATGATGCTGCGGACGCACACCCAGACCGCCGGGTCGACGCTCACGCTGCAGCAGCCGGAGAACAACATCGTCCGCGCCGCCATCCAGGCGCTCGCCGCCGCGCTCGGCGGCGTGCAGTCCATGGCGCTGTCCTGCTTCGACGAGGCCATCGCCATCCCGACGCAGCGGGCGCAGACGCTCGCCGTCCGGACGCAGCAGATGCTCCAGCACGAGTTCGGGATCACCGACGTCGCCGACCCGCTGGGCGGCTCCTGGCACGTCGAGCGGCTGACCGACCGCCTCGAGGCCGATGCGCGGGAGCTGATGGACGAGATCGAGAAGCGGGGCGGCGCCGTCGACGCGATCGAGCAGGGGATGTACCAGGAGCTGATCGCCGAGCAGGCCTACCTGGCCCAGCAGCGCGTCGCCTCCGGCCAGGACGTCGTCGTGGGCGTCAACGCCTTCCAGGACGACGAGGCGCCCGTCCCGGAGCGGTTCGACGTCCCGACCCAGCTGGAGCCGGCGCAGCGGGCGCGCCTGGAGGAGCTGCGAGCCGTCCGTGACGGCGCCGCGGTCGAGCGCGCGCTGGCGGCGCTCGCAGAGATTGCTGCGGCCGACGGCGACCTGATGCCGCCGATCGTCGACGCGGTCGACGCGGACGCGACGCTCGGCGAGATCTGCGGGTGTCTGCGCGGGGTGTTCGGGGAGTACCGCCCGAGCAGCGCCGCGGCGATCTGACCTCAGCGCACCTCGACGAACAGGTCGGACGAGTAGTCGTTCCCGTCGTGCGATGACCAGGCGAGGATGCCGCCCAGGTGCCGGAGGTTGGCATTGCCGGCGATCGGCAGGAGCTTGAGCAGGCCGCCCATGTCGAAGTAGAGCGACACCGCCGCGCCGCTGGGGGCGCCGGCCCGCTGCAGGAGCCCGCGGTATGCCGATGAGGCGGCCAGGGGAGCGGCCGGCGCGGCGCCCGCTGCCGCGTCGTTGCCGAGCGCGATCATGCCGTCGGGCGTGCGGCGCCACGTGACGGTGAGTCCGTTTGCGAGGGTGATCGATTCGCCGGTTCCTCCGGGCAGCGGCGAGACGCGGGTGCCCGGGGAGGAACGGGCGACCAGCAGCGACAGCCGGTGCATCGTGGCGGCAGCGGCGGCGGGATCGGCAGGCTTCAGCAGCAGGGCCGCGCGAACGGGCACGCCGGGCGCCGCGTAGAGCAGCGCGTCGCCGGACAGCAGCGGGATCAGGTCGTGCTGGAACGAGAGGCCGGTCTGGCGCTGGAACTGGCGGAGCTGCAGTGCGGTGCCGCCGCCGGCCAGCATCCGCTGGAGCTGCTGGCCGTAGCCGTGTATCGCCAGGAACGCGAAGGCGTCCGCCGGAACCAGCGGTGCCAGCGGCGAGGGGGCGGCCTGCGGCGCGAACAGCGACGGGTTCGCACCGTCCTTCACCGTCGTGCGGAGCGTCAGGTGATAGCCGGCATTGGTCGCCCAGCCGGCGAAGGTGAGATCGTCGAGCTGCCCGAGCGCCGTGGCCAGCTGCTGCACCTGCGCGCTGCTGGTGCTTGCGCCGAGCGAGCCGAGCGAGGCGAAGCCGGCCAGCTCCGAGAGCTTCTGGGTGTTCGCCCAGCCGCGCAGCAGGCTGTCGTGCGGCAGCTTGGCCATCGCGGCGGTGAAGTCGGTGTTGCCGGTGAGCGCGTCTCCGCCCCCTCCGCGCAGGTCGATCGAATCGCGCACGGTGCCGGTCTCGTCGCCGACCAGGACCGCGTGGTCGCCGACCGCCGCCTCGCCGGAGCCGTCCGTCGAGCGGTAGAGCGTGTAGCCCTTGTACGTGCCGTCCTTGGTGCTCCCGCTCTTGGCGAGCGCGGCTTCGGCCTTCGCGTCGTCGCGGGACGCAACGAAGCCGATCCAGTGCACCTTGCCGGCGCCTGCGTCCACGGACGTGACTGCGAACCCGGCCGTCCCGCCCAGCCATGGCTCGATGTCGTCCTTGAACGACGACGTCGGGCCCATGTCCAGCGACACGTTCTGCGTCGACGAGCCGCCCCGGTTCATGCCGGCCACGATCTGGTCGACGAACCGCTGCCAGCCCGGGAACCGCTGTCCGACGGCCGCGAACTGCTTCCACGCCGGGCTCTCGCGGTCGAGGTTGACGTCCGCGTAGAACAGGGCGTCCGCCGGGACGGCGCCCGCTGCGGTCGCGGCCGACCCCGAGCCCGACTGCGCGTTGCCACACGCGGCGGCCGGCAGCACGACGGCGAGCAGGACGACGGCAAGCCGGATGGGGCGGAGCCAGGCGGTCACGGAGTCTCTATCGGCGCCTGCCGGCTGATCCTGAACCGCATCCGGTGCGGCAGCCTTAGGGTATAGTCCGTCGCCGGTGAGCGCGGTTCCCGACATCAACGGCTCGCTCGAGGCCGCGCTGGCTCAGCTTCGTCGCGGGGGGATGGTTGTTGTGTGCGACGACCCCGATCGCGAGAACGAGGGCGATCTGTGCATGGCGGCGCAGTTCGTCACGGCCGAGAAGATCGCGTTCATGGCCCGCGAGGCCCGTGGCCTGATCTGCCTGTCGCTCCCGTCGGAGCGGTGTGACGAGCTCGAGCTGCCGCTGATGGTGCCCGCAAACGAGGGCTGCGATGCCACCGGCTTCACGGTTTCGATCGAGGCCAGGACGGGCGTCACCACGGGCATCTCGGCCGCCGACCGGGCGCGCACCATCCAGGTCGCCGTCGATCCGTCGGCCGGCCCGGACGACCTGATCCGTCCGGGGCACGTGTTCCCGCTCCGCGCTCGCCCGAACGGCGTGCTCGAGCGGCGCGGCCAGACCGAGGCCGCCATCGACCTCACCAGGCTCGCCGGGCTGCGGCCGGGTGGCGTCCTCTGCGAGCTGATGAACCCCGACGGCACGATGACCCGGGGCGTGCAGCTGCAGGCGTTCTGCCGCCGCCACGACCTGCCCGTGATCACGGTCGAGGAGATCGCGTCGCACCTGAACGCGACCTCCCCCGCGATCACCGCCGTCTGAGCCACCGCCCCTGTCAGCCGGCCGCCGGGACGCCACCGCCGCTTGCGATCAGCTCCTTCGCCTCGTTCACCTCGTCGCTGCGGTTGACGCCGAGGCATCCGGTCAGCTTCCCGTCCGGGGAGCTGTAGTAGGCGACGAAGTCGTCGTCGTCCATCGACCCGCGCACCTCGACGGCGTCATCCCGCCCGGCGGGGCCGACGTACTCGAACCATGTCCAGTCGGCCAGGTCGGAGAAGAAGTACGGCACGACCCTGTAGGGCTCGCTCTCGGCGCCCGCCCACGTGCGGCCCACGTACCGCCCCTGGTTGAGCGCCACGTCCCAGTGCTCGATCCGGATGCGGCGGCCGTGGATCACGCTGTCGTACTCCGCGATGTCTCCGGCCACCCACACGTCGGGGGCGGCCACCAGGTGGTCGTCGGCGAGCACGCCGCTCCCCGTCGGCAGCCCCGCCGCCTTCGCCAGCTCGATGGTCGGAGCCACGCCGATGCCGGCAATGACGAGGTCGTAGTCCGCCTCGGGCAGCTCCTTCGCGCCGGTGATCACGTTCACGCCGTGGCGCTCCATGTGGCCCTGGAAGTAGCGTCCCACCTCCTCCCCGAACAGGTGCGACCACAGCACCGGCTCGGGGGCGACCATCGTCACGTCCAGGCCTTTCATGCGGGCGCTGGCCGCCGTCTCGACGCCGATGAACCCGCCGCCGATCACGCCCAGGTGGCCGCTGCCCCGCTCCAGCAGCTCGCCCACCCGCTGCGAGTCCTCGATCACGCGGATGGTGGCCGCATCGCCGATGGTTCGCGGGGTCGCGCCGGTCGCCAGCAGCAGCCGGCCGTATTCGATGGTCTCCCCGTCCGCCAGCTCGACGGTGTGGTTGGCCGGATCGACTGCAGACGCCTCGGTGGACAGGCGCAGCTCCACGTTCATCTCGTCCCACTCCGGCTGGGAGTGCATCAACAGCTCGTGCTCCGGCTTCTCGCGGCGGAGGAACTCCTTGGTCAATGGCGGCCGGTGGTAGGGCGAGTGCGGCTCGCGGGCGATGATGACGACCGAGCCGTCGCCATCCGCCTCGCGGTACTCCTGGGCGGCCATTCCGCCGGCGAGCCCTCCGCCGACGATCACGTTGTCGAACCGGGTCATCGAGCCTCCTTCATTCCCAGCGGAACGTCCGCAGCGAGACGATCGCCAGCGCCGCCGTCACGATCAACAGTACCGCGAGGTCGGGCATCACATGCGCGAGCCCGCGGCCCCGCACGATGGTGTCGCGCAGCCCGTTCGCCAGGTAGTACAGCGGCAGGACCTTCGCGATCGATTGCACGAAGGCCGGCATCGCGGCGACCGGCCAGAATGTGCCGGACAGGAACATCATCGGGTTGGTGATGACGTTGGTGACCGCGTCGGCGGTCTCCGGCTCCGATGTCAGCGAGCCGATCGTGAACCCCATCACGAGGAAGCACAGCGCGCCGGCCAGCGCGATCGGGATGGCGGCCCATGCGGTCGCGGAGATGTGGACGCCGAACGCGATCGCGCCGAATGCGATCAGCACCACCACCTGCAGCAGCGCGAGCGAGAGCGACGCCAGGATCCGCGACGTCAGGAACTCCGAGAGCGGCATCGGCGTCAGCTTCAGCCGGCGGAGGATGCCGCGCTTGCGCCAGTCCACGAGCACGGTGGCAAGGCCGATCACCGCCGAGATCATGATCGAGAGCGCGAGGATCCCCGGCATCAGGAAGTCCACGTAGTCGAGCGCCGAGGAGTCGACCGACCGCTGGGTGAAGCTGATGGCCGGCGGCCCGCCGGTGGCCGCCACCGACACGCGCGACGCGATGCCGAACACGATGCCCTTCATGATCCCGGCCTGCGTCGCGGACGCATTCGAGTAGTAGAGCGTGGCCGAGGTCTGCCCGCCGGAGGTCTTGCTCAGGACGAGCAGCGCGTCGCGGTCGCCGTTCTGCACCTGCTTCTGCGCCGCGGCGACGGACTCCGAGTCGGACTTGACCGTCACGCCCTTCGTGTGGCGCAGGGCGGACATCATGGCCGCGCCCTGGGGCGTGTGCGCCTGATCGAGCACGGTGATGGTGCCCGCCCCCACCGAGCGGCCGAACAGCAGGCCGAGCAGCGACATCAGGATGATCGGGAAGAGCAGCGACCAGAACAGGACGATCCGCCGCCGGAACATCATCTTCAGCTGGGCGGCGGTGGTGGCGGCGACGCGGCCCAGGTTCATTCGCGGAACTCCCGCCCCGTCAGCCGCAGGAACACGTCCTCGAGGCTCGGGCCGCGCACCAGGAGGCTCTCGATCCGCGCGCCGTCCCGCTGCGCCCGCTCGAGCAGCTCGAGCACCGCCGCCTGCGCGTCGGGGACGTACTCGACCCGCTCCTCGCCGTTCTCGACGTAGGAGATGCGGACGTCGGCGCCGAGCGACGCCACCAGGCCGGTCGGCGTGTCGAGGGCGATCACCCTGGCGGAGTCCATGATCGCCACCCGGTCGCAGAGCTGCTCGGCTTCCTCCAGGTAGTGCGTGGTCAGCACCACCGTCTTGCCCGCGTCCTGGTTGATGGCGCGGATCACGTCCCACAGGTTGTGGCGCGCCTGCGGGTCGAGGCCCGTCGTCGGCTCGTCCAGGAACACGACGTCGGGGTCGTGGACGAGGGCCAGGGCGATCGCCAGCCGCTGCTGCTGGCCGCCGGACATGTCCTCCGCGTAGGCGTCGGCCTTGCTCTCGAGGCCGACCAGCCCCAGCGCCAGCTCGGCCCGTTCGGGGCCGTCCGTGCGGTCGTAGAAGCGTGCGAACAGCTCGAGCAGCTCGCGTGAGGTCAACCGGTCGAACAGCGTGGTCGACTGCAGCTGGACGCCGATCCGGCCCTGAACGGCGCGCGGATCGGGCCAGACGGCGCGCCCCAGCACCTCGACCTCGCCGCCGTCGGGTGGGCGCAGGCCCTCGATCATCTCGAGCGTGGTCGTCTTGCCGGCGCCGTTCGGCCCGAGGATGCCGAATGCCTCACCCTGCTCGACGGTGAACTTGATGCCGTCGACCGCCACGTGATCGCCGTAACGCTTGGTCAGCCCGTCGACGCGGATCGCATCCATTGCGGTGCGGGATGATAGTGACGGCCGCGCGGCGGGCACGGCACCGTGTGGGCGGTCATACTGTCGCGCATGCCGGCGCCTCCGGATGCGGCGGCCGTTGCGCGAAGCAACGCCGCGAGCTTCTCGGCCATGGCCGGGGCATCGCCGGGCGGGCGGACGGCTCGGTTCGGCGGCGCCGTTGCCGTGCTCACGCCGGCGGCTCCGGAGCGGCCGTTGCTCACAGGCGTGTTCGCCGTGGGCGCCGACGGCTTCGACGAGGCCTACGCGTGGGTCGAGGGTGGGTGCCGAAGCTCGGGCATCGTGGGGTTCACCGTCTGGCTGGCCGAGGATGACGCGCGCGGCTCCGGGCTCGAGCGGCGCGGCCACGCGCTGGACGGCCGTCCACCGCTGATGTCGGCGCTGCTCGCCGATCTCGGGCCGGCGCGCGCGCTGCCGCTGCCGGAGGTGGAGGCGCCGACCGCGGCGATGGCGGCGGAGCTCAACGACGCGGTGTACGGCTATCCGGGCAGCTTCCAGCGGGCGTTCCGCGAGGCCGTGGAGTTCCCGTTCATCCTCGCGGCGCTCGCCGACGGCGGCAGACCGGTCGCCTGCGCCGCCGGATTGCCGGTGGGAGAGGACTTCCACCTGACCATGGTCGCGACGCTGCCCGAGTACCGCGGCCGCGGGCTGGCCGGTGCGCTGGTCACCTCGATCGCCGCCGGCGCACGCGCTCTCGGGTGCGTGACGACATCTCTGGTCTCCTCGGCGGCCGGCGCGCCGATGTACGACCACCTCGGGTACACGCGGGTCGGGGCGCTCGACATGTGGGAGCGCCGGCTGGAGTGACCGTCACCAGCCGCCGGCCGAGTACACCGTCTCGCCGGCAGAGATCGTGAGCAGGACGCTCGCCTCCGGGTAGCCGCCCGGCGGCATCGAGAACAGGTCGCGGTCGAGCACCACCAGATCGGCCAGCTTGCCCGCCTCGATCGACCCGGTGTCGTCGTCGAGGAACGATGCGTGGGCGGCGCCGATCGTGTGCGCGGCGATTGCCGTCCCCAGGTCGAGCCGCTCCTCCGGGAGCAGCGGCTGGTCGTTCGCGGTGTCCGGGTCGCAGCGGGTCACCGCCGTCGCCAGCTGGTGCAGCGGATCCGGGGTCGACACCGACCAGTCGCTGCCGAATGCGAGCATGCCGCCCGCCCGGACGATGCTGCCGAACGGGTACAGCGCGGCCGCTGCGGCCGGCGAGACGAACGGCAGGGTCAGCTCGGTGATGTACGACTCGAGCCGGGCCCAGAGCGGCGTCACGTTGGCGATCACCGCGAGCGAGCGGAAGCGGCCGATGTCGTCCGGGTGGCAGAACTGCACGTGGGCCAGCTGGTGTCGCGCGTCACGCCGGCCGTTCGCGCGCGCGGCCGCCTCCAGCACGTCCAGCGACTCGCGCACCGCCCGGTCGCCGAGGGCGTGGATGTGGACGCCGAAGCCGGCCGCGTCGCAGCGCTGCACGTGCCGGGCGAGATCCTCGAGCGCGTACTGGTCGATCCCGTGCTCGCCGGTCGGGTGCCCGGCGCCGTCCAGGTAGGAGTCGAGCATGGCGGCCGTGCGGTTCTCGACCACCCCGTCGTGGAAGAACTTCACGTTCCCGCATGCGAGCCGCCCCACGGTGCCGGTGCGGCGCCGCTCGACAAGCGCGTCCAGCTGATCGTCGCCGCCGCCCGGATCCCAGCCCAGGTTCCCTCGGACGCGCAGGGTGAGCTCGCCGGAGTGCGCGAACTGCTCGTACGCGTCCTGCCACCCCGGCTCGACGTTGGCGTCCTGGCAGGCGGTGATGCCGAGGCTCAGGTAGTACTCCTGCGCCGCGCGCAGGCCGGCGGCGCGTTCGGACGCGTCGGGCTGCGGCACCAGGTCGAGCGCGAGGTGCATCGCCTGCTCCTGCAGCATGCCGACCGCCTCTCCGCGCTCGTCACGCTCGATGCGGCCGCCCGGGGGGTCGGGCGTCCCGGCGCCGATGCCGGCCAGCTCGAGCGCGCGGGTGTTCACCCAGGCCCCGTGGTAATCCGAGGTCATCAGGACGGCCGGGCGGTCGGGCACGACCGCGTCGAGCTGCTCCCGGCGGGCGATGCCGCCGGGGAAGTCGCTCGACAGCCATCCGCCGCCGACGATCCACGGCCGCTCCGGATGCGCCTGCGCGTAGTCGCGCACGTGCCGAAGGTGCCCCTCCGCACCGGAGCTCTCCGACAGGTCGCAGAGCGTTCGTCCGTAGCCCGACGAGGCCAGGTGGCAGTGCGCGTCCTGGAACGCCGGCAGGACCATCCCGCCCTCGACGTCCACCACCCGGGTGGCGGGGCCGGCCAGCTCCGCCATCTCGCGTGCGCTTCCCACCGCGGTGATGCGCCCGGCGCTCACGGCCACCGCCCCGTGCACGCTGCGCGCCGCGTCCACCGTGTGGACCGAGCCGTTGGTGAGGATCAGATCGGCCGCCACGCGCTCAGGCGGGGCGCTTCGGCACGAGCACCTTGCGACGGAACTCGCAGACCACCTCGCCGCGCTGGTTGGTGCCGATCGTCTCGACGGTGACCACACCGCGGTCGGGCTTGCTCTTCGACTCGACCTTGTCCAGCACCGTCGTCCGGGCATAGATGGTGTCGCCGTGGAACGTCGGCTTGGCGTGCTTGAGCGACTCGATCTCGAGGTTGGCGATCGCCTTCCCCGATACGTCCGGCACGCTCATGCCCAGCACCAGCGAGTAGACGAGGTTCCCGACCACCACGTTTCGCCCGAACTGCGTCTCGGTCTCGGCGTAGTGCGCATCGGTGTGGAGCGGGTGGTGGTTCATGGTGATCATGCAGAACAGGTGGTCGTCGGCCTCGGTGATGGTCTTGCCGGGCCAGTGCTTGTAGACGTCGCCCACCTCGAAGTCATCGAGGTAGCGGCCGAACCGCGTCTCGCGGGCGTCGATCTCGCGGCCGCTCACAGCGGGTACCTCGCCAGCAGGCCGCGCGCCACGATCAGCTTCTGGATCTCGCTGGTGCCCTCGCCGATCAGCAGCATCGGCGCGTCCCGGTACAGCCGCTCGATCTCGTACTCCTTCGAGTAGCCGTAGCCGCCGTGGATGCGGAAGCTGTCCTCGACCACCTCGTGGCAGATCTCGGACGCGTACAGCTTCGCCATGCCGGCCTCGACGTCCGAGCGCTCGCCGGCGTCCTTCTTTCGTGCTGCCGAGATCATGAGCAGCCGCGCGGCCTCGATCTTCGTGGCCATCTCGGCCAGCTTGAACTGGATGCCCTGGTGCTTGGCGATCGGCTTCCCGAACGCCTCCCGCTCCTGGGCGTAGCGGATGGCGAGCTCGAACGCCCGCTGCGCGACGCCCACGCCGCGTGCGGCGACGTTCACCCGCCCCACCTCGACGCCCGACATCATCTGCTGGAAGCCCTGGCCCTCGACCTCCCCGAGCAGGTTCGCCGCCGGCACGCGGTGATCCTGGAACACCAGCTCGGTGGTCTCGACGCCCTTGTAGCCGAGCTTCTCGAGCTGCGGCGGGATGGTCAGGCCGCCCTCGCGGTGCTCGCCGGGCGTCTTCTCGACCAGCAGGCAGCTCATGCCGCGGTGCGCGGGCGTGGCGTCCGGGTCGGTCTTGACGAGCAGCGCGACGATCCCCGACCGCAGGCCGTTCGTCACCCACATCTTCTGGCCGCTGACGACGTAGTCGTCGCCGTCGCGCACGGCTCGCGTGCGGATCGCCTGCACGTCGGAGCCGCACTCCGGCTCCGTCATCGAGAAGGCGCAGCGCACCTCGCCCGTCGCCATGCGCGGCAGGAAGCGCTGCTTCTGCTCGTCAGTGCCGTCGCGGAGGATCATGTTCGCGACGATGAAGTGCGTGTTGATGATCCCCGACACGCTCATCCACCCGCGCGCCAGCTCGCTCACCGATAGGGCGTAGGTGGTCAGGTCGAGCCCCAGCCCGCCGTACTCCTCGGGGATCGTGAAGCCGAACAGGCCGAGCTCCTTGAGCCCTTCGACGATCTCGTCGGGGAACTCGTCGTCGTGCTCCAGCCGCGACGCGACGGGGATGATCTGCTCGTCCGTGAACTGGCGGACGAGCGCGACGACCTCGCGCTGCTCCTCGTCCAGCCCTTCCAGCACCGTGCTCATGCGGGCACCTCCTCGGCGCTCATGCCGGCGGCGGCGCCGCGGGCGACCACGGCCTCCGCGATCTTCCGCGACGCCTCGTCGATCATCTGCCCCTCGTGCATCACCGCGCCTCGCCGCTCCACCGTCGTGGCGTGCTCGTAGGCGGCCAGCAGGCGGCGGGCGCGCTCGAACTCCGCCTGGCTGGGCGCGAACACCTCGTTCGCGATGCCGATCTGATCGGGATGCAGCACCCACTTGCCGTCGTAGCCGACCTGCTTCGCCCGCAGGCACAGCCGGCGGTACTCGTCGGTGTTCTTGATGTCCGTGTAGGGGCCGTCGATCGCCTGCACGCCGTATGCGCGGGCGGCGGTGACGATCAGCGACAGGATGAAGTGCCACTGGTCGCCGGGATAGTCGGGGTCGATCGACCCGATCACCAGCGAGCCGACGCCCATGTTCGCCGCGTAGTCACCGGGGCCGAAGATCAGCGTCTCCAGCCGGGGCGTGGCCTGGGCGATCTCGCGGATGTTCATCGCGCCGCGGCCGTTCTCGATCTGAGCTTCGATGCCGATGCGGTGCTCGATGCCGTGCTCCGTTTCGAGCTGGCTCAGCACGTGGTCGACGAAGTGCAGCTGCCCCGCGTCCTCGACCTTGGGCACCATCACGCAGTCGAGGTTGCGGCCGGCACCGCCGACGACCGCGAGCAGATCGCCCAGGCACCACTGCGTGGTGACGCCGTTCACGCGGACGACGCGGGTCTTGCCTGAGTAGTCGTTCTCGTTGAGCGCCTGGACGATCGTCTCGCGCGCGCTGACCTTCTCCAGCGGCGAGACGGCGTCCTCGAGGTCGAGGAAGATCTGGTCGGCCGCGAGCACCGCTGCCTTGGCAAGCATCTTCGGCGATGAGCCCGGCACCGCCAGGCAGGAACGACGCAACCGCACGACCCGCACTCCCCTTTGACTGTGCGGTCAGTCTACCGGCGGCGTCCCGGAGAATGCGCCGGCTAGAGCAGGCCGATCCGCGAGAGCGGCCAGTACCGCACCCGCGCGATGCCGATGATGTCGCCGCGCGGCTCGCAGCCCCAGGTGCGCGAGTCGTCCGACGAGATGCGGTTGTCCCCCATCATGAAGTAGCAACGGGCAGGGATCACGGTCTTCGGGAACCGGGGCGTCGCCTGGCCCTTGACGTACGGCTCGTTGAGCCGCTGCGGCCTGCCGCCGGGATCCTGCACCCAGACGTGGCCGCCCTTCGCCCACACGGTCTCGCCGGGCAGCCCGATCACCCGCTTGATGAAGGTGACCGGCGAAGCGCCGACTCGCAGCGCCAGGTTGGGGGTGGTGCACGCACCGCTCGCGTTGTTCGAGCCCGAGCAGATGGGCGGGTGGAACACGACGATCTCACCGCGCGTGGGGTCGCTGAAGTCGAGGCTGATGCGGTCGGCGATCACGCGGTCGCCGGGCTCGAGCGTCGGGATCATGCTCCCCGTGGGGACGCGGTAGGGCTTCACCACGTAGGCCTGCGCAAGGTAGGCGATGCCGGCCGCTACAAGCAGCGTGAGCAGGATCTCGGCCGCCGCGCGGACAGGGGAGGGGAGCATGGCGATGGGATTCATGCGGCTTCGGCAGGTTATCGACGCCACCCCCTCGCGGCTGAAGTGGTGCTAGAACACGTGATGGGGCCCACGGCCGCCTCGAGCCGTACCCTTGCAGTGCCGATGCACCTTCTGATGATTCGCCGTCTCATCCTTGCGCTCGCCGTGTGCCTCGCGCTCGCCGGCTCCGCCGGGCCGGCGGCGGCCTCGACGCGCTTCACATTGATCGGCCACGGGTGGGGGCACGGCATCGGCATGTCGCAGTACGGCGCGCTCGGATACGCACAGCACGGCTGGACGCACGAGCAGATCCTCGCCCACTACTACACGGGCACGACGCTCGGGCTGCTGCCCAAGGGCACCACGGAGCGGGTGCTCCTGGCCGACGGCAAGGGGTCGATGCACATCGCCTTCGATTCGCCGGTGGTCGGCCGCGACGAGAACGGCACCACCAAGACGCTGCCGGCCGGGCGCTACCGCGTCGACCGCGGCACGACGGCCGGGCGCTTGCGCCTCTGGAGCCATGACGCGGCCGCCTACGTGTGGAACGGCATCGTCGGCTCGCTGCTCGTCTCCGCGGGGTCGAGCCCGCTGCAGCTGAACGAGCGCGCCATCAACGGGTACACGAACGATCACTGGTGGGGCGACTTCCACGTCCTGCTCTCGGGCGGCTCGCTGTCGCTGGTCGACGTGGTGCCGATGGAGAAGTACGTCCGCGGCGTGGTGCCCTGCGAGGTGCCGGCAAGCTGGCTGCCGCAGGCGGTGCAGACCCAGGCCGTCGCGGCGAGGTCATACGCCGCCGCGACCGCCGGCGGGGGCACATTCGACGCCTATCCCGACACCCGCAGCCAGATGTACTGCCCGATCGAGCAGCAGGCACCGGCCTCCGACGCCGCCGTCGTGGCCACCAAGCGGCAGATCGTCGAGTACGGCGGCCATGTGGCGACCACGTTCTTCTCGTCCAGCTCCGGCGGCTGGACGTCCTCGCTCTCCGCCTCCTGGGGCAGCCCCGACCAGCCGTACCTGGTTCCCGTCCGCGACCGCTACGACGCGGCGAACGGCCTCAACCCGAACCACACCTGGGCACCCGTGGGCTACACCACCACGAGCCTGGCCGCGGGGCTCGGCGTTTCCGGCACCGTCACGGGGGTCGACCAGACCATCGACGGGCCCAGCCATCGTGTGACCTCGGTGGTCGTGCATCACGGCGGCGGTGACACGACGATGACCGGTAGCGACGTGTACTCCAGGCTGCATCTGCGGTCGACCTACTTCCGCATCCTGCAGGTGACGCTGGTCGCGCCGAGCGACGCCGACGCCGGGCAGCAGTTCCAGCTGCGCGGCCGGCTGTGGCCGCGCCCCGCGGCCTTCACCCTCGAGGTGTCGAAGGGCTCGAGCGGCACCTGGACGCGGATCACCTCGCCGGTGACGCTCGACAGCGACGGCCGGTTCTCGATCCCGCGAAGCCCGATGGGCGATGCTTCCTACCGGCTGAGCCGAGCCGGTGCCTTCCCGGTCACCGTGCACGTGCGCGTGCATCCGGTGCTGACCCTTGCCGGCGGCTCACGGTTCCACGGCACGATGCTGCCGAAGCTCCAGGGCGCCACCGTGACCCTGCAGAAGGACACGCCCGGCGGGTGGATCGCGGTCGAGGATGCGACCGTCGCGGCGGACGGCTCCTACCGCTTCAGCACCGCGGTGGCGTCCGGCAGCTGGCGCGTGCACTTCGCGCACGACGCCGACCACAGCGCCGCGAACTCCACGACGCTCGTCGTTCCCTAGACCTAGCTTTCGGGCAGGAGCTCCTCGGCCGGCACCTCGCGCAGGACGCGTGCCGGATTGCCGACGACCAGCTGCCGGGGCGCGACGTTCCGGGTGACCACTGCCCCCGCCCCGACGAACGCCTCCTCGCCGATCTCGACGCCGGGAAGCAGCACCGAGCCGCCGCCCACGCGCGCGCCCCGGCGGATCACCGCTCCCTTGATCAGCTCGTGCCGCTGCTCCGTGCGCCCCATGAAGTTGTCGTTCGTCGTGACCACGCAGGGGGCGATGAAGACGTGCTCCTCGAGCACGCTGTGCGCCGTGATGTAGGCGTCGGTCTGGATCTTGGTGAAGGCGCCGATCGCGCAGTCGTTCTCCACCGAGACGCCGCGGCCGATCACGACCTGCTCGCCGATCGTGCAGCGCTCCCGCACCGAGGCCAGATCACCGACCACGCAGCCCTCGCCGAACGTCGACCCGGCTGCGAGCACCGCGCCGGCCGCGACGGCGCACCCGGCGCCCAGCCGCAGCGGCGGCGGCGGGTCGCGGCGCGACGTCGAGCGCGCCGACAGCGTCGGCCCTTTGCCCAGCACGGCGTTGTCTCCGATGGCACAGCCGTCGCCGATCACCGTTCCCGGGTACACCGTCACGTTGGCGCCGAAGGTGACGTCCCTGCCCACCACGGCGTCCGGGGCCAGGGAGAGGCCGGGTGCCTGCTCGGCGCTCCAGGTCACGCCGGAGCCGCCTCGAGCGCCACCGTGGCGCCCCCCTCCTCGAGCGAGCGCTGCATGCCCTGCAGCACCTCGACCACGGCAACGCCCTCCGCGCCGTTGGCCGGGTGGTCGTGGCCGCCCTCGCGGACAGCGTCGATGAACGCCCGGCACTCGATGCGAAGCGGCTCCTCCCGGGAGATGGCCGGGATGGTGATGTCGCCGGTGTGCGTCGTGATCTTGCCGGGTGCGATCTCCATCGGCCCCTTGTCGTACACCGTGACCTTGCGCTCGGCCTCCATGTCGTCGAACACCGCCATCCGTTTGGAGCCGACGACGGTCATCTTGCGCATCTTGTGCGGATCCAGCCACGACATGTGCAGGTGGCCGACCTGACCGGTCGCGAGCTTCAGGTAGCCGAACACCACGTCCTCGACGCCCGGCCGCACGTAGGACTCACCCCTCGCCGACACCTCGACGGGCCGGCCGCCGAGCAGGTAGAGGACGACCGAGATGTCGTGCACCCCGAGGCTCCAGAGGGCGTTCTCGTCCTCGCGGATGACGCCCAGGTTCTGGCGGTTGCCGTAGACGTACAGCACGTCGCCGAGCTCACCCGAGTCGATCAGGTGGCGCAGCTTGACCACGCCGGGGTGGAACCGCAGCAGGTGGCCGACCATGAGGGTGCGGCCGGTCTCGTTCGAGAGCGCGTCGAGGTCGCGCGCGTCGGCCGCCGTCCAGGCCAGCGGCTTCTCGACGAACACGTGCTTGCCGGCGAGCAGCGCCTCCCTGGCCAGTGCGTGGTGCGTCGGCACCGGGGTCGCGACGACCACGGCGTCGAGCTGCTCATCCTCGAGCAGGTCCTCGTACCGGGCCGTCAGCCGCGCCTTCGGGAACTGTGCGGCGACCCGCTCGCGGCGCTCCTCGTCCGCGTCGCAGCACCAGACCAGGTCGGCCTCCGGCAGCTGCGAGAAGTTGCGGGCCAGGTTGGGGCCCCAGTAGCCGAGCCCAACCACGCCGATGCGTACAGGGTCGCTCACAGCGTGTGCACCCGCCCGTCGATGCGCGGCACGGTGTTTCGGAAGTCGAACAGCAGCTGCGACCGCTCGGCCAGCCGCCCGTAGTCGATGCCGGAGTGGGCGGTGACGACGCAGACGATGTCGGCGCCCTCGACCGCGGCGTCGTCGAGGTCGATGCTCCGCAGGTCGAGCCCCTCGTCGCGGAGATCGGGGACGTGCGGATCGTGGTAGGCGATGGACGCGCCCAGCCCGCCGAGCAGCTCGATCAGCTTGAGGGCGGGGGACTCGCGCACGTCGCCGACGTCCGGCTTGTAGGACACGCCGAGAACGAGGATGCGGCTACCGTTGACCGCCTTGCGAACGCCGTTCAGCGCGTGGGCGATCCGCTCCGCGCAGAAGTAGGGCATCGACGTGTTCACCTTGCCGGCGAGCTCGATGAACTCCGTCTGGAAGTCGAACTGCCGCGCCCGCCAGGACAGGTAGAACGGGTCGATCGGGATGCAGTGGCCGCCGAGGCCCGGGCCGGGTGTGAAGCGCATGAACCCGTATGGCTTCGTGGCCGCGGCGTCGATCACCTCCCATACGTCGAGTCCGAGCCGGTCGCAGAGCATCGCCAGCTCGTTGACCAGCGCGATGTTGACGCTGCGGAAGATGTTCTCGAGCAGCTTGACGAGCTCGGCCGCGTCGGGAGACGAGACAGGCACGATGGTGTCGACGCACAGCCCGTACAGCTCGCGCGCGCGCTCGGCGCAGGCGGGGGTCAGGCCGCCGACCACCTTCGGCGTCGTCCGCACCGTGAAGTCTGTGCGCCCCGGATCGATCCGCTCGGGCGACATCGCCAGGTGGAAGTCGACCCCGG
Organism: Gaiellales bacterium; assembly: GCA_035695105.1. Taxonomy (GTDB): domain Bacteria; phylum Actinomycetota; class Thermoleophilia; order Gaiellales; family JAICJC01; genus JAICYJ01. The sequence continues at coordinate 25,867 of DASSEV010000038.1, forward strand.
CTGTGAGCCCGCTCTCCTCGAGCACCGGTGCCAGGAGCTCGCGGGTGGTGCCCGGGTAGGTCGTGGACTCGAGCACCACCAGCTGCCCGCGCCGCAGGTGCGGTGCGATCGCAGCTGCGGCCGCGGCGATGATCGAGACGTCGGGCTCCCGGTTCTCGGACAGCGGGGTCGGCACGCAGATCAGGATCGCCTTCACGCCGGCGACCGCAGCGGGGTCGGTTCCCGCCGTGAGCGTGCCCGCCTCGACCAGCGGTCGCAGGTCATCCGCGGACACGTCGGCGATGTAGCTCTCGCCTCGCGAGATCGCCTCGACCTTGGCCTTGTCGGTGTCGATGCAGTGCACCGCGGCACCGGCCTGCGCGAACGCGACGGCGAGCGGCAGGCCGACGTACCCCGCGCCGATGATCGCGATGTCCGAGCCCATCAGGGGCAGATCGTACCGACCGTCACCCCGGCCAGGCGGCAACCAGGTCGGCGATGCGCTGCGCGGCGTGGCCGTCGCCGTAGAGGGGCGGGTGCTCCGCCGGGACCGTGAGCTCCGACAGCGCACGTGTCACCGCCCCGGGGGTCATCTCGACCAGGCGGTTCCATCCCAGGTCGATCGTCTCGACCCACTCGCTCGTGTCGCGGAGGGTCAGGCACGGCACGGAGTGCAGGTACGCCTCCTTCTGCACGCCTCCCGAGTCGGTCAGGCAGACGCGGGCGGAGATGAGGAGCGCCGTGAAGTCGAGGTAGCCGAGCGGCGGCGTGACGATGGCCGCGCGCTCCGCGCGCTCGAGCAGCCCGCGACGTGACAGGGCCGCCTCGGTGCGTGGATGGAGCGGGAACACGAGCGGTTCCTCGACGGACTCGAGCACCTCGACCAGCGCGGCGAGGGCCGACGGCCGGGTGTTCGCCGGGCGATGCACGGTGATCAGCGCGTACCTGCCGCGCTCGACGCCGAGCCGCTCCAGCGCCCCCGACCGCTGCGCTGCCACGGGGCCGAACTGCTCCGCGACGTCGACCATGACGTCGCCGACCAGGTGCACGCCCTGCGTCATGCCCTCGGCGGCGAGGTTGTCCACCGCCGTCTGGCTGGGGCAGAACCGCAGGTCGGAGATGACGTCCGTCAGCACCCGGTTCACCTCCTCCGGCATCCCGCGGTCGAAGGAGCGCAGCCCGGCCTCGACGTGGCCGATGGCGTATCCGGACTTCGACGAGACCAGCGCCCCGGCCAGCGTGGAGTTGGTGTCGCCGTAGACCAGCACCATGTCCGGCTGCTCGGAGTCGAGCACGGGCTCGAGGCCGACCAGCATCGATCCGATCTGCTGCGCGTGGCTGCCCGAGCCGGTCTCGATGCGGTGATCGGGCGGGTCGATGCCCAGCTCGTCGAAGAACACGCTCGAGAGGTCGTCGTCGTAGTGCTGGCCCGTGTGGACGAGCACGTGGTCGACCCGCTCGGCAAGCGCGCGCGCCAGCGGCGCGGCCTTGATGAACTGCGGGCGGTTGCCCACGACGGAGACGACCTTCACGGCCGCGAGACTAGAGCATTGGTCAGGCTCACCCGGCCAGCCGCGCCGTGATGTCCGTCAGCCGGCCGCTGGCCAGCATCAGACCGGCGACGACGAGCAGCGCTCCGGAGACGCGCGTGACGATGCCCCAGTGGTCGCGCAGCCGCCGGGTGGTCGCCAGCACGACGGGCAGCCACATGCCGGCGAGCAGGAACGGAACGCCCAGCCCGAGGCCGTACACGGCGAGCAGCAGCGCGCCTTCGCCGGCGTGGCCGCGCGTTCCCGCGATCGCCAGGATCGCCGCCAGCTGCGCCCCGATGCACGGTGTCCAGGCCACGCCGAACGCCGCCCCGGCTGCGGCGGCGCCGAGCGGCCCGTGCGGCTGTGCGGGGGTCGGCAGCTTCCAGCTGCTGCGGATCACCGTCGCGGTCGGCATCAGCATCACCACCCCCATCGCGACGACCAGCGCGCCCCCGACCAGCTCCAGCGCGCGGCGATGGTCGAGGAACTGCGACCCGAGCACGCCGGTGCCCGCGCCCGCCAGGGTGAACACGGCGGTGAACCCGGCGACAAAGCCGACGGCGGCGATCGTCACCCGGCGCCTGTGCCCGCCCAGCTCTGCTCCGGGCACTCCGCTCACGAACGACAGGTAGCCGGGGATCAGCGGCCACACGCAGGGCGACACGAACGAGACGAAGCCGGCCGCGAACGCGACCGAGAGCTCGGTCGGCGACGCGGTCATTCGGAGCGGGTCTCCAGCAGCTTGTCGAGCACGCCGCCGATGCGCCGCTCGGTGGTCTGCCCGAGGATGCGGTACACCACGCGGCCCTGCCCGTCGATCAGGTAGGTGATCGGCTGGCCGATGATCCGGTAGGGGCCGAGCAGCGACCCCGACCTGTCCCAGACCACGGGCCACGTCATGCCGTGGGCGTGGATGAAGTCGTCGAGGCTCGATCGGTGGTCGGTGCGGACGGCCACGCTCACCAGCCCGATGCGGCTGCCGAACTTCTGATGCAGGTGTACGAACTCGGAAGCCTCCTGGCGGCACGGATAGCACCATGCGGCGAAGAAGTTGATAACGAGTGGCTTGCCGCGGTAGGCGGCGAGGCTGACCTTCTGCCCCGACAGCGTCGTCTCGTCGAATGCGGGCGCGGCCGAGCGGTCCGCGGGCGGCGGGAGGGTCAGCTTCGGCGCATGGATGTCACCGCTGTGCGTTCGCCCGAACAGGACGATGGCCAGGAGGATGGCCGCGCCCGCGGTGACTGCGGCCACGGACAGCATGCGACGCATGCCCAAATCGTACTGCGCAGGGGGTTCCTATTCCGCGGTCGGCGCGGCGGTGAGACGGCGCGCATAGGCGGCCACCAGCGCGGCGCAGGCCTCGAGATCGGCCGGATCCAGCAGCTCGTTGGGCGAGTGCATGTGCCGCAGCGGGATGCTGACGACCATGCCGGGCACGCCCGCCCGCGTCAGCGAGACCGCGTCGAGGTCGGTCGCCGTGGATCCGCCCGACGGCTCCACCTGCACCGGGATGCCCTCGGCATCGGCCGTCTCCAGCAGTCCCTCGAAGACCACGGGGTGCACGCCCGAGCCGCGAGAGAGAGCCGGGCCCTTGCCGAGCTGGACGTAGCCGTACTGCTGCCGGCTCGTGCTCGGGTAGTCGGTCGCGTTGGTTACGTCGACCGCGATGGCGACGTCGGGCGATACCGAGTACCCCGCGGTGTAGGCGCCGGTGAACGCCGTCTCCTCGCCGACGGTGGCAACACCGGTGAGGCTGGCCGCGCCGCCGTTCTCCGCGTACAGGCGCACCGCTTCCGCGGCCACGAACGCGCCGCAGCGGTTGTCGGCCGCACGGGTCGCGATCCGTCCGTTGGCAAGACGGACGAACGGCTGGTCGAGCACCGCCAGATCCCCGACGCGGACGAGCTTCGCGGCGTCCTCGCGGCCGGTGGCGCCGATGTCGATCCAGAGATCGCGGACCTTCGACGGCTTCTCCCGGTCCTCGGCGTCCTGATGGTGTCGCGCCTTCTTGCCGATCACGCCGGTCACCTCGCCGTCGATGCCGAGGATCCTCAGCCGCTGTCCAACCAGCACCTCCGGGTCCCAGCCGCCGACCGTGCCGAACCAGCAGAACCCGTCGTCGTCGATGTGGTTGATGACGAGGCCGATCTCGTCGACGTGGCCGAACACCGCGACGCTCGGTGTGCCCGAGCCGTTCGCCGTGGCGATGCTCGAACCCAGCGCGTCGTGCCGCGTCTCCGCGAACGACGACGTGTAGTCACGCCAGACGCGCGCCGGCAGTCGCTCGTCCCCGCTGGGGCCTGCGGCGGCGACTAGCCGCTCGAAGAAGTCCATGCTCTCGCTGCGCATCGGCGATTTATATACCGGACGGCTCCGCATCCGCCGCGGACAACGGCTCCGTCGTGAGGCCCGCCTCGAGCGCCTCCAGCGGCCCCAGCTCCTGCCGGCGCCGCCGCCGGACGCCGGCGACGGTCTCGGCGGCGATCAGGCAGACGAGCACCGCCAGCACGCCGGCCGCCGTCACCAGCGCCGGCACCACGGTGCCGATGACGCCGACCGCGCAGATGGCGAGCGCGGCCGAAACCCGCTTTCCGCTGAGGCTCCCGGCCATGCGCAGCCGGAACAGGATGTGGCCGAGCAGGTACAGCGCGGGCCCGCCGGCCAGCGTGGCGACCTGCGCGGCGGAGGGCGTCCCCGTCGGGTCGTCGATCAGAACCCCCTCGCCGACCGCCGCCACGATGATGCCGGCCACCATCACGGCGTGCACGTAGGTGTACGCGTCGCGTGCAAGCGTGCCGCTGTTGTCGCTGGTGGCAAGCCGGCGCTGCGCGATGGTCGCGACGTAGTCGAAGTAGAGCCACCAGAGGGCGGCCGTGATCAGGAACGCCGTGGCGATCGCCACCGCCTTGGCGACGTCGATGTGCTCGGACGCCGCCGTGGAGCCGGTGACCACGATCGACTCGCCGAGCGCGATGATGATGAAGAGCTGGAACCGCTCGGCGAAGTGCGAGCCCTCGATGTCCCACTCCTGGGCGGGCGTCCGTCCCAGCCGGGGCACCCAGTACCCGGCGGCCGGCCCGGCGTAGTCCACCAGCAGCGCGACGATCCAGATCGCCGCCCGCGCGCCATGGGAGGCCAGCGCCCCGCCCACCCACAGCACGCCTACCGCCACCGACCAGGCGGAGATGCGGATGAACGCCTCGTGCAGCTGTGAGCCCGGCTCCGTCGCCCAGACCACGAACGAGTTGCGCATCACCTGCAGGCAGGTGTAGCCAAGCGCGAAGACGAGCGCCCGGTCGCCGAACGCGGTCGGGATCGCGATCGCCATCGCCAGGCTGGCCAGCATGACCGCGATCAGCAGCATGCGCACCAGCGGCGAGTCCGGGTCGAACCAGTTGGTCATCCAGGTCGTGTAGACCCACGCCCACCAGACGACGAGCAGCAGCAGGGCCGTCTGCGCTGCGCCGGACAGGCCGAGGTGGGTGCCGAGCAGGTGCGAGAGCTGCGTGACGGCGAACACGTAGACCAGGTCGAAGAACAGCTCCAGGTTCGTCGCCCGCTGCTCCTCGCCGCTCTGCGCGCGCATCAGGCGGCTGCGGGCTCGCCGCTGCTCGGTTGTCATGGCCGCACGGTACACGGCGCCGCCGGGCGTAGAGTGGCTGCCGTGGCACGCCGGGTCCACCTGCTCGTTGCGGTCGCCGCCCTCGTGGCCGGCGGCGCAACCGGGATGCTCGCGGGGTGTTCGGGCGGCCATTCGGCGGCAACAGGGCATCCGCCGTCGCGGGCGGATTCGGGCGCCCCTCCGGCGACCACCGCCGCGCCGCAGGTGAAGCTGCGGGCGCCGCGGCCGTTCCCCGGATTCCTCCTGGTTGCTGATCGAGGCAACGACCGGGCGCTGCTGCTCGACGGGCGCAAGCGGATCCTGTGGCGTTATCCCCGCCCGGGCAGGTCTCCGGCCATGCCGTTCGCCTATGACGACGACACCTTCTTCGGCCCCGGTTACCGGACGATCGTCAGCAACCAGGAGGATCAGGAGACGGTGCAGGTGCTCGCGTTCCCGGCCGGCCGGCTGCTGTGGCGCTACGGCCATGTCGACGCGGTCGGGAGCGGGCCCGGATACCTGGACAACCCTGACGACGCGTACCTGCTCCCGAGCGGTCGGGTGACCGTGGCGGACACCCGCAACTGCCGGGTGCTGGTGCTCTCGCGGTCGCGGCACATCGTCCGGCAGTACGGCCGTGCGGGGGTGTGCGCCCACGACCCTCCGCACCTGCTCTCGTCGCCGAACGGCGACACGCCACTCGCCGACGGCGGCATGTTGATCAGCGAGATCGGCGGCTCGTGGATCGATGACATCTCGGCGACCGGCCGCCTGCGCTGGGCGGTGCAGGCGCCGATCGCCTACCCGTCGGATGCCCAGATGCTGCCGGACGGGCGGATCCTGGTCGCCGACTACTCGCGTCCCGGCCATGTGATCGTGATGACGCGTCGTGGCACGGTGGTCTGGAAGTACGGGCCTCCGTCGGGTCCCGGGATGCTCGACCACCCGTCGCTGGCGCTGCGGCTGCCCAACGGGCTGATCGCCGTGAACGACGACTACCGCGACCGCGTGGTCATCATCGACCCGGCCACCCACCGGATCGTCTGGCAGTACGGCCACACCGACGTGCCGGGCCGCCGCCATGGCTTCCTCAATACCCCCGACGGCATGGACTTCCTGCCGACGTCGGCCGTGCTGAGCCACCCGCAGATCGAGCGGCTGGTGCGACGGTCGCTGGTTTCGCGCTGAGTCAGCGGCGCAACGCGATGGTGATCGCGCCCAGGAATGCCCCCGCCGCATCCATCGCCAGGTCACCGACCGTGTCGCGGTAGGCGCTGAAGCCCGTGGCGACCGGGTGCTGGAACGCCGTCCACTCGCAGACCTCGATGCCGATCCCGAACAGCGCGGCAGCCCCGGCGGCGGCGATGCCGAGCAGCAGACGGTCGTCCGTGCGGCCCGCGAGCAGCGCACCGGCGAAGCCCGCCAGCGCGAAGGTGCCGACCAGATGGCTGAAATTGTCGAAGTTGTCGACGTGCCCGTACAACCCGAGTGTGTTGCCGCAGGCGTCGAAGGCGAATGGGACGAGCAGGAAGGCGTCGGCCGCCAACGGGTACGCGCCGCGGCGGCCGCGCAGCCGCCAGGCGACCGGCACGATGCACATGCCGACCGGGTAGACGATCTCGCGCAGCCACAGGGCCTCGCCGTGGAACCCGCCGGCCGCGGGGATGACGAGGGTGGCGCTGAGGAGCGCCAGCACGACGCTCTTTGCGGCGGCGAGCGCGGGCGGCGTTGCGATCAGCCGGTGGTTGGCGGTGGCGGTTCGGATGGAAGCGATCGTGCTCATGGGATCCACGGTATGGGCCGCGACGACGCATGGCGTCAGGGTTGACCCTCGACGGGCGGCGGCCGTGTGTCATCGGCTGCACTCTGTAGCTTTTCTGGCCGAGATGACACGTGATTCACCGGCAGGCCGGGCCGCGGTCGTGAGGGCGTTCGACGGGCTCGGCGTGCGAGGAGTCCTCCGTCAGATGGCCCTGAACGGCCAGATTCTCAAGGTTCGGTGCGAGATGCCGCAGTGCTACTGCGGCCACGGTCGAACGTATTTCGAGCCCAAGTCGCCGCTGTCGGACTGGTCTCCGACGCCGGATCACTACCCGCGGCTGAAGTCGGATGGCGGCCATCTCACACCCGACAACGTGCGCCTGGCGCACAGGGTTTGCAATCTCCGCGACTACGGGTGGCGCACGCAGATCAGCGCGATGCTGGCGAAGGGAATGTCGCTCGAGGCGATAGCGGCGGATCTGAATGCGAAGCGGGTGCCGACGGTCCCCGGCAGAGATCGCTGGACTGCCGCATCGGTACGCTGGGCATTCGTTTCCTGAGCGAGCTCTTGGGACGCGGTACGCTCCAGCCGGCTGTGGACCTCACGCTGGCCCTGGATCCGGATGCCGCTGTAGGGAGCGGGCTCGTCTCTGGACGCGTGCACGGTCGCGACGGCTCGGCCATGGTTGCACTGCTGCGGGTCGAGCAGTCCCCGGCCGGGGTCCACGCGTTTCAGGTCGATTCCGGTCGCGTGTCGGTGTGCGATGGAGCGGCATCCTTCGAACTGCATGCGCCACCGTCGTTGCCTCCACAGGCCACGGGGCGGAGGTGCGGGTTGCAGTACGTGGTACGCGTGTCCTGGAGACCGTCTCGCCTATCGCGGAAGGAGACGATCCACCCGGTCTCGATCCGGCCGGCCGAGCCGGCGGTGCACGAGGGTCATGGCCGTCTGGACCGCATCATCCCGTCGCAGCCGGGTCGCGATTTCCATCTCGAGCTGGTCGCCGTCGAGCTCGAGGGCGGCGGTCACATCGACGGCCGTATCCATCGGGATGCAGCCTCCAATGACCGTACCTTCGTCGTCACCGCGGAGTGCAGCGAGTTCTGGTGCACCAACTTCCGGTTTCGCGGGCGTCGGTCGCCGCTGATCTGGAACTCGGAGTCTCTCTGGTCGACCTCAGAGGTCGTGTCGCTGGAGGAGAACGACCGCTGGGGGCCCTTCCGTTTCGAGATTCCTCCCCAGCTACCGGCGGCAACGGAAGCTCGGGTGATCGCCTGGCGCTACTCCATCGAAGCGCGCGTCGAGTCCCGACGGCCGTTCACCGGCCATGCCGTGCTGACGCCGCTGTGGTTCGAAGTGTGACGGCATCTTCGGCCGACGCCTGTGGGTCACATGGTGGGATGGGCCGTGCAGGGATCGAACCTGCGACCTTGGGATTAAGAGTCCCCTGCTCTACCAGCTGAGCTAACGGCCCCGGCGGAGCAGTGTACCGCCCGTCAGAGCCGCCCGGCGGCGATGATCCGTTGTAGGAACTGCTGCGTCCGCGGCTCCTGCGGATTGCTGAAGATGTCCTCCGGCCGGCCCTGCTCCAGCAGCACCCCGCCGTCCAGGAAGCACACCCGGTGGGCGATGTCGCGCGCGAATCCCATCTCGTGGGTCGCGATCAGCATGGTCATCCCGCCCTCCGCGAGCTCCTTGATCACGCCCAGCACCTCGGCCACCAGCTCGGGGTCGAGCGCGCTCGTCACCTCGTCGAACAGCATCAGCTGCGGCCGCGTCGCCAGCGCCCGCACGATCGCCACCCGCTGCTGCTGGCCACCCGACAGCCGGTCGGGGTACTCGTTGCGCTTGTCCTCCAGCCCGAACCGTGACAGCAGCTCGAGCGCCTGCTCCTCCGCCTCCCGCTTGCCGAGCCCCATCACCTTCCGCGGCGCCAGCGTCACGTTCTGCAGCACGGTCATGTGCGGGAACAGGTTGAACGACTGGAACACGATCCCGATCCCGCGCCGCACGCGGTTCACGTCCACGCCGCGCGCCGTCACCACCTGCCCATTCACCGAGATCCGCCCGCTGTCGATCCGCTCGAGCAGATTGATGCAGCGCAGTAGCGTCGACTTCCCCGATCCGGACGCCCCGATCAGGCACACCACCTCGTGGTCTTCAAGTGACAGGTCGATGCCCTTCAGCACCTCGAGGCTGCCGAACGACTTGTGCACGTCCTCGCAGACGAGCGCAGACACGGCTACAGCTGCCCCCCGGCCATGCGCCGCTGCCGCTGCCTGTTGATCAGCCAGTCGGTGAACCGGGCCTGCGGGATCGTGATCAGCACGAAGAAGAACGCCGTGATCACGTAGGGCGTGTAGTTGAACTCCGTGTCGGCCGCGATCGTCGCCCGCTGCAGCGCCTCCACCGGGCCGATCACCGCCAGCAGCGCCGTGTCCTTCTGCAGCCCGATGAAGTCGTTCAGCAGCGGCGGCACCACGCGGCGGACGGCCTGCGGCAGGATCACCGTGCGCAGCGTCTGCCCGCGCGTCAGGCCGAGCGACCGGGACGCCGCCTCCTGGCTGGGATGCACGGATTCGATGCCCGCCCGGTACACCTCTGCCACGTATGCGGTGTAGATCACGACCAGCGCGGCGGCCCCGAGCTTGACCGGGTCCTTCGTGACATGGGACAGCTGCAGCGCCGGGATGCCGAACCCGAACAGGTAGACGAGCAGGATGGTCGGGATGCCGCGGAAGACATCGGTGTAGACGATCGCCATCAGCCGCAGCGGGAAGAACACCGGCCCGGGGAGGCTGCGCAGCACCGCCAGACCGAGCGCGAGGATCAGGATCAGCACCTCGGCCACGAGGAAGATCTTGATGTTGAGCACGAAGGCGTGCCCGATCGTGCGGAAGTACTCGCGGAACACCTTCGGGTCGAAGAACGTGTGCTTGACGTTCTCCCAGCCGGGTGCGTTCACGATCACCAGGACGAGCACGGTGAAGAACACGAGCGTGCTCAGCACCGCGATGCTGACGTTGCGGCCCGCGCCGCCGAGGATCAGCGAGCCGCGGCCGGCGCGATCGTCCTCGTTCACGGCCCTACTGCAGCACGGGCGCGCTGGCCTTCTCGGACAGCCACGTCTGGCGCAGCTGGTCGAGGGTGCCGGCGCTGTCCAGCGCGTTGATCGCCTGGTCGACGCACGGCGTCAGGCTGCTGCCCTTGCTCAGCACCAGGCCCCACTGGTCGCCACCCGGCGACGGAGCGAACTGGCCGACGATCGTGCTCTTCGGGATCTGCACCGCGGTCATGTAGAACGCGGTCGGCAGGTCTACCACGAGCCCGTCGATCTGGCCGTTCTCCAGCGCATGGATCGCGTCGTTCGTGGTGGTGTACGCCTGCGGCTGCTGGCTCGGCTGAATGTTCTGCGTGATGTAGTCGTAGCTCGTCGTGCCCACCTGCGTGCCGAGCTTGTACGACTTCAGGTCGGCCAGCGACGTGGCCTTGGTGATCGGCGTGCCCTTGATGGCCACGACCGCCTGGTTGGCCGCGTAGTACGGCGCGCTGAAGTCCACGTTCTGCGCACGCTTCGGCTTGATCGAGACCTGGGCGAGGTAGAAGTCGAAGCTCTTCGGCCCTGGCGCGAAGCTCTGGTTGAAGTGCGTCACCGTCCACTTCACCTGGCTCGGGCTATAGCCCATCTGCTTGGCGACCGCGTAGGCGACCGCGTCCTCGAAGCCCTTGTCCTTGTACGGGTCGTTGTTGAACTGCCCCGTCCACTCGTGGCCCGGGCCGCCGCTGAAGTACGGGTAGTAGGCCGGGTTGTCGGTGCCGATCGTGAGCGTGTTCGCGGTCTGCGTCTTGTTGTTCGCGGGGCTGCACGTCTGGCCGGTGCTGCCCCCGGCGGGCGCGGAGCTGGACGACGAGGAGCTCGAGCTCCCGCATGCCGACGCGGCGAGCGCGACGGCGGTGAATGCGATGGCGAGCAGGGACTTTTTCATTCCGGCGACCTCGGAGAGCGCGGTGGTGCGAAGCGCGCGGAGCCTACCACGATGGGGTGTCCGGCCCGGTCGGACCGGACACGTCACGCATAGCCGTCGAACACGACCCGCGGCGTGCGTCGCACGTCTGGCCGGCGGATCATCTGTGGTGTTGGTGCGCGCAGTGCGCAGGATGCGGCGGCGGCACGTCCAGCGCCGGGCTCCGGTCGAAGAAGCCGACCGGGCGCAGGTGGAACCCGCAGTACGCCACCGGCATCACCGGCCAGTCCTCGAGCCGCGGGATGTGGTGCGCGCCGAACGAGTACCAGAGCACGACGTCCTCGTTCTCGAGCGGCCGGTCGTCAGCCGTCCACCGGGGCAGCCCGTCACCGCCCGGATGCTGGTTCGGGTACTCGCCGCCCGGAAACCGCTCGTCCTGCCGGTACGGCGTGACCCACAGGTGGTGGTCGAGGAAGCCCGCGCGGCGCCGGAACTGCGACTCCGGCAACGCCATCGGAGAGACGTTCTCACCCGGAACCAGCTCGTAGGCGACCGGCTCGTCCATCCGGTTCCGCCGCTCCGGGTTCTCCACCCGCCAGCGCCGCGCCTGCAGAGGAGCCACGTCGCGCATCGCCTCCGACTCGCTCCGGAACGTGCGCCGGTGCGTCGTGAAGGCCGATCCGTCGGCGTTGGCGTCCCCGGCCGGCACCGGCGCCGACTCGATCTCATAGGCTACGTTCCGCGATCCGTCCACGTCCATGTCCAGCCGGGCCGTGAAGAAGTGCTGGTGGTAGCCGGCGGCCACGCCCGGGGCGACTTCGGTGGCGTGCCGCTGCTCGGAGCCGGCGGGCACGCCGGCGGTCAGGATGATTCCGGTCAGCTTGCCCTCGAACTGGATGCCGCCGTCCTGGTAGAGGTACCAGAAGAACCCGTACTCGTAGTTGCCGACGGTGGTGATGCACGAGATCACGAGACGCCGCGAGCGGGCGACGTGCACCTGACCCGTGTTGTCGTCGGTGTGCTTCCAGAGGATCCCATAGTCCTCCTCGTGGATGCAGATGGCGTTGGGCAGCTGGACCACCTCCCCAGCGCTGTTGATGCAGCACGCGTCGAGGTAGGTGATGTCGCCGAGGCAGTCACATCCGAGCTCGAGCGCGTTGACCAGCGGGCCAACGCCGTACTCGCCGATGTCGAACACGTTCTTGAAGTGCACCGTCGGGTTCGGGTCGCCGTAGGGGATCACGAGCTCGGCGATCGAGGCGCGGTGGCACACCGGCCGCAGCTGGTCGCCGTCCTGGTAGGCGATCTCATGCAGCACGAGGCTCTCGCGGTGGGAGAAGCCGACCCGCAGCCGCCACTTCTGCCAGCGCAGCTCGCGGCCGCGCAACACGAAGCTCACGCCGTCCGGCTGGGTGATCTCGATCGGCCGCTGATCCTCTCGGTAGCCCGCGCCTCCGCCGTTGCGGTAGTCCCATTCGCCGTCAGGCACGGGGATGACGCCGTGGTCGTCGACGCGCAGCACCCGCATCTCGTTCAGGTCGATGACGGCGACCAGGTTGCCGATCGGCCGGCCGTACGGATTCACGTCGTCGTCCGATGACCGCAGCCACGAGAGGCATCGCGCCACCCGTCGCCCGGGTTCCTCGAACGCACCGACCGTCCACGGCTCGATGTGCACGAGATCGATCTGGCCGCCCGAGATCCCGCGCCGCGCCAGCGCCTCGCGAAAGCCGGGATCGGCGCGGCAGGCGGCGCCCGCCTCGAAGTACTCGTCGATGCTGACGCCCGGCTGCATGCCGTCGAGGGTGCGGCGCTCGATCACCCGCTCCGCGTCCAGATCGAGGACGCACTCGGTCGCATCGCCGCTGTCGTTGTGGAGCAGCACCGCGTCTGCGCTGCGAGCCGGCCGCGGCCCGCCGTCGCGCCACGCGGCGAGCGCCGCCTTGTCGGGCTCGCGCAGGTCGACGCTGATCACCCGGGTGCGATCGCGTGCGAGCCCCTCCCGGCGGAGCAGAGCCATGGCGCGCTCCAGCTCGGGTCCGTCGAGCGGGTCGAGGGGATGCGTCGTGCCGGCGGCCGTCGCGTCCATCGCTACGTCGCGGCTCCGACCATCCCGGGCACACCCTCGGGCGTGATCGTGCCGCGGCAGTGCTGTTTGAAGGCGGTGATGGTGCGAGTCTCGCGGATCCCGCGAAGGGATGCGAGGCCAAGGCGCATGGCGCGATGCGTGTCGCGCAGCGGCACCGTCACCACCGGCTCGCCGTCCAGCGCCCGATCGTTGCGCGGCCTGGCGTTGACGATCGCGTAGCCGAAGCCGTTGGCGACGAGGCTGCGGATCGTCTCGGGGTGCTCCGAGCGCAGCGCGATCACCGGCTCGAGGCCCGCCTCGGCGAACAGCTGCAGGAAGTACTCCCGGCTGAGCGGCAGGTCGAGCAGGATGTGCGGCTCGCGTGCCAGCTCCGCGAGCCCGACCTTCCGCCGCAGCGCCAGCCGGTGGCCGGCCGGCAGCAGCGCCAGGGGCGGCAGCTCGACCAGGGGCTCGAACTCGACGTCGGCGGGCAGCTGGAGGTCGTAGGTGAGGGCGACGCTGGTCAGTCCCGCGCGGAGGCGCTCGAGCAGGCCATTCTGGTGCGACTCGACCAGCTCGACGTGCACGCGGGGATGCGCATCCTCGAAGGTGCGGACGAGGCTCGGCGCGACCAGCGGAGCGAGGGTGACGAGGCAGCCGAGGTCGAGCACTCCGCCGATCTCGTCGCTGAGCGTGGTGGCCAGCCGTTCCACCTCGGATGCGTGGCGCAGCAGCTCCTTGGCCTCGCCCAGGAAGCGGCGCCCCTCGGGCGTCAGCGAGAGACCCTGCGCGTGGTGGCGCACGAACAGCTGCACCCCGAGCGCCCGCTCGAGCTTGGCGATGGCTGCGGAGACGGTCGGCTGGGAGCTGTGCGAGCCGTGCGCCGCGCGGGTGACGCTCCCGGTCTCGCCGGCGGCCACGAAGTACTCGAGCTGTCGGAATGAGAACTTCACTCGTCCCCCGGCACGCCGTAGCTCGGAGCCGCGTCGGGGTCGAGGGCGCGGGTCACGTACGCCTCCGCCTGCGGCTTCCACAGCGCCCAGAGCTGGGCCAGCCGCTCGATCGGCTCGTCGTCCCAGTCGACGCGCAGGTCGGTCACGGGCCAGGATTCCCGGTCGCAGACGACGACGCCGGCCGAGCGCACCGGCCCAGCCTCGCCCCCCGCCTCGAGCCCGGCGGCGAGCGCCGCCACCAGACGGTCGCCGATGTGCGCCTGGGGGAAGGCTCCGAACGCCTCCACCATCGCCGGCGGCACGCCGGCATCACCGAGCAGGTTGCCCGCCGCCACGGCGTTGCGCTCCTCGGCGAATGCGTAGAGCCCGAGCGTCTGCTCGCCGCAGAAGACGCCGGTGCCGCCGTTGGCATCGACGGCGGTCAGCTGCCGGTGCTCGGCATGGGGTGCCTCGGAGGCGACGCGAGCGACGGCCTCCCCGGCGGAGACGCCGGCCGCGATCAGGTCGAGCATCGTCGGCCCCAGCCGCGGGTCGGTGACGTTCTGGGAGGCGGCTGCGCCGACACCGGCACGCACATGGGCGCAGCGGGCAGCGACGGCCGGGCTCGACGACGAGACCACCATCCCGACCATCCCGGTGCGCTCGCACCGTCCGGCCAGCGAGAACGTCATGCCCGCTCGTCGGGGACGACGGCGGTGGCGTCGATCTCGACCACCCACTCGGGCCGTGCGAGCGCGCTGACGACGAGCCCGGTCGAGACGGGGAACACGCCCTTCAGCCGGCGTCCCATCACCCGGTACACGGGCTCGCGGTAGCGGACGTCGGTCAGGTAGACGACCACCTTCACGATGTCCTCGAGCCGGCCGCCGGCCTCCTCGAGCAGCATGGCGATGTTGGCCATCGCCTGCTCGGCCTGCGCCTCGGCGTCGCCGATGCCGACCGACTCGCGCGTGTCGAGGTCCTGGCCGATCTGCCCGCGCAGGTAGATGGTGTTGCCTGCCCGGACGGCCTGGCAGAGGTCGTTGTCGAGGTTCTGTTCGGGGTAGGTGTCCCTGGTGTTGAAGGGGCGGATCCGCGTGTGGCTCATGCGGCGCCTCCCACGGGCTCTGCGAGGACGCGGTCGGACAGGCCGGCCGACCGCTGGACGACGTCGAGCGCGCCGTCGAAGTCGAAGTTCCGGTAGACGGCGCCGAGGTGGGCGAACGGCGGCGACTGGGCGAACAGCTGGAAGGTCAGCCGGTGGCCGGCGTAATCGGAGTTCAGCAGGTCGCGTGCGAAGGCCAGAAGCCTGCGGCGATCCTCGGCCTGCCAGCGGTCGTTGATCGAATAGAACTTCTCCATCCACGGGCCCGTCTCGGGGTGCCGGAACGTCGCCGCGTCCGGCGTCACGCAGATCTGCCCGCCGACCAGCTCCCGCGCGATGTGCATCATCGCCGGCAGCTGCGTGCATGCGTGGACGCGCCCGGTGTAGAGCAGCGACTGGTTCGGCATCAGCAGGCCGCCCGGCGACCGGTCGGCCGTCGCGATGGCCGCGGTCAGGTGGGCGTTGATCCCCTCCCGGTAGCAGGCCAGCATCGCCAGCTTCTCCTGCACCGCCTGCTGGCGCTCGAGGCCGGTCTGGCGAACGTTGAAGAGCGCCGCACCGATCAGCATGTCGGCGATCCGCTGGATCCGCTGGACGAACGCAAAGGCGCTGTAGCGGTGCAGCGTCGAGCGGATGAACGTGGCCGCCCGCGTATGGCGATAGAACAGGACGTTCTCCCAGGGGATCTCGACGTCGTCGAAGATGACGAGCGTGTCGACCTCGTCGAACCGGTTCGACAGCGGATAGTCCTCGGCCGGTGCACGGCCGGCGAATCCGGTGCGGCAGATGTGCTTGATGCCGGGCGAGCCCATGTCGCAGATGAAGCCGAGCGCGTAGTCGGACAGCTCGCTGTCGCCCCAGTTGGCGATCGTGGGCTTGACGAACGCCTGGTTCGCATAGGCCGCCGCCGTCTCGTACTTCGCGCCACGCACGACGATGCCGTTGTCAGTCTCGCGAACCAGGTGGAGCAGCATGTCGGGATCCTGCTCCTGCGGGCGCTTCGAGCGGTCGCCCTTCGGGTCGGTGTTTGCCGAGACGTGGAAGGGATCGGCGTGGAGCACGCGGTGGATGTGCCGCTCGATGTTCGCCGAGAACTGTGGGTCGACCTCGTTGAGCACGTCACGGCCGTCGTACAGCGACCACATCTCGCCGACGGTCTCGTCCCCGACCCGGATCACCACTCCGCCGACGTCGTCCATCACGGCATCGACAGCTCGGCGCTTCGCCTGCCAGTCCTCGGGAGTCTCGGGCAGCTTCAGCCCGACCGCGTGGCGCTCGCCGGTGGCCTTGTCGGCGTAGCTCATGACGTCGCTCGTCTCGGGATCGTGCGCCATGTCGTAGATGCGCGCACGCACGTCGACCAGTGGCTTGAACGCCGGGTGGGTGGTGACGTCGCGGATGCGTTCGCCGTTCATCCAGACCTCGCGGCCGTCCCTGATCGATTCGCGGTACTCCTCGCCGGTGCGGATCATCCGCAGCCTCCCCTCGCGCTTTGCGCGGAGTATCCGCGATCTCACGAGATTTGCAAAGGAGATTCTATCGAGGCGTAGCAGCGAGTCCATCGATGCAACACCGAGCCGTGAACGAGGCGGGCCCGGGCGGTGTCGCCCGGGCCCGTGAACCCCCCGCAGTGCTCGACGACGGCTAGTAGGTGCTCAGCGTGTAGGTGGCCTTGTAGTAGCCGGCCTTGGTCGCCGTGACCGTGATCTTGCCGGTCTTCGTCGGCTTCAGCTTGAACGCCACCTTGCCGCCGGTACCGGTGGTCTTTGTGGCCGCCGTGACGCCGGCGCCGCTGACGTGAACGGACGCACCCACCACGCCGGTGCCGCCCGCCGTCTTCAGCGTGAACGTGACCGTGGTGGTGACGCCCTTGTGGATCGCGGACGTGGAGCTGGTCAGCACCGTCTTGGTCGGAAGCGTCAGCGTGCTGACCGACCAGCTGCCGGTGTTGTTGTCGTCATCGACCGCGGCGACGCGCCAGTAGATCGTGCCGCCGTTCGTGTAGCCGGTCGCACCGAAGCTCGACAGCGTCGGCGCGTACGACGCGTTCTGCACCGTCGCGCTGTCGAACGTGGACGTGAAGGAGTTGGTCGTCGAGAACTGGACCGTGTACGACTTGGCTCCCAGGCTGGGATTCCAGGTCGTCAGCACCTTCGTCAGGCCGGTGGTGTTCGCACCGAGATCGGATGCCAGGCCGGTCGGGCCCGGGATCGTCCGGTTGAACGACTGCCATGCGCTGTAGTCGCCGGCCACCGTGCTGCTGGTCAGCGTCGGGTACAGCGCCCGCACGCGCCACTGGAACTGGCCGACGCCGGTCATGCTGGCGGCCGACCACGCGTTGGCGGTCGTCTGCCAGGACTGCGACGTCGAGTGGCCGGGCGGGTTCTCCCACTGCACCTGGATCTCGTACTTGGTCGCACCGTTCACCGGGTTCCACTGCCAGGCGGGGATGTCGGGCCCGTTCGCGGGGTTGATCCCCGGCCCGCTCGGAATCGTGGGTGCGGCCAGCGTGTGGGTGAATGACTCCACCGGCGACCAGGTCAGTGCCGTGTTGTTCTGGTCGAGCGCCTCGACCTTCCACGAGATCAGCCCCTGGGGCAGTCCCATGGGGGCCACGAAGGACGTGGAGTCCGTGGTCTGGTCGAGCAGGGTGCCCGACGCGTTCGTGACCAGGAGGCGGTACTTCTTGGCCCCCTGCGTGAGCTCCCACTGGAACTGGACGGCGCCGTCGACGGTCGACTGATCGACCGGCAGGTCCTGCACCGGCGGATCCGACTGCTTGAGGAAGTCGTGGAAGGCCGCCAGCAGCGGGTTGCCCACCGCGCCCGTGCCGCCGAAGGCCGTGGCGGGGAGCACCGCCCAGTAGAACGAGGTGGTCTCGTCCGTGTACGTCCTCACCGAGGTGCCGGTGCGAGGCGCGTAGGCGGGCTCGTGCGTGAACGCGTAGTCGATGATGTTCGTGAACTGCGGATCCTTGGCGACGATCACGAAGTAGCTCTGCTTGCCCGCCATCGGGTTCCACGTGAACAGCGGAGCCTGCACGCTCGTCGATCCCTCGATCGGCAGCAGCGAGTCGTTGTCGCCGAGATAGCCCGTGTTGCAGCTGGGCGAGCAGGTGCCTCCCGTCGGGAAGTTGGTGAAGTCGAACGATGCCGAGTTGCCGTCGCCCAGGTACGAGTAGGAGCCGACCACCGGGTTGTTGTTCGCAGCGTTGTCGCGGTCGGCGCGCACCCGGACGCAGTAGCTCTTGCCGGGCGTCAGCGGCTGCGTGTCGGTCGCGACGCTGGGGCCGCCCTGGAACGGCTTGCTCGCTGAGAGCCCGTTGCCGAGCGCCGTCCAGTAGGTGGACGCGGTCTTGGACTGCCACTGCACCGTGCTGGGCTGGCCCCAGTCGCAGATCGCGGGCGTGCCCGTGAACGGCGTGACGTTGACCTCGTAGTAGCTGGCGCCCGGCACCGGATCCCAGGCGACGATCGGCGTGTCGGTGCTCGTCCCGACCAGATCCGAGCCGTCCGGCGCGATCAGCCGGAGGTTCGTCACGGCCGGCGGCGTCGCGTCGTAGCTCTGCGTGAACTGCGGGCCGTAGGTCCACTGGCCGACCGCTCCGGACACGTCCACCGGGCGGACGCGCCAGTAGAGCGTGTTGTTCTCGAGCACGGTGGTCGGCGCATACGAGGTGGAGTAGATGGTCGAGTAGTTGTAGGTGCCTCCGGTGCCGGCCGATCCGCAGCAGATCGTCGAGCCGGTCGAGAAGTCGACGGCGGAGCTGATCTCGAGCTGGTAGCCCTTCGCGCCGCCGACCGGATCCCAGGAGAACAGCGGGTCGGACACCTCCGGATCGCTGACCAGGTTGGTGACCTGCAGGTTCGTCATGGCATCAGGGTCGTCCCAGGTGAACGACCAGACGCCGGAGCCCTGTCCCTGGTGTCCGGCGGCGTCGACCGGCCAGACCTCCCAGTAGTACGTCCCGGGCGCGAGCTGGCTGGGCGCGAACTCCGTGCCGTTCGGCGAGGTGCTCGAGCCGGGCGCTCCCAGGTCGAGATCGACCGTTGTCAGCTGCGGGTCCTCGGCGAGCACCAGGTGGTAGCTGGCCGCGTACGGCACCTTGTCCCAGTTCAGGACCAGGGGCGTCGGGAACGAGACGGTGTCACCGTTCAGCGGCGACTCCTGCGTCGGCAGGTCGCTCCAGCTCTTGGTGAACTGCACGGCGGGCGACCATGGGCCGGCCGTGCCGGTCGAGCTGACAGCCCGCACGTGCCACCAGTAGTCGTCATCCGCGAGTGCGTTGGGAGCGGTCGCCCGGGTATTCTTGGTTCCGGTCAGCTTGAAGACGATGCTGCCGAAGTTGGGATCCGTGGCGAGCTCGAAGTTGTACGTGGCGGCGCCCTTGACCGGGTTCCAGCCGAACACTGGAGCCTGATCCTGCGTGCTCGAGTTCGACGGCATCGTCGGCGTCGGCGCGACCAGCGAGGCGTAGCTGGGAGCGGCGGCCATGAGGCCGGCGGCGATTGCGACGACCGCGAACAGCTTGGGCGTATGCGGGGTGATGAAGCGGCGGATGGGACGTCCTCCCGATGAGTCTGGACAGCATGCGGAGGCATGGAGCCCCCCAGGCTCATGGTCGGTGCAATCCGCCGTACGCGACATACCCCGTTTGCGGGAGCGTCGTATCGCTCGGGTCAGGCGGTGTCCTCTGCCGGCCGGCGCAGATGGGCCAGCCACCGGCGCAGCGCCGGTGCCAGCCGCAGCCCGATCAGCAGCGCCGCGCCGACCAGCAGGGCGACCGGAATGATCACGCCCGCCGCCACGATCACCGCCGAGACGACGCCGACCGCGAGATCCCATCCGCGCCGCACGGCGCTCCCGAGCGCGGTCGGCGGAGAGTGGTGGTGATGGGCGGCTCCCTCCTGCGTCAGCGCCACGGTGATGGTCGACATATCCGCCTGGTCGTGCAGGTACCGAAGCCGGCCCTGGATCTCCTCGAGCTGGCCCTGCACCTGGAACAGCTCGTTCTGCACGCGGATCGTGTCCTGCACGCTCACGGCCTTGCCCATCAGCCGGACGAGTGCCCGCGACTGCGCGCGGAGGTTCCGCGCCCGCGCGCCCAGGTCGACGAACTCCTGGCCGACGTCCTCGCCGCTGCGGATGTCTGCCAGCACCGTGCCGTGCCCGACGCCGCGCAGGTCGTTCATCGCCCGGTCGAAGAACGCCGCCGGCACGCGCAGGACGATCGTGGCGCTGCGATGCTTCGTGCCGCTGCTCTCGGTGCTGAGCGTGTAGCCGCCGTAGCGGCTGGCGATGGCGTCGACCGCGGGCACCGCTCCCGCGATCGCGGATCCGCTCAGGCGCAGCGACAGCCGGCCGGTCTTGATGATCGTGGAGCGCTGTCTGGGCAGCTCGATCTTCGTGACGGTGACGTTCGCGTCCTGGGCGCCGCCTGCTGAGGGTGCCGTGGGTGCAGATGCTGTGCCCGATGGAGCAAGAATCCCGAGGGCCTTGGAGGACTGCACGGGAGCCGGCCCCGCCTTCACCGCGCCGCCACCTCCCGCCGAGCTGCCCGAGCTGCTCGCGGATGCGCAGCCCCCCGCGGCCAGTGCAGCCGCCGTGATCAGTCCAACCGTCCGTCCGCGCATGGGTGCCTCCTCCGATCGCTCGGCCATGAGACCCGCGGGCGGCCCGTTCGGTTCCCGGTGAGCGCGACCCGGTTGAGCCCTCAGACCGCGACCGGCAGCGCGCTGCGCAGCGCCGCCCGCGCCGCGGCCGCGTCCGGCCCGCAGACGAAGACGACCTCGCGGTTTCGCACGTGCGAGACCCTGCCCACCTTCCGCCCCGCAGGGTCGTGGATCCCGATCCTCGCTCCCACATAGCGGGGTGCGTCCACCGCCAGTGACTCCACGTGCCCGCGCCGCTCGAGCAGCTCCCGCATCGCCTCCAGCTCGTGGAAGCCCTCGTTCGAGAACGACACCACCACCCATGGCGTCGGCAGCCGCTCCACCAGATCGGTCAGCGCCGCCCAGGCCAGCTTCCGCGAGTTGTATGCGCTTCGGCGCTCGCGCACGTCCGCCCGCTTGCACGCCACGCCGTAGTGGTCCGGCCGGTCGCCGCGCACGATCGTCTCCCACACGTGGTAGTTGCCCGCGTAGGAGTGCTGGTTGTAGGGCGGATCGACGTAGGCGAGGTCGATGTCCGTCAGCTCGCCCGCCAGCTCGTTGGAATCCCGGCGCAGTGCCCGCCCGGCCGGTCCGGGCACCGCATCCGGCTCGCGCAGCGTCAGCCTGTTCGCGGCGCGCGGCGCCCACCGCTTGAGGTAGGCCATCTGCACGCCCACCGTGCTGTCGACGCGGTCGGCCGCCTCCAGCAGGCTGGTGAGCGCAAGCGCTCGCTCGATGCGCGAGAGCCCCAGGCGCTCGATCTCGCCCCGGATCGCGTCGATCCGCATGCCGTTGGCCGGCTGGAAGTACCGCGACAGCCGGCAGAACGTCTCCGTCACGTATCCGTCCTCGCCGGGAAGCGCATCGAGATGGGCGAGCAGCTCACGCAGCCGCCTGCGGTCGATCTCGGCGCCGGCCTCGATGTAGGCCTGGGCGAGCACCTCCGAGTAGGCGGCGGTGTCGTTCGAGACGACACGGATGCCGGCACGGCGGAACGCCTGGCCGACGCGCGTCGTGCCCGCGAACAGGTCGACCGCGGTGCGGGCGCCCAGCCGGCCGGCGATCTCGGCCAGCGACGGCGCCAGCAGCCGCTTCGAGCCGAGGTACTTGATCACCGCGCCACTGTACGCGACGTCTAGGACCGCAGGTAGGTGAGGACGGCGAGGACGCGGCGGTGGTCCTCGCTTGCCTGGGGCAGGCCGAGCTTCTGGAAGATGCTGGTGACGTGCTTTTCGACGGCGCGTTCGGTCACCACCAGCCGCTCGGCGATGCCGGTGTTGCTG
>DASSEV010000039.1:0-3416 GCA_035695105.1 Gaiellales bacterium
GGCGACGCGGGGCAGCTCGGTGACGACCTGGTGGTAGTCGTGCCGGTCGACGAGGGTCAGCTCCACATCCGGGTGCGTGCGCAGCCTGGCCGCCAGGCGCAGGGCGACGTGCAACCCGGCATAACCCGCGCCGGCGATCACGATGTGACCGCCCGCTCCGGCGGCGGATGCCGGCGGGGCGTCGTCCATGAGTCGCGTTTCCCTTCCGTCGTCAGCCGCGGACGTCGGCCAGCTCCGCCGCGTTCACCGGCGACTGCGGCGGCTTCCCGGTCAGCACCCGCACCACCTCGCGCGCAGCGAAGTCGCGGACCGTGCGGATCGCTTCTTCGGAGTAGTAGGCCGCGTGCGGCGTGATGATCACGTTGTCGAGGGCGAACAGCGGGTTCTCCGGCTTCCAGTCCCGCACCTTGGCCGGCTCCTCCTCGATGTCGTCGAGGCCGGCGCCGGCGATCCAGCCTTCCCGCAGCGCCCGGTGCAGGGCGGCGTCGTCGACGATGGGCCCGCGACCGGTGTTGACGAGGATCAGCGTCGGCTTCATCCGCCGCAGCTCCGTCTCGCTGATGCGGTGGTGGGTCTCCGGGGTGAGCGGCGCCTGGATCACCAGGTAGTCCGAGTCCGCGATCAGCCGGTCGAACGACACCGGCGTGGCGCCGCCTGCGGTCACGTCCTCCGGGGCCATGTACGGGTCGTGGGCGATGACGAGAACGCCGAACCCCCGCGCCCGGGCCGCGATCGCCTGGGCGATCGCGCCGAACGACAGCAGGCCGAGGGTGCGCCCCTGCATCCGGTGGATCGGCTCGCCGGACTGCCACTGCCAGATCCCTTCGCGGGTGGCCCGGTCGTACACGCGGATCTTCCGGGCGGCGGCGAGCAGCAGCGCCATGGCGTGATCGGCGACCTCGTTCTCGCACCAGTCGTTGGGCACGTTGGTCACCAGGATCCCGCGCCGCGTCGCCGCCTCGACGTCGACGATGTCGACGCCGGTGCCGTACCGGGCGATCACCTTGCAGCGGGTGAAGGCGTCGATCGCCCTGGCGCCCACGGTGGCGTACTGGGCGATGACCGCGTCCGCGTCGCGCGCGACCTCGATGACGTCGTCCTCGGTCTTGCAGTCGGCGACGACCAGCCGGAGGCCGGCGTCCTCGATGATCTCCCGCTCGATGTCGACGTCGCCGTAGTCGTGGTCGGTGATGACGACGGTCTGCTGAGTTCCCTCTTGCGGCGTCATGTCAGGGACGCTCCTGCCGACGTGCCGCCCGCGACCCTCGCGTACAGCGAGAGGATCCCGGTGCTGTGCCGCGGCCGGGGCGGCTTCCAGACACTGCGGCGTTCGGCGAGGATCGCGTCGATCTCCTCCGCTGGTAGCCGCTCGCCCTTGACGCCGACGATCGCCAGACGCCGCCTGGGCGCGTTGATCTCGATGAGGTCGTCGTCCTCGACGAGCGCGATCGGGCCGCCTTCCAGTGCCTCGGGCGCGACGTGCCCGATGCACGGGCCGGCCATGGCGCCCGAGTACCGGCCGTCGGTGACGATCGCGGTGGTGGTGTTCAGCACGCGGTCGGCGTTGAGGATGGCGGCCGCGTAGTACATCTCGGGCATGCCGTTGGCGCGCGGTCCCTCGTAGCGGATGACGAGCACGTCGCCGGGCGAGACCTGGCGCCGCAGCAGCGCCTGGACCGCCTCCTCCTCGAAGTCGAAGACCCGCGCGGGGCCGACGTGCTCGTGCATCTCCTTCGGCACCGAGAAGGTCTTCACCATGGCGCCGTCCGGCGCGAGATTGCCGTAGAGGATGGCCACACCGCCATCGGTCCCGAAGGGATCCGAACGCGGGCGGATGATCTCCTCCCGGCTCACCTTCACGTTGTTCAGGTAGCCGCGCCGCTCGGCGAGGAAGAACGGGTCGCGCTCGATCTCGTCGAGGTTCTCCCCCAACGTCCTGCCCGTGACCGTGAGGACCTGCTGGTGCAGCATCTCCCGCAGCTCCAGCATCAGGGCGGGGACGCCGCCGACGTACCAGAAGTACTCGACGGGATACCGGCCGGTCGTCTTCACGTTGGCCAGCACCGGCACCCGCCGGTGGATGCGGTCGAAGTCGTCGATCGTGATGTCGACGCCCGCCTCCGCCGCGATGACGGGGATGTGCAGCAGCGCGTTGGTGGATCCGCCGGTCGCGGCGTGCAGGATGATCGCGTTCTCGAACGCGTCGCGGGTCAGGATGCGCCGCGCGGTGACGTTCTCCTCGATCAGACGCACGATCTGCTTGCCGGTCGCGCGGGCGTAGCGCAGCAGCTTGGTCAGCGGCGCGGGGGTCAGCGCGGATCCGGGCAGCGCGAGCCCCAGTGCCTCGGCGAGCACCTGCCCGGTGCTGGCGCTGCCCATGAACTGGCACGCGCCACAGGTGGGGCAGGCACCGCGCTGGGCGGTCTCGAGGTCGCGCTTGGGACGCTCACCTCGTTCGACGGCCGCACCCATGGCCCACAACTCGTCGGAGGTGATGTGGTCAGCGGCGTTCAGCTGGGTGCCGCCGGGGAGGTGGATGGCCGGCAGGTCGCAGCGCGCGATCGCCTGGAGGTGAGCCGGCACCGACTTGTCGTTGCCGGAGATCAGCGCCATGCCGTCGTGGGGATGCCCCAGGGCGTGGATCTCGACCATCGCGGCCATGACGTCGCGGGAGATCAGCGAGTAGCTCATGCCCTCGGTGGCCTGGACGACGCCGTCACAGATGTCGCTGACGGCGAAGACGCCCGGCTTGCCGCCGGCCTCGAACACCCCGTTGCTGACCTCTTCGACGAGCTCCCGGAAATGGAACGTCCCCGGGTGGCCCTGGCCGTATGCGCTGTCCACGAGCACCTGGGGCTTCCCGAGGTCCTCCTCGGTCCAGTTCATCCCGAGGCGCAGCGCGTCGCCCTGGTGGTTGACCAGGCGCAGCCGCTGGCTGCGCAGAATCGGTCCGGCTTGTCCCATGGGACTGGCCCTTCTCGGGGATATCCCGGCGAGGGTCAGGCTACGTCCGATGCGGGGATCGGGTTGCGACGTCCTCGCCCGGCTGCGCCGCTACCGTCGCCTCGCATGTCGACCGACCGCATGGAGGCCTTCAGCGACGGCGTGATCGCCATCCTCATCACGGTGATGGTGCTCGAGTTGCCGAAGCCGGAGGGCACCGACTGGTCCGCCCTCCGCGGGGCCCTGCCGGTGCTCCTGTCGTACGTCCTGAGCTTCGTCTACCTGGGCATCTACTGGAACAACCACCACCACATGTTCCGGGCGACCGAGCGGGTGACCGGGCTGATGCTGTGGGCGAACCTGCACCTGCTGTTCTGGCTCTCGCTGGTGCCTTTCACCACGGCGTGGTTGGGCGAGAACAAGCTCGCGTCGGTGCCCGTGGCCGCGTACGGCATCGTGCTGCTGGCGGCGGC
>DASSEV010000040.1:0-2520 GCA_035695105.1 Gaiellales bacterium
GCGGGTTCTGCACGCCCGGGTTCGTCATGCAGGCCACCGCGTTCCTCCGCGGCCACCCGGACGCCGGCGAGCAGGAGATCCGCGAGGCGCTGTCCGGCAACATCTGCCGGTGCACCGGCTACCAGAGCATCATCGACGGCGTCCTGCTGGCCGTCCAGCGCAATCGAACACTGCGCAACCGTGAAACGCTGAGCGAGGAGCGACCATGACGGCACTTGCGGCGGAGCGCTACACCGGCGCCAGCATCAAGCGTTCGGAGGACCCTCGCATCCTGACCGGCGCGGGCCGGTACGTCGACGACATCAAGCTGCCCGGGATGCTGCACGCTGCGTTCGTGCGCTCGCCCCTGGCTCACGCTCGCGTGCTCTCGGTCGATGTCTCGGCGGCGCAGGCGCTGCCCGGAGTGGTCGCGGTGCTCACCGGAGCGGAGCTGGAAGCGATGACGGTCCCCGGGCCTGACGCGCTGATGGCACTCATGGGCTGGGCCGGGCCCACCCCGCAGTTCACCCTGCTGGCGACGGACAAGGTGCGCCTGGTCGGCGATCCCGTCGCGGTCGTCATCGCTGAGAGCCGATACCTCGCCGAGGACGGCTGCGAGCTGGTCGAGGTCGACTATGAGGACCTGCCGCCGGTGGTGGACGCCGCCTTCGCGCTCGACCCGGGCAGCCCGCCGCTGTTTGCCAACCTGGGCGACAACATCGCTCGCCTGCACTCACGCAGCGAGTTCGGCGACGTCTCCGCCACGTTCGCCGGCGCTGACCGGGTTATCGATTTCCGCATCGACGTACACCGCCATCAGAACGTGCCCATGGAAGGACGCGGCTGCGTCGCGAGCTACGACGCCGATGCGGGTGTCATGACGATGTACGCGGCCACCCAGAGCGTGCACGTCACCAAGATCGCGGTCGCCATGCGCCTCGGCATGGAGCAGGACAAGGTGCGGGTGCTGGCCGGCGATATCGGCGGCTCGTTCGGCCTGAAGATCGGCGCGTCACGGGAAGAACTCGCGGTCGCAGCGGCCTCGCGTGCCCTCGGCCGGCCGGTCAAGTGGGTCGAGGACCGCGGCGAGAACCTGACCGCGTCAGGACAGGCCCGCGAGGAGAGCTTCGACGTCCGGGCGGCGGTCAGCGACGACGGCGACCTGCTCGGGCTTGACGTGAAGATGGTCGTCGACACGGGCGCCTATCCCGGCATGGGCGCGATGGTCCCGGATATCGTCTCGGCGATGTTCCCGGGCCCCTACAAGCTCGCGGCCCTGGGTTTCGAGTCGACCGCGGTCACCACCAACAAGGCGACCTACGTCGCCTACCGCGGGCCGTGGGCGTCGGAGACGTTCGTCCGGGAACGCATCCTGGACCTCATCGCGAAGGATCTCGGCCTCGACCCGGTCGAGATCCGGCTGCGTAATGCCGCCCCGCGCACCGACCCGCCCGCCGCGATGATCACCGGGCGCCCGCTGGTCGGCGTCACGACCAGGGAGTCACTGGAGCGCGTCGCCCAGCTCGTCGACCTTCCCGCGTTCCGGCGCCGCCAGGCGCAGGCACGAGCGCAAGGCCGCTACCTCGGCATCGGCGTGGCCACGTTCATCGAGGCCGCTCCGGGCCCGCGCGCGCCTGGAGGGCCCAGCGGCCCCATGGGCCTCGAGTCCATGCGCCTGCGGCTCGAGGAGGACGGCATCGTCGCGCTGTTCACCGGCCAGATGCCGCACGGCCAGAGCCATCAGACCACCCTGGCCCAGATCGCCGCCGACGAGTTCGGCGTGCCGTTCGAGCAGGTCCGCGTCGTCGTCGGCGACAGCGCCGTCGTCCCCTTCGGGCTGACCGGCGGCAGCCGGTCAGCCACCATGACCGGAGGCGTGGCGCTGCACGGCGCCCGTCAGCTCAAGGCCAAGGTGCTCGACTTCGCGGCGCACCTCATGGAGGCCAGCGCGCAGGACCTCCTGATCACCGACGGCAACGTCTGGGTGCGCGGCGACCCGGCCAGCGCGATCGCCGTCAGCGAGGTGGCGCGGCGGGCGGCATCAGGATCGGCGGGGGACGGTGCGGACGCTTCGCTCGAGGTGGAGGCCACGTACGACGGCGGCGAAGGCGGCTGGTCAGGCGGCACGCACTGCGCGATCGTCGACGTCGATGCCGAGACGGGCATCGTGAAGGTGGAGCGTTATGTCGCCGTGGAGGACTGCGGTGCGCTCATCAACCCCGCCGTCGTCGAGGGTCAGATCCGGGGCGGCGTCGCCCAGGGCATCGGCGCGGTCCTGCTCGAGCGATCGGCGTACGCCGAGGACGGCAGCTTCCAGTCGGCTACGTTCATGGACTACCTGATGCCGACCGCCTGCGACGTTCCCCGCATCGAGATCGAGCACCTGGAGACCGTGCCGCTCGACGCCGACGTCAACTTCCGCGGCGTGGGCGAAGGCGGCATGATCGTCGCGCCGCCCACGGTCGTGAACGCCATCGAGGACGCCCTCGCGCCCTTCGGCGTGCGGATCTACGAGCAGCACCTGCCGCCGGCCCGCATCCT
>DASSEV010000041.1:0-22024 GCA_035695105.1 Gaiellales bacterium
CCATGCGCCACCGGGCTGCTGAAGCCACAGCGGATTCTCCTTCTGCCGGCTGCCGTATACCGCACCCAGTGCGCAATACAGATCCGGGAGCCCGTTGCGATCGAAGTCCGCAGTAGTGCAGCCGTGCTGATCGCTCGTCACGGTTCCCTTCAAGTGGGCCACGAGGGTGAACGTGCCATCCGGGTTGCCTTTCCACAGCTGCCGGCCGGCCTTGTCGTTCTGCGGCGAGTAGACGAAGTCCTGAATCGCGTCGCCGTTGAAGTCGAACGTGAGTGTGTTGAAGGACTGATCGGTCTGCGCCACTCCGGCCTGAGCCGACACGTCGACCAGACCGGACGCGAAGGCGGGCGAAGGCAACGTCGCAAGCGCGAGCGCGGCGATCAGGGCTGCCAGTAGTCGGTTCAACACTGCTCCTCCGGTTGGGTGACTGCTCGGCCATAATACTGGGTATACCGATGCCTTGTCACACGTAGATTTACGACATCAACGATCAGAGCGCGCAGACCGGGATTCGGTTACACGGCGGGTAGGCGGCGTAACCTCCGAGCCGCTTCTGTGCTCTGATTGGCAGATGTGTCCGCGAGCACGCGTCGCTTGGTCTGAGCCGAGTTGACGCCAGAGGAGGTCTATCGATCGTACGGGCGGCAGGTTTGGCGCGCCGTTCTTGCGATGACGGCCGGTCGAGTAGATGTTGCAGATGATGTGACGGCGGAGGCCTTCTCGCGGCTCCTGGCCTACGATGGCCGCGTGCGTGACCCGGCGGCGTGGGTGTTTCGGGTGGCGTTCCGGCTGGCTGCCGCCGAACTGAAGCGCGAGCGGCGCCTCCTACCGGACGGGATGCCCCATGCGAGCCGTGTCTCCGACCCCGCTGCGCTCTCTGGCGAGCTAACCCTGGCACTTCGCATGTTGTCCGCACAGCAGCGCGTCGTCGTGTTCCTCCACTACCACGCCGACCTGCCGGTGAGCGAGATCGCCAACCTAACAGGCAGCTCCGAGACCGCGGTAAAGGTTCGGCTACACCGCGCCCGACGCCAGCTTCGCACGGTTCTCACCGACTACGAGGGTTCCCATGCGTGATCGAATGCACCATCTGCTCTCGGACTTCGATCGGGTCGAGCCTCCGGCCGGGCTATGGGAGGACGCGCGGCGGCGCGCGGCTCTGTCGCGGAAGTGGCGACCGCAGCGGCGGCTACGGGAACGCACCACCAGCGTTGCTGTCGCCGTCCTGGTCGGGGCGGCTGCCGTCGGGGGCCTGGCCGTCGGCTCCAGGATGCACGACAACCGGGTGGAGCCCCCAGGGCACAGGCCCTCGAAGGTCGGTGCCAGCACCTGGCTGGATGTGCTTACGTCGGATGTACGGAGTCGTCTCGCGGTGACTCGGCAGCTGATCCTCCGGAACCAGTGCTTCACTCCCCAGTGGTCCTTCCTCGTTGCGCCGGTCTACAGCGATATGGCCTCCTACAACCGCATCAGCAGCCGTCCCGATCCCCGGCTCGACCTCGGGCGCCGGTACGCGAACATCAACAACCAGTGCAATACGTTCGTCCGACGTGGCCCGGTGACGTCGGAGCAGCGGGCCGCCCTGCTCGCCAACCTCGACTCCGTCGAGGCGCGCGTCCGCAAGCTGACAGGAGTTCCTCTCCCGGCCAGATACCCGGGGCTGAGCGTGTGGGACACACTCCTGCTGTCCGACCTCAAGACTCGCATCCCAGTGGCGGCGCGCATGCTCGCCAACAACCAGTGCGTATCCGAGGTGGAGCAGATCGCGTATCCAGTGCAGACAGACATCAATCTGCTTCTGCTGTATCGCGCTCCCCGCACACACACGTTACGTGAGGGAGAGGATCGTGACGCGCTCCTGCCCCTCGGCCCTGAGTTCATGAAGATCACCGGTCCCTGCTACCAAGGCGTCGTGCAGAACGGCGCGCTGCCGCCGGCTGAGCGCTCAGTCCTCACCAGCCGGCTCGCCGCACTACGGCGCAACGTCGACAGCGCCCTCCGGTAGCCCGGGAGACACACGCCCAGGTCCCGGCAGGACTCCCCCTCCGCCGCCCGAACATCTCCCAATGGCCCGGCGCTTCCGTCGTGCTGCTGCCGCCCTGGCGGTGCTGATGGTGGCGTTGCCACCGGCTGCCGCCTTGGCCTCGGACGACTCCGCCGTCACGGCGCTCGCCGCCAAGTACGCCCCGGTCGTGCGGCTCGTCGCACAGGAGACCCCATGTGGCTCCGGCGAGCCGTACCAGCCGATGCCCGCGGACGCCGTCCTGAACAGCAAGCAGGTCGCGCTCGAGGGCCCCTGGGGCGATCAGGTGGTGAAGGTCGCCCCAACCGGCTCCGACCTCGCGGAAGGCCTGCCCAACTACCACCTCAACTTCCCCGGCGACGCTCTTCGCCCGGGCTGCAGCTACGAGCACTGGCAGCGGCTGCTGGACGCCACGTACCGCCCGACCACCTACGCCCACGTCGTCTCCGAGCAGGGCCAGACCGCCCTGCAGTTCTGGTTCTTCTACATCTACAACGATTACAACAACAAGCACGAGGGCGACTGGGAGATGATCCAGCTGGACTTCCCCGCCGCCAACGCCGCCGCCGCCCTCCAGACGACGCCGACGCAGGTCGGGTACAGCCAGCACAGCGGTGCCGAGGGGTCGGCCTGGAACGACAAGAAGCTCGAGCGTGTCGACGGCACCCACCCGGTCGTCTATCCGGCCGAGGGCTCCCACGCCAACTTCTACCAACCCGCCCTCTACCTGGGCAGCAGCGCCGCCGAAGGCGTCGGCTGCGACAACACCCGAGGTCCGTCCCGCCAGATCGACCCGGTCGTGAACGTCATCCCTGGGAACCGACAGCAGGTGCGGTCGGAGGACCCCTGGCTGCTCTTCCGCGGCCTCTGGGGCGAGGCGCATCCCGCCTTCTACAACGGCCCCACCGGTCCCGAGATGAAGCTGCAATGGACGCGGCCCATCACGTGGGCGCAGACGAGCTGGCACCCCAGCGCGTTCGCGATCCCGGGCGGACTCAGCGGCCTCCCGGACGCCACCACGCTCTTCTGCGGCGTGGTCGCGAAGGGCTCGTCGTTGCTGACCGTTGCGGTGCACGGCGGCCCCGTCGTGCTCCTTGCCGCCGCCGCAGCCATCGTGGTGCTGCTGCTTGGCCTGATCCGGGTGGACTGGCGCCCTTCGCAGCCATACGCGCTGGCGCGGCGCAGGACGCTCGGCCAGATCACCACCGCGTCGGCGCGTATGTACCGCCGCAATCCCCGCCTCTACCTGAGCATCGGCGCGGGGTTCCTGCCCGTCTGGGTGGCCATCGGCCTGCTCCAACGGCTGCTGTTCTGGGTCAGCGGCCTCGACGTGCTCAGTAAGACCGCGGGGCAGACCAACGCGTTCCTGGTGACGGCCGCGCTGGGCGTCTGGCTGCTGTTCTCGCTGATGGCGCTGACCGTCGTACAGGCGATGGTGGCTCATGCCATGCCCCGCACCGGCGCCGACTCCCCGGTGCGTGCGCGCGACGCCTACGCCGCCATCCGCGGCTACGTCCGGCCGCTCGCGGCGGGCCTGGCCGTGGTCACCGCGGTCGTCCTGCTGCTGGAGCTGACCGTGTTCGGCATTCCGTTCGCGGTGTGGCTCGTCGTTCGCTGGTCGCTGTTTGCGCAGTGCATCGTGCTGGAGCATCTGCCGTGGCGGGCGGCGCTTCGCCGCAGCGCAACGCTCGTCCGCCACCGGTGGCTGAGGGTGGCCTGGATCACGCTGATCGTGGTCGGCACCGCCGTGCTGCTCGGCCCGGCGATCGGAGTCACGCTGATCCTCGTCTCGCCGATCGGCCTTGGCACCGTCAACCTGATCTCGGCGCTTGTCTCGGTGCTCGCCGTGCCCTACGCGGCCATCGCCACCTGCTACCTCTACTACGACCTGCGCACGCGCGAGATCACCGAGCACCAGCCGGACGAGCTGCCGGCCGAGGCCGCGCTCACCTGACCGCGGCGGCGCTCAGGCCGAGTGCGCGAGTCGCAGCATCACCTGCCTCGAGCCGAACCCCGGTGGGTGGCCGAGCGACTCGAGCGTGCCCAGCTCCTCCACAGAGAGCCCATGTCGCGCGGCCGACTCGCGATACGCGTCGACCGAGCGGCTGACCACGGGGAAGCCCTGCCACTCCCCCTGCTCGGCCTCTGCCGTTCTCACGTTGGCATACATCACGCCCGCCGGGGCAAGCTGGCGGCCCACGAAGTCGAGCACGCCGTCCAGCACCTCGTCGCTCAGGTGCACGAACACCGAGAACGCCCAGATCACGTCGAACTGCTCGTCGAGACGCAGCGATCCCAGGTCGTCGGATTGCGTCAACGTCGGCCGCTTGCTCTCGAGGCCGCTCTCAGCCAGCTCCCGGCGCGCCTCGTCGAGCGCCTCCGCGCGCACCTCGAAGCCGTGATAGCGCCCCTCGTCCAGGTAGGCGATCACCGGGATCCCGCCCCGCAGCGTGCCGCAGCCGATGTCGGCAAGGCGGTCGGAGGGCTGCAGCCCGTGCGCCTTCAGGAAGCCGATCTGGAAGTCACGCTTCACGGCCCACTCGGAGGCCGGGCCGACCAGCGCGTGCCGGCGTTCCTGGGGAGACGCGAAGGCCCTGCGGACGCGTGCGACAGCGCGGTGGATCGGCGATCGGCTCACCCGGTGGACCCTACCGTGCAGGAGCGCCGGCCGCTGACCGTTTCGCCAGTCGGGCACGCGGGGCAGACTTCACGGATGGCCGGCAGCAGCACGGAGCACGCGTTCTCGCAGCTGACGCAGGAGCTGGACACGCCGATGTTCATCGCCACGGCGCACGCTGCAGGTGAACGCTCCGGCTGCCTCGTCGGCTTTGCCACCCAGGTGAGCATCCATCCTCCCCGGTTCCTGGTGTGCATCTCGGTGAAGAACCACACGCACCGCGTTGCTCTGGCGGCCCCGTCGATCGGCATCCACATCGTCCCTGACGGCGAGACGGAGCTGGCCGAGCTGTTCGGCGGCGAGACCGGCGACGAGGTGGACAAGTTCGACCGCACGGCCTGGCACGCCGCGCCGGACGGGACGCCGCTGCTGGACGGCTGCCCCGACCGTTTCGTGGGCCGGGTCGTCGACCGGCTCGAGCTCGGCGACCACACCGGCATCGTGCTCGAGCCGGTGCACGCCGAGTACCGGGGCGAGCGGCACCAGCTCTCGATGCAGCGCGCGCTCGCGATCGACCCGGGGCACGAGCCGTGACCGGCACGGACGACCCGTACGACCTCGCGCGCTTCGTGCAGGCCCAGGAGGGGGTCTACGACCAGGCGGCCGCCGAGCTGCGGCGTGGCCGGAAGACGAGCCACTGGATGTGGTTCGTCTTCCCCCAGATCGCGGGCCTGGGGCGCAGCCCGGCGGCGCAGCACTTCGCGATCAGCTCGCTGGACGAGGCGCGCGGCTACCTCGGCCACCCGCTGCTCGGCCCGCGGCTGCGGGAGGCGGCCGAGATCCTGGCCGACGAGATCCCGCGCCGGCCCGGCCTCACGGCCGAATCCGTCATGGGCAGCATCGACGCGCTGAAGCTGCGGTCGTCGATGACGCTGTTCCACCTGGCCTGCGACGGCTCCGAGGCCGTGTTCCAGCGGGTGCTCGACCGCTACTTCGGCGGCGAGCTCGACCTGGCGACGCTCGAGCGCGTGTAGCCGGCGGCCGGTTTCGCGCCCGGAGGCGGGGGGTACTCACCAGATGCACGCCCGAGGGGTGTGCAGCCATGCCGGCGAGCGGCCAGGGTCCGGCCGCCGCCATCCAACGACACATCCTGGGAGGCTGACCATGAAGCGATCCCGCATGCAGCGCATCACGGAGATCAGCGACCGACTGTCACATGACCGTAAGGTCCGCAAGTCGATCCGAACCGCGGCACGGTGTGCCACGGCCATCGGCGACGACGTCCGCAAGCACGGCGTGCGGCGGGTCGCCGGAAGCGATCGCACCGGCCGTCGGCTGCAGACCATCGCCAATGCGGCCAGCGACGTCGCGAAGCGCAGCAGCAAGCCGCGCCACCGGCGCTGGCCGTGGGTGGTCGGCGGCGGCGCCGCGCTGGCCGGAGCGGCTGCGGCCGTGCGGACACGCGGCGGCATGACGACCGTCATCGGCGGCTCGCGTAAGGACAAGGCGATCGTGACGGCCGTCGACGTCGACGTGCCGGTTCGCCAGGTGTACGACCAGTGGACGCAGTTCGAAGAGTTCCCGAGCTTCATGGGCGGGATCGACTCGGTCACGCAGGTGGACGACGCGCACCTGCGCTGGTCGGCCACGGTGGCCGGAACGCCGCGGTCGTGGAACGCCGAGATCACCGAGCAGGTGCCCGACCAGCGGATCGCGTGGCGGAGCACCGACGGCGGCCCGGACGGTGTCATCACCTTCCATCGCCTCGGTGACAACCGCTCGCGGGTGACCGCCCAGATCGGGTACGCACCCGACGGCCTGCGCGAGCAGACCGGACACCTGCTCGGCATCGACGCCGTGCAGGTGCAGCAGGACCTCGGCCGCTTCAAGCAGCTGATGGAGTCGCGCGGCACCGCCACCGGCGCGTGGCGCGGCACCGTCGACGCCGACTCGTAGCGAAGAGGAGGGGTCGGCGGACTACGTGTCCGCCGACCCCTCCTGATCGGCCAGCCAGGCCTTCGCCACGCGCTTGGGGGCGCGGGTGAGCCAGGCGTCGACCACGACATCTCGCAGCTCAGCCTTGCTGAGCCGCTTGAGGTCGCGGATCCGAAGCAGCACGGCCGGATAGCCGTTGAAGTGCGGCGTCGTGAAGAACGGGCCATCCGGGTCGCCCAGGATCAGCTCCTTCTCCTCGAGGTCGGCGACCCGGAACATCAGGACGTCGCCGAGCCGCTCGCCCGTCTCCGGGTCGAGCGCATCGGGCCGCCGGCTCCGGTGGAAGCAGTACATCTTGCCGTTCACGAGGTAGGAGGGACGCCCGTCCTCCGACTCCTCGCGGACGGTC
This sequence comes from Gaiellales bacterium, assembly GCA_035695105.1. Taxonomy (GTDB): domain Bacteria; phylum Actinomycetota; class Thermoleophilia; order Gaiellales; family JAICJC01; genus JAICYJ01. The sequence continues at coordinate 6,985 of DASSEV010000041.1, forward strand.
CCCGGGAGGGCGAGCGCGAGGGCGTCGAGGTCGCGCATGGTGGCCATGTCTGCAGCCTAGGCCGCCGTGTATGGTGGCGGCTCGTGGCCGCCGACCCGCAGCGACCGCCGCTTCACCGGCACGCCGCCCGCGCGGGGGCGGCGCTGGCCGCGCTCGCCGTCGCCGTCCTCGCCATCCGCGCACTGGCCGCGATCGCCCCGCCCGGCGTTGCGCTGCTGCCGGCTTTCCTGCTGGTACTGCTGGTCCCGGGATTGGCAACGGCACGAATGCTGCGTCTCGACGATGCGCTCGACCCTCTGTTGCTCGGCGTCGGCGCCATTCCGCTCGGCTGCGCCGCCTGGTGCCTTGCGCTGATGGTGGCGCTGGTGCTCCAGCTTCCCCTGGCCGTTCTGGCCGCTGCCGTCGGCGCCGCCGCGGCCGTGATCCTGTCGATCCGGCCTGTCGGCAGCCGGCTCGGGGGGAGCCGCTGGACGCTTCCGGCCGTCGCCGGTGGCGGCCTCGCCCTGGCCGTCGCCGCCTCGCGGTACGAGACCGCCGTCCTGCACGGCGACGGGCTGTTCCACGCCGGCCGGGTGCGCAAGCTGATCGACCTTCCCCACCTGTCGCTCTCTGGCCTCTCCTCCGTCTGGCACGGGTCGCCGCACGCGGGCTACGTCGTGCCGGCGCTGCATGCGATGGAGGCCGTGGCGGTGCGGATCACCGGCACCGAGCCGTCCGCCGCGTACTCCAGCCTGGCACCGGCGTGCGCGTTTCTGCTCCCGGCCGCGGCCTTCGGGCTCGGGTCGGTGGCCGCCGGCAGGGCCGCCGGGACCGCCGTCGCGGTGCTGGCCGCGTGGGATTCGCTCGCGCGCGAGTCGCTGTCGACCATGCAGCAGCCGCCCACCTTCACGTTCTTCGTGCTCGTGCCGGCCACGCTGGCGCTCCTGCTCGCGGCCTCGCGCTCGCAGTGGGACCGGCGGATGGGCCGGGCGGTGATGCTCGCGGTGTTCTCGGTGGCGGTGATCCACGCCACCTATGCCGTGCTGCCACTGGCGTGCATGGTGGCGGTGGTGATCGTCTCGCGGGCCGGCCTGCGAGCCCTGGCCGCATGCATCGCCGTCACCGGCGTGGTGTACGGAGTGATCTGGGCGGTGGCGCTGCGCGGCGGCACGCCGCAGCCGCAGCCGGCCCAGCCGGCCGGCGTCTTCGTCGAGCGGCACGGCCACCCGATCGTGGCCGAGGCGAGCTGGATCTTCGACGGGCGGCCGGAGATCGTCCTCGGCGTTCTGGCGGTTGTGCCGCTGCTGCTGCTCTACCGCGGTCGGCACGCGGTGGCGGCATCGGTTATGGCGGGCGCGCTGGCGCTGTGCTCCTTCCCGGGGATCCCCGCCCTGCTCACGGGCGTATTCGGCATCGGCCAGGTGAAGCGGTTCGGCCGCGGCGGTCTGCCCTGGGCGCTGACCGCGGCGATCGCGCTCGTGGAGCTCGCGGCGGTGGCCGGACGCCGGGCCGCGCTGGCGGCAGCCGCCGGGATCGCCCTCGCCTCGCTGCTCTACCAGGCCGTCGTGCCGGAGGGGTGGCTGCTGACGGCGCTGGTCACGATCCTGACGGTCGCCGGCGCCGTGATCGTGATCGTGTATGCCGTTCGCGCCCGGCCGCTGCGGCTGAACGTCGTCGCGGGCGCCGGGACGGGCACCGCGGTCGTCTTCGCGCTCGCGCTGACGGCCGGCTCCGTGCGTGCCGAGCACAGCCAGGTGTGGCACGACCTGCGCCACGGCGTCACGGTCACGGACACCCTGCCGCGCGTGCCCGACTCGGTGGTTGCCTACATGCGGGAGCACGACCAGGCGCCCTTCCCGGTGGTGCTGGCCGAGGCGTACATCGGCTACCAGCTGGCCGGCGAGGCGGACGTGTACCCGGTGGCGCTGCCGCTCGAGCGGACGCGGGGAGAGCCGCGCAACTCCCCCGGCGCCCGCCGCCGGGCCGTGAACATCGCGCTCGCGCCGGGTGGTTCAGCACAGCTGCGGGCACGCATCTTCGACCGCTATGACGTCCGCTACGTCGTGGTCAATAGCGACACCACGCCCCGCGCGCAGGCGGCGCTCGCGGGTGACCCTCGCGTGCATCCCGTGCTGCGCACCGGGCCGTGGACGGTGTACCGCGTCGGCCGGTCTTGACACGTTCCGCACGAGTCCGTAGCGTCGCCCTCGACCACACACCTGGGGAGGAGACATGCGGAACCGCAAGGCCATGCCGGCCGTTGCAGCGCTCGTCGTCGCTGCGCTGGCCGTCGCGCTGGCGGTCGGACTGACGCGCGGCGGCGAGCAGGAAGGACTCGGGAAGGGCGGAGACCCTGACCGCGTCGTCGCGGGCGCCCGCATCGCGGCGTTCCACGGCACCGTCAAGCGCGTCACCACCCAGGCGGCCGCGACGACCACCGGGTTCGACTCGGAGCGCCTCTGGAGCACCGGCGACGACTGGGAGCCGGCGGTCGCGGTCGATCCCACCCCCGGGTCGACCTGGGTGTACCAGCTGACGACGCGCTACGGCGGTCCGAAGGCCTGCAGCTCCTGCTCCGACCCGGCGATCATCTTTCGCAGCTCGAGCAACGGGGGGACGTCGTGGAGCGCCGACTCCTATATCTGCGCCTGCAAGAACGTGAAGGCGCAGAACGACCCGCAGATCGCGGTGGCCAACGACGGCACCCTGTACGCGGCGTGGCTGAACGACTACCAGCCAGGCGTCGTGTTCTCGAAGTCGACAAACCACGGAGTGACGTGGTCGACCCCGGTGTCGGTCGAGGGAAAGAGCCTCAACTTCAGCGACAAGCCGATCCTCGAGATCTCGCCGACCGGCAAGGACGTGTACATCGCGTTCAACTCGAGCGACAGCTACGTGGTCGCCTCCCACAACTACGGCGCAAGCTGGGGCACCCGCGTCAAGACCAACAGCGACAGCCTCTACTGGTTCGCGGAGGGCGGCGCGGTCGCTCCTGACGGCACCGTCTACTTCGCCGAGAGCGCCGAGAACCAGTCGGCGACCGGGCCGGTCAAGCTGGCCGTCCTGCGCTCGACCAACGCGGGCGTGTCGTTCACCACCACCTTCATCGACACGGCCGAGCAGCAGCCCGCCTGCACGTCGGCAGGCTGCACGAACGACTTCCTGGGCCCGCAGGCAAGCCTCGCGGTCGACTCGGCCGGCAAGGTGCTGGCCGCGTACTCGCTGGGGACGGTGTCGGGCGGCCCGAAGGGCCTGTATGTGCGGACGTCGACGAACGGCACCACCTGGAGCGCGCGCCAGCTGCTGAGCGGCACCGGCGACAACGGCTTCCCCGAGGTGACCCACGGCCCATCGGCCAACGACTTCCGCGTCGCCTGGCAGGACAACCGCAACGGCGCGAACGCGTACAACACCTGGTACACCCGCACGACCGACGGTGGCAGCACATGGTCGCCGCAGGTGCGCCTGTCCGACCAGGCGTCCGGCGCGCCCTACAAGACGTCGGCCGGCTACGCGTTCCCGTACGGGGACTACTTCGAGATGGCGACCGCGCCGTCTGGCGTCAACTACCTCGTGTGGGGCGAGGGCATCAGCTACACCGGGCCGGGAGGGAGCTGGTACACGAAGGGCCAGTAGCCCGGTACGTCACCCGATGACATCGACGGCAACGCGCTGAACGGCGTTGTTGCCGTATCCACCGACGTTCCAGAGGGGCGCGTCGGGCTGGCGGTTGCCCGCCTCATCGACGGCGCGGCTGCACAGCTCGGTGCGCCCCTCGCGCTGCGGCGTCCAGTCGAGCGTCCACCGCCGCCAGGCGAACGGGCCGCCGGGCGGGTCGAGACGGGCGTCCTGCCAGGTGCCGCCCCCGTCCGTGGACACGGCCACCGACGCGATCGGCGCCCAGCCCGACCATGCCCGGCCCTCGAGCTGCACCGCCTCGCCACGCCGCACGCGACGGTCGCGCGACATGAAGTCCGGAATGCCGGGCGGCACCATCAGCGACCGCGGCGCCATGCGCGTCACGGGCGTGCCGGGATCGTCCTCGTCGGTGCGCCACCGGTACGCCTGCGCCTGCTGGTATCCGGCGAACGGCTCGCTGACCGCGGTGATCGACCGCAGCCACTTCACGCTGGTCATGCCGTACCAGCCGGGCACGATCAGCCGCAGCGGATAGCCGTGCTGCGGCGGCAGCGGCTCCCCGTTCAGCTCGTAGGCGAGCAGCACGCCGTCCGCCCGCGCCTGCTCCAGGGTGAGGCTGCGCGCGTACTGGTGTTCCTCGTCACCGCCCTCCATGCCGCGGTCGACGCCCTCGAAGACGAGCTCGACGGCATCCTCGAGCAGTCCGGCCTCGTCGAGCAGATCCCCGAGCGGAACGCCCGTCCACTCGCCGGTGCCGACCGCCTCGAGCACCCACGGCTGGCTCGTGATGTGCGGCTCCAGCCCGGCCCGGCCGTTGCCGGCGCACTCCATCGTCACACGCGCCGTCACCGAGCGGCGCCCGCGGAGATCCTCGAGGGTGAGCGACGCCGGGCGCTCGACCCGGCCGCCCAGCTCGAGGCGCCAGTCCCGCCCGAGCGCCGGGATGTCGTAGTGGATCAGCAGGTAGTGGAGGCCGACCGGGGTGACGTCGTAGCGCAGGGCCTCGAGCGGCATCCCGTGGTTGCGCGCGGCCAGCTGCAGCTCCTCACGGCTGATGCCTGCTCCGTCCACACCCGACAGCCTACCGGCCCGGTTGCGCCGGCTCGCGCGAGACGTCAAGCTACGCCGATGCGGGCAGGAGCAGAAGCGTCATGTTCCTGAATCGCATGCCGCGCTTCGAGGTGCTGAGCGCCGAGGCGCTCGCGACGATCGGCCGGGGGTGGGAGCGGCTGGCGCAGGAGGTCGGCGTCCGCTTCGACCATCCGCGCGCGCTCGAGCTGTTCGCCGAGGCGGACCAGACGGTCGACGGGGAGGTCGTCAGGTTCGATCCCGGGTTCCTGCGCGAGCAGGTGGCCCAGGCGCCGGCGCAGTTCACGCTGCATGCGCGCAACCCCGAGCGGAACCTCTCGATCGGCGGCGAGGCGATGGTGTTCGGCGCGGTCAACGGCCCACCGTTCGTGCGCCTGGACGGGGTGCGCCGGGACGGGACGATGGCCGACCTCGAGAATCTCCTGCGCCTGGCGCACATGGCGGACGTGATCGATACACCCGGACGCAACATGCTGGAGCCGGGCGACGTCCCGCTGGACATCCGCCACCTGCGGCGCTCGCTTGCCTCGGCGACGCTCACCGACCGCGTCTGGTCGGGAGAGGCATCGTCGGCGGAGGCGGCCGAGGACTGCATCGCCATGGCCGGGATCGTCCACGGCGAGGGAGCCGAGGGCCCGGTGATGTTCGCCAACGTCAACGTCAACTCGCCGCTGCACTACGACGTGCGGATGCTGGAGGGGCTCCTGGCGTACGCAGAGGCCGGGCAGGCGCTGATCGTGACGCCGTTCCTGCTGATGGGGGCGATGGCGCCGGTGACGGCGCCGGCCGCGCTCGTGCAGCAGACGGCCGAGGCGCTTGCCGGCATCGCCCTCGCGCAGCTCGTGCGCCCGGGGACGCCGTGCGTGATGGGCTCGTTCCTGTCGGCGACCGACATGCAGTCGGGCTCGCCCGCGTTCGGAGGCCCGGAGTCCGCCTTCGGCCTCTATGCCTCCGGGCAGATCGCGCGCGACCTCGGCCTGCCCTGGCGGTCCGGCGGCGGCACGCTCACGGCCAGCCAGACGGTCGACTTCCAGGCCGGGTACGAGGGCTTCAACACGCTCGAGGCGGCGTTCCTCGCCGGCGCGAACGTCTGCTGGCAGTCGGCGGGGTGGCTCGAGGGCGGCCTGGTCACGTGCTTCGAGAAGTTCGTGGCCGACTGCGAGCTGATCGACCTGCTGCGGGCGCAGTTCACGCCGGTGGAGGTGGACGAGGCGAGCCTCGCCTTCGACGCGCACGTGGAGGTGGGCCACGGCGGCCACTTCTTCGGAGCGGCGCACACGCTCGAGCGCTTCCGTGAGTGCTTCTGGCGGCCGACCGTTGCCTCGACCGAGAACATCGACCGGTGGACGCGGAACGGATCGCTCGATCACGAGGCGCGCGCGTCCAAGCGCTGGAAGCAGCTGTTGGAGGCGTACGAGCGGCCGGCGATCGACGAGGCGGTCGAGGAGGAGCTGGCCGAGTTCGTGCGGCGCCGCGCCGCCGAGCTGGGCGATCCGATCGACTAGCCAAAGGTCTCGGGCCGATCCACGGCGCGCCGCCACAGCTCGTCTGCGATGTTCCGCCCCGTCACGAGCAGCACGACGGTTCCCGAGAGGCCGCCGGCCGCGCGGGCACCGGCGAGCGACGCGGCCGCCGAGCCCTCCACCCGCATTCCCGCCCTGGCGTAGTCCCGGACCGCCTCGGCGATCGCCCGCTCGGACACCTCCACCATCTCGTCGGCGGCGGCGAGCAGCGCATCAACGGCCCGCGGGATCGCCACCCGAACCGCCATGCCATCCGCGAAGGTGGCGCTGTCCTCCGATTCGACGACGGCGCCGGCCGCAAAGCTCCGGCTCATCACGGGCGCGGCCGCCGCGGCGACGCCGATCCGCCGGACGCCCGGCGCACGCTCCCCGAGGCGCCCGCCCACTCCCGCCAGCAACGCGCCGTTGCCAACCGGGACGACCACCGCCTGCGGCGCGACCTCGTCCAGGATCTCGTCCGCGATCGCTCCGTAGGCCTCGTACTGGAGCGGCTCCGCACCATCCTCGAAGAACGGCAGTCCCTCCGCGCGGGCGTGCTCCATCGCGGCGGCCTTGGCCTCGTCCAGGTCGCTGCCCAAGTCGACCAGCTCGGCCTCCAGCCGGCGCAGCAGCTCGAGCTTCGGCGGGCTGGTGCCGGCGGGGACGAACACCACGGCACGCACCCCGTTTCGGCGCGCAGCCCAGGCGGTGGCGGCGCCGTGGTTGCCGGTCGACGCGGTTACCACCGCTCCGTGACCGGCGGCGCGGTACGCCTCGATCACCGGCTCGGCGGCGCGCCACTTGAACGCGCCCAGCTCGTGCTCGTCCTCACGCTTGAGTAGGAGCTCCACGCCGGGGAGCCATCCGGCCGGCGCCGGTTCCAGACGGCTCACAGAGCGCCGCGCATCTCGTCCGCGAACGCGCGCACGTGATCGCGGGCCACGCGGCCCGCTCGCTCGGCATCGCCGTCGTGGATCGCCTCGAGCAGCTCGCAATGCTCGCGCACCCGCTCCTCGAGCGGGGGCAGGCGGTCCCATGTCAGATGCCAGATGCGCAGCGACATGTTCAGGTAGCGGTCCAGATCCTGCTCGAGGTAGGGATTGCGTGAGCAGCGGTAGACGAAGCGGTGGACCCGGGCGTCCAGCTCGATCAGCGATCGCTGGCTGGACTCCGCCGACCGCAGCTCCTCGATCAGCCGCGCCGCCGTCGCACGGTCGTCCTCGTCGCGGAGCCGGGCGGCACGCTCGGCCGCATGCGCCTCGAGCACGGTGCGCACGTCGGTCAGGTCGGTCAGGCTGGTGATGTTGATAGCGGCCGCAAACGTGCCGCGCCGCGGGTAGACGACCACCAGCCCCTCCAGCGCCAGGCGGCGGATCGCCTCCCGCACGGGCGTGCGCCCCACCCCGAGCTCGGCGGTCAGCGACTCCTCGTCGATGGGGGCGCCGGGCGGGATCCGGAGCGCCACCAGCCGGTCGCGGAGGGCGGCGTAGGCCCGGTCGGAGAGGAGCTCGGATGGAAGTTGCAGCGACGACATCGCTCTGATATATCAGTTGTCTACCAGACCGGGAGGACTCCGGCAACACCCGACGCGCCCAGGCGCGGGGAGACCGAGCACATGAGCGACCAGCCCACCACCGCGCGCGCCGTCATCATCGGCGCCGGCATCGTCGGCAACAGCCTCCTCTATCACCTGTCCGAGCTCGGCTGGAGCGACCTCGTCCTGATCGACAAGGGCCCGTTCCCGAACCCCGGGGGCTCGACCGGCCACGCCTCGAACTTCATCTTCCCGGTCGACCACTCCAAGGAGATGACCGCGCTGACGCTCGACAGCATGCGCCAGTACAAGGAGCTCGGCGTCTTCACCGAGAGCGGCGGCATCGAGGTCGCCCGCACCGAGGAGCGGATGCAGGAGCTCCGGCGCCGCATGTCGTCGGCACACGCGTGGGGCATCGACGACGTCTCGATGATCACGCCCGAGCAGATCAAGGAGCTGGTGCCGTTCATCGACGAGTCGATCCTGGTCGGCGGCTTCCTCTCGCCGGGCGTCGGCGTGGTCGACTCGCTGCGGGCCGGCACCATCATGCGGGAGCGCGCGGTCGAGGCGGGCAAGGCCACCGCGCTCGCCAACACCGAGGTGCTCGGCATCGACGTGGAGCACGGCCGCGTCCGCCGGGTGCGAACGACGCGCGGCGACATCGAGACCGAGATCGTCGTCATCGCGTGCGGCGTCTGGAGCCCGGCGCTCGCGCGCATGGCCGGCGCATCGATCCCGCTCACGCCGGCGGTGCATCAGATGATCGACATCGGGCCGGTGCCGCGCTTCGAGAAGTCGACGCGACACATCGAGTTCCCGATCGTGCGCGACATGGACACGTTCATGTACGAGCGCCAGGACGGCGTCGGCCTCGAGATCGGCTCCTACGCGCACCGCCCGATCCTGCACGACCCGGAGGAGATCCCCTCCATCGAGGAGGCGGCGCTCTCGCCGACCGAGCTGCCGTTCACCCAGGCCGACTTCGACCAGCAGATGGAGGACGCGCTCGAGCTGATGCCGGAGATCGTCGGCGACGAGAGCGTCGGCGTGAAGTACGCGATCAACGGCCTGCTCTCGCTGACCCCCGACGGAATGCCGCTCCTGGGAGAGACGCCCGAGGTGCGCGGGCTCTGGTCGTGCGCGGCCGTCTGGGTCAAGGAGGGCCCGGGCATCGCCAAGTCGGTCGCCGAGTGGATGGTGCACGGCGAGTCCGAGATCGACCTGCACTCCTCGGACATCGCACGGTTCTGGGATCACCAGAAGACCCGCGCGCACATCCGCGCGCGCACCGGCGAGGGGTTCAACAAGACCTACGGGATCATCCACCCGTCCGAGCAGTGGGCCTCGAACCGCGAGGTGCGGCTGCCCCCCTTCTACACCCGCGAGCAGGAGCTGGACGCGGTGTTCTTCGAGGCGGCGGGCTGGGAGCGCCCCCACTGGTACGAGTCGAACGCGCCGCTGCTGGAGGAGTACGGCGATCGCATCAACCTCCGCGAGGCGGAGTGGGACGCCCGCTGGTGGTCGCCGATCATCAACGCGGAGCACCTGGCGATGCGCGACCACGCCGGGATGGTCGACCTGTCGGCCTTCACGATCTTCGACGTGCTCGGCCCCGGCGCCCTCGAGGCCGTGCAGCGCACCGCCATGCGCCAGATGGACGTGCCGGTCGGACGCGTCGTCTACACGCCGGTGCTGACGCCGGGAGGCGGCTTCAAGGCCGATCTGACCATCATGCGGCTCGACGATGAGGTGTTCCGCGTCGTCACCGGCGGCGCCCACGGCCCCGCCGACTTCAAGTGGTTCCGCGACCATTTGCCGGCCGACGGCAGCGCTCAGATCTCCGATCTCACGTCCGGCTGGACGACGCTCGGGCTCTGGGGGCCGCGCGCCCGGGACATCCTCTCTGCGATCACGCGGGACGACGTCTCGCATGAGGGCTTCCGGTTCGGCACCTGCCGGACGATCGAGGTCGACACGCTCCGCGTCCTGGCGTCCCGGATCTCGTACGTGGGCGACCTCGGCTGGGAGCTCTACGTCCCGATCGAGGACGGCCGCAAGCTCTGGGATCTCGTCCGCGATGCCGGCGACCCGCACGGCATCGTGCCGGTCGGGATCGGCGTGTACGGCACCACCGGCCGGCTCGAGAAGTGTTACCGCGCCTACGGGTTCGAGCTGGAGAGCGAGTACAACGTGGTCGAGGCCGGGATGGCCTGGGGCAAGGTCAAGGACGAGGACTTCGTCGGCAAGGAGGCGCACGTCCGCCATCGCGAGGAGGAGCCGGCCGCCGTCATGTGCACCCTCACCGTGGACGACCACACGTCGGCGTCCGGGGTGAAGCGCTACATGCTCGGACGCGAGCCGATCCAGACCCGCGACGGCGCGCCGATCACCGACCGCAGAGGTCGCCGCTCCTACGTGACGAGCGCGGGCGCGGGCCCGTCGGTGGGCAAGCATCTGCTGATGGCATACCTGCCACCCGAGCACGCGAACGTCGGTGAGCAGCTCGCGGTCGAGTACCTGAACGAGCGCTACCCGGTGACGGTGGCGATCGCCGGCTCGACGCCCATCTTCGATCCGGACAACGAACGGATCCGCTCGTGAACATCCTGGTCTGCGTCAAGCGGGTGCCGATGACCGGGGGCACCATCGTGCTCACGCCCGACGAGCAGGCGATCGAGACACGGCACCTCGGGTTCACCATCAGCCCGCACGAGGAGTGCGGCGTCGAGGAAGCCGTGCGACTGATCGAGGCGCAGGGTGGCGAGTCGGCCGTGCTCTCGCTCGGGCCCGCGGACGCGGAGGAGCAGCTGCGCGACGCCATGGCGCTCGGCATCGACCGCGCCGTCCTGCTGCAGACCGACGAGGAGTTCGACGGGCAGTCGACGGCCTCCGCGATCCTCGCCTCGATCGAGGCCGACCGGGCGTCCGGCGTCGAGTACGACCTGATCTTCTTCGGCAACGAGTCGGCCGACGCCGGGAACTACCAGGTGGGCATCCGCGTCGCGCATGCGCTCGGCCGTCCCTGCGTGACGGGCGTCAAGGGCATAGCCGTCGAGAACGGCCGCGCCCGCTGCGAGCAGGAGGTGCCGGGCGGCCGCGACGTGTACGACGTGCCGTTGCCTGCTGTGGTGACGGTGAAGGAGGGGCTCAACCTGCCCCGATACCCATCCGTGCCCGGCAGGCTGCGGGCCAAGCGCAAGCCGCTGGAGACGCGCACGCCCGAGCGTGGCGCTCCCGGCGTGGAGAAGATCCGGCTGAAGCTGCCGGAGGGCGACGCCAGCCAGGCGGAGATCCTCGGCCACGGGCCCGCCGCCGCGCCGGCGGTCGTGGACGTGCTGCGTCGTGCGGGGCTGGTCGCGTGACCCTCGTCTACGTCGAGCATCAGGACGGGGCGCCCGAGGACGTGTCGCTGCAGGCGCTGGCGCTGGCGCGCGACCTGGCCGGCGGCGAAGCCGTGCAAGCACTCGTCGCAGGACCGTCGGCGGCGGATGCCGCGGCAGCGCTCGGCGAGCACGGCGTGACGACGGTGCATGTGCCGGATCACGAGGTGTTCGCGAGCCACGCGCCCGCCGCGCTGGGACGGGCCTTGACGCAGCTCGCAGCACGGCTCGGATCGGGCGCCGTGCTCGCCGCGGGGACGGAGCGGGGCAACGAGGTGATGGCGCACGCTGCCGCGATCGCAGACCTGCCGCTGGCGGCGAACTGCACGGAGGTCACCGCGGGCGACCCGCTCACCGTCACGCGGATCCGCTGGGGCGGCAGCCTGCTCGAGGAGGCGCGTGTGCACGGCGGCACGAAGCTGCTGACAGTCGCCCCGCACACGGTGGAGGCCTCCGCGTCAGGAGGGTCGCCGGCTGCGGTCGAGCCGTTCACGCCGGAGCTGTCGGACGCCGACACGGCGGTACGCGTCGTCGGGCGCGTCGGCACCCGCAGCGAGGGTGGGGTGACGCTGGCCGATGCGAAGTTCGTGGTCAGCTGCGGGCGCGGCGTGGGCTCGCCGGACGGCTTCGCGCCCGCGGAGGAGCTTGCGGCGCTGCTCGGCGGGGCGGTGGGGTGCTCGCGTGCCGTCACGATCGCGGGCTGGCGTCCGCATACGGATCAGGTCGGGCAGACGGGCACCAAGATCGCGCCGGAGGTGTACCTCGCCTGCGGGATCAGCGGCGCGACGCAGCACATGGCCGGCTGCAAGGGCGCGAAGCGCATCATCGCGGTGAACACCGACCCCGAGGCGCCGATCATCTCCCACGCGGCGTACGCGGTGATCGGTGACCTGCATGAGGTGATCCCGGCGATCACCGCCGAGCTGCGGAAGGCGGGGGCGGGATAAGCACCATCGGGCTGATCGCCCTGCTCGCCGCGCTGGCCGTGGGCGCCGGCCTGTTCGCCCGGCGCGCGCGGATGCTCGTGCGGATCATGCGCCTCGGCCGGCCGGCCGAGCGCTTCGACGACATCCCGCAGCGGGTCCGCCAGGAGGCGGTGGTCGCGATCGGCCAGAAGAAGATCCTCCAGCGGCTGGGGCCGGGAGTGATGCACGCGCTCATCTTCTGGGGCTTCATCGTGCTGTTCCCGACCATCGTGATGGCGATGATCGGCGCCGTCGACAAGGGCGCGACGCTGCCATGGCTGGGCCACCAGGGCTGGTTCGCCTTCCTCGTCGACCTGTTCGCCGTGCTCGTGCTCGCGAGCGTCTGCGCCGCCTTCTACATCCGCAAGGTGGTGCGGCCGGCGCGGTTCGAGGGCAGCCACCTGGGCGAGGCCGACCTGATCCTGCTGTGGATCGCCGGCATCGTGACAACGCTGCTGCTCTGGCACGCGACGCGGATCGCGCTCGGGATCAACGAGTGGCCGGCGTCATGGTCGCCCGCGGCGAACGCGCTGTCCAACCTGTTCGGCACCGGCCAGCCGACCGAGACGCTCGAGCGGGTCTTCGTCTGGGCGCACGTGCTGCTGATCCTCTCGTTCCTCGCCTACCTCCCGTACTCGAAGCACCTGCACATCATCACGGCGGTGATCAACGTCTTCTTCGGCCGCACGACGCCGCGCGGCCGGCTGGAGCCGCTCGTGTTCGACGACCCGGACGTGCCCGAGGACGAGATCCGGATGGGCGCCGGGACGCTCACGGACATGACCTGGAAGCAGATGATGGACACGGTCACCTGCACCGAGTGCGGGCGCTGCCAGGAGGTGTGCCCGGCCTGGAACACCGGCAAGGCGCTGTCGCCCAAGCTGCTGATCATGGGGCTGCGCGATCACATGCTCGAGCAGGGGCCAAAGCTGCTGGCGGGTGACGAGGAGGCCGCCGCGGCGCCGCTCGTCCCGGATGCGGTCACTGACGAGGTCGTGTGGGACTGCGTCACCTGCGGCGCGTGCGTGCGCGAGTGCCCCGTCTCGATCGAGCACATCGACCACATCGTCGACCTGCGCCGCCACCTGGTGATGGCCGAGGCGCGCTTCCCCGCCGAGGCCGATCCGATGATGCGCGACATCGAGCGCTCGTCGAACCCCTGGGGCAAGGCGCAGCAGGACCGGGCGGAGTGGGCCGAAGGGCTTGGTGTGCGCGTGCTGGAGCCGGGCGAGCCTGCTCCCGAGGTGCTGTACTGGGTCGGCTGCGCGGCGTCGTTCGACGAGCGCGCCCGGCAGACCGCCGTCTCGACCGCGAAGCTGCTGCAGGCGGCCGGGGTGGACTTCGCGATCCTCGGGCCGCGCGAGTCGTGCACCGGGGACCCGGCGCGGCGGATGGGGAACGAGTACGTCTTCCAGGCGTTCGCCGCCGAGAACGTCGAGACGCTGAACGACGCCGGCGTGACGAAGATCGTGGCCAGCTGCCCGCACTGCTTCAACACGCTCGCGAACGAGTACCCCGACTTCGGCGGCCGCTACGAGGTGATGCACCACACGGAGCTGCTCGCGGAGCTCGTGCGCGACGGCAGGCTCGCGGCCACGGCGGGCTCCGAGGAGATCACGTACCACGACTCGTGCTACCTGGCGCGCCACAACGACGTGATCGCCGACCCGCGCGCACTGGTGGAGGCGGTCGGGAAGCCCGTGGAGATGGCGAACCACGGCAAGCGCACGTTCTGCTGCGGCGCCGGCGGCGCCCACATGTGGATGGAGGAGCGCGGGAAGCCGATCAACGAGGAGCGGGTGCGGCAGGCTGCCGAGACCGGCGCGAAGACCCTGGCCGTCGCCTGCCCGTTCTGCACCGTGATGCTCGACGACGGCGTGCGCACCAGCGGAAGCGACCTGCGGGTTGCCGACGTGGCCACGCTGCTGGCCGAGTCGCTGGACGAGCCGGCCGATCCCCCCGCTTAGGGCTGCGCCGCCAGCTCGTCGTTCAGGTCGACGAGCAGCGCCCGCAGCTGGGCGAACCGGCGGCGGCCGAGCCGGGCCTCCCAGTCACGCTCCAGCTCGCCCACCAGATCGCGGATGGCGTGGGCGGCATCGGTACCCCGCTGCGTGAGCGCGATCCGCCGTGAGCGCTGGTCATCCGGGTCGGCAACGCGCTCCAGGTAGCCGAGCCCCTCGAGCTGGCCGAGCAGGTAGTTGACCGCCTGCTTGCTCATGCGCAGGCGGGCGGCCAGATCCGACGGGCGCAGGCCCTGCGGGCCGGGATACTGGACGATGGCCAGGTGCGCCTGGTCGATGTCGTCGAACCCGCGCGCGTGCAGGCCCTCCAGCATGTGCCGCCGCACGTGGTCGACCGGCATCCGCAGGAGCGCTCCGATCAGCGGCGGGCCGAGCGCATTCGTAAAGTCACTTGACGAAGTCTGAGCCATACGGTATCGTCAAGTCACTTTACCAGATCGGAGGAGCGACAATGATTGCGACCATGGCAGAGGACATCCAGGTGGGCCCGCTGGCGATCCGATTCCTGGTCGACGCCGAGGCGTCGTCCGGATCGGCAACGGCGTTCGAGTTCACCGTGCCGGCAGGCTCACGCGTCCCGGTGCCTCATAGCCACGACGCCTACGAGGAGACGATCTACGGCCTCGACGGCGTGCTGACCTGGACTGTCGACGGCGAGGAGATCGCGGTGGCCCCGGGCGAGGCGATCTGCATCCGGCGCGGGATCGTGCATGGCTTCGAGAATCGCGGCGGTGCGAATGCACGCGCCCTCGCCGTGGTCACGCCGGGCGTGCTCGGCCCCGAGTACTTCCGCGATCTCCGCGCGGTGATCGAGACCGCCGCCGGCCCGCCGGATCCGGCCGCGATGGCCGAGGTGATGCAGCGGCACGGGCTGACGCCCGCTCCGTAAGATCATTGGTTCCACGGCGCCGTGCGGGCAAGGCGCAAGCCA
>DASSEV010000042.1:0-2449 GCA_035695105.1 Gaiellales bacterium
GCGTGGGAGACCTACGCCATGGCCGTTTGCTCAATCACCGTTCTGCTGCTGATCCAGTCGGCGTTCCAGGCTGGGCCGCTCGCCGTCAGCATGCCCATCACCGATGCGCTCAGCCCTGCGGCGGCCATCGTGCTCGGAGTCGTGGTCTTCGGTGAGCGTCTAGACACCTCGGCCACCCACCTGGCGACAGCTGCAGCAGCCGCGGCAGTCCTCGTGAGCGCCATCGTCACGCTCGACACCTCCCCTGTCGTGCAGGCCGTGCACCGCGCGGAAGGCAGCGGCGCCAGCACAGGGCCATCGCAGGACGGCGAGTCAGCACGCGCCGAGGCCGCATGACCGTCATCGTGCCTCGCCGGAATCACGACATCGGCCGCGAGTCGCGCGCACGACGGCGCGGAAAGCGCACCGCGGCCTTCATCGCCCGCGTTGGCCTGGTCGCCCGCAGCATCTTCTACTGCATGCTCGTCTACCTCGTCATCCAGATGGCCCTGGACGGAGGCAGAGGCAAACAAGCCAACGCGCACGGCGCGCTCAGCACCATCGCGCGCCACCCCGGCGGCCTCGCCGCGATCAGCGTCACCGCCGCCGGGTTCCTCGCCTTCGGCCTCACGCGGATCTGGGGGGCTGTTCGTGACGACAGCCCCAGCCGGTGGCGCCGCGTCACCACGTTCCTGCAAGGCGCGTTCTACGTGGCGCTCACCTGGCTGCCGGCGTCGTACGCGCTCGGACGACGTTCCACCGGCAGCGAGCAGCAGCAGCAGCACCGATCGGCGAGCGGCATCCTGTCCTTGCCTGCGGGTCGCGAACTGCTGTTCGCGCTCGGTCTCGTCGTCATCGGCGTGTGCGCCAACCAGATTCGCACTGGCGTCGACCAGAACTACGCCGAGGGCATGGACACCGACGGCTCGCCAGGATGGGTGCGGGCGCTGGTGCGGCTGTCCGGCACGATCGGCATACCGGCGCGGGCCGCGGTCTTCGCGCCAATCGGGATCTTCTTCATGATCGCCGCCGTGCAGTCCGACCCACGCCACGCCGACGGCAGCGACGCCGAGCTCGCCGCGCTCGCGCGGCACCGCTGGGGCGTGGCGGTCCTCGCCGTCGTCGCGACGGGTCTCGCCATCTTCGCCCTGTATTCGTTTCTCGAGGCGAGGTACCGCACGGTCACCAAAGGAAAATGAACAGCTGCAAACTTCGCCGGGTGCTCAGTCGTGCGCGAGTGCCTCGACGACCGGCGCCAGACGCCGGATCTCGTCGAGGTGCTGCTCCGAGAGGCGGCGCAACACCTTGTTCCCCGCGCCGGTCGTCGTGATCCGGGTCTGCCGGCGGTCGCCGGCGTCTTGGGAGCGTGCCACCAGCCCCGCGGCCTCGGCGCGGTTGATCAGCTCCCCGGTCGAGTGGTGCCGCAGCATCAGGTCGTCGGCGATCTCCCCGATGGTCGGCGCTCCTCCCCGGCCCCGGATCGCGAGCAGCAGCTGGTGCTGCATCGTGGTGAGGCCGACGTTCTTCGCGGCGTCCTCACTCCAGCGTAGGAACGCGCGCAGTGCCTTGCGGAACTCCGCCAGCCGCGCATACTCCGGCTCTTCGCTCACGGCGCCAGTATCCGCTGAATAGGGCGCAGTCGCCGCCCTCATCCGTCGGTATGCGTGTTGTCGACGCTGGTTCGCCCGCTTGAAGCGGGCTCGTCACCGAAGGCGGCTCCACGGCCGTCGGAGTCGGCGTCGACGTTGCCGGCGGCGGTCTCCGCCGGCAACGCCTCAATTTCTTCGCGGGCGGCCTCACGCAGCTTGTCCTCCGCCATGGCCCTCAACTCCTCGTTCGGCGTGTTCTTCGACCCATCCGGGTTGCCCGCGATTGGTGAAAGCAACACCGGGAAGGAGACCAATAAATCGTGTCACGAGACATATCGATCTCTCGTCAGGTTGCGCGGAAGGCGGCAGATGAAGACTGCAGACTGGATCCTCGGTCGACTACGCGAGTGGAGGATCCACCGCGTGTATGGCTATCCCGGTGATGGGATCAACGCGTTCCTCGGCGCTTTTCACCGCGCCTACCCGGATCCGTTCTTCACTCAGACGCGGCACGAAGAGATGGCCGCGTTCATGGCATGCGCGCACGCGAAGTTCACCGGCGAGATCGGTTGCTGCATCGCCACCAGTGGACCGGGGGCCGTGCACCTGATCAATGGGCTGTACGACGCCAAGCTCGACCACCAGCCGGTGCTGGCGATCGTGGGTCAGCAGAAACGGTCCAGCCTCGGCGCCCACTACCAGCAAGAAATCGACCTCGGCGTTCTGTTCAAGGACGTCGGCGGCTACACCGCCACGATCATGGAACCAACAGCCGCCCGCAGCATCATCGACCGAGCCATCAAGAGCGCCTACGAGGAGCGCCGACCGGCCATCGTCATCATCCCCGAGGATGTAGGCGAGGCGCCCTACTCCGATCCGCC
>DASSEV010000043.1:0-141120 GCA_035695105.1 Gaiellales bacterium
GGCCACGTTCTTCGCCGCGTTGAACTTGATCTGCCAGGCCCAGTGCAGGTAGTTCCCGCGAGCCAGGTCGCCGATCGCCGGGTTCGTCCGGGCGTCGTCCGTGGCCAGATCCATCGCGTGCGCGACCGAGAACACGAAGCACCGGGATGCGTTCGTGTCCATGACCGCCTCTCCGACGGCGTCCTGGATGGTCGGGTAGTCCGCGACCCGCATCCCCACGTCCTTGTGCTTCTTGACCGTGGTGTGGCGGATGGCGATGTCGATCGCGCCGAGCGCGATGCCGTTCCAGCAGCCTGACGAGCCCACCAGGAAGTAGGGGTCGACGGCCTCGTCGTTCGAGTTCGCGCCGTCGCCGATCGGGCCGACCAGCTGGTTCTCGGGAACGAACTTCCAGTCGAGCAGCAGGGTTCCGGACTGGTTGCCGCGCAGGCCCATCGCATCCCACTCCTGCGGCTTGGCCTCGATCTCGTCCTTGTCGACGACGAACACCGACAGGTTCGAGTAGTCGCCGTTGTAGTCCGGCGAGGTGGTCTGCAGCACGTAGAAGTCGGCGAAGCCGGCCGAGGTCGTCCAGGACGCCTTCTTCAGCACCTCGAAGCCGCCGTCGACCTTACGGGCGCCCGATGCGATCGGGTACCAGAAGTGCGACCCGGTTTCGGGATCGGAATACGAGAGCGTGCCGATCAGGCCCTCGCGCACCTTCTTCAGGTATTTCTCGATGATGTGGTCGGTCGCGCGGAGGCGCAGCGCCTCCACGGCGCCGATGTGCATCACGTAACACATCGCGCACGATGCGTCGCCGTAGCGGGCGATCGTCTCGGTCACCGCGGCGTACATCACGTGGTTCTGCCCGAGGCCGCCCCATTCCTTCGGGAGCAGCAGACCGAGGAACCCGTCGGGCGCAAGCGCCTCCAGGCTCTTGCGCGGGAAGGTCAGCGTGCGGTCGTTCTCAGCCGCCAGCGGCCGGATCGTCTCCTCGCAGATCTCCTTCAGCCGCTCGAGCAGGCGGAGCTGCTCCTCGGTGAAAAACCAGTCGGGCTGGAACATCGGGTCGAGCCCGGCCATGGCCGACTCAGGAGCGACCGTTGCCATTCAGGACTCCTCTCGTTGGTTCTTCCTGCGGTCGGGGTGGAATTTCCCCGCATATCCTACGCCTCGGCCGCAGGCTCGGCTATGTCAGCGTCGCCATGTCTGGCCGCCGGGGCGCTCAGCCTGCGACACGGCGCTCCCGGGTGACGCATCCCCACGCGGCCGCAGGAAGGCGGGAGATACGATTCTCGTATGTCCGTTTCTCACACACCGGTGGCGCCTCCGGACACACCCGAGCGGACGGTCGAGAGCCGGTACCTCTACCGGATCATCAACACGGTCAGCTCCACGCTCGACCTCGACCGCGTGCTCCGCGCCATCGTCGATCTGGTCAGCGAGGCGATCGACTGCCACGCATGCTGGATCTACTTCGTCGACCCCGATGACGGCGGCCTCGTGCTGCGCGCAGTGTCAGACCCCTACGCCGCGCTGGTCGGCCGGCTCCGCTTCGAGCCGGGCGAGGGCCTCGCGGGATGGGTGGCCGAGCACAACCGGCCGGTCTTCATCCCGGAGGGCGCACCGGATGATCCGCGGGCCAAGGTCGTGCCCGAGGCCGAGGAGGAGAAGTACGGGTCGCTCTGCGCGGCGCCGCTCCGCACCAAGGCCGGCGATGTGATCGGCGTGATCGCGCTGCACGCGGAGGCGCCGCGCGAGTTCACCCGGGCCGACTCGGACTTCCTCGTGTCGGCGGCCACGCTCGTCGCCGGCGCCGTCGAGAACGCCCGGCTGTACGAGGACACGCGCCGGCGCCTGTCGCTGGTGGAGGGGTTGTCCGACCTCGCTCGGGTGCTCTCGGCTGCGTCCACCCTCGAGAGCCTGCTGCCGGCGGTGGCACGGCGCGCGCAGCGGCTGCTGGAGGCGTCGTCCTGCGACGTGCTGGTCGCCGATGCCGAGGGCCGCACGCTCTCGCCCGAAGCCGCGTGGCCGGAGGCGGCGGTTCCCCCGCGGGCGGTCAACGTCCACGAGCTCGGCCTGGAGCTTGCGCTCTCGGCGCGCGGCGGCGGCGAGAAGTCGAGCCACCGGCTCGCGAGCGCCCTGTGGGGCAGCGACGTGCCCGGCACTGCGCTGGTCGTGCCGATGGTGGCTGCCGAGGAGCTGGTGGGCGTGCTGGCGCTCCGGTTCCCCGGCGACCACCGCGTCGATGCCGAGCAGCGGGAGCTGGTCGGCTCGATCGCGAACCAGGCGGCCGTCGCCATCAAGAAGGTGCAGCTGATCGACCGCCTGACCGAGCGAAACGCCATCAAGGACCTGCTGGAGGATCTCTCACACGGCAACGGGTCGGCCGCGGAGCTGGAGGAGCGGGCGAGCACGCTCGGATGCGATCTCGCGCTCCCGCACGTGGTGCTGCAGGCGGTGCCGCGGCCGGGCCCCGGCGAGGGCAGCTGGGACGCCGTCGCGGACGCGCTCGAGCAGGCCGTCACGCGCGCGTTCCCGGGCTCGCTGTTCGACCGGCGGGACGCTGCGCTGCGCGGGCTCCTGCGGCTGAACGGCTGCGACGAGGAGGCCGCGGCCGGGCGGCTGCGCGAGATCCACGCACGGCTGACGGCCACGCATCCGCTCGCCATCGGCCTGTCCAACCGCTGTGAGGGAGCCGACGCGTATCCGAACGGGTTCATCGAGGCGGAGCACGCCGTGGTGGCCGCGTCGGTCGTCAGCAGCGAGCCCGGCGTGACGAACTTCGACGATCTCGGCGCCTACAAGTACCTGCTCAAGGTGTCCCAGGACGGCCGGGTGCGCGACCGCCGCGGTGAGGCGCTGCAGCGGCTCGCCGCCTACGACCAGCGCCACCGGTCGCAGCTGCTGCTTACGCTCGAGGAGTACCTCCGCCGCCGCGGCAACATCGCCGCGGCCGCCCAGACGCTGTACGTGCACCCGAACACGCTGCGCCAGCGGCTGCGCCGCATCCAGGACCTGACCGGGCTCGACGTGGCCCGCGAGGACTGGCTGATGATCGAGATCGAGCTGAAGCTGCTGCGGCTCGATCAGGCGCTCGGCAGATAACGGCCGCATCACATTCGCATCACGGCGGCGTCACGGCAGGCGAAATTCCGCCGGAGGCCTAGTAATTGCCTCCCGAGTTTGCGACATTTCGCGCGAAAGCGACGCGAAGGAGACCGGGAATGGCCACAGTCAGCGCACGCCCACTCGCCGACACGATCCGGGCGAAGGCGGAACAGGACGGGATCAAGTTCTTCTTCGCCCAGTTCGTGGACATGAATGCGAAGCCGTCCGCGAAGCTGGTGCCGATCGAGAACTGGGAGGGCCTGGTCAACGAGGGCGCGGGCTTCGCCGGCTTCGCCGCCGGCCCGATCGGCCAGACGCCCGCGTCGCCCGACATGATGGCGATCCCCGACCTGGCCAGCTACACGCCGGTGCCGTTCAAGCCGGGGCTGGCTCGCTTCGCATGCGACATCACGGTCGAGGGCGAGGAGTGGCCCTACTGCCCGCGCACCATCCTGCGGCGCCAGCTGGAGCGCGCGAAGAAGCTCGGCTACACGTTCAAGGTCGGCATGGAGCTCGAGTTCTTCCTGCTGCGCGAGACGGAGGACGGCGGCATCGAGCTGGCCGACCCGCTCGACCGGCTCGACCAGCCCTGCTACGACATGAAGGGCCTGACCCGGCACTACGACTTTCTCAGCCAGCTCTCCACCTACGTCAACCAGCTGGGCTGGGGCAGCTACGCGAACGACCACGAGGATGCGAACGGGCAGTTCGAGTCGAACTTCGAGTTCGCCGACGCGCTGACGACCGCCGACCGCGCCATCTTCTTCCGCTACATGGTGCACGCGATGGCCCAGGCGGAGGGGATGCTGGCCACGTTCATGCCCAAGCCGTTCGGCCACCTGACCGGCAACGGCGGCCACTTCCACATGTCGCTGTGGGACGAGAGCGGCACCACCGACCTGTTCAAGGACGACGACGATCCCAACGGGCTCGGCCTGTCCAAGCTCGGGTACCAGTTCACGGCCGGCCTGAAGAAGCACGCCAAGGCCTACATCGCGGTCACCGCGCCGACCGTCAACTCGTACAAGCGTCTGACCACCACCGCGGGGACGCCGACCTCCGGCGCGACGTGGTCGCCGATCTTCATCTCGCACGGTGCGAACAACCGGACCCAGATGCTGCGCCTGCCCGGCGGACATGTGGAGGACCGGACGGTGGACGGCTCGTGCAACCCGTACCTGGCGATGGCGGTGATCCTCGCGGCCGGGCTGGACGGGATCGAGAACGAGCTGGAAGCCGGCCCCCACAACGACGACAACCTCTACGAGCTGTCCGAGAAGGAGCTCAAGCGGCGGAAGATCGAGCTGCTGCCGGCCAACCTGCTCGACGCCACCCGGCACCTCGAGAAGGACAAGGTGATCCGCGAGGCGCTCGGCAACACCGGCACCGAGGACTACGTCGACTACTACGTGAAGACGAAGCAGGAGGAGTGGAAGGCCTACCACGAGCAGGTCACTCAGTGGGAGGTCAACCGCTACCTGACGCTGTTCTAGGTCGCTTCCAGGGTCTGGCCTCCGGCCTGACCCCTGTGTGCGGATGGTGCGTGGGGCCACGCTTCCAGCGTGGCCCCACTCCTTCTGACAGTCAGTCGAAACGGTGCCTGGTCGAAGCCAGGACACCGGCAGTTTCCGACAGCGGGGTCAGGCCGGAGGCCTGACCCCAGTGCATTTCCCCACATACCGCCCGCGGGAATTGCATCCCCGCTGGCACTGCCCATCACGGGCGCGGATCCCTAGGATGGAGCCTCCACTGCTGTCGTCTGGAAAGGACTGGTCGCGTGTGCGGGTTGTGTGGATTCCTCTACAAGGATCCGAGCCGGTACGGGCCCATCGGACGGGCGATGTTCGACATGCTCACCCCGCTCGACCGGCGGGGCACCGATTCCACCGGCGCCGCCCTCTACGGAACGCCCCACGACGACTCCTATGTCGTGCGGGTGCGAATGGAGGCGAACGGCGATACGCCGCAACGGGTGCACGACGCGCTGGCTTCGGCCGGCGCCGTTGTCGACCAGTCACATACCGGCGGCAACCTCCGGGCACGCGTCGAGTACGACGGTGACCTCGGCGAGCTGACCGACACCGTCGAGCGCGTGCCCGACACGGAGGTGTTCTCGATCGGCCGGTCGATGGAGATCGTCAAGGACGTTGGCGACGCCGGCAACGTCGAGGAGAACGCCCCCTACCGCGACTTCGAGGGCAGCCACGCCATCGGCCACACGCGGATGGCGACCGAGTCGGTCGTCGACGTCGCCCACAGCCACCCCTTCTGGGCGCGGCCGTTCCCCGACATCTCGGTCGTCCACAACGGCCACATCACGAACTACCACAAGCTGCGCAGGCGCCTGGCGGAGAAGGGGCACCGGTTCGCCACGGGAAACGACTCCGAGGCGATCGCCGTCTACATCGCCGACAAGCTGGAGGAGGGCCATTCGCTCGAGGACGCCCTGCGCTCGTCCGTCGGCGACCTCGACGGCACATTCGCCTACCTGATCTCGACGCCCGAGGGCATCGGCGTGGCGCGCGACCGCTTCGCGCTGAAGCCGCTGATCTTCGCCGAGAACGACGAGAAGGTGCTGATTGCATCCGAGGAGATCGCCCTGCGGCGCGTCGACGGCTCCGATGAGCTGCGGCCGCGCGAGCTGGGCGCGGGGGAGGTGCGCTGGTGGCTACGTTGATGAGCGAGATCGACTGCTCGCAGCACACGACGCGGGAGATCAACCAGGCGATCAAGCGGGCCGCCGCCGACGGGGTGCCGGAGGTGCGCCTGACCAACCCGGCCGCGCGGCACTGCCTCGCCGTGGCGGTCATGTCGCCGGTGCGGGTGGTGTTCGACGGCCCGGTCGGCTGGTACTGCGGGGGAATGTGCGACGGCGCGGACATCGTCGTCAACGGCAACTGCGGCTGGAGCCTCGGCGAGAACCTGATGTCCGGATCCGTCACCGTGCACGGCAACGGCGGCAGCTCCGCGGGCGCCACCATCCGCGGCGGCCGGGTGTTCGTCGAGGGCGACACCGGCGCGCGCACCGGCATCGCGATGAAGGGCGGCACGCTCGTGGTCGGCGGATCCGTCGGCTACATGTCCGGCTTCATGATGCAGCGCGGCACGATGATCGTCTGCGGCGACGCGGGCGACGGTGTCGGCGACTCGATGTACGAGGGCACGGTGTTCGTCGGCGGGTCGGTGCACTCGCTGGGCGCAGATTGCGTCGAGGCGGAGGTGACCGGCGAGGACCGGGCGCTGCTCGAGCGCGAGCTCTCGTCCAACGGCATCGACGCCGGCGGGTTCGACTGGAAGAAGCTGGTCTCGGGGCGCAAGCTCTGGAACTTCTCCAAGCATGAGTACGACCACTGGAGGGCGGCGCTATGAGCGAGTTCATCCCGCGCGGGCACGACGGGCACGTCCACCAGAAGCTCTGGGTCTGGTCGCCTGAGACGATCGACGATATCCAGACCAAGGCCGAGCTCGGCCGCTACACCAACCGCGGCCTCGGCACCACCCGCCGCACCCCGCACTTCCAGGACCTCACCTTCGTTCCGTGCACGCTCTCGCGCGTGCCGCTCGAGGGCTACCGCGAGACCTGCAACACCTCGATCGAGATCGGCGCCCGTCACGGCGCCAAGCCGATCCGGCTGGCCACGCCGATCACGATCGCAGGCATGAGCTACGGCGCGCTCTCGCGCAACGCCAAGCAGGCGCTGGGCATGGCCGCCACCCGCGTCGGCATCTCGACCACCACCGGCGACGGCGGCATGCTCGACCTGGAGCGCGAGGCCTCCGACCAGCTCGTCTACCAGGTGCTGCCCAGCCGCTACGGCTTCAACCCGCACCACCTGCGCATGGCCAATGCCGCCGAGATCGTCATCGGCCAGGGTGCGAAGCCCGGCACCGGCGGCGTCCTGCTCGGCGCGAAGGTGTCGGAGATCATCGCCGAGGCGCGCACGCTGCCCCCCGGCGTCGACCAGCGCTCGCCCTGCAGGCACCCCGACTTCGTCGGCCCTGACGACCTGCAGATCAAGATCGAGGAGCTGCGCGAGGCGACCGACGGGCAGATCCCGATCTACGTCAAGATCGGCGCGTGCCGGGTGCCGGACGACGTCAAGCTGGCCTGCAAGGCGGGCGCCGACGTGATCGTGATGGACGGCCTCGAGGGCGGCACCGGCGCGTCGCCCGACTCGCTGATGGATCACACAGGCATCCCGACCATGGCGGCGCTCGTCGAGGCGGTGGCCGCGCTGCGCGAGATGCGGCTGGACGGCGTCGTCAACCTGATCATCTCGGGCGGCATTCGAAACGGCGTCGACGCGGCCAAGTGCCTCGCGCTCGGCGCCGACGCCGTGTCGATCGGCACCGCGGCGATGATCGCGCTCAACTGCAACCGGCCGATCTACGTGGAGGACTACGAGCGGATGGGCACCGAGCCCGGCGCCTGCCACCACTGCCACACCGGCCTCTGTCCGGTCGGGATCACGACGCAGGACGAGGAGCTGATCGCGCGGCTGCCCGCCGACGAGGCCGCCGACCGGGTGGCCGGCTTCCTCAACTCGATGACGCAGGAGATGCAGATGTTCGCGCGCGCCTGCGGCAAGAACGACGTGCACGACCTCGAGCCCGAGGACCTTCGCGCCATGACGATCGAGGCGTCGGCCATCACCGGCATCCCGCTGGTCGGCACGGACTTCGCATTCACCCCCGAGTCGTTCGCCCAGGCCGTGATGCGGGCGATGGCAGAGGGCGAATCGCACAACGGCCACTCCCAACCAGCAGAGGTGTTCACGAGGTGAGCTTCATCCTGACCTGCCCGAACTGCGGGCCGCGAGCGGTCGACGAGTTCTCCTACGGCGGCGAGGTGACGACTCGCGCCACGAGCTCGCAGGACGACCGCGCGCTGTTCCACTACCTGTACTTCCGCACCAACACGGCGGGCGACCAGCGCGAGTGGTGGTTTCACTCGTCCGGATGCCGCGAATGGTTCCAGGCGGAGCGGAACACCACCCGCAACGAGGTGCTCCGCGTCGGCCGTCCCGGCGAGCTGGCCGGGGCCGAGGCCGTCCCGGACGCCGCCGCAGCATCGGAGGCCGCAGGTGGCTGACGCACGGCTTGCATCACGGCAGGGCGAGCTGATCGACCGCTCGCGGCAGGTCTCGTTCACCTGGCAGGGTGCCGAGGTCAGCGGCTACGCCGGCGACACGATCGCCTCGGCGCTGTTCGCGTCGGGCACACGGGTGTTCTCCCGCTCCTTCAAGTACCACCGCCGCCGCGGGCTGATGTGCTGCGCCGGGCAGTGCCCCAACTGCCTCGTCAACGTCGACGGCGAGCCGACGGTGCGCGCCTGCGTGACGCCGATCGAGCAGGGCATGACGGTCAACCACCTGAACGCGTGGCCGTCCCTGAACCGCGACTTCCTGCACCTCGTGGGCCGGCTGACGCCGAGCTTCGGCATGCAGGTCGGCTTCTACTACAAGACCTTCATCCACCCCAAGCGGGCCTGGCCACTCTACGAGAAGGTGCTGCGGAACGCCGCGGGGCTGGGCAAGCTCGACCCCGAGCATCGCCGAACCGACCGCTACGAGAAGGTGCACCGCCACGTGGACGTGCTCGTGATCGGCGGCGGTGAGGCCGGCCTCGAGGCGGCCGCCGAGGCGGCGGAGGCCGGGAAGCACACGGCGCTCGTCGACGAGGGCCTGGCGCTCGGCGGCTACCTGGCCTGGGGAGGGCCAAACGGCCATGCCCGGCTCGACGAGCTGCTCGGCCGGCTGACGTCCGCCGGGGTGGAGATCCTCCAGCCGGCGTTCGCAGGCGGCGTCTACGAGGGCCTGCTCGTCCCGGTGTACCAGGGCCGCACCATGCACCGCTTCCGCCCGGCCGAGCTGGTGATCGCGACCGGCGCGATCGAGCAGCCGCTGGTGTTCGGGAACAACGACCTGCCGGGCGTGATGCTGGGCACGGCCGCGCGCCGGCTCGTCAACCAGTTCCGGGTGATGCCGGGCGAGGAGGCCGTCGTCGTGACGTCGTCCGACGAGGGCTTCGAGGCCGCGTGCGACCTGGCCGACGGCGGCGTCAACGTCATCGCCGTTGCCGATGCCCGCCCGGACGCCGACGGCAGCCGGGTCGAGGATGCCGGCATCGAGTACCTCGCGGGCTTCCAGCCGCTGCAGGCCAAGGGCTCCAAGGCGGTGTCGGGTGTTGTCGTGACACGCAACGGCGAGCGGCGCTCCTTCGGCTGCGACCTGCTGGTGATGGCGGGCGGCAGCGTCGGGCACACGGCGTTCGTCACGCAGGGCGGCGGCACCATCCGCTACGACCGCGAGCAGCGGCGCTACGTGCCCGACTCGCTGCCCAAGGGCATGCGGGTGGTGGGATCTGCGGCCGGGACGGCCGCCGCAGCCGGGGCCGTGCCGGCCAAGGCGCCGAAGACGTCCTGCAAGCAGATCGTCTGCTTCTGCGAGGACGTCACCACCAAGGACATCGGCCTCTCGCTCGACGAGGGCTTTCGCTCCCTCGAGCTGTCCAAGCGCTATACGACCGTGACGATGGGCCCCTGTCAGGGGCGCATGTGCCACCGCAACTCCGGCCTGGTGATCGCGGAGGAGCTCGGGCTCGACCCCGACGCCCAGCGCGTGGGCGTGACCACGGCCCGCCCGCCGCACAACCCGACCAGCTTCTCGCTGCTGGCCGCGCGCGGCTACGAGCCGGTCAAGCGCACCTCGACGCATCACTGGCACGCGGAGCACGGCGGCAAGATGCTCTGGGCCGGCGACTGGAAGCGCCCGTACGACTACGGCGATGCCCAGTCCGAGGCCGATGCGGTGCACGAGTCGCTGGGCCTGATCGACGTGTCGACGCTGGGCAAGCTGATCGTCCGCGGGCCGGACGCCGCAGCGTTCCTGGAGCGGCTCTATCCCAACCGGTTCGGCGACATGAAGCTGGCGCGCGTCCGCTACGGCATCGTCTGCGGCGACGACGGTTCGATCATCGACGACGGCACCGTTGCCCGTCTGAGCGACACCGAGTACTACGTCACGACGACGTCGTCCGGCGCCGGCGGCATGGAGCAGTGGTTCACCTGGTGGAACGCCGTCTGGAAGATGGACTGCGAGATCGTCAACGTCACCTCGACGATCGCGGCCTTCAACCTCGCCGGGCCGAACGCGCGCACCGCGCTGCAGGGGCTGACCGACTTCGACCTCTCGAACGAGGCCTTCCCCTACCTCGGCGCAGGGCAGGCCCAGATCGCCGGCGTCCCCTGCCTGATCCTCCGGATCGGGTTCGTCGGCGAACTGGGATACGAGATCCACCTGCCCTCCGCGGCCGGCGAGCATCTCTGGGAGAAGCTGATGGAGGCGGGCGAGCCCTACGCGGTCAAGCCGTTCGGCCTCGAGCCCCAGCGCGTCCTCCGCCTCGAGAAGATGCACATCATCGTCGGCCAGGACACCAACGCCGAGTCGAACCCGCTCGAGGCCGGCATGCCGTGGATCGTCAAGCTCGACAAGGAGTCCGACTGGATCGGGCGCTACGCGATCGAGTGGTACAAGAACCGGGGTGACCGCTTCGCACTGGTCGGCTGGGAGGCGCAGAACGGCAAGGTGCCGGTGGAGGGCACCCAGGTGATCGGCGCGGACGGCGGCCCTGCCGGGCGCATCACCAGCTCCCGGTTCTCGCGCAGGCTCGGCAAGGCGATCGGCATCGCCTGGGTGCCGCTGTCAATGTCGGAGGACGGCACCGGCATCACCATCTCCGACCCGAGCGGCGCCACCATCCCGGCGACCGTCACACACAAGGCGTTCTACGACCCCGACGGAGAGAGGTTGCGTTCGTGAGCAGCGACCCGTTTGCATTCCTGTCACCCGCCGCCGCGCAGGACGTGGCGCTCCGCACGCCGATGGAGCGAAACCATCGCGCCGCCGGCGCGGAGCTCGAGGACCGCGACGGCTGGCGGATCGCGGCGTACCCGCCGAACGGCAGCGCCGCGGCATGGCTGGCCGACCTCTCGCACGTCGGCAAGATCGACGTCCGCGGCCCGGGCGCGAAGATCGACACGTTGACCGGCGGCAGCGAGCTCGGCCACGCGAGCCACGTGGACGGCGTCTGGACGCTTCGCCTGTCGCCGACGCACGCGGTGGTGCTGTGCCCGTTCGGGCGCGTCGCCGAGCTGCGCGAGCGGATCACGTCGGGCGACGCCCAGCTGACGGTCGTCGACATGACCTGCGGCTGGGCGGCGATGATGATCGGCGGCGAGCACGTGCGCGAGGTGTTCATGCGCTCCTCCTCGCTGGACGTGCGGCCGCACCGGTTCCCGCCGGGCGCCTGCATGGCAGGGTCGGTGATGCGCTGCGCATCGATCGTGCTCAACGACGCCGGCCGGTTCTGGGTGCTCTGCGGCTGGGAGTTCGGCGAGTACATGTGGGACGCGCTGCTCGACGCAGGCGTCACGCTGGGGATCACGCCAGTCTCGTCCGCCGTCGCCATGGGTACGGAGGTGGCCGCATGATCGGGCTGCTTCGCAAGCACCGCTACTTCCGCGACCACGACCTGAAACCGAGCTACGACGTCGTCATCATCGGCGCCGGCGCCCACGGACTGGCGACCGCCTACTACCTGGCGAAGCGGCACGGCATCAAGCGCATCGCCGTGCTCGACCGCAGCTACATGGGCGCCGGAGCATCGGGTCGCAACACCACCATCATCCGCTCCAACTACCTGACGCCGGAGGGCGCGAGGTTCTACGAGGCCAGCGTGAAGCTGTACGAGTCGCTCTCGCAGGACCTGGACTTCAACATGCTGTTCTCGCAGCACGGCCACCTGACGCTGGCACACTCCGACCGCTCGGTGAACACGATGATGGAGCGGGCCGAGGTGAACCGGCTGGTGGGGATCGACTCGCGGGTCGTCTACCCGGACGAGATCAAGGAGCTCTGCCCACAGCTCGACGTCAGCGACCATCCCACGTTCCCGATCCTGGCGGCGCTCTACCACCCGCCTGGCGGCGTCATCCGCCACGACGCGGTGGTCTGGGGCTACGGCAAGGAGGCCGACAAGCTCGGCGTCGAGATCCACCAGTACACCGACGTCACCGGCATCAACGTGGAGAACGGCAAGGTCACAGGGGTCGAGACCAACCGCGGCACGATCAACTGCGACACGGTGATCTCGTGCGTCGCCGGCTGGAGCACGCTCGTCTGCGACATGGTCGGCGTGCCGCTGCCGCTGACCACGCACATCCTGCAGGCGTGCGTGACCGAGCCCGTGAAGCCGCTGCTCGACAAGATCATCGTGTCGGGCACGCTTCACATCTACATCAGCCAGTCCGACCGCGGCGAGTTCGTCATGGGCTCGGAGATCGAGCCGTACTCCGGCTACTCCAACACCAGCACCTTCCGCTTCATCGAGGACCTCGCGATGCACATGATCGAGCTGCTGCCGATGCTCGGCCACGCCAAGATCCTGCGGCAGTGGACGGGCTACTGCGATGTGTCGCCGGACTACTCCCCGATCATGGGCGTGACGGAGGTGGACGGCTTCATCGTCGACGCCGGCTGGGGCACCTACGGGTTCAAGGCGTCCCCGATCGTCGGCTATACCATTGCCGACCTCGTCGGCACCGGAAAGACGCCGGAGCTGATCGCGCCGTTCCGCTGGGCGCGGTTCTACGAGAACGACCTCGTGTCGGAGCGCGGCGCCGCCGCCGTCTCCCACTGACATCGAAAAAGGAGCAAGGGTGAAGAGCAGCCTCGAGATCGCGCAGGAAGCAACGCTCCGGCCGATCATGGACGTGGCCCGCGACATGGGGCTGGAGGAGGACGAGGTCGACCTGTACGGCAAGTACAAGGCGAAGGTCGACCTGGGCGTGATCGACCGGCTGTCGGGGGCGCCCGACGCGAAGATCATCTGCGTCTCGGCGATCACCCCGACCAAGGCGGGCGAGGGCAAGACCACCACCTCGGTGTCGCTGACGCAGGGCCTCGGGCACATCGGCAAGCGGCCGATCCTGTGCCTGCGCGAGCCGTCGCTGGGCCCGATCTTCGGGATCAAGGGCGGCGCGGCCGGCGGCGGCCTGACGCAGGTCGTCCCGATGGAGGACCTGAACCTGCACTTCACCGGCGACTTCCATGCCGTTGCGGCGGCCAACAACATGCTGGCCGCGTTCATCGACCGCCACATCTTCTACGGCAACGAGTGCCGCATTGCTCCACACGGCGTGACCTGGCGGCGGGCGGTCGACATGAACGACCGCAACCTCCGTAACATCGTGTCGGGCCTCGGCGGCGCGACGCACGGCATCCCGCGCGAGACCGGCTTCGACATCGTCGCCGCCTCCGAGGTGATGGCGATCATGGGCATGGCCACCTCGCTGCAGGACCTCCGCAAGCGGATCGGGTCGATCACGGTCGGCTACGACGTCGACGGCAACCCGGTCACCGCCGAGCAGATGGGTTGCGCGGGCGCGATGACCGTGCTGCTCAAGGACGCGCTGAAGCCGAACCTGATCCAGACGCTCGAGGGCCAGCCGTGCTTCATGCACATCGGCCCCTTCGGCAACATCGCCCACGGCAACAGCTCGATCGTGGCCGACCTCGCCGGCCGCAAGCTGGGCGAGTACCTGGTCACCGAGGCCGGGTTCGGCAGCGACCTGGGCATGGAGAAGTTCATGGACATCGTCTGCCGCGCCGGTGGGTTCGCGCCCAACGCGGTGGTGATGGTGGCGACGGCCAAGGCGCTGAAGCACCACGCCGGGCTCGAGGACGACCCGCGCAACTCGACCGCCGACAACCTCAAGGCGATCGAGGAGGGCTCGCAGAACCTGGCCCGGCACATCCAGAACGCCAAGGAGTTCGGCGTGCCCTGTGTGGTCGCGGCCAACCGCTTCCCGGGCGACACCGACGAGGAGGTCGAGCTTGTCCAGAAGCTGGCGATGGAGCACGGGGCCCACGCGGCGGTGCTGAACGAGGGCTTCTCGCGTGGGGGCGAGGGCGCGGCCGAGATGGCCGAGGCCGTCGCGGACGCCTGCGAGCAGCCGAACAGCTTCAACTTCATGTACGAGGACTCCGACCCGATCGACGCCAAGATCGAGAAGATCGCGAAGCGCGTCTACCGGGCGGACGGGGTCGACTTCCTGCCGGCCGCGCAGCAGAAGATCGAGCAGTTCACTCGCGACGGGCTGACCGGCCTCTCGATCTGCATGGCCAAGACGCACCTGTCGCTCTCGGCCGATCCGTCGCTGGCGAACGCGCCGACCGGCTTCCGGATCCCGGTGCGGGACATCCGTCCGTACACCGGGGCAGGGTTCCTGACCGCGCTCTGCGGGGACATCATGCAGATGCCCGGGCTGGGGAAGACGCCGGCCGGGTTCAACGTCGATATCGACGAGAATGGCCGCACCATCGGACTCTTCTAGCGGCGACGGCTTCGACCCGTACCTGGGCTCGACGGTCGAGGGCCTGCTCGAGCAGCTGGCCGCCCGCACGCCGGCCCCGGGGGGCGGCGCGGCCGCCGCGCTGACGTGCGCGATGGCCGCGGCACTGGTCGAGATGGCGACGTCGTTCGCCTCGGCGCACGGCCTCGAGGCGGTGCACGACCGCGCCCACCGCATCCGCGAGGAGGTCTCCGGCCTCGCGTACGCGGACGGGCGGGCCTACGGCGTGGTGCTCGATGCGCTGCGGATGGATCCGGGCGAGGCGCGCACCCAGTCGCTCGACGATGCGGTGTCCGGGGCGATCGGGGTGCCAATGCGTGTGCTCGAGCTGGCCAGCGAGGTGGCGATGCTGGCGGCGGATGTCGCCGAGACCGGCAACAGGAACCTGGAGGGAGACGCGCTGGCGGGCTCGCTGCTTGCGGAGGCGGCGGCCCGGTCGGCGGCCACGCTCGCACAGCTGAACGCGAGCATGCTGTCGCGCCACGCCGTTGCGGACGCGCACCTGGAACGGCTGCGGCCGGCGCTGGCCCGGGCGACGCGCGCACGGGAGCGCGCGGTCACCGCGTACACGCACGTGTAGCGACGCTCAGCGGTGCGGCGTCGTGTCCACCGGCCGCATGCCGACCAGTGGATCCTGGTTCGTCCGCGCGTCGACGATCGAGTCGCCGAACGCATGGCGCGCCTCCTCCTCACCGGGCGACCGCTCGGCACGCGTGTACCAGCGGTAGACGCCGGCCAGCAGCAGCGCGATGCCGCCGAAGGCGAGGATGGTGCGGATCACGTCGACCGCGTGCGTCGGGGCCGGTGCCGCGCCGTTCGGCGTCCCGTGCACGTGCGGTGCGGGCGTCCCCTGCAGGACGAACCAGCCGACGATCGCCGCGACGACGCCGATCGTCATCGCCGCCATCGCGAGCCGATCCGGTGCCGCCGCAGGACGCAAGCGTCTCATACGCTCATGATACGTCCGTCACGACCGTTGGTCGACTCAGCGCATGTGCTGCTTGAACCAGCCGACGATCCGCTCCATCCGGTCGACCCGCCGATCGGGACGCGCGCTCGACGCCATCGAGTGGCTGCTCTGCGGGTACAGCACGTACTCGACCTCCCGTCCGAGCATCCGCAGCGCCACGAACAGCTGCTCGTTGTCGGCCGGCGGGCAGCGCAGGTCGGCCTCGCCCTGCAGGATCAGGAGCGGCGTGTGGATGTTCGCCACGTGCTTCAGCGGCGACTGCCTCCACAGCGAGTCGAGGCCCTCCGGCGTGATCGTGTCGCCCAGCCCCTCCTGGTTGTTGTAGAGGTAGCCGACGTCGCAGTGCGCGTAGGCCGACACCTGGTTCGTCACGCCGTTCGACGACACCGCGGCCGCGAACCGGTCGCTCGTCCCGACCAGCCAGTTGACCATGAAGCCGCCGTAGCTGTTGCCCCAGCAGCCGAGCCGCTTGGGGTCCGACAGCCCGGCCTTGACCAGGTGGTCGAGCACGGCGTGGCAGTCCGCCGCGTCGACGTCGCCCCACCGGCCGTTCAGCGCTGCGATCCAGTCCCGGCCGCGGTCGAACGACCCACGGATGTTGGGCCGCACCACCCGGTACCCGGCCGCAGCGAGCATGTGCGACGTGGCGTCGGCCGCGATCGGCCAGGCCCAGGTCGGGCCGCCGTGGACGTCGATGATGGTCGGGAGCCGCTTGCGCCCTGCGCCGACCGGCGAGAGCACGAACGTCTGGATCGGCCCGGCAGGGCCCTTGATCGTCAGCTCCTCCTGCGTTGGGCGGGCGCGGCCGGCCAGCCACGAGTCGCCCACCTTCGTCAGGCGGCGCGGGGCCCGTCCCGGCTCAAGCGCGTAGACGTCCATCCCGTCATACGTGCCGAGCGTCATCAGCGCCGCCACGCGGTCGCCCGCGCCGGCGAGCTCCGCCGTGCATGGGTCGAGCGCGGGGTCGACCAGCTGCTCGAGCCCGTCGTCGCTGACGCGGGTTGGTATCTCGCGGCCGTTGTCCGCGATGACGGTGAGGCGCTCGTCGTTGCCGCCGCCCTGCCCGGCGAAGCGGTCGAGGTCGCCGGTCAGCGGCGTCCCCGACCCGTCGGCGGCGACGCGCCAGACCTGCCAGGGGTCCTCGGACATCGGCGTGCGCGTCGCCAGTGCCACGCAGATCAGGGTGCCGTCCGCATCCCACGAGAAGCGCGAGACCTCGCCCTCGAGCCTGCTGCGCTGACGCACCCGGCCGCCCACGTCGACCACGTAGACCTGGTGGTGCTGCTCCGGGTCGGCGGCGCGGTTCGCGATGAACCCGATCGTCTTGCCGCCCGGGTGCGGACGGACGTGCCCGGCGAGCCAGGGGCCCTTCGTCAGGCGCCGGGCCCGGCCGCCGGTCGTGACCAGATGGACATGGCGTGGATGGTCGAGCAGGCCCTCGCCGTCCATCCGCCAGTCCAGCCGCCGCAATACGCGGGCGGTCGCGGTCGTGTCGCGCCGGTCGTCAAGGTCGGCGTCGCGCTCGCCGACCAGGACGTGCGAGCCCTCGTCGGTCGCGAGCACGGCGAGCGCCCGGCCGTCGGGCATCCACTCGGCTTCGAGCACGCCGCGGCGGAAGCTCGTCACCTGCTGGGCCTCGCCGCCGTCCAGGGGCAGCAGCAGCAGCTGGGAGGTTCCCTCGCGCTCGCGGTCGGACAGGAACGCGATCGTGCCGCCGTCCGGCGAGAACCGGGGACGGGTGTCCGACCAGGCGCCGTAGGTCAGGCGCTGCGGCCTCCCGCCGGTGAAGGAGACGATCCAGATGCTGGAGCGATCCTTGCCGGAGACGACCGTGCGCTCGCTGTAGGCGACCTTGGATCCGTCGGGGGAGATGTCGATGCCGCCGATCAGGCGCTCACGCAGCAGGTCAGCGGGGGAGAGGCGGGATAGGATGGGCTGAGGCATGGCCGGGGAGTATCCCCGGTTCGCGGAGGTCATGACGCGGTGAACGACATCGCAGCATTCCTTGGCCGGTACCAGCCGTTCTCCGGCGCGGATCAATCACAGCTCGAACAGCTCGCCGCAGGGGCTCGCGTGCTCCACCCCGACGCCGGCGCGGTGGTCCTCGCCGAGGATGGCGCCGTCTCCACCGGCGTCTACGTGGTGCGCGAGGGAGCGGTCGAGCTGGTGCACGACGACGAGGTGGTCGACGTGCTCGACGTCGGCGAGGTGTTCGGCCATCCCTCGATGCTGACCGGCCGGGCGCCCGCGTTCACCGTGCGCGCGCGCGACCGCTCCGAGCTGATCCTGATCCCGGCGGAGCTGGCCGTGCCGCACATGAGCAGCGCGTTCGTGGCCGCGACGCTCCGCGCGCGGATGGTGCGGACCGGTCAGGTCGCCCATGCGCAGGCGGACGTCCGCACCGCCCCCCTGGGCGACCTCGTGCACCGGCCCGCGGCCATCTGCGCGCCGACGGACACCGTCCGCGAGGCGGCGCGGCGGATGGCCGAGAAGGACGTGTCCTGCATCCTGGTCGACGTCGGCGACGGCTGGGGGGTGCTGACCGACTCCGACCTGCGGCGCAAGCTGGTCGCCGAGGGCCTGCCCTACGAGACGCCCGTCTCCCAGCTGATGGTGCAGCGGGCGATGACCGTCCCGCCCGACCGGCTGGCGATCGACGCCATGATCGACATGCTCGACCTCGGCATCCACCACCTGCCGGTGGTCGACTCCCGCGGGACGCCGCTTGGCATCGTCACTGCGACCGACCTGATGTACCTCGAGGGCCGCACGCCGTTCGCGGTGCGCCGCGGCATCAGCAAGGCCGAGACGCCGGATCAGGTTGTCGAGGCCGCCCGCTACCTGCCGCAGACGATCGTGGCCCTCACCCGCGCCGGCGTCAGCTCAGTGGACGCCTGCCGCGTGCTTGCGCTGTCAGGCGACACGGCCACGGGCCGGCTGCTTGAGCTGGCGTGGCAGCGGCACGGCGCTCCGCCGTGCGCGTGGGCGTGGATGGCGCTCGGCAGCGTCGCGCGCCGCGAGCAGACGCTCGCATCCGACCAGGACAACGCGTTCGCGTACGACGATCCGGGCGGCGAGGAAGTGGACGGGTTCTTCGCCGCGGTCTGCGACGAGGTCAACACCGACCTCGAGCGCTGCGGCTTCGGCGCCGACCATGCCGACGTCCTCGCACGAAACCGGCAGTGGCGGATGAGCAGGCGGGAATGGGAGGGGGTGCTGGCCGACTGCCTCGAGCACCCCGACCGGTCCCACCTGATCCGCGCGGCGGTGTCGTTCGACTTCCGGCATGTGGCCGGTGGTCTCGAGATCGTCCGCCCGCTGGTGACGATCGAGCGGCAGGCGCCGGCGCATCCGGACTTCGTCGCGCGCCTCGCGCGCACCGCCACGGACTTCACGCCTCCGCTGGGCCGTCGAGGGCGGCTGGCAACCGACGATGACGGCCGCATCGATCTCAAGCGCCGCGGGATCATCCCGATCGTCAACCTCGCCAGGTTTCACGCCATCGCAGCGGGGGTGACCGTGTCGTCGACGGTCGAGCGGCTCGCGGCCACCCAGGCGGCCGGTCAGTTGAGCGCCGAGGCCGCCTCCGAGCTGCGGGAGGTGTTCGACCTGATCCTGCGCCTGCGGCTGGAGCAGCAGGTGGCGCAGGTGGAGCGCGGCGAGGAGCCCGGCAACCTGCTCGATCCGGGCGATCTGCCGCCGCTCACGCGCACGCAGATGGTGCAGGCCTTCCAGGTCGTCGCGCACCACCAGAAGCTGCTCGGCAGGTACGTACCGATCGGACTTTGAATCACCCTTTACAAGCGTCCGGCCGGCGTGGTTGACTAGTCGCGACATCTGTCACCAGGCATGGAAGGGAGCGCGTATGTCCGAAGTCGAATCAGGCGTTCCGGAATACGAGGGAGGCGGCCTCAGCCGCGAGACCAACTGGTGGGGAGCCTTCGTCATCGGCCTCGCCGGAACCATCCTCGTCACCGGTATCGCGCCGGTCATGGTGACATCGCTGGGGGCGGCGTCGATTCCGGTCATGGTGGTGATCACCATCACCGGCTACCTGCTCTGCCTCCTGCTGGCGGAGCTCTCCGCGATGATGCCGGAGCGGACCGGAGGGTCACCGACCTACGCGTACGTGGGCTTCAAGCGGCGCTGGCCGCGGTTCGCGGAGCACGTCAACGGCTTCACCTCCTGGGCGTACTGGCTCGGGTGGTTCCCGGTTGCACCGTTGAACATGATCCTCGCGTCGTTCTACATCGCGGACAAGTTCAACCTGAACCTCACCAGCGGTGTGACCCCGATCCACACGTTCATCGCGTACTGGACGATCGCGATCGCGATCGTCGGCATCCTGATCGTGTTCATCCCGGCATGGCTGGGCATCCGCCTGGGCGCGCTGTTTGCGACCGTGCTGGGGCTGCTGTCCATGATCCCGCTCACGCTGCTCGCGATCATGCCGATCTTCAAGCCGTCCGTCGCCAACTGGGGCAACCTGTCCGGGTTCCATCAGCTCGACGGCAGCGGGTTCTTCACCAACGCCTATGGGCACAGCTGGCTTGTCATCTACATCGCGTTCTCGTTCCTGCTCACCTGGAACGTGATCGCGATGGAGGCCGCGGCGTGCTACATCGGTGAGTGTCGCGATCCCGAGCACGATGCGAAGATCGCGATGAACCTCGAGGGCCTCTACGGCCTGTTCATCTACACCATGATCCCGGTCGCGTTCGTGGTGGTGTTCGGAGCTCATCTGGCCGATCCGGCGCTGGTCGATCCAAAGACGATCTTCACGAACTTTGCATCGGCCGTCTTCGGCACCGGGGCGAGCTGGCTGGACTGGGCGATCGCGATCATGCTGATCATCGCGCTGATGCTCTCGGTGCTGAACGCGATCATGGGCTCGGCGCGGGCGCTACATCAGATGTCGATCGACGGCGAGTTCCCGCGCATCTTCTCGAGCGTCAACCGCCACGGCGTCCCCGCATTCTCCATGGGGTTCAACGTCGTCTGTTCGATCGCGCTGATCTTCACCGGCGGGGCCGTCGAGATCTACTCGCTCTCGAACGTCGGGTACTTGGCGTCGTTCATTCCGGTGCTGATCTGCTACTACCTGCTCCGCGTGGACGAGCCGGACAAGAGGCGCCCGGTTCGGCTTCCGGGGTTCTTCAAGTGGATCGCGCTCGGAATGGCGGCCGCGTACTTCGTGATCTGGTCGTTCGGTGGCCTGGTGTACACCTCGCTGCCGAACCCGGCGCTCGGCGGCAACGACACGCGGGTGTACTTCTTCATCGGATGGCTCATCCTGCTGTCCTACCTGCCGCTGTACTGGTACAGGAAGAAGGTCGAGGATCCGAAGCACGCGGGTGACATGGCAAACGCTGCCGCGCCCGCGGCGGGGGACTGACCGGCGTCGATATGGTGGGGGCGATGCTGCGAGGTGCATCGCCCCCACCCGACCCCGACACGCTGGAGATCCGGCGGCTGATGGTGGCGTCGGAGGGGCGGAAGATCACCCACGACGTGATCGTGCGGGCGATGGAGCTGGCGCGGCCGCACGGCGCGAGCCTGTTCGTGATGACGATTGCGCGCGTGTGGGGAACCTCGCTCGGCTTTCCCAATCCCGGGCTGATGCCGTCGAGACACGAGTGGGATGAGCAGCGACTGATCGTTCGCGAAGCGGTGACGGCGTTCCAGAAGGCAGGATTCGAGGCTGACGGCATGGTGCTGGCGACCCGCCGAGGAGCGAAGCGCATCCTGCGCGAGGCACGCCGCCGGCAGGTCGATGCGATCGTGATGGGCGCCGACCCGAAGCGGAAGTTCCTGGGCGACTTCATCTGGTCGCAGGAGCCGCACCGGATCGCGCGCCGCTCCCGCAGCATCCCCGTCTATCTGGTCGGGGAGTAGACTCGGCTCGCCGTATGCGCGTCCTTCTCATCGGATCCGGGGGTCGTGAGCACGCGCTCGCCTGGGGCCTCGCCCGCTCGCCCGGGCTGGGAGAGCTGCATGCGGCGCCGGGGAACCCCGGGATCGCCGACATCGCAACGTGCCACGACGTCGCCGTCGGCGACCTCGCCGGCCTGACCGAGCTCGCGGCCGGGCTCCGCGCCGACCTCGTCGTCGTGGGGCCGGAGGCTCCGCTGGTCGGCGGGATCTGCGACCGCCTGGCGGCCGCCGGCATCGCCTGCTTCGGGCCGAGCGGGGCGGCGGCGCAGCTCGAGGGGTCGAAGGCGTTCGCCAAGCAGGTGATGGCCGCCGCCGGTGTGCCGACCGCCGCGTTCTCGGTGTGCGATACGGTCGCGGCGGCCCAGCTGGCGGTCGCCGAGGCGGGCGGCAACGTCGTCATCAAGGCCGACGGGCTGGCGGCCGGCAAGGGCGTGTTCGTCTGCACGTCGGTCGAGGAGGCCGAGGAGGCGATCCGGGCCTGCCTGGTCGAGCAGCGGTTCGGCGGGTCGGGGGCGCGGGTGCTGGTCGAGCAGCGGATGGAGGGCCCGGAGGTGTCGATGCTCGCCCTGTCCGACGGCGAGCACGTGATGCCGCTCGCGCCGGCGCGGGACTACAAGCGGGCGCTGGACGGGGATCGCGGCCCGAACACCGGCGGCATGGGGTGCATCTCGCCCGTGCCAGAGCTGGATCCTGCGCTGGTGGACGAGGTGCTCGAGACGGTGCACCGGCCGGTGGTCGCGGAGATGCGCCGTCGCGACACGCCGTTTCGCGGGTGCCTCTACGCCGGGCTGATGCTGACCCCGGACGGGCCGCGCGTGCTCGAGTTCAACGCCCGCTGGGGCGATCCGGAGACCCAGGTGCTGGTGCCCCGGCTGGCGGGCGATCTGCTCGACACGCTGCACCGCGCCGGGTCCGGGAGGCTGGCCGGCGCGGAGCTGCGGGTGCGTTCGGACGCGTGCGTGTCGGTCGTGCTCGCGGCGCGCGGCTATCCGGACGCGCCCGAGTCCGGGGCGCAGATCGAGGGCGTCGAGGCCGCGTCGCAGCTGGACGGCGTGACGGTGTTCCACGCCGGCACGCGGCGGGATGCCGGGGCGCTCGTCGTCTCCGGCGGGCGCGTGCTGAACGTCTCTGCGACAGCGCCCGATCTGGCGGCGGCGCGGGAGCGTGCGTACGAGGCGGCCGGCCTGATCCGGTTCGACGGCATGCAGCTGCGGTCGGACATCGGCGAGGAGGCCGCGCATGTCTGAGCAGCCGCTTCCCGGCGCCACGCCCGAGACCGAGGTGCATCCGGTCTGGGAGGAGCTCGAGGCGGACGGCCCCCAGGTCGGGATCGTGATCGCGATGGAGCAGGACCGGGCGCAGATCGAGGGGACCTGCAACGAGCTGCTCGACCGTGGCATCACGTTCGAGGTGCGGGTGCTCTCGGCGCATCGCAATCCGCGCGAGGTGGCCGAGTACGCGTCGACGGCGGCCCTGCGGGGCGTGCGTGTGGTGATCGCCGCCGCGGGCGGATCGGCCGCGCTGCCCGGGGTGATCGCGAGCTACACCGAGCTGCCGGTGATCGGGGTGCCTCTCGATCGCGGGAACCTGGGCGGCATGGACGCGCTGCTCTCCGTCGTGCAGATGCCGGACGGCGTGCCGGTCGCGTGCATGGCGGTCGACGGGGCGCGCAACGCGGCGATCTACGCGGCCAAGATCCTGGCGCAGGGTGGTGCCCCGCCGCATGCCAGCGGCCGCTGGACGGCGACCGACTGATGGAGCAGCGCGTCAGCCTGATCACGCTGGGCGTCTCCGATCTCGAGCGTGCGCGGCGGTTCTACGAGGCGATCGGCTGGCACAGCGACACGGATCCGGCGATGGGCGTCGTCTTCTTCCAGGCGGGCGGGATGGTGCTCGCCCTGTGGAGCAGGGAGGAGCTCGCCGAGGACAGCGCCGTCGAGGACGGGGGCGGCTGGGGCGGGGTGACGCTGGCGTACAACGTGCGCACGGTGGAGCAGGTGGACGAGGTGCTGCACGAGGCGGAGTCGGCGGGCGCGCGGATCGGGCGGCCGGGGGCCGAGACGTTCTGGGGCGGCTACTCGGGCGTCTTCATCGACCCGGACGGGCATCCGTGGGAGATCGCGCACAACCCGCACTGGACGATCGCGGAGGACGGCGCGGTCATCCTCCCGGCAGACTGAGCGTCCGATTCCGGCCGGAAACCGCCTCAGAGGCGGTGACGGCCTTTGCCGGCCGATCGTGACCCGCATACGCGCCCTTCAGAAGTTCCGTCGCAGACCCGGGGGGCGCAGCGTCCGCTTTCGGCCGAAAAACGCCTCAGAGGCGGTGTCGGCCGCTCGCTGGGAATTGTGGCCGAATCGTTGCCGGCGGTGGGGCGGTGATGAGTATTGGCCGGCAAGGCGGACCGGCCGGGTTGGTAGACTCCAAAACGCCTTGATCAAGCGCTATACCCGCCCCGCAATGGGCGCCGTCTGGTCGGACGAGCGCAGGTTCCAGCGGTGGCTGGACGTCGAGATCGCCGCGATGGAGGCCTGGGTCGACGCCGGCATCGTGCCTCCGGAGGCGCTCGCCGAGGTGGTCGCCCATGCCCGCGTCGACGTCGACCGCATCCTCGAGATCGAGCGCCGCACCCACCATGACGTGCTGGCCTTCACCGAGTCCATTGCCGAGCAGGTCGGCGAGCCCGCGCGCTGGTTCCACTACGGCCTGACCTCGTCGGACGTCGTCGACACCGCGCTCGCGCTGCAGCTTCGCGATGCCGGCGCCCTTCTGCTCGACGGCGTCGCGTCGGCGGAGCAGGCGCTGCGCGCCCGGGCCGAGGAGTTCCGCCACACGCCGATGATCGGCCGCACCCACGGCGTCCACGCCGAGCCCACCACATTCGGCCTCGTGCTGCTCGGCCACGCGATGGAGCTGCGCCGCCAGCGAGCCAGGCTGACGGCCGCATTCGCGGACGTCACGGTCGGGAAGCTGTCCGGCGCCGTCGGCACCTATGCGAACTCGGATCCCCGCGTCGAGGCCTTCGCGCTCGAGCGTCTCGAGCTCGACGTCGAGGACGTCGCCACGCAGGTGATCCCACGCGACCGGCATGCCCGGCTGCTCTGCGCCCTCGCCGAGGCCGGCGCCTCCCTCGACCGCTTCGCCACCGAGATCCGCCACCTCCAGCGCACGGAGGTGCGCGAGGTGCTCGAGCCCTTCGCGGCCGGGCAGAAGGGCTCCTCTGCCATGCCGCACAAGCAGAACCCGATCGTCGCCGAGCGCATCTCGGGGCTCGCCCGTGTTCTCCGCGGCAACGCTGTGGTCGGCCTCGAGAACGTCGCTCTCTGGCACGAGCGCGACATCTCCCACTCCTCCGCCGAGCGGGTGGTGCTGCCCGATTCCACCATCCTCCTCGACTACATGCTGGAAAGAGTTGCCTGGTTGGCGAACGGTCTCACCGTCCATCCCGAGCGCATGCTGCGGAACCTCCAGGCCTCGCACGGCCTG
Source organism: Gaiellales bacterium (assembly GCA_035695105.1). GTDB lineage: Bacteria > Actinomycetota > Thermoleophilia > Gaiellales > JAICJC01 > JAICYJ01. The sequence continues at coordinate 24,897 of DASSEV010000043.1, forward strand.
GTCTTCTCCGGACGCGCGCTGCTGGCCATGGTCGACGCCGGCGCCTCTCGGGAGTCCGCATACGCCATCACCCAGCGCAACGCGCTCCGCGCCTGGGACGAGGAGCGCGACTTCCGCGGGCTCCTGGAGTCCGATCCGGAGGCGTCTGCGCTGCTCGACGCGCCGGCTCTCGACCGCGTATTCGATCTGGACAACTTCCTGCGCCACGTCGACGCGGTCTTCGACCGGGCGCTCGAGCGAGGGGAGGTCGAGCATGTCTGAGAGCCTGGCGCGGCTGCACGAGGCGTCCGGCAAGGTGCGCGAGATGTACAACTTCGGCGACACGATGCTGATGGTCGCCTCCGACCGGATCAGCGCCTTCGACGTGATCATGCCGACCCCGATCCCCGAGAAGGGCCGGGTGCTGACGGCGCTCTCCGCCTTCTGGTTCGAGCATACGGCCCAGATCGTCCCCAACCATCTGATCTCGATCGAGCAGGACCGCTTCCCGGACCAGGCCCGGCTCGACCCCGAGCTCGCCGGCCGGGCGATGTACGTCCGCCGGCTGACCATGATGCCGATCGAGTGCGTCGTCCGCGGATACCTCGCCGGCTCGGGCTGGAAGGACTACCAGTCCACCGGCTCCGTCTGCGGACATCGCCTCCCGGCCGGGCTGCGTGAGTCTGATCGCCTCCCCGAGCCGATCTTCACCCCGGCCACGAAGTCGACCAGCGGGCACGACATCAACATCGATGCCGCCACGGCGCGGCTGCTCGTCGGCGACGACGCCCGCTACGAGAAGCTCGAGCGCCTGTCGCTCGACCTCTACGAGTTCGCCTCGGGCGTCGCCCGCGACAAGGGGATCATCATCGCCGACACCAAGTTCGAGTTCGGCATGGACATGACCGGTGATCTCGTCCTCGGCGACGAGGTGCTCACGCCGGACTCCTCCCGCTTCTGGCCGGCCGAGGAGTACCAGCCCGGCCGGGCGCAGCCCTCGTTCGACAAGCAATTCCTGCGCGACTGGCTGGAGGCCAGCGGGTGGGACAAGCAGCCGCCCGCTCCCGAGCTTCCGGACGATGTGGTGTCCGGCACCCGCGAGCGGTACGCGGAGGCCTACCAGCGACTGACCGGCGAGCCGTTCAGCGCCTACCTGCAACGAAACGGAGCACTCCGATCATGAACGTCACCGTCCTCGTGCGTCCCCGCGACGGCATCCTCGATCCCCAGGGCGAGGCTGTGCGCCGCTCGCTCTCCGGGCTCGGCTATCCGGCCGCCGGCGTGCGCGCCGGGAAGGTGTTCGACCTGCAGGTGGAGGCTGACGACGCCGACACCGCCCGGCGCATCGCCGGCGAGATCGCCGAGCGCGTGCTCTCGAACCCGCTGATCGAGCAGTACGAGATCGAGGTCGGCGCATGAGAGTCGGTGTGGTCACCTACCCCGGCGCCTGCGACGATCGCGACGCGATGCACGCGGTGGCGCTGCTCGATGCGGAACCGGTGCGGCTCTGGCACGCCGACCCGGATCTGGGCGGGGTCGACGCGGTCATCGTCCCCGGCGGCTTCAGCTACGGCGACTACCTGCGGCCCGGCGCGCTGGCGGCGCTCTCGCCGGTGATGCAGGGCGTTCGCGCGCATGCGGGTGCCGGGCGGCCCGTGCTCGGGATCTGCAACGGCTTCCAGGTGCTCACCGAGGCCGGCCTTGTTCCCGGCGTGCTGCGCCCGAACGCGAGCCTCAAGTTCCGCTGCCACGACGTCACCCTCACCGTCGAGCGCGAGTCGCCGTGGCTCCCCGGCTGCGCGCCGGGGGACGAGCTGAGCATCCCCATGAAGCACCACGACGGGTGCTGGTTCGTGGACGAGGCGCGCCTCGCCGAGCTCGAGGCGGCCGGGCAGGTGCTGCTCCGCTACCGCGAGAACCCGAACGGCTCCGTCGGCGGCGTTGCCTGTGTATGCAATGAGGCCGGGAACGTGGCCGCGCTGATGCCGCATCCCGAGCACGCTGTCGAGCAGCTGACCGGCTCCACCGACGGCCGCATCATGCTCCAGGGCCTGCTCGACCTGGCGGCTCGGCCGCTCGCCGCTCACTCCTCCGTGTAGCCGCCCCCGGCCACCCAGCCCTCGCCGCCGTCGCTGCGGCGCCGGCCGAACCGTACGAGGACGAGCAGTCGCTCCACCTCGTCCGACGAGACCAGCTCCCACTCCGCCTCGGCCTGGTCGCAGCGGAGCACCGCTTCGATCAGGTCGCGCAGCCCGGTCGAGTCGATCCGCTGCACCGCCGAGAGGTCGAGCACGATCCGCCGACCGTCCGCGGACGTGACCGCCCGTTCGGCGGCCTCCACCAGCGCTCCCCTCGCGGCCAGGTCGAGGTCACCCGAGAAGGCGACCCGCACGTCCGCGCCGCCGCTCTCCAGATCGACCACGAACGACTCCACCGCTCCGGGGTCACTCATCCTCGTCCTCGCCGTCGTACAGCACAGGCGTGGTCTCCAGCGGGGACGCCGGCCCGTTCCCGGGCGCTCCCGGCGCTCCGCCCGGCCCCGTGTGGCGCCGGTAGCCAGGCGCCACGCCCGGCTCGGCCGTCGGCTGGTGCGAGGAGGGGTTCGCCTCGGCCGGCATCGCCGGGTCGGTCACGTCCGTGCGCTCGTCGTCCTTCGTTTCATGTGCGTCCATCGTGCCTCCTCGTTCCGCGGCCGGAGCTCCGGGTTTGCGTTCTCCGCTCGTATTCCCATCGCTGCCCGTCACGACACAGGCACGCTCCCCGTCGCCCGCTGCTCCACCACGAAGCTTGCTGCCAGCACGACGATGAGCGCCCCCTCCTGTACCCCGGCTGGAAGCACCATGCCGATCGGCACGGTGCAGACGGCTGCAAGCGCCGTGACCATCCGCATCGTCGAGATCCCGAGCGCCATGGCCGCCCGGCTGAGCTGGTCGGCCACGAGGAACAGCGCGGCTCCGCCGCCCAGTTCCAGCGCCTGCGGTGCACCGAGGTGGGAACCGGGCGCCGCCACGCCGTGACGTACGCCGGCCGCGAACGCGACCACCGCGCCGAGCAGCGCAACGAACACGAGGCCGAACGCACGGACGCCGACCAGCCGGCGGCCGATCGCGATCGCGTGGACGAACCCCCGTTCACGCAGCAGGTCGTCGTCGGCGCCGAAATACGCCCACCAGAGGCAACCGGCCATCCCCATCCCGAGCGCGATGGCAGTGAGCGTCGCCGGGTCGAGCGAGGTGGCCGAGGCGCCGATCCCGACCGCGACGACGGATTCACCGAGCGCCACGAGAACGACGAGCGCGTGCCGCTCGACGAAGTGGTGTGCGCGCAGGAGGTGGCTCTGGTCGGGGATCAATCGCGGCGAGATCCACTCCGCGCAGGCGGCGAGCGTCCACAGCACGTACTGCGACGTCCCGCCGAGCGCACCACCCACGATGACGATCACAGCAAAGGCCACGTTCACCGGGAAGAAGCCGCGGTAGATGATCGCCAGGCTGGGTCGCGTGGACACGGTGAAGAGCCCGCCGTGGACGAGCACCACCAGCAGGTAGGCCAGGCCGAAGGTGAGACCCTCGCCATGGAATGCCCGCGGAATGGTGAGAGCGAGCACCAGATAGCTCGCCATCCCGCACACCATCGCGATCCGCCGGGCGGCTCGGTCGGGTGGCACGAGGTTGGTCAGCCAGGCGTAGCCGCCGTACATCCACCACACGATGGCCAGCATCACCGCGGTCTGCGCCGCTCCCGTCGCGGTCGCGTGCCGGGTCAGCAGGGTCGTGAACTGGGTGATCGTGAAGACGAAGACCAGGTCGAAGAAGAGCTCGAGGCGCGAGACCTCGGTGACCTCGGCGGCGTCGGTCATGCACCCTGCTCCCTGCTGCCGAGGGCGGCCAGTGCCCCGAGCAGCACCAGCGGCGCGAACGACCACGTGAAGTCGTACAGGCCCGAGAGCGCGATCCCGACGGCGGCCACCCCGCACGCGAGGCGCACCGGGTCGCGCGACGCCGTCGCCGCGCCACCCCGCAGGAGCATCGCGATCAGCGCCACGGCCGTCCCGACCGCGGCCACGACTCCGGCGTCCAGCGCCTCCTGGAGCACCGCGTCGTGCGCCTCGGCCGGGGGCGCGGCGGTTGCAACCACCGGCTTCACCGGCAGCGTCGTCCCCGGGCCGTAGCCGAGCACCGGCCGGTCGCGTGCGCCGTTCCACGCCGCTCTCCACGCGTCCTGCCGGGAGCTCAGCGGCCCGTGCCGTAGATGGCGCTCCAGCGCCCGCGTGCTGGGCCCCGCCACGCCGATCGCGACCACGGCGGCGACCGCGGCAACTGCCGCCGTCCACCCCACCACCGGACGCACCGAGGGGATGCGGACGGCGAACAGGACAGCGACGACGACCAGGCCGATCGCGGCAGCACGGTCGAAGGTGGCGACGACGCCTGCGGTCAGCACTGCGCAGGCGACAACGGCCGGCGCACGGTCGAGCGTCCCCTCGGCACGCAACGCGAGCACCGCGGCGATCGCGCAGACGGCGAGCAGCCCGAGCGCGGGCGGGTACTCGAACGTGCCTCCCGCGCGCCAGATGCCGTCGATCCGCTCGGCGAGCGGCCTGCTGTGCAGGACCAGCCCCGCAAGCCCCGCCGTCGCGCATGCCAGCCCGACGCCGGCCGTCGCGATCACCACGTGCTGCCCGAGCCGCGGCCCGGCGGCGGACCCCCAGCAGGCGATCACGGCCACAGCGACGGCCGCCAGCGCCGGGGCGGTGCCGGTGCCGTTCCACGCGAGCGACGCCAGGTTCGCGGCTGCGGCGGCTGCGAGCCCCGCGAGCAGGGGATCCCGCAGCGCGGCCGGCCGGGGGCGCGGCCGTACCACCGCCACGCAGGCGATCGCCGCGGCCGCGAGCAGGAGCTGCCCGCCCGCGCGGTACCCCCCGTGCCAGAGCGCCACCCCAACCGAGGCAGTGATCACCCACCCGATGGGTGAGGGGGACGCGCCCCCGTCCTGCCGATGAGAAGGGCGTACGTTGTCGTCGTTTGGGGGTCTCTTGATGTCGATCAACCGCATTGTGGTCGTGCTGCCGCTGCTCGCCGGGCTCGTGCTCGCCGGTACCGCAGTGGCGCGCATGATGCCTGTCCAGACCGTTCGCGATTCGGTCTACCAGACCTGTGCGCACAACGGTGTGCATTTCAACAAGCAGGGGCATGCGAACTGCGGCCTGCACAAGGGCTGGACCGACGGGGGAAGCACCGAAGGAAGCACCGGGAGCACCGGCGGCTCGGAGCCCGGAAACACGGGCGACCAGGGCCAGACCAGCTCGGGCGACGCCGGCACCAGCCACGGCGGTGGCGGCGGCGGGCACGCGCACCACGCCAAGCCGGCGCATGAGCACGGCCACCACAGCTCGCACGGGCACTCCGGCAGCACCGTCCAGCACGGCCACTCCGGCCATGCCTCGAGCCACGGCCACGGCCGTGGTCACTCGAAGGGCTAAGCGCTAGCGAGGGAGCGGGTCGGTGGCCGGGGGCCGCCATCGACCCGCTCCGGTACCATGCGTCGTGCGCTTGTGACTGCCGTGACGCCTCAGCCGCTCCATCGCGCCCTCGGCCTGACCGATGGTGAGCTCGAACGGATCTGCGACCTGCTGGGGCGAGATCCCAACGACTTCGAGCTGGCCGTGTACTCGCTGCTCTGGAGCGAGCACTGCGGCTACAAGCATTCGCGTCCGCTGCTCGGGCGGTTCCCGACCTCGGGGCCCCACGTGCTGCAGGGGCCGGGCGAGAATGCCGGCGTGATCGACGTCGGCGACGGCCTGGCCGTGGCGCTGAAGGTCGAGAGCCACAATCACCCGTCCGCCGTCGAGCCGTTCCAGGGCGCTGCGACCGGCGTGGGCGGCATCCTCCGCGACATCTTCGCGATGGGCGCGCGGCCGATCGCGATCCTCGACTCCCTGCGGTTCGGCGAGCTCGGCACGGATCACCAGCGCCACCTGTTCTCGCAGGTGGTGGCCGGCGTCGGGCACTACGGCAACTGCGTCGGTGTCGCCAACCTCGGCGGCGAGGTGTACTTCGAGCCGGCCTACGAGCACAACTGCCTGGTCAACGCCATGTGCGTGGGGCTGCTGCCGGCGGAGCGGCTGACCTCGGCCGGCGCGACCGGCGTCGGGAACCTGCTGGTCCTGTACGGCTCGCGCACCGGCCGCGACGGCATCGGCGGCGCCAGCGTGCTGGCGTCGCAGGGCTTTGACGAGGGCTCGGCAGACAAGCGACCGAGCGTTCAGATCGGGGATCCGTTCATGGGCAAGAAGCTGATCGAGTGCACGCTCGAGCTGCTCGACCGCGAGCTGCTGGCCTCGCTGCAGGATCTGGGCGCCGCGGGCCTCGCGTCGTCCACGTCGGAGATGGCCTCGCACGGAGGCGTCGGGCTGGACGTCGATCTCTCGCTGGTGCCGCTGCGCGAGTCCGACATGCAGCCGTTCGAGATCATGATCTCCGAGTCCCAGGAGCGGATGGCGGCGATCGTCGCCCCCGACCTGCTCAACCAGGTGCTCGAGACATGCGAGCGGTGGGAGGTCGACGCGACGGTGATCGGATCGGTCACCGAGGGCGGCATGCTGCGTGCCTTCTTCGACGGCGAGGTGGTCGGCGAGATCCCGGTCGAGACGCTGGTCGACGGTGCCCCCCGGTACGAGGTCGAGCGCACCCGGCCCGAGCGCCTGGCCGACGAGCCGCTGGCGCCGCAGGCGGCCGGCGACGTGATCGGCGGCCTGCGCAAGCTGCTGGCCTCGCAGAACATCGCCAGCCGCCGGTGGATCTACCAGCAGTACGACCAGCTGGTCGGCTCGGGCACCGCCATCCGGCCGGGCGGTGACGCCGGCGTCGTGCGGCTGACGCCGTCGCGCCGTGCGATCGCGGTGTCGCTCGACGGCAACGGCCGGCGCACCTGGCTGGATCCGCGCCGCGGCGGGGCTGCGGCGGTCTGCGAGGCGGCCCGGAACGTGGCCTGCACCGGCGCCCGCCCCGCCGCCGTCACCAACTGCCTGAACTTCGGCAATCCCGAGACCGGCGAGGTGGGCTACGAGCTGGCCGAGGCGATCGAGGGCATGTCGCAGGCGTGTGAGGCGCTCGGGCTCCCGGTCGTGTCTGGCAACGTGTCGCTCTACAACGAGCACTACGGGCGGCCGATCTATCCGACCCCGGTGGTCGGCGTGGTCGGCGTCCTCGACGATGCGGAGCTGGCGGTGGGGGCGGCGTTCCGCGAGCAGGGCGATGCGGTGCTGCTGGCCGGAGACGGCCCATCGGCGCTGGACGGGTCGGAATACCAGAAGGTCGTGCTCGGCACGGTGGCCGGACGCATCCCCGAGCCCGATCTCGAGAACGAGCGCCGGCTGCACCAGTTCCTCGCGTCGGCGGCGGAGCGCCGGCTGCTGCGAAGCGCGCACGACGTCGCGGATGGCGGCCTGGCCGTGGCGCTGGCGGAGTCGGCGATAGCCGGACGCGTCGGCGTCACGGCAGCCTGCGACGATCCGTTCGGCGAGGGCGATGGTCGGGTCGTGATCAGCGTTCGCGGGGCCGACGTGCAGGCCGTGGCGGAGCTGGCGGGCGAGCTTCCCCTGCGCGAGATCGGACGCGTGGGCGGCGATGCGATCGTGCTCGCCGGCGCATCGCTGCCGCTGGATGAGGCGGTGCGCATCTGGGAGTCGGCCCTTCCCGCCGCCGTGGAGGGCGGCATCTGATGTGCGGCGTGTTCGGCATCTACGACCCGGTCGGCGAGCCCGACCGTGACGTCGCCCGGCTCACCTTCTTCGGGCTCTACGCGCTGCAGCACCGCGGCCAGGAGAGCGCCGGCATCGCGGTGTCCGACGGCGGCCGCGTCGTCGCCATGAAGGACATGGGACTCGTGAGCCAGGTGTTCGACGAGCCGAAGCTGTCGGCGCTGCAGGGCCGGATGGCGATCGGCCACGCCCGGTACTCGACAACCGGATCGACCGCATGGCGCAACGCCCAGCCGGTGGTGCAGCACGCCGCCGGGCGCACGATCGCGCTCGGCCACAACGGGAACCTGACCAACACCGCCGAGCTGCGGGAGGAGCTGCGGGGCAACCGCGTGCGGCTGCAGTCCACGTCGGACACCGAGGTGATCGCCGCCCTGATCGCCCGGCACCCGTCCGGCGACCTGGAGCAGGCGATCGTCGACGCCATGGCCCGCGTCGAGGGCGCGTTCGCCGCCGTCGTCCTCACCGAGGGTGCGGTCGCCGGATTCCGCGACCCGGACGGCATCAGGCCGCTGGTCGTGGGCCGGCTGGACGACGCGTTCGTGCTGGCGTCCGAGACATGCGCGCTCGACATCATCGGCGCCAGCTTCGAGCGCGAGCTGCGGCCGGGCGAGATGGTGATCGTCGACGAGCACGGTCCGCGGTTCCGCCAGGCCGTCGAGCCGCGGTCGCAGTCGCTCTGCATCTTCGAGTACATCTACTTCGCGCGGCCGGACTCCGAGATGCAGGGCGAGGGCCTGCACGACGTCCGCGGGAGGATGGGCGAGCAGCTGGCGCAGGAAGCGCCCGTGGACGCCGACGTCGTCATCCCGGTGCCGGACTCGGGGACGCCGGCGGCCGTCGGCTACGCACGCCGCAGCGGTATCCCGTTCGGCGAGGGCCTCGTCAAGAACCGCTACGTCGGCCGCACGTTCATCCAGCCCGACCAGGGGCTGCGGGAGCGCGGCGTGCGCCTCAAGTTCAACGTGCTGCCGTCCGTGCTGCGCGGCAAGCGCGTGGTCGTGGTCGACGACTCGATCGTGCGCGGCTCGACCACGCGCAAGCTGGTGCAGATGCTGTTCGAGGCGGGCGCGCTCGAGGTGCACCTGCGTGTCAGCTCGCCACCGATCATCTCGCCCTGCTTCTACGGGATCGACATGGCCGACCAGAGCGAGCTGCTCGCGGCGGGCCGGTCGATCGAGGAGGTGCGCGAGCGCCTCGGCGCCACGTCGCTTGCCTACCTATCCCTCGACGGCCTGCAGGAATCGACCGGCCAGAGCTCCGACCGGTTCTGCCGCGCGTGCCTGACCGGCGACTATCCGACCGACATCCCCGACGAGATGCGCAACGCCAAGCTGCGGTTCGAGCAGCTGGCGGCGGCCGAGGCTGCGGCCGCTCGATGAGCGGCGAGCAGCCGCTGACGTACGGCGACGCGGGGGTCAGCCTGGATGCGGCCGAGGCCGTCGTCGGCCGGATAGCCGCGGCAGTCGAGTCGACCCGCACCCGCGAGGTGCTGGGCAGCCTGGGCGGCTTCTCGGGCCTCTACGCCCCCAGCGCCGGCGATCCCGCGATCGCCGCCGGCTGTGACGGCGTCGGGACGAAGATCCTGCTCGGCGCCCAGGCCGGGCGCCTGCACGGCCTGGGCATCGACCTGGTCGCGATGAGCGTCAACGACGTCATCACCACCGGCGCCCGGCCGGCCTTCTTCCTCGATGTGATCACGTGCGGGCGCCTCGACCCCGACCGCATCGCGCAGCTCGTGGAGGGGATCGCGGAGGGGTGCCGCCGCGCCGGCTGCGCCCTGCTCGGAGGCGAGACGGCCGAGCATCCCGACATGATGCAGCCCGACGAGTTCGACATGGCCGGCTTCGCAGTGGCCGTCGGCGAGCGCCGCGACCTGGTCGGCGGCGCCCGGGTGCGGGCGGGGGATGTGATCATCGGCCTGGCATCGAGCGGGCCGCACTCCAACGGGTTCTCGCTCGTGCGCCGGCTGGTCGAGCGCGCCGGCGTCGGGCTCGACGACCGCCCGGAGGGGCTGGGCGGAGCATCGGTCGCCGACGCGCTGCTCGAGCCGACGCGCATCTACGCCCGGCCCATCCGCGAGCTGACTGCGACGGTGGACGTCCGCGCGATGGCGCACATCACGGGCGGCGGCATCCCCGGCAACCTCGCCCGGCCGCTGCCCGCTGGGCTGGCGGCCGAGATCGAGCTCGGCAGCTGGGAGCGCCCGGCCGTGTTCACCTGGCTCGCCTCGCTCGGCGTCGAGGAGGACGAGATGCGCCGCGTGTTCAACCTCGGCCTCGGCTATGCCGCGATCGTTGCGGCGGATGATTCCGAGGTGGCGTTGCGGGCGCTGGATCGCGCGGGCGAGCGCGCCTGGGTCGCGGGGCGGGTCGTGGAGGGCAGCGGGGTGCTCCTGCGGTGAGGGTCGGCGTCCTCATCTCGGGGACGGGGAGCAACCTGCAGGCGCTGATCGACGACCCCGCGATCGACGTCGCCTGCGTGGGATCCAGCCGCGAGGAGGCGGGCGGGATCGAGCGTGCCCGTGCGGCCGGGATCGACACGCTGGTCAGCGCAGACGAGGACGAGACGGCGCGGTTCCTCGATGCTCACGGCGTCGGACTCGTTGTCCTGGCAGGCTACATGCGGGTGCTGTCTCCGGATTTCGTGCGCCGGTACTCGGGGCGCATCCTCAACCTGCACCCATCGCTGCTTCCCGCATTCCCCGGCGCACGGGCCGTCCGGGACGCCGTCGAGCATGGCGTGCGGGTGACCGGCGTCACCGTGCACCTCATCGACGACGACCACGTCGCGGTCGACAGCGGCCCGATCGTCCTGCAGGAGGCGATGGAGGTCTCGTATGATGAGCGCCCCGAGGACGTTGCGGCGCGGCTGCACGAGATCGAGCACCGGCTGCTGCCTCGGGCGGTGCACCTGTTCTGTGCCGGACGGCTCGAGGTGAGCGGCCGGCGGGTCCGCGTCAAGGACGAGCCTCTGGCATGAGCATCCAACGAGCACTCATCTCGGTCAGCGACAAGAACGGTCTGGCGGCGTTCGCCGCGGGGCTCTCCGAGCTCGGCATCGAGCTGATCTCGACGTCCGGCACCGCGTCCTTCCTCTCGGACGCCGGGCTGCAGGTGACTACGGTCGAGGAGCTGACCGGCGCCGGCGAGCTGCTCGGCGGGCGGGTGAAGACGCTCCATCCCCACATCCACGCCGGGATCCTGGCGCGCCGGAGCCACCCCGACGACATGGCGTCGCTCGAGCGGGAGGGCATCCTGCCGATCGACCTCGTCGTCTGCAACCTCTATCCCTTCCGCCATGTCGCGAACCGACGTGGTGTGACCGAGCCCGAGGTGATCGCGAACATCGACGTCGGCGGCCCGACGATGGTGCGGGCCGCCGCGAAGAACTTCGACTCGGTGGCGATCGTCACCGACCCGGAGCGGTACGGGTTCGTGCTGGACGAGCTGCGCACGTCGGGCGGAGACCTGTCCGCGGATACCCGCCGTGAGCTCGCCGCCGAGGCGTTCGCGCACACCGCCGGCTACGACGCCGCCATCTCGGAGTGGTTCAACGAGGTCGAGGCCTTCCCCGACCGCGTCGTGCTCGACCTGGTCAAGGCGGCTGACCTGGCATACGGGGAGAACCCGCACCAGCGCGCCGCGTACTACGTCGAGTCCGGCGCCAGGCGCCACCTGCTCTCGATGATCGAGCAGCTCGGCGGCCCGCCGCTCTCGTTCAACAACCTGCTCGACCTGCAGGCGGCGCGGTCGCTTGCCTCCTCCTTCCAGGTGCCGGCCTGCGCCATCATCAAGCACGCCACGCCCTGCGGCGTCGCGGTCGGCGCGACCATCGAGGAGGCGTACGAGCGCGCCCTCGAGTCGGACCCGGTGGCGGCGTTCGGCGGGGTGATCGCGGTCAACCGCGCGGTCACGCCCGAGCTGGCCGAGCGCATGGCAGACCAGGTCGTCCACGTGCTGTTCGCGCCCGGGTACGAGGGCGACGCGGCCGACACGCTGCGGCAGAAGCAGTCCCTCCGCATCCTCGAGGATCGCGAGCGGCGCAAGGCGAGCCCGGGCGAGCGGGACATGCGCCGCGTCCTCGGCGGCCTGCTGGTGCAGGACAGGGACACGGAGCTGGACGAGCGTGACGCCATGACCGTCGTATCGCAGGCAGCGCCGAGCGAGCAGGAGTGGGGCGACCTGCTGTTCGCCTGGCGGGTCTGCAAGCACGTGCGCTCGAACGCGATCGTGATCGCGCGCGACCTGGCGACCGTCGGCATCGGCGGCGGCGACGTCAGCCGCGTCGACGCAGTGCGGATCGCGGTTGAGAAGGCGGGCGGGCGCAACCAGGGCGCGGTGCTCGCGTCAGATGCGTTCTTCCCCTTCGATGACGGGCCGCGAACGGCCGTCGCAGCGGGCGTCAAGGCGATCATCCAGCCCGGTGGGTCGAAGCGCGATGACGAGGTGATCGCCGCGGCGGACGAGGCCGGCGTCGCCATGGTCTTCACCGGGCGCCGGCACTTCCTGCACTAGATCGCTTGGGTGCCGGGCTGCCGGGTCAGCCGCATGCGGGGCAGACCCGTGGCGCCCCCGCGGGTCGTCACCGATCGTTGACCGGAATGACGAACTTCATCCCCGTGTGCGTGTCGGAGATGCGCGCGATCTTGACGTCGTAGAGCCCGGCCTCCCGGCCGGCCGCGATCACCATCGCCTCTGTCACGTCGGCTCGGCCCCTGGGCCGGATCACCCAGATCGCCCCGTCGCGGGACATCCCGTCGCGCAGCTCGTCCATCCGCCCGAGGTCGTCCGCCGACTCCGCCCCGAGCAGCACCACGTCCGCCTTGCCGCCGTCCACGATCGTGCCGGCGGCTGCGAGTGCGGCCTCCACGGGCCCGACCACGCGCACCCGCTGCCCAGGCTTCACGCCGACCTTCTCCGCCGCCGTCTTCTCCGCCACGCTATCCCGAACGCTTCAGGCGGCCGTGCTGTTTCGCGAATCGCTCGCCCCGCCGGAACACCGCCAGCCCGAGCGGCACGGCCACGACGCCGATCACGAGCAGCGGCCAGATGTCCGGCCACACGTCGGTCAGGCTCGCTCCGTGCAGGATCGCCTTGCGGCAGCCCTCGAGCGTGTAGGTCGCCGGCGAGATCACCGACAGCCACTGCATCCAGTCCGGCAGCACCGTGACCGGGTAGTAGACCCCGGACACGACCAGCAGCAGCCCCTGCGCGATGAACCCGAGCTGCGTTCCCTTCTCGGGCGAGATCAGCGGCAGCACGGCGGTCATCATGCCGATGCCGATGAACGAGACCGAGCTGACCAGGAGCACCACCCCGGCGCTGGCAAAGGCGGGGTCGTGGAACGTCACGCCCAGCATCGCCGCCGCCACGATGAACAGCAGCGCCGTGCGCAGCACGCCGTAGAGCACGGCGAACGCGCCCATCCCGAACAGGTGCGAGACGCGCGAGATCGGCGCCATGAACGTGTACTCGATCGTGCCCTCCCATCGCTCCCAGGCGACGGTCTCGGTCACGATCTCGAAGATCAGGCCCAGGTACGACCAGAGCACGGCTCCGATCAGGAGCACGATCGTGGTGCTGTTCACGTCGATGTGTCCGCCGGCCGCCTCGACGCCCTTCGCGATGAAGGCGATCGTCAGCGTGTTCGCAACGGTGTAGAGGAACCACGCGAGCTCCCACCAGGCGAACCGCCGGATCAGGTAGATGTTGCGCTCGACGATGCCGGCGAAGCCGATCAGCTCACGCCGCAGCGCACCCGTCTGCTCCATGGGCATCATGCCGGCACCGCCTCCCGTTCATCGCCCTCGTCCTCGAACGAGTGGCCGGTCGCGTTCAGGAACGCCCGCTCGAGCGTGTCGGCGCCGTAGCGGCGCATGATCGCCTCGGCCGTGTCGAGGCACAGCAGCTCGCCGCGGTCGAGGATCCCGATCCGGTCGGCCAGCGCCTCGGCCTCGGCCATGTCGTGGGTGCAGAGCAGGATCGTCGAGTCGTGCTCCTCGCGCAGCCGGCGGATGAAGTCCTGCACCTCCAGCTTGCTGCGCGGGTCGAGGCCCGTGGTCGGCTCGTCGAGCAGCAGCAGCACCGGCGCCGTCAGGAGCGCCCGCGCCAGCGCGATCTTCTGCTGCATGCCACGCGACAGATCCTCCATCGGCTCGCCGCTTCGCTCAGGTGGGAACCCGACCATGGCCAGGATCTCGGGAATGCGGGCGCGCGTCTCGCGCGGGCCGAGGCCGTAGAAGCGGGCCGAGTAGCTGAGGTTCTCCATCGGCGACATGCGCTTGAAGAACGACGCCTCGACCGACACGCGGTTGACCATGCGCTGCACCGCACGCGGCTTCGCGAAGACGTCGATTCCGAACACGTGCGCGGTGCCGCCGTCGTGCAGCAGCAGCGTCGACAGCAGGCGGACGAGCGTCGACTTGCCTGACCCGTTCTGGCCGAGGATGGCCACGCATTCGCCGCGGCGCATCTCGAAGCTGAGGCCGTGCAGCGCAGCCACCCGGCGCCGGCGCCCGCGCATGCGGGAGCCGCCGTCACGGCGGATGAACTCCTTGCGCAGGTTGTGGACTCGGACAGCCGGCAGGCTGGACATGGTGGTGCACCTCTGAGATGAACGCGGTTGGGGCTCGCCCTGGCCTGGTGGCCGGCGAGGGGGGCGCGTATGGGTGATGGGCGGCGGGCGCGGCGGCGCCGGAGCGTTCTCGGCGCGACCTCCTACGCTATCAGCAGCGGCGGAGGGATCGCAACCGTTGTCGCGAACGCCACGAGAGTATTGACACTCCCGCAGGCGTGCGGGAGGATCGCCTGGTCCATACCGTTTCCGTTGGAAGGAGAGTGCATGAGCGACTCGGATGCTGCGCAGCTTGCCGAGTTCGGCTACAAGCAGGAGCTCCACCGGACGCTCGGCAGCTTCTCGTCGTTCGCCGCAGGGTTCAGCTACATCTCGATCCTGACGGGCATGTTCCAGACCTCGTACCTGGGGTTCCTGTTCGCGGGCCCCGCCTTCATCTGGGCCTGGATCTTCGTCCTCTTCGGACAGATGATGGTTGCCCTCCAGTTCGCGGAGCTGTCCGCGCACTACCCGCTGGCGGGCTCGGTGTACCAGTGGTCGAAGCAGGTGGCCGGCAAGGACTGGGCGTGGAACACGGGGTGGATGTACCTGTGCGCCCAGATCGTGACCGTGCCCGCCGTCGCGCTCGGCTGGCAGGTGATCCTGCCGCAGATCAGCCACAGGTTCGTCTTCGTCGGCACCTATCAGGACAACCTCGACTACACGAACGCGAACTTCGCGAAGAACGCGATCATCCTCGGCATCATCATGATCGGCCTGACGACCCTCATCAACATGGCCGGCGTCAGCGTCATGTCGAGGATCAACAACGTCGGCGTGGCGGCGGAGCTGATCGGCGCTGCGGGCCTGATCATCATCTTCCTGATCAACGCCCAGCGCAGCCCGAGCGAGGTGCTGACGAACACGGCCGGCACCGGCGCGGGCCACAGCTGGGGTTACCTGGGCGCACTGCTGATCGGCGCGATCATGCCGCTGTACGTGATGTACGGGTTCGACACGGCCGGCTCGCTGGCGGAGGAGACTGACGACCCCCAGCGCCGCGCTCCGCGGGCGGTGCTCCAGGCGCTGGCCACTGCCGGCACGATGGGGTTCCTGCTGATCCTGTTCGGCACGATGGCCGTCAGCGACAAGGGTTACGCCAACATCACGTCGATCGGCGGCCTGGCAGGCATCACCACCGACGTCCTGGGCAGCACCTGGGGCAAGGTGTTCCTGGTCGACGTGGCCGTCGCCATCTTCGTGTGCTGTCTGGCGATCCACGCCATGTCGGTGCGGATCCTGTTCGCGATGGGACGGGACAACAATCTCCCCGGGGGAGCGAAGCTGGCATCGGTCTCGGGCACGCGCCGCGTCCCGGTGTTCCCGGCCATCCTGGTCGGCGTCATCTCGGTGGCGATCCTGGCGTTCAACTGGCTCAACCCGTACGCCTTCACCATCGTCATCAGCTGCGGCATCGTGTTCATGTACCTCGCCTACCTCGGCGTGACGGTTCCACTGTTCCAGCGCCGCAGGGTGGACAACTGGCCCGCGAACCTGCCGACCGCCAACCGCGGGCTGTTCAGGCTGGGCGGTGCGGCGCTGCTGACGAACGGCATCGCCGTCCTCTACGGGGCCGCCATGACGGTCAACCTGGCGTGGCCGCGTGAGGAGTTCTACGGCACCAAGTGGTACCAGCACTACGGCGTGATCACGGCGATTGTCGTGGTCGTCGGTGCCGGCCTCATCCTCTACTACGGCTACCAGCGGACGAGGATGGAGGTGCTGCCCGAGCACCGGGCCGATCAGATGGAGAGCCTCTCCGCTGCGATGCACGAGCCGCCGCCGATCCACGGCGGTCCGTGAGCTGACGATGTTCCGGTGGGGGCGGTACGCGCCGCCCCCACCGGATACTTCAGGGATGACGACGCAGCAGCAGGATGACCTGCGCAAGCTCGTTCGGCGCGACCTGGCGGTCGTGCTGGTCGGCGTGCCGGTCGCGGTGTGGCTCGGGGCGATCTGGGCCGCCGGCCGGCTCGGCTACATCTCGTCCAAGACCTCGGCCACCGTCAGCGTGCTGATCGGCACGGTGCTCTGCGTCGCCTGCATCGGATGGTGGGCTGCGGGGCCGAAGCAGTGGCGGCGGGACCGCTACATGGTGCTCGTGCCGGTCTGTCTGGGAGCGCCCTGGGCGCTGCTTGGCCTCTACGACCTCGGCGCCTCGGTCGTTGCAGTGATCCTGTCGTCGGCGTTCGGATTCCTGGGTGCGGTCGCCCTCGGGCTCGCGGTGGCATCGCGCCGCCGCTGACCAGCGCCTATCCTGCCACGCGATGTCCACGACCTACATCTACTCGATGCAGCGCGTCAGCAAGTTCCAGGGCGCGGACAAGCAGGTGCTGGCCGACATCTCGCTCTCGTTCCTGCCCGGCGCGAAGATCGGCGTGCTCGGCCCGAACGGCGCCGGCAAGTCGACCCTGCTGCGCATCATGGCCGGTCTCGACGAGCCGTCCAGCGGCCGCGCCGAGCTTGCCCCCGGCGCCACGGTCGGCCTGCTCTCGCAGGAGCCCGAGCTCGACCCGAGCAAGGACGTGCGCGGCAACGTCGAGGACGGCGTCGCCGAGAAGCGCGATCTGCTCGCCCGCTTCAACGAGCTCTCGGCGAAGTTCGCGGAGCCGATGTCCGACGACGAGATGACGGCGCTGCTCGAGGAGCAGGGTGAGGTGCAGGATCGTATCGACCGGCTCAGCGCGTGGGATCTGGAGCGCGACCTCGACGTCGCCATGGACGCGCTTCGCTGCCCCCCACCCGACGCCGACGTCACCACCCTCTCCGGCGGCGAGCGCCGGCGGGTCGCACTCTGCCGGCTGCTGCTCTCATCCCCGGACCTGCTGCTGCTGGACGAGCCCACCAACCACCTCGACGCCGAGTCGGTCGCGTGGCTGGAGCAGTTCCTCGAGCGGTTCCCCGGCACCGTCCTGGCGGTGACGCACGATCGCTACTTCCTCGACAACGTCGCCGGCTGGATCCTTGAGCTCGACCGCGGCCGCGGCATCCCCTTCCAGGGCAACTACTCCTCGTGGCTCGAGCAGAAGGAAGCGCGCCTGGCGGTGGAGGAGAAGCAGGCCTCGGCCCGCAGGCGAACGCTCCAGCGCGAGCTCGAGTGGGTGCGCATGGCGCCCCGCGCCCGCCACGCCAAGTCCAAGGCCCGGCTGGCCGCCTACGAGCAGCTCCTCGCCGAGGAGGACAGCGTCAAGCTCGACACCGTCGAGATCCACATCCCGGCCGGCGAGCGGCTGGGCGACAAGGTGGTCGAGGCACGCGGGCTGACCAAGGGCTTCGGCGACCGCCTGCTGATCGAGGATCTCAGCTTCTCGCTTCCGCCCGGCGGCATCGTCGGCGTGATCGGGCCGAACGGCGCCGGCAAGACGACGCTGTTCCGGATGATCGTCGGCCAGGAGCAGCCCGACTCCGGCACGCTCGAGACCGGCGACTCCGTGCAGATCGCATACGTCGACCAGGCGCGCGCCGACCTCGACCCGTCCCGCACCGTCTGGCAGGAGATCTCGGGCGGCAAGGACACGATCACGCTCGGCAAGCGCGAGATCAACTCTCGCGCCTACGTCTCCTCGTTCAACTTCCGCGGCGGCGACCAGCAGAAGCGCGTCGGCGACCTGTCGGGCGGCGAGCGGAACCGGCTGCACCTGGCAAAGCTGCTGCGAAGCGGCGGCAACCTGCTGCTGCTGGACGAGCCCACGAACGACCTCGACGTCGACACGTTGCGGGCGCTCGAGGTGGCCCTGACGGACTTCGCCGGCTGCGCCGTGGTGATCTCGCACGATCGCTGGTTCCTCGACCGGGTGGCGACCCACATCCTCGCCTTCGAGGGCGACTCGCAGGTGGTCTGGTTCGAGGGCGCCTACGACGAGTACGAGGAGAACCGCCGGCAGCGGCTGGGCGACGAGGCGGCGCAGCCGCACCGCATCAAGTACAAGCCGCTGGTGCGCTCCTAGACAACCCGGTGGAGCAGGCCGGTGTCGACGTCATACATCCAGCCCGAGACGGCGATCTCTGGATCGAGGTGCGGCGATGCGCGGATCCGCTCCACGTCCTCGGCCACGCTCTCGCGAGAGTCGCGGAACGGCAGGAAGTCGATGTGTGACGCGTCGGCTCCGCTCTCGGAAGCGACGCGGTCGCGCAGCTGCTCGTTCGTCAGGCCGGCCATCCCGCAGTTGGTGTGGTGGATGACGGCGATCTCCCGCGTGCCCAGGAGCCGGGACGAGACGATCAGCGAGCGGATCGCATCGTCCGACGCCCGCCCGCCGGCGTTGCGGAGGATGTGCGCGTCGCCGATGTCGAGATCCAGCGCGTCCTCGACGTTGAACCGCGCGTCCATGCAGGTGAGGATCACGAGCTGCCGGGCCGGCGGCGCCGGCCGCCCCCCAGCGTCGAATCCGGCCGCGTAGCGGCGGTTCGCCTCGAGCATCGATTCCATCCCCAGGTCGCTCACCGCGACGCACGGTACCCGCCGTCAGGATGCGATGCGGCGGATCGCATGGACGCGGTTCATCGCGTCGAGCGCCGCCACCTTGTACGACTCGGCCAGCGTCGGGTAGTTGAAGACCGCGTCGACGAGGTGGTCGATGGTGCCGCCCGTCGCCATCAGCATCTGGCCGATGTGGACGAGCTCGGTTGCCCCGGTTCCGAACACGTGGACGCCCAGCAGGCTGTCGTCCTCGGACGAGACGAGCAGCTTCAGCATGCCGTGCGAGTCGCCCAGGATCTGCCCGCGGGCGAGCTCGCGGTACCGTGAGATGCCGACCTCGTAGGGGATCGAGGCCGAGGTGAGCTGCTCCTCCGTGCGGCCGACGTAGCTGATCTCGGGGATCGTGTAGATGCCGATCGGCATCGGGCCGTCCAGCGACTGCACCGTGAGGCCGAAGGCGTCGGCCGCGGCCAGCCGCCCCTGCTCCATGGAGCTCGCGGCCAGGCTGGGGAAGCCGATCACGTCGCCGGCGGCGTAGATGTGGCGCACCCGGGTGCGGTAGCGGGCGTTCACCTCGATCCGCCCGCGGGCGTCGGCGCTGATCCCGGCCCGCTCCAGGTCGAGCGTGTCCGTCGCGCCCTGGCGGCCGGCCGAGTAGAGCACGGCGTCGGCCGGGATCCGCTTGCCGCTGGCCAGGTGCGTGATGGCACCGGCCGGGTGCTTCTCGACGCGGGTCACCGTCTCGGTGAAGCGAAAGACGACGCCGAGGTCGCGCAGGTGGTACTGCAGTGCCTCGACCACCTGCGAGTCGACGAACTCGAGCAGCGAGCCGCGGCGCTCGACCACCGTGACGCGCGTGCCGAGCGCGGCGAACATCGAGGCGTACTCGATCCCGATCACGCCGGCGCCCACGACGACCAGCGACGCCGGGATCCAGTCCAGGTTGAGGATGTCGTCCGAGTCGAGGATGGTGGTGCCGTCGAACTCCACGCTCGACGGCCGCGCCGGCCGGGTGCCGACCGCGATCATGATCTTGGATGCGGTGACCGTGCGCTCCTCACCGTTCTCGCCGCGGACAACCACCGCGTTCGGCCCGGCGAACCGGGCGTCGCCGTTGATCAGCGTGACGCGGTTGCGTCCGAGCTGGTTGCGGATCACGTCGACCTCGCGGTTGATGACGTGCTCCATGCGCCAGAACAGGTCCGCGCTGGTGATGTCCTGCTTGACCCGGTAGCTCTGTCCGTAGATTCCGCGCTGGCTCATGCCGGTCAGGTAGAGGACGGCCTCGCGGAGCGTCTTCGACGGGATGGTGCCCGTGTGGATGCTGACCCCTCCGATCATGTGGCCGCGGTCGACCACGGCCACGCGGCGGCCCAGCTTGGACGCCTGGATGGCCGCCTTCTGGCCGGCGGGGCCGGAGCCGATGACGAGAAAGTCGAAATCGCGCTGCACGGCCGCGTAATCGGCCGCGCCGCTTTCCGGTTCAGCCAGATGATTGATTCCACGACCGCGCGCGTCTGACCGCCTGACTGTGGGTGGTTGCCGAGCGTGTGGGGGCTGCGGCCGGTAGGCGTCGCATCGCTGCGTCCTCGGTCGGGCCGATATTCCCGATATCGGCCCGACCTCGATCCTTGCGCTGCTTGCCTACCGACCGCTC
The DNA here is from genome assembly GCA_035695105.1 of Gaiellales bacterium. Lineage (GTDB taxonomy): Bacteria > Actinomycetota > Thermoleophilia > Gaiellales > JAICJC01 > JAICYJ01. The sequence continues at coordinate 45,330 of DASSEV010000043.1, forward strand.
AGACCGCACGCCGCCATGGAATCAATCATCTAGGCTCGGGTCGATGGGGGCCTCTCCTTCGGCCATGCCGCGCGACCGCGAGATCCTCGCGCTCGCCATCCCGGCGCTGGGCGCGCTGATCGCCGAGCCGCTCTACGTCCTCGGCGACACGGCCATCGTCGGCCATCTCGGCACGGTGCCGCTGGCCGGACTGGCGGTCGCGGGCCTGCTGCTCTCCGAGATCCTCGGGTTCACCACCTTCCTGGAGTACGGCACGACCTCGCGGGCGGCGCGGCTGTACGGCGCCGGACGTCAGTCCGATGCGCTCGACGTGGGCGTGCAGGCGACCTGGCTCGCGGTCGGGCTCGGCATCGCCGTGACGATCGCTGTCGAGGTGGCCGCGGCCCCAGCGGTGCACCTGATCGCCGGCGGCTCGACGGCGGCCGCGCAGCAGGGCCTCGACTGGATCCGGATCGCAGCGCTCGGCTCGCCGTTCGTGCTGATCACGGCCGCCGCGCAGGGCTGGCTGCGCGGGTTCCAGGACACGCGCACGCCGCTCTACGTGCTGGCCGCGTCGAACGTCGCCAGCATCGTGCTCTGCTTCATCCTCATCCGCGAGCTCGGGTTCGGCATCGAGGGGTCTGCGATCGCGAACGTCGTCGCGCAGGTCGGCTCGGGCGCCGTCTTCCTGGTGCTCCTCATCCGGCGTACCCATGCGTTGTCTCCCTCGTGGACGCGGATCCGGGCGCAGCTGACGGCCGCGCGCGACCTGTCCGTGCGGACGCTCGCGTTCTTCGCCGCCTTCACCACCGCGGCTGCGGTCGCCGCCCGCATGGGCGATGCCCAGCTGGCCGCCCACCAGATCGGCACCCAGATCTGGGTGTTCTGCGCGCTGTTCCTCGACTCGACGGCGATCGCCGCCCAGGCGCTGATCGGCCGCCTGCTCGGCGCGGACGCCGTCGATGTCGCATCCGCGCTGGCCCGGCGGATCCTCGCCGCGGGGCTGCTGCTCGGGGTCGGTTTCGCGGCGGTGCTGGGGCTCGGCCACCAGCTGATCCCGGCGATCTTCACGAGCGACCCGGCCGTGCGCGACCAGGCCGCCCAGCTGTGGCCGATGCTGGTGTTGATGATGCCGGTGAACGGGGTGCTGTTCGCGCTGGACGGCGTGCTGCTCGGGGCCGGCGACCTGCGGTTCATGCGAAACGTGACGGTGCTGGCAGCGCTGGCAGGCTACCTGCCGCTGTCGCTGGCGACGGCGCACTTCGGCTGGGGCCTGCGAGGGCTGTGGCTCGGCCTGTCGGCGTTCATCGGCCTGCGCTTCGGGGTGGGGATGATGCGATGGGCGAGCCGGCGCTGGCTCGTGGGCGGCGTTGCCATTGCCGATGAGGCAATAGAGCCGCTCTAGAAGGGGCCAGCCTGCTGATAGGAGGTTCCGAAGACCGAGTCTGTGCGCGGAGCAAGGGAGGCACAGTGCTGGGCACCGGCCGACCGCAGCGGCAAAGCCAGACGACGGTTTGCAGGAACCGACCCTAGCTGTTGCGCGCGCGAACCAGATCGGCCGACTTCTCGCCGATCATGAACGTCGCGACCATCGGGTTCACGGTCGGCATCGTCGGGAAGATCGACCCGTCCGCGATCGACAGCCCCTCGATCCCCCGCACCCGCAGCTCCGGGTCGACGACGGCCAGCTCGTCCGATGCCGCGCCCATCCGGCACGTGCCGCTCGGGTGGTAGACCGTGTGGTGCACCGCCCGGCCGTACGTCGAGAGGTCGGCGTCGCTGGTGATGTCCGGCCCCGGCGCCACCTCGCGCTTGATCCAGCTCTTGAACGGCTCGGTCGCGGCCACCTCGCGGGCGATCTTCAGCCCGTCGACGATCGTCTGCTCGTCGTAGCCCTCCTCGTCCGTGAAGTAGCGGAAGTCGAGGGCGGGCTTGACGTCGTGCTTGTGGCTGAGCAGCCACATGCGTCCCACCGACCGCGAGCGCGGGATGTTCGGCGTCATGCAGATGACGTCGTCGGGCACCGGGTAGCCGAGCCGCTCCGTGTTGTACGTGAACGGCAGCTGATAGGTGTGGTACATCAGATCCGGCCGGTCGTCGTTGCCCAGCCGGTTGACGAAGAGCGCACAATCGGCCTCCATCACGCCCTGTGGCGGCAGCGGGCGGTTCAGCTCCCAGATGATGATCGACTCCGGGTGGTCGATCAGGTTCTCACCGACGCCCGGCAGGCCGTGCTGCACCTCGATCCCGAGCGCACGCAGGTCGTCCGCCGGCCCAATCCCGGAGAGCAGCAGCAGCCGGGGCGTGTCTATCGATCCGCCGCAGACGATGATCTCGCGCTCGGCGCGCACGTCGCCGTTGTCCGTCGTGACGGAGACCGCGCGGCCGTTCTCAAGGTTGACGCGCCGCACCCAGGTCTCGGTGCGGATGTCGAGGTTCTTCCGGGTGTCCATGATCGGGTGCAGGTACGCGACGCTCGACGACGAGCGGACGCCGGTCTGCGGGTCGTAGCCGACGTCAAGGAAGCCAACGCCGTCGCGGAAGGGCGCCGCGTTCCAGTCCGGGTTGGCCTGCACGCCGGCCGCCTCGGCGGCCGAGGGGATCCAGTCCTTGAGCAGTGGGTTGCGGTCCTTCTCCGCCACGATCTGGTGCTTCGTCTGCAGCCGGTCGTAGTACTGGTTCATCGACTCCGGCTCCCAGCCCGCCGCGCCGCGGTCGACCCAGTCCTGCCAGTCGCCCGGGAACGGCTTGAAGAAGATCTGGGTGTTGTGCGATGAGCAGCCACCGAGCACGGCGGCGCGCGAGTGCAGGATGTGGGCGTTTCCGCGCGGCTGCAGCGTGGTCGTGTATCCGAGGTCGAGCGGCCCCTCGAGCAGTGACAGCCACTGACGCAGCTGCAGCACGTCCTCCCGGCCCACGTCGCTCGGGCCCGCCTCGAACAGGCAGACGCGCACGTCCGGGTCCTCCGAGAGGCGCGCCGCGACGATCGCGCCGGCCGTGCCGCCGCCAATCACCAGGAAATCGAAGGATTCGGCGCCGGCGTTCACGGCCTGCGATCATACAGATGTCGACCACCCTTTCGGGGTACGACGACGACCGTGTTCTGTGCGACCCTATAACGGCAGTAGGGAGAAGGGGTCTTATAAAGGTGTCACCGGAGCCGTCACAGGAACGCTCGACCGTCCTCACGCGGTCCCGCGGGATGGGTGCGTCCGCCCTCCTGGGCATCGCGGTCCTGCTCAGCTACGGCGCCATCGCGGCCGTCGCCCTGAACGCCGTGAGCGTCAGCAGCGTGCTCCGGTTCCCGGGCAAGGCCGTGGACGCGGTGATCCACGTCGATGCCGCGCCGGTCACCTCGCAGCAGTACCCGGGAGCGGGCGGTGGCGGCGGCGGGGCGCCGGCCCCTGCCGGGACGCAGGCCCCCCCGTCGGGCGCGACCGGCTCCGGCGGTGGGCAGGGCGCCCTGGGTGGGTCGCAGCCGCCGCCCACGTCACCGATCGGCACGGGCAGCGGTCAGAGCAGCGGTTCGGCAGGCTCGCCGCAGCCGGGCGGCGGGGGCCACGGCGGTGGCGGATCTGACAACGGACACGGCGGTAACGGCGGCAACGGCGGAGGCGGTTCCGGCAACGGCTCGGGCTCCGGCGAAGGAAACGGTGGCGGTTCCGGCAACGGCGGGCAGGGCTCCGGTGGAAGCGGCGATCACGGCGGCCACGGCAACCGCTGCACCGCCCACTCGCGAGGCCACGACCATCGCTGCACCGCCCATGCCCGCAAGACGGTCACGCACGAGCGGCCCGGGAACCACAGCCGCGGCCATGGGCACCATGCGGGGCACTCGCATCCGGCCAAGCATACGAGCCGGCCGGCGCGCCACTCCCACGCCAGCCACGCACGCCACGGCCACGGCTCGTCCGGGCACGGCAGCTCAGGCCACGCGCACGGCGGCGACCACAAGCCGCAGCACGACGGCTAGATCGCCTCGACTCGCTCCACGTACCAGACCACCCAGGCGCCCTCGGTCTTCTCGGCCTGGACGACCCGCGCCCCCGGAGGGAACGGCACCTCGCAGAACTCGCGTGAGAGGCCGCGGACGCCGGCCAGCTCCTCGCGGTTCACCATCATGAACGGGATCACGATGCGCGAGAGCACCGCGACATCCATCCCCTCGAACTTGTCCCGGATATCGTCGATCATGGCGGATCGTTCGCCGCGCGCAGGCCGTTTCCTCGCGTCCGCGTGCCGACGGGCGAACGCGGGTATCCTGGGCGGCATGGACCGGTGGCATATCCCCTCCGTCGACGCGTCCGGCCGGCGCGAGCCGCGGGTGCTGTTCTCGACGCCCGAGTGCCGGGCCGTCGTGATCGACCTGAGCGACGGCGATCAGCTGGGCGAGCACAGCGTGCACGAGCGGGCGATCATCCAGGTCGTCTCCGGTGAGGTGACCGTGGCAGCGGCGGGAAGCGAGAGCTCCTGCTCCGAGGGGACGCTGGTCGTCTTCGAGCCCGGCGAGCGCCACGCCGTGCGGGCGACGGGCGGCCCGGCGCGCCTGCTGCTGACCCTGGCCCCATGGCCGGGCGAGGGCCACTATCCGGACGGCGCCCATGCGGACGCGTCCTCACGTCCGTCACGCGCCAGCGCCGAGCCGATCGGCTGACTCCAATCCGTCGCACATCCGCCGCGTCACGAATCCGGGGTGCGGCAGACTGAAGGGGTGACAGCGACGAAGGAGTGTTCGTGAGCACCGATATCACCAGGACCGAGCAGGAGTGGCGCCAGCTGCTCAGCCCGGCGCAGTACCACGTCATGCGCGAGAAGGGCACCGAGCGGCCGTTCACCGGCGACTACGTCGACGCGAAGCAGGACGGCGTCTACCGGTGCGCCGGCTGCGGCGCGGAGCTGTTCGACGCCGACGCCAAGTTCGACTCCGGCACCGGGTGGCCCAGCTTCTGCGAGCCGGCGAACCGCCGGAACGTGACGCTCTCGACCGACTCGAGCCACGGCATGATCCGCACCGAGGTCAGCTGCGCGAGCTGCGGCGGGCACCTCGGCCATGTCTTCGACGACGGCCCGAATCCGACCGGCAAGCGCTACTGCATCAACTCGGTCGCGCTCGACCTGGATCCGCGCTGACGGCGAGCTGAAGGAACATGGGGGTCGGCGGCGAATCCCTGACCCCCATGAGCAGCATCGCCACACGCCTCCCATCGCTGACGCGCCAGGAGCGGCTGTGGCTGCGGTACCTCGTGGCCGATCTCGAGGGCGACACGGATCGCATGCGGCGGGCCGGTCACGTCCTCGACGCGCTTCGCTCGCGGCCCTGAGGGACAACCGAGAGGACGTCTCCCTCGGCCAGCGGCAGGCCCCGGTCGCCGTCCACCCGATCGGCGCCGAGCATCAGCGCGGCCCCGGCTGGAAGCGGGCCCAGCCGGTCGAGCAAGGTGCCGACGTACGAGGCGAGCACGGGCTCGCCGTCGACATGTACCCGAGGCTCCTCGAGCAGCAGCTCTGCGAAGTCCCTCGGCGTGTTCGCGTTGCGGAGCGACTCGGGGTGGGGAAGGTCGGCGGCGGGCACGCGGCGCGTACCGGGCTGGGCAGCCAGTGCCGTCGCCCGGCGCTCGCCGGCGGCCAGTAGCTGCTCGGCCCGCGCCAGCATGGAAGGACGGTAGGCCGCGGCCAGCGGGTGCAGCCGTCCATCCGACTCCGGCACGGCCGCCTCGAACCCCGCGAGCGACTCGACGACCGCGAGCACGAACGCGGGGTGGAGCAGGGGCTGGTCGGTCGCGGCCACGAACACCCGGTCGCATCGCCCCTCGAGCGCTCGCAGCCCGGCTGCGATGCCCTCGAGCGGCCCGCGCTCCGGCTCCGCGTCGATCGCGACGGCCGCCCCGGGCACCTCGGGAAGCGGCTGGCCGTTGCCGGCGACGATCACCACCGGGTCGGCGACGCGCGCCAGCAGGCCCGCGACCCGGGCGACGAGGGGTGCCCCGTGCCAGTCGAGCAGCGCCTTCGACGTGCCCATCCGGCGCGATCCGCCGCCGGCGAGCACGACCGCGCCGGTCTCACCCCGACGAGGCGTCACCGGCGTCTCCGGCCGCCGCCCGCGCCCGCCGTCGCAGGATCCGCTCGTCGCCGACGCGTCGGGTGATGCCGTGTGCGTCCATCGCCTCGAGCAGCGCCTGCGCGTACCTGCGGGAGCAGCCGAGCCGGTCGCGGAGCTGTGCGATCGTCACGGCGCCGTGCTCGGTCGCGATCTCGACGGCCGCCGCCTGTGCGTCCTCGAAGGCGCCGCGCGTGAAGGCCAGCTCCCGGCCCGCGCGGACGATCCGCCCGGCCTCCGTCAGGTAGGCCGCCGGCGCCTGGTCTGCGGCGGCCAGCACCGGCGGCGCGAACGGGGACTCCGCCAGCCGCGCCTCGAGCTCGTCCGCACCGGCGTCAGACAGCGTCCGTGCGGGCGCGGGCGCGGGTGCCTCCACGGCCACCGGCCGCGCGGCGCCGCTCCTCGTCGGCTCCGTGTCGAGCACACGACCGCCTGCCAGGGTCGTCTGCGGGGCGGTCAGCCGGAGGATCACCCGGTCGCCCGCACGCGCCGCGACCGGGCGCGCCAGCCGCAGCTGCACGCGGCCGGTCTCCCCGGGCGGGATCTCGTCGGCCTCGCGGACGGCGACCTTTGCGGCCGTCTCGGATGTTGCGAGGTGCACCGTGACCCGCGCCGCCTGTCGCAGCGCGTGGGGCGCGTCCGCCAGCACCGAAACCTCGCATTCGAGCCGGTACGTGGCGCGCAGGCTGCCCGGCGTTGCGAGCGTGTCGCCCCGGCCCACCTGCCGGCGCTCGACGCCGACCAGCGCCAGCGCGACCCGCTGGCCCGCGCCGGCGTCGCCGACCGGTTCGTCATGCACCTCGACGCTGCGCACGCGCGCCTCCCTGCCGCCGGGCTCGAGCGCGAGGCGGTCGCCCGGGCGCACCGTGCCTGACCAGAGCGTGCCGGTGGCCACCGTGCCGATCCCCCGCAGGCTGAACGAGCGGTCGACGGGCAGCCGCACGGGGCCCTCCGCGCTGCGGTGCTCGGCCGCGCCGGCCGCCTCGTCGAGCAGGGCGCGCAGCCGGTCGAGCCCCGCGCCGGTGCGGGACGACACGTGCAGGGCCGGGATTCCGGGCAGCAGCTCCTCGGCCTCCAGCCGGACGAGCTCTGCCGTCTCGTCGTCGACCAGATCGCGCTTGGTCAACGCGATCACCCCCCGATCCAGCCCGAGCATGCGGAGGATGGCGACGTGCTCACGGGTCTGCGGCATCACGCCGTCGTCGCAGGCGATCACCAGCAGGAAGAGGTCGACGCCGGTCGCCCCAGCCACCATGGTCCGCACGAACCGTTCGTGGCCCGGCACGTCGACCACCGACAGCCGGCGCCCCGACGGCAGCACCAGCGGCGCGTAGCCGAGCTCGATCGAGATGCCGCGGGCCTTCTCCTGCGGCAGCCGGTCGGTGTCGACCCCGGTGAGGGCGGCGATCAGAGCGGTCTTGCCGTGGTCGATGTGCCCGGCGGTGCCGACCGTCAGCGGCCGGTCGCTCATCGCGGCCGAGCCACGAGGTCGACGTCCGCGTCTGTCAGCGTCCGGCAGTCGAGCAGCACCCTGCCCTCCTGCACCCGGGCCACCACCGGCGGGTCGGCCTCCCGCAGCCGGGCGGCGACCGGCTCGCCGCCGTCGATAGAGCAGGCGTAGCTGTCGAGCTCGAGCAGCGGCAGCGCGCCGCCTCCCACGCGCGCCGTCGTGGCGACGACCTCCCCGCCCAGCCGCCGCGCGAGCCGTTCGGCGCGGTCACGCACCCGCTCGGAGGGCTCGCCGGCCATCCGCAGCACCGGCAGCTGCTCGAGCGCCGCCGCCGGGTTGCGGTACAGCTCCAGCGTCGCCTCGAGCGCGGCCAGCGAGAGCTTGTCGATGCGCATCGCTCGCGCAAGCGGGTGGCGCTTCACGCGCCCGACCGCCTCCGCGGAGCCGACGATGATCCCCGCCTGCGGGCCTCCGAGCAGCTTGTCGCCCGAGAAGCAGACGAGGTCGGCGCCCGCGTCGACGCTCGAGCGGGCGGTCGGCTCGTCGAGCATGTCGGCGAGATGCAGCAGCGCGCCCGATCCGAGGTCGTCGATCAGTGCCACCCCAGGCCGCCTCAGCGTCGCCAACTCTGCCAACGTCGGCTGGTCTGCGAATCCGACCATGCGGAAGTTGGACTGGTGGACGCGCAGGATCGCCCGCGTCGCGTCGGACAGCGCCTGCTCGTAGTCGCGCAGGTGGGTCCGGTTCGTCGTCCCCACCTCGACCAGCGCCGCTCCCGACTGGGCGAGGATGTCCGGGATCCGGAAGCCGTCGCCGATCTCGATCAGCTGCCCGCGGCTGATCAGCACCTCGCCGCCCTCGGCCGTTGCCGCCAGGCAGAGCAGCACCGCGGCCGCGTTGTTGTTCACCGCCAGCCCCGCCTCGGCGCCGGTGAGCTGGGCCAGCGGCTGCGACAGGTGGTCGTGGCGCGATCCCCGGCGCCCCGCCGCGAGGTCGTACTCGAGCGTCGAGTAGCCCCCTGCGACCTGGGCGATCCGCTCCAGCGCGGCGGGTGCCAGCGGTGCCCTGCCGAGGTTCGTGTGCACGATCACCCCGGTGGCGTTCAGCACGCGGCGCAGCGACGGCGGCCGCTCGAGCCGCCGCCGGGCGTCCTCGATCAGCTCCGCCTCGCCGCGCGGCGCGCCCTGCTCACGTGCATCCGCCAGCGCACCCCGAAACGCCTCGACGACGGCCGCGCGGCCGTGCCGATCGACGAGCTCGGAGCCGTGCGCACTGCGCAGCAGCGCATCCACCGACGGCAGCTCCCGAAGCGGGTTGACGCTCATGGATCCGATTGTAGGGTGTGCCGGTGGCGATCAAGCGGCCCCCGCTCTACTCCATGCAGACCGGCCCGCGCCGCCGCCGACGACCGCAGCGCCCGCCCGTCCTGCGGATCGCGCTCGTCGTGGTCGCCGCGGCGCTGCTCGGGGCGGCCGCATTCGCGGTATGGCAGGTGCTGCCGCTGACACGCACCCAGGAGGGGATCATCCCCGCGGCCGCGCTGACCGGGGTGGTGCCGCAGGCGCCGTCCGACGCGCAGGGCCTTCCCGCGTTCACCGCGGCCGGCGCGTCGTCGCGCCCGATCCCAGGCGTGCACGTCTCGGCCGGCGTGATCGTGGACGCAGGATCCGGGCGCGTGCTCTGGGTGCACCGGGCACACGTGAAGCGGCCCGTCGCCAGCCTCACGAAGCTGATGACGGCGCTGCTGGCGGAGCCCGGCTCATCCCCGCGGGCCAGGTTCGCCATCACGCCGGCCATGACCGGAGTCCCCGGGTACACGCTCGGGTTGCAGGTGGGCCAGCGGGTGTCCGTGCGCGACATGCTCGCCGGGGCCCTGATCGCCTCGGCGAACGACGCCGCCAACGCCCTAGCCGTGCACCGTGCCGGATCGGTGCGGCGGTTCGTCGCCATGATGAACCGGGAGGCGGCGAGGATGCATCTCGCCGACACGCGGTACTCGAATCCGAGCGGGATCATCGACCAGGGCAACCACAGCTCGGCCTGGGACGTGGCGGAGCTGGCGAGGGCCGTGCTCGCACGGCCGGAGCTGCGAAGGCTGGTCGGCTCCAAGTCGTACCGGCCCGCGAACGGCGCGCCATTCGTCAACGGCAACCACCTGCTGTGGACCTACACCGGAACGGTGGGCGTGAAGACCGGGCAGACGCCGCTTTCGGGCAACTGCCTGGCCGCAGCCGCCCGCCGCCACGGCCACACGGTGATCGCCGTGGAGCTGAACGTCACCGGCGACGAGTTCGACACGGCCGCTCGCATGCTCACATGGGGCTTCCGTAAGGCGCTGCGGTGAGCGGGGGCCTGTTCGAGGGCTACGCGATCGAATCCCCGCCGTTCGGCGAGGAGGACGGGCGCAGGCTCGCCGCCGAGCTGTTCGGCCTGGACGGCACGTCGGCCGAGCTCGGCAGCCATCAGGACCGCAACTTCCTGATCACCACGCCGGCGAGCCGGAGGGCCGTTCTCAAGATTGCAAACCCGCACTTCGGGCGGGGATCGCTGGAGATGCAGAACGCCGCCATGCGGCACGTCGCCACCTTCGAGCTGCCGTACGACACTCCGGTGCCGCTGCAGACGCTGGACGGCCGGGACATCGTCGAGATTGACAACGACGGCATCTCCTACGACGTGCGCATGACCTCCTGGGTGGACGGTGAGCCGTTGACCGCGGCGCGCCACGTCTCCGGCGCCGTTCGGCACGCGGTGGGCGCGATGGCGGCCGAGGCGGCGCTGGCGCTCCGCGACTTCGACCACCCGGCCGCGGACCGAGTGCTGCAATGGGATCTGAAGCACGCGCGTGCGGTCGTCGACGGGCTGGCCGTGCACGTGCCCGATGCCGCCCACCGTGAGCTGGTCGAGCACGCGATGGCGGTGCACGACGGCGCGATCGCCGAGCTTGCCGCGGGGCTGCGCCTGCAGGTCATCCACGGCGACGTCACCGACTACAACGTCGTCTGCAGGCCGGCTCGTGACGGCCGGCTGATGCCGGCCGGCCTGATCGACTTCGGGGACATGACCCGGTCGTACCTGACGGCGGAGCCGGCCGTCGCGGCGGCGGCCCTGCTGTGGCATGACCCGGATGATGCGCTGGCGGTCGTGGTCGATGTCGTGCGTGCGTTCCACGAACGCCTGCCGCTCGAGGAGGACGAGCTGGCCGCCGTGTTTCCGCTCGTGCTCGCACGGTGCGCGTCGAGCGCCGTGTCGACCCAGCAGCAGGCGCTGCTCGAGCCGGACAACGCCTACACCGCAGCGCTCGTCGATGGCGAGTGGGCGACGCTTCGCGCGGCCGCCGCGGTGCGCCCGCACGTGGCGGAGGCGGCATGCCGTGCCGCATGCGGGCTGCCGGCGCATCCGCGGGCGGCCGACGCCGTCCGGGCGCTCGCCTCGTCGGACGCCGTGCCCATCGTCGACCCCGCCGGGCGCCGGCTGGAGACGGTCGATCTCTCGCCGGAGGCCGAGGCGTACGCCTTCGGCGAATGGCGGACCCCCGAGGGGCTTGCGGCCGCGGTATCGGTGCCGGCCGGGGCGCTCGCCGTCGGCAGGTACGGCGAGGCGCGCCTGCACCGCTCCGGGGAGCCCGGCGAGCGCCCGCCGGCGTCGGTACACCTCGGTGCGGACGTGTTCGCGCCCGAAGGTGAACCGGTCCGCAGCCCGCTGGACGCGCGGCTGGTGACGCAGGCGGGCGACGCGGTCACGCTCGAGATCGATCTCGCCGGTGCCGGTCCCTGCCGGCTGCTGCTCGAGGGCGTGCGGCCGGACGATGCGCTGCCCGACCACGTGCCCGCCGGATCGGCGGTCGGCGCGGTGGCCGCGCGAACCGGGCGGCCGCCGCACGTCCATGCCCAGCTGTGCCTCGAGCCGGTGGATGAGCTGCCGGGGTGGGCGATCGCGGACGAGCGCGACGCCTGGCTCGGCCTCTGCCCGGATCCTTCCCGGCTGCTCGGCATCGACGCGGCCGCTCCGGCGCCCGCGCGCGAGCGGCTGCTCGCGCTGCGCCGCCGCTCGGTGGCCGCCGCACAGGAGCTCTACTACCGCGACCCGCCGAGGATCGTCCGCGGGTGGCGCAACGTGCTCTACGACGAGGACGCCAGGCCGTATCTCGACATGGTCAACAACGTGGCGGTGCTCGGCCACAGCCATCCCGCCGTTGCGGCCGCCGCGCAGCGCGCGCTGCGCACCATCAACACCAACTCCCGCTTCAACTACGACGCCATCGCCAGGTTCGCGGAGCGGCTGGTCGAGCTGACCCCCGAGCCGCTCGACCAGGTCTTCTTCGTCAGCACCGGCAGCGAGGCCAACGATCTCGCCCTACGCATGGCCCGCACCTACACCGGCCGTGACGAGGTGATCGCGGTGGCCGGCGCCTACCACGGCTGGACGACCGCGACCTACGCGGTCAGCACGGCGCCGTACGACAACCCCGCGGCGGCCGAGAACCCGCCGCCCGGCCTGCGCCTGGTGCCCGCCGCCGACACCTACCGCGGGCCGATCGGCGCGGACGATCCCCACGCCGGTCGCCGCTACGCCGAGTACGTGCGTGAGGCCGCGCCGGGGGCGGCCGCGTTCATCTGCGAGCCCGTCCTCGGCAACTGGGGCGGCATCTTCGCCCCGGACGGCTATCTGGAGCAGGCGTTCCGCCACGTCCGCGAGGCGGGAGGCGTCTGCATCGCCGACGAGGTGCAGGTCGGGTACGGCCGGCTGGGCGAGTGGTTCTGGGCCTTCGAGCAGCAGGGAGCCGTCCCCGACATCATCACGATCGCCAAGTCGACCGGGAACGGGCATCCGGTCGGCGCCGTGATCACCACCACGCCGATCGCAGACGCGTTCGCGGGGAACGCCGGCTTCTTCAGCTCCGTCGGCGGCTCGCCGCTCTCATGCGAGATCGGGATCGCGGTGCTCGACGCCATGCGAGACGACCGGCTGCAGGAGAACGCGCTGCGGGTGGGCACGCACCTGCGCGACCGGCTGCGTGAGCTGTCCGACCGCCACGAGCTGATCGGTGCGGTGCACGGCCACGGCCTTTACCTCGGAGCCGAGCTCGTCCGCGACCGGTCGGGCATCACGCCCGCCACCGAGGAGGCGTACGCGATCTGCGAGCGCATGCGCGAGCTGGGGGTGATCGTGCAGCCGACCGGCGAGCGCATGAACGTGCTCAAGATCAAGCCGCCGCTGTGCATCGCGATGGAGGACGCCGACCGGTTTGCCGACACGCTCGACCACGTCCTCACCGCCGGCTGGTGAGCGCCGGGAGGGCGCCTAGAACGTCCGGTGCAGGTAGCTGGCCTCCATCGCCACCACCAGCACCGCGATCAGCCCCAGGTAGACCGCACCGACCGCGAGCCGCTGGCCCCAGCTGACGGCGTTGTACGCCTGCCACTGCGGGTCGTTGCGGTGGCCCCAGCGGTGGAACAGCTCGTAGCCGCCGAGCAGCGCGATGATGAGCACGAGCGGGTTCGGGTGCCAGAAGAAGAGCAGCGCCACCACGAACACGCCGACGAACCAGAACGCGGGATGGAACGCCGCTGCGGCACGTCCGCCGTCCAGGGGCAGCACGGGGATCAGGTTGATCAGATTCAGGAAGCAGCCGGTGTAGGCCACCGCCCGCAGCAGGTTGGAGTCCGTCGCCGTCGCCGCCCCGAAGCAGGCGAGCGCCCCGACCGTGCCCAGCACCGGGCCGGCGAGCCCGACCTTCGCCTCCATCCATGCGTTGTGCGGGAGCTCCTTCATTCCCACGAACGCGCCCATGAACGGCACGAACATCGGCGCCGACGCCGGAACGCCCTCCCGGCGCAGCTGGATCACGTGCCCCATCTCGTGGACGAACAGCAGCACCATGAACCCGAGGGCGAACCGCCAGCCCCAGATGCTCGTGTATGCGGCCAGCGAGATCAGGAAGGTGAGGCTGGTGCCGAGCAGCTTGACGTTCTTGACCGCCAGCAGCAGCGGGCCGAGCAGCTTCCAGACGAGCAGCGCGGCGCCCGCGAACGGTGCGAACAGCCGGCGCAGCGGGTGCTGCGGCCGCTGGACGGGCGGCGGTGGCGGCTCCAGCTCGGCGGGCGGTGGCGGGTCGAGCTGCCGTGGCTCCCAGCTCACTGCGTGCCCTCCCGTCCGATCCACTCCTCGCCGCCCGCGAAGACCTCCTTCTTCCAGACCGGCACGGTCTGCTTCAGGGTGTCGATCGCCTCACGGCAGGCCGACATCGCCGCGCCCCGGTGGGCTGCAGAGACCGCGATGATCACGCTCGCCTCGCCGATCGGCACGTGCCCCGTGCGGTGCGCCATGGCGACGCGGGCCACGTCGTGTCGCTCGGTGACGTCGGCCGCGATCTTCGCCATCTCCGCCTCCGCCATCTCCGGGTAGGCGTCGTACTCCAGGTGCACAACCTCGCGCCCGCGGTTGTGGTCGCGGGTGGTGCCGATGAACGTCGCGATCGCCCCGGCCGCCGGGTCACGGACCTGCTCGACGACGGCCGAGAGATCGAGCGGCTGCTCCTGCACCCGGAAGTCGCCGCCGGAGACGGGCGGGATCACCGCGACCTCGTCCCCGTCGTGCAGTTGCTCCGTCCTGTCCGCGTACTCGCGGTTTCGCGCATAGGCCATCCCGGCCGGCTCGTCGCCCAGGCCGAGCGCGGGCCAGACGTCGGCCACGCGGGAGCCGTCGTCGAGCCGCAGGGTGCGGCGGGACGCGCCCGCCCGCTCACGGACGGCGGCGAACAGCCTGACGGTGATCTCCATGGCCACAGGGTAGTGGAAGGCATTCACCGTCCTGCTTCGGCATATTTGCCGCACATTGCGAGCTTTTTCGCCGGGCGGGGCTGGACACCGCGGGCGCGCTCTGGGAGTCTGCCGGGCACAGAGCCCCGGACGCAGATGCGGTTCCGCCGGAGGCCCGGGAGGTTCGGTTCGCCGGACGCCCGAGTCGATGATGACGGAGGGCGCGGCAGCCGGGGCTCTTGCCTGTCTACCATCAGCCGATGAGCGACCACCAGCAGCGGCGCACCGACTCGGGCATCGACATCGCGCCGGTGTACCGCGCGGGTGACGCGCCCGAGCAGCCGGATCCGGGGTCGTTCCCCTACACCCGCGGCATCCGGGAGGACGGGTACCGGTCGCGGCCATGGACGATGCGCCAGTACGCCGGCTTCGGGTCGGCGGAGGAGACCAACGCGCGCTTCCGGCTGCTGCTCGACCGCGGGCAGACCGGGCTCTCGGTCGCGTTCGACCTGCCGACGCAGCTCGGCCTCGACTCGGACGACCCGCTGGCGCGGGGGGAGGTCGGCCGCACCGGCGTCGCGATCGATTCGATCGAGGACATGCGGCTCCTGCTGGGCGGCATTCCGCTGGGCGATGTCTCGACGTCGATGACGATCAATGCCCCGGGATCGCTGCTGCTCCTGCTCTACGAGCTGGTCGCCGAGGAGCAGGGCGTCGCCGCCGAGGCGCTCTCCGGCACGATCCAGAACGACATCCTCAAGGAGTACATCGCCCGCGGCAACTACATCTTCCCGGCGCGGCCGAGCATGCGGCTGACGGTCGACACGTTCCGGTACTGCAGCGAGCGGCTGCCGCGCTGGAACACGATCTCGATCTCCGGGTACCACATCCGCGAGGCGGGCTCGACGGCCGCCCAGGAGCTCGCCTTCACCCTCGCCAACGGCATCGCCTACGTGCAGGCCGCCATCGACGCCGGGCTCGAGGTGGACGCGTTCGCACGCAGGCTGTCGTTCTTCTTCAACGCGCACAACGACTTCTTCCAGGAGGTCGCGAAGTTCCGGGCGGCCCGCCTGCTGTGGGCCGAGATCATGCGCGAGCGGTTCGGCGCCACCGACCCGCGCAGCCTCATGCTGCGCTTCCATGCCCAGACGGGTGGGTCGACGCTGACCGCCCAGCAGCCCGAGAACAACATCGTGCGCGTGGCGATCCAGGCCTTCTCGGCGGTCTGCGGCGGCGGCCAGAGCCTCCATACCAACGGGTTCGACGAGGCGCTCGCCCTGCCCACCGAGCGGAGCGCCACGATCGCGCTGCGCACCCAGCAGATCCTGGCCACCGAGGCCGGCTCGACCAACACCGCCGACCCGCTCGGCGGCAGCTATTACATCGAGGCGCTGACGGAGGCGCTCGCCGGACAGGCGCGCGACCTGATCGACGAGATCGACCGGATGGGCGGATCCGTTGCCGCAGTTGAGAACGGATGGGTGCAGGAGCAGATCGAGCAGGCGGCGTTCGCCCACCACTCGCGGGTGCAGAGCGGCGAGGAGATCATCGTCGGCGTCAACCGCTACGCGGAGGAAGGCGGAGAGCGGATCGAGCTGCACACGATCGACCCGGGCGCCGAGCAGCGCCAGGTCGAGCGCACGCAATCGGTGCGGGCGAGCCGCGATGC
Organism: Gaiellales bacterium; assembly: GCA_035695105.1. Classification (GTDB taxonomy): domain Bacteria; phylum Actinomycetota; class Thermoleophilia; order Gaiellales; family JAICJC01; genus JAICYJ01. Next base: position 61,286 of record DASSEV010000043.1, read on the forward strand.
GGCCGCGGTGGAGGCGGCGCTGGCGGAGGTCGACCGCGTCGCCGACGGAGAGGGCAACCTGCTGGTTCCGATGCGCGAGGCGCTGCGGCTGCGGGCAACCGTCGGCGAGGTGTGCGGAGTGCTTCGCAGCCGGTGGGGCACGTACGATGCCGAGCGGGTGAGAGCGTGACCGACGACCAGCGCTTTGCGTTCATGCTCGGCACCGGCCGGTGCGGGTCGACGATCGTCGGGCAGGTCGTGGCGATGCACCCGGATGTCGGCTTCATCGCGAACGTCGACGACCGGTTCGCCGGCCTGAACCGCAAGGGCAGGCTGAACAACCGCATCTACCGTTCGCTGCCGGCGCCGCTGCAGAAGCAGGGCGGGCGGCGGGGGGGCCGCCAGCAGGGCGGGCTGGCCGCCGGCGTGCGCAGCGTGGCGATGACGCCGTCGGAGGGCTACCGCCTGCTCGACCGGCACGTCTCGCCGATGCTGTCCGACCCGGTCCGCGATCTGGTGGCTGACGATGCATCCGCCTGGCTGTCGCGCCGGCTGCGCGGGTTCTTCGAGGCCCGAGCGGCGGCCCAGGCGCGCCCGCTGTTCCTGCACAAGTTCACGGGCTGGCCGAGGGCCGGCCTGCTGCATGCGGTGTTCCCGGAGGCCAGGTTCGTGCACGTGGTGCGCGACGGCCGCGACGTCGCCTCCTCGCTCGTCCAGCAGCCCTGGTGGCGCGGCTTTCGCGGCCCCTCGGCATGGGGCCTCGGCCCGTTGTCGCCGGAGGACGAGCAGACGTGGCTGGAGTCCGGCCGCTCATTCCCGGTGCTGGCCGGCCTGGAATGGAAGCTCCTGATGGAGGCCTTCGCAGCCGCCCAGCGGGCCGTGCCGCGGGAGGCGTGGCTGGAGCTGCGCTACGAGGACGTCGTCGAGCGTCCGCGCGAGCAGGTCGAGCGCCTGCTCGCCCACCTCCGGCTCGAGTGGAACGAGGGCTTCGAGCGGGCGTTCGCCGGCCTCGAGTTCACCCGGGCTCGAAGCGGCGCCTACCGGGAGGAGCTGTCGGCGCGCGACGCCGACCTGCTCGATCGGGTGCTCGCCCCGGCGCTGCGCGACCACGGCTACGAACAGCTCCGCACGGGCGGGTGAGCTCGAGGCCGGCGAGACCCGAGCGCCAGGCCGTCACCTACGCCGGCCTGGTCGGGTTCGTCCTGACGCTGATCCCCGTGGCGGCCGCGCTCCGCCTCACCGGCCATGGCGGCGGCTACACCATTGACCAGTGGGGGCTGTGGGCCGCGGTCACCGTCGTCGCTGCCGGCGTCGCGCTGATCAGCCAGCCGGTCTCACGCCTGAGCGGCCTCCAGCGCCTGTTCCCGCTCTCGCTGCTCGGCCTCGGCGTGTGGAGCATGCTCTCCGCCCACTGGGCCGCCTGGCCGCAGAGCTCCCTGGTCGAGGGCGACCGCTACCTGTTCTACGCGGCCGCCGCCACCCTGCCGATGGTGCTGCTCCCGACGGTCGGCTGGCGCCGCGGTCTGGTCGGCGGTGTGGCCGCTGGTACGGCGCTGCCGGCCCTGCTCATCGCACTGAAGCTGTGGCAGTCGGGGACCGCCGCCTCGCTGTTCGACTCGGGGCGCCTCGTCGGCAGCGTCGGCTACGGCGGGGGCCTCGCGGCGGCCGTGGCGATCGGGTTCTGGCCGCTGGTCGCGTTCGCGTCCGACCGCACCACGGCCAGGGTGCTGCGGCCCCTGGCCGGGCTGGGGGCAGGCCTGGCGCTGGCAACGGTCGTCCCGACGGAGGCCCGGGCGTCGGTATGGGCGCTGGCCGTCTCCGCCCTGATCTTCTTCCTGCTCTGCCCGACCCCGATCCGGTCGGGGATCGTGGCGGCCGGCGCGGTCGTGCCGACGCTGCTCTTCTGGCACCAGCTGAACAGCGTGTTCTCGTCGCAGACCGGCGGCCACCCGCACACCGTGGGCATCGCGATCCTGCTGACCGGACTGGTGAGCGCACTGGTGGCGGGCGCCCAGACGGTGCTCGACGAGTTCGTGAGGCTGTCGGACGCCAACCGCCGTGCGGTCGCCATCGCGGTCGCCATCTGGATGTTCCTGCTGCTGCTGGTCGCGGCCGTCGGGGCGTTTGCGGCGACGGACGGCCACCCGGTGGCCTGGACGCGCCACACGCTGCAGCGCACCGTCGACAGGGTGGGCGGCGAGAGCGGCCAGGCCGCCGGTGAAGGGCAGGCCGGCAGCCGGTTCGGGTCGCTCGACACGGGGCGCTACGACCTCTGGAAGGTCGCGCTGCGGGGCTTTCGCGAGCAGCCCGCCAAGGGCGTGGGGGCCGGGAACTTCGGCTATCTGAACGTCCGCATCGGCCGGCCGTTCCTGTTCCCCTATCAAGCGCACAGCCAGCTTCTGGAGGTCGCCTCGACGCTGGGGCTGCCGGGCCTCGCGCTGTTCGCCCTCGTGCTCGGGCTGCCGCTGGGCGCGTGCGTGTGGGTGCGGCTGCGCGCGCCGTCGCGTGCGGAGCGGCTGCTGGCCGCAGGCATCGGCGGTGCGCTCGGGTACTTCGCCGTCCACGGCCAGGTGGACTGGATCTGGCAGATCTCGTCGTGCGCGCTTCCGGCGATGCTGCTTTCCGGCGTCGTCGTCGGGATGCTGCCGCCGGCGCCGGAGCGACGCCGATCCGTTGTCACCGGCGGCATCGCCCTGGCCGCCGCCGTTGCCGCCGCCGTGCTGCTGATCGCGCCCGCCGCCCTCGCACAGCGGTACCTGGAGCGCTCGTATCATGAGCCGGCGCCGGCGGCGCTCGCGGATGCCCGCCGCGCCGCCGACTTCGACCGGCTGTCCGGCCGCCCACAGCTCGCCGCCGCCCGTGCGTTGCTGCGGACGGGCGACACCGCCGGAGCGCTGGCCGATGCGCGCGAGGCGGCCGGGGCCGAGCCGCGCTTCTGGGTCGCATGGCAGCTGCTCGCCGTGGCGGCTGCACAGGAGGGCGATCGCGCCGAGGCCACGGCCGCTCATGCACGGGTGCGCCTGCTCGCGCCACGGCTGCCGCTCGATCTCCGCGGCCAGGTGCCCGGCCCGAGCTTCGACCACTATTGACGTCGCGTGAAGACGTGGCCGGTTTGTGGCGTACCCTGGAACCGTGGCACGTTCGTCGTTGAGATGGATGCTCGTCGCCGCGGCTCTGCTCGCGGCCTCGTGCAGCGGCGGCGGGACGGCGTCGGGGGGCGGCTCGCCGTCCGCCACGGTCCCGCCCCCCACGTCCGGGCCAACGGCCGGCGACACGATGCCGGCGGTCACCGTCGACGGCAACGGCTTCGCCGCCGCGGACGGCTCGCCGGTGCAGCTGCGCGGCGTCGCCGTGCACTCGCTCGATCCCGTCGTCTACGAGCGCGCCCCCGAACTCGGCGTGAACTTCGTCCGGCTGGCCGTTCCCTGGAGCGACTACGAGGCCAACGCCCCGCAGGGCGACGTGCACTCGTGGGACACCCAGCGGCTCGCTGATCTCGACGCCGAGATCAGCTTCTTCGCCCAGCACGGCATCCAGGTGCTGATCGACCTGCACCAGTACGGCTGGTCGCCGTACTTCGCCTCGCTCCAGCGCGGGGGCCGCGCCAACGGCATCCCGCGATGGGTGTACCACGGCCGGCGCTGGCCGCTGACCGAGCAGGGGCGGGCTGCGGCGGAGGCGCACATGTACACCGACCGCCGCGCGACCCAGCTCTACGGGGAGTTTGCCGCGATGCTCGCGCAGCGCTATCGCACGACCCCGAACGTCGTCGGCTACGAGGTGCTGAACGAGCCGCCGCTCGGGAACATGCCGCGGCGGGCATGGGCCGTGCAGCGCATCGTGCGGTGGCAGGCGCGCGTCGGCGCGGCCATCCGCGCCGTCGACCCGAACCGCGCGATCGTGTTCATGGTGCCGCCGCGCACCGACCTGCGCTTCGTGCAGCTGCGTCCCCTGGAGCGGCTCGGGCACCTCGCCCTCGACGTGCACGACTACTACGCCGGCACCGGCAAGCGGTATCTGACGACCCTGCAGGGCGGCCGGTACCGCGGCACGCTCGCGCAGCAGGCGGCGTACCTGGCGCCGTACGTATCGCAGGCGAGGGCATGGCAGGTGCCGCTGATCGTCGGCGAGTGGGGGGCCTTCCCCAGCGAGCGGGGCGTTGGCGCGTACCAGAGCCAGATGGTGCGGCTGTTTGCGCGGGACGGGCTGAGCTGGGCCCGCTGGAGCCTCGACCGCACCGAGCGGCTCGGCCTGCTGCGGCGCGACGGGACGCTCACCCCGGCGGCGGTGCAGCTGGGGCGGCTGATCGCGCAGACGCCCGAGTAGTGCCCGGCCGGCCCGCGGTCAGGACGCGCCGCGTGTCTTGCCCATGAGGGCCGGGATGGTGCGGGCGACGAGCTTGATGTCGCCCCACAGCGTCCAGTTCGTGACGTACAGGTAGTCCAGGACGAGCATCTCCGAGAAGGGGATCTCGCTTCGGCCGAACACCTGCCAGAGGCCTGTCAGCCCCGGCGTCAGGTCGAGCCGCCGCAGCCCCCAGTCGTTGACGTACTGGTGCTCGTGCGGGATCAGCGGGCGCGGCCCGACAAGGCTCATCTGCCCGCGGACGACGTTGATCAGCTGCGGCAGCTCGTCGATCGAGTACTTGCGCAGCACCCGGCCGACCGACGTCACGCGCGGGTCGTCGGGGATCTTGAACATGCGCGCGTCCGTGCCGAGGTGCACGTTCAGGTGGGCGACCTCGCCCTTTCGCTCCTCCGCGTCCGCCACCATGGTGCGGAACTTGAGGATCGTGAACGGCTGCTGGCCGCGGCCGATGCGGGTCTGCTTGAACAGCACCGGCCCCTTGCTGTTCAGCTTGATCGCGACCGCGACGGCGAGGAGCAGCGGCGCCAGCACGATCAGGCCGAGCGATGCGCCGATCAGGTCGACCGAGCGCTTGGCGATCCGGTGGCTGGCGGAGAGCACCGGCGGCGTCAGGCCCAGCAGGGGCGTGCCCTGCAGGGAGTGGAACTGCGCCTTGCTGCCCACGACCTCGAACAGCCGCGGCACGATGTCGAGCTCCACGTCCAGGTCGTTGCAGGCGCGCACGATGTCGAGGCCGGCGTCGTGGCCGTCGCCGGTGAACGCCAGCATCACGTGCTCGATGCCGTACTCGCGGACGATCCGCGGAAGCTCGTCGGTCGCGCCCAGCACCGGCACATCGGCCAGCTCGTGGTGCATCGGCAGCGGATCGTTGTCGACGAACCCGGCCAGCTCGAGGCCGTAGCCGGGATTGCGTCGGATCTTGCGGGCGATCTCCTGGCCGACCAGGCCGGCGCCGACGATCAGCGTGCGCTGCAGGAACGCGACGCGGCTGCGGATGAAGACGCGGATGATCGAGCGGCCGAGCGGAAGGATGATGAGGGCGAGGAACCAGAACAGGATCAGCCGCCGCTCGCTCGCCCGCACGGCGTCGGTCAGCCGGATGGCGACGAAGGTGATCCAGACGCCCACCGTGATCGCGTGGAAGAGGGGCCAGAAATCGTCAAGCGTGGTCGTGTCGGCGCGCAGCCGGTCGCCCTCGTAGAGGCCGTACAGGCCGGCCAGCGCCAGCCAGCACGGCACCGACACGAGGAACAGGATCAGCTCCTTGCCGGAGGTGAACCCGTTCGGCGAGGTGCCGAGGATCAGGTGGACGGCGAGGAACGTGAACCCGAGCGCCCACACGTCGGCAACGATCAGGGCACGCCGCACCAACGTGCGGCGGGTATGCCGATCTGTGGGGTTGATCACCCCCGTGCGTTCCAACGCTTCCACGATCTGGCCGACGTCGCCCTCCGGCTCGGAGGAGGTGTACGCTTCGTCCTCCCCGTCGACGGCTGTTCGGCGATCGTCCCGCCTCTGATCATTCACAGCCAGTGCCCTCTCCTTCCCACTGCCTCGCATCATCGACCGTACCCCCCGTTCGGGTAGGCGTCAAGTTGGCTCCACGGAGCCAACCGGCGAGGCGTGGATGAGTGGGTTGTTTGTCACACATTGGACGCAGGGCTTGTCATACCAAGCCCCGAACGTACACTGGCATAAGGGCGTCCTACGGGCAGGTCGGGCGCCATTGTCCTCCAGATGGCACAGGAGTGTGGGTGAGTCGTGAAGCCTGAGATGACGTTCCGGCGGTCGCTGCGCATGATCGGCAAGCGGTGGTGGCTGATGCTGCTGGGTGGGGTGGTCGTCGCCGCCCTGGCCTTCCTCGTCGCCGGTCACAAGAAGAGCCATTACGTGGCCTCGACGAACCTCACGCTGAACGACCAGACCGTCAGCCCGAACGAGTTCGGGCCCGGCCTGCAGCTGAACGACGCGCTGCCCAAGTTCTCGGACGACTGGCAGCTGCCCGCCTTCCAGTCCCTCCCGGCAGCCGATGCAGCGTCCCAGAAGCTGGGCGGGAGCCCGAGCGGCCAGCAGATCCTGTCGCGGATCAACATGACGCCGCTTTCCACCACGCAGGTGCAGCTGACCTATACCGGCGGCTCCGACCGCAACCAGACGATCGAGGTGCTGAAGGACTACGCCACCGCGTTCATCAACCAGCGCGTGGCGGCGGAGCAGAAGCAGATCCAGAACGGCCTGAACACCTTCGCCGGGCAGTCCAACGTCCCTACGAAGACCCAGCAGAACCTGGCGGCGATCGCGAACAAGCTGCCGCTGATCCCCTCGGGATTCCAGACGGGATTCGAGGCCAACCCCGCGGGCAGCGCGGCGAAGGTCTCCCCCGGCGGCCCGCCCGTCGTGGTGATCGTGCTCGGCGGCTTCCTGGCGGGCGTTGCCGCGGGTGCGCTGGTCGCCCTCCTGCTCGGCCGCTTCGACAAGCGGGTGCGCCGGCCTGATGACATCGAGCTCGCCAGCGTCCCGGTGGTGGACATCGACTCGGACGCAGATCCCGCATCGGTGCAGCTGCTGCGCTCCGAGCTCGAGCTCGCGGGCATGGGTACCCGCCTCGCAGTCATCGCCGTGACGCGTGCCACACGGGCCGAGGGGTCGAGCGGCCTCGCGCTCGCGCTGGCGCGGACGTTCGCCAGCGTGGGCACGCCCACCGTCCTGGTGAGCGCCGATCTGCGCGCGCGCAAGGTGCGCAGCGAGACCGGCCTGTCGGGGCTGCTCGACGGCAGCGTCAGCACCCTGCCGCTGCTGCCGCTCGAGTCGAACCTCGTCTGGCTGCCCGAGGGCAGCAGCACCGCGCTTCCCGAGACGCTGTTCTCGGCTCCTCGGGTCGAGCGCATCATCCGCGACCTGCGCGACCAGGCCGGCGTCATCGTGATCGACACCCCGGCGGTGCTCGAGGACTCCGAGACGCTGCCGCTGCTCGCCTCCTCCGATCTCGTCCTGCTCGCCGTGCGGCCGGGCAAGACGCGCTGGAACCCGCTCGGCTCAGCCGTCGCGCTGATCCAGCGGGTCGCGAAGCGGCCGCTCCACATCTGCTACGACCGTGCCGACGAGGCCAGCTCGGTTCCCGCTGCGGCCACACGCAGGACGGACGTTGCCGAGCGCATGCACCAGGCGATCGAGGTACCGGCCGGCTCATGACCCGGCTGCTCGTGGTCGGGCTCGACGGCGGAACGGACTCCGTCATCGGGGTTCCCGACGCCAACCTCCCGAACATCGCGGCGGTTCGCGCCGGCGGCGCCTCCGCCGTCCTCACCTCGACGGTGCCGCCGATCACGGCCGCCGCGTGGCCGTCGATGATGACCGGCTGGAATCCCGGCCGCCACGGCATGTACGACTTCCGCACGCTCGGCATCGAGCGCTACAGCCGGCTGTGGGGCGCCGGACACTCCGCCTCGTTCGAGGATGGCCGCGACTTCGTCACGTCCAGCCGCTGGGCGGGGGCGGCGTTCTGGGATCAGGTGGACGGGCCCTCGGCGGTGCTCTCCGTGCCGATGACCTATCCGGCCTGGCCGGTCGACGGCCGGATGGTCGCCGGATTCCCGCTGCCGGACTACGGGCGCAACCACACCCAGCCGCCCGAGCTGGCCGGCGAGCTGCCGCCGCTGCTCGACTTCGCCGACCGCATCGCGAAGCTCTCCGACAGCGAGCTGGCCGACCGCTGCCAGGCCCTCGTGGAGCGGCAGCGGGACGTCGTCCTGCGCTGGCTGCGCGAGGACGAGCACGAGGTGGTCGTGGTCGTCTTCCAGAGCACCGACTTCGCCCAGCATCGCCTGTGGAAGTACCTCGACCAGCCGGGGCATCCGCTGCGCGACGCGCTGCTTGGGATGTACCGCTCGATCGACGAGCTGGTCGGCGAGGCGCGCGAGCTGCTCGGCGCCGATGGCACGGTGGTCGTGGTCTCGGACCACGGCTTCGGCCCGCATCCGCGGACGTTCGTGCGCACCGACCGCGCGCTCGCGGACGCGGGGTTGCTGCACGCCGACGGCGGCACGGGCGGAGGCGAGAGCCTCACGCGCGCGCTGCGGCGCGCGCCCGCGCTGCGCCGCCCGCTGCGGCGGCTGGTCGGCCGCCTGCCCGGTGGCGCCCGCGACCGCATCGCCGCCCGCGCGACGGGCGCGAGCCGCGTCGACTGGACGCGGAGCGAGGCGTACCGGATCCCGCTGTATCCGCCGGCCGAGGGCATCGTCGTCAACCTGCGCGGCCGGCAGGAGCAGGGCGCCGTCGACCCGGGCGCCGACTACGAGCGCGTTCGCGACCGCATCATCGAGACGATGCAGGCGCTGCGCGACCCGGCCACCGGCGCCCCGGTGGTGCAGTGGGCTCGCCGCCGCGAAGAGCTGTTCTCAGGCGACCACCTCGAGGAGGCGCCCGACGTGATCGTGCTCTTCGACCCCGCCTACAAGGGCGCGTCCGGGCTCGATCAGCTGTTCGAGCGCGTCCCCGACCAGATCCTGGACGAGTACTCCGGCGTGCACGCGATGGAGGGCATCTTCGCCGCCGCGGGCCGGGGCATCCGGCAGGGCGTCGACCTCGGCACGCGCAGCATCCTGGATGTGGCGCCGACGCTGCTTGCGCTGCTCGGCCGCCCGGTGCCGGCCGATGCGGACGGAGCCGTGATGGAGGCCGCCCTCGAGGATGCGGCCGTTGTCCGCACCGGCGAGGCCACCGCGCGTGACCGCGACGACGCCGGTGGCGCCGCGCTGACCGCCGAGGAGGAGGCGACGCTCGAGGAGTCGCTCCGGGCCCTCGGCTACCTGGAGTAGCGTGGGCGTCTACGTCGCACCCGCGGACCTCCGATCGCTGCGACCCCGCTCCGCGGGCCCCCGCGCCGGCGGCGACCTGACGTGGATCGCGGCCGCCGCGGTGTCGGCCGGCGCGCTGCTTGCCGCCATCGTGCTCGGCAGCGGCACCGAGTTCCTGGCGACGGCTGGAGTGATCCCGTTCGTCGTCCTCTTCGCCATCCGGCCGGCCTGGGGCGTGTACGCCATCATCGTCGCGCGGCCCAGCATGGATCTGTGGGCCGACCGGTCGCTGGCATCGGCCGGCAGCGTCTCCGTAAATCCGGCATCGGCGCTGGCGGTGGTCTTCATCGCGGTGGGCGGGGCCTACCTGCTCGAGAACCGCCACCTCGTCCGGCAGGCACCGAGCACCGTGCCCTACATCGGGCTGGTCTGCATGGCGGTGCTGAGCATCGCGGTCGCGCCGTCGAAGGGCGGCGCGACGACGGAGACGCTGCGGCTGACCTCCGTGGCGGTGCTCTACATGGCCGCATGGACGGTCGTGCGCGACCGCGAGGGGCTGAAGCGGATGGCGATCGCCCTGTTGGCATCGCTGATCGTGCCGACGAGCCTCGCGCTCTGGCAGTTCGCACATGGTGGCTCGACGGTGATCAGCGAGGTGGGCCGCTCGTCCGGCACGTTCCTGCAGCCCGACCCGTTCGGCATCTTCATGGGCTTCATGGCGGCGTTCATGGTGCCGCTCGCGCTCTGCTCGCGGCTGCGCCTTCGCTGGGCCGTCCTGCTGGCGACGCCGTTCGCGCTCGGTGCCCTGATCTCCTCCTACACGCGCACCGGCTGGGTCGGGTTCGTGTTCGGCCTGTTCGTGCTGGCCGTCGTGCGGTATCGCTGGATGCTCATCCTCGGGCCGATCCTGCTGGTGCTGATGGCCGCCGCCGTTCCGAGCACGGTGCACCGGTTCAGCGACCTCACCGCCGGACGCACCCACTACGGCCCCGGCAACTCGCTGCGCGCCCGCCTCGACCTCTGGCGGCAGAACCTGCCGCGCGTCGAGCACGACCCCGTGCTCGGCAACGGGTTCAAGGCAATCGTCGAGGACACGACGGCCACACGAGCGGTCGGGGTGAACGTGCAGCAGGGCGCCCACTCGCACAGCGACTTCGTGCGTGCGATCGTCGAGCTCGGCGTGCCAGGCTTCATCTTCTTCTGCTGGCTCCTGTTCGGGATGTGGGGCGCCTGCCGGCGGTCATACCGTCGCGCCCGCGACGCCGGTGACCAGGTGCTGGCGGCGCTCGCCCTCAGCTCGCTGGTGGCGGCGTCGGCGTACGTCCTGATGAGCTTCGACTCCAACCTGATGACGCAGGTGGCCGTCTCGGGCACCTTCTGGACCGTGGCGGCCGTCGGCCATGCCGCGGGCCGCGTCGAGCTCGCCTGGCCAGACGATCGGTGAGCGCTGAGACGGCCGCGGTGCCGGCCCGAGTGCTGATGGTGAACAAGTTTCACTATCCGCGCGGCGGGGCGGAGCACTACATGTTCAGGCTGGCAGGCCTGCTCGAGCAGCGGGGCGCGGATGTCGACTATTTCGCGATGCACGACGCGAGAAACCTGCCCTGCCCGACCGACCGCTATTTCGTGTCGGAGGTCAGCTTCGAGCAGCCGCCGGAGGGGCTGGCCGGCCGGGCCGGCATGGCCGGGCGGATGGTGTACTCGCTCGAGGCGCGCAGGAAGATGGCGCGGCTGCTTGCCGATCGGCCGGCCGGCCTCGCGCACGTCCACAACATCTACCACCAGCTGTCGCCGTCGCTGCTCGCTCCGCTGCGCCGCCGCGGCGTGCCGGTGGTCATGACCGTGCATGACTTCAAGCTGGTCTGCCCCGTCTACAGCCTCCTGTCGCACGGCGAGATCTGCGAGCGCTGCGTGGGAAGCGGGTTCGGGCCGGCGGTGCGGCGCCGCTGCAACCGAAGCTCGCTCTCCGGCAGCCTGCTGGTCGCCGGCGAGACATGGGCGCACCGGCGCCTCGGCCTCTACCGCGACGGCGTCGACGTGTTCATCACGCCCTCGGCGTTCGCCCGCGACAGGCTCGTGCAGGGCGGCTACCCGTCGGACCGGATCGTGGTCGTCCCCAACTGCGTTGTCGCCGAGGACTACCGGCCGCTCCACCGGGCCGGCGACCACAGCCTCTACGTCGGCCGGCTCTCGCGCGAGAAGGGCGTCGAGGTGCTCGTGCGGGCGGCCGCCGAGACCGGCGCGCGGGTGAAGATGGTCGGCGACGGGCCGCTTCGCCCCGCGCTCGAGCGGATGATCGCCGAGTCGGGGGCGGACGTGGAGCTGCTCGGCTTCCGCAGCGGCGATCAGCTCTCGGCCGCCGTGCAGGCCGCCTCCGCGGTCGTGATGCCCTCGATCTGCCATGACAACTGCCCGCTGGCCGTGATCGAGGCGATGGCGTGGGGCAAGCCGGTGATCGGCAGCCGCGTGGGCGGCATCCCCGAGCTGGTGCGCGACGGCGAGGAGGGGCTGCTCGTGCCCCACGGCGACTCGCGAGCGCTCGGCGCCGCGATGCTCAGGCTGCAGGAGGATCCCGCGCTCGCCGAACGGATGGGCCGGGCGGGCCGCCTGCGGGTCGAGGCACACTACGACGCCGATCCGCACTACCGTGCGGTTGCGGCGGCCTACCGGCTCGCGGCGGACATCCGAAGGGCGGCTCCGTGAAGATCGCGATGGTCGGTCAGAAGACGAACGTGACCCGGTTCGGCGGGATCGAGCGCCACGTCGGGCTGCTCGCGGACAGGCTCGCCGAGCGCGGGCACCAGGTCACGCTGTACACCCGCGGCCGCTATGGCGAGCCGGTTCCTCCGGCGCACGGCGTCTCGCTGGTGCGCCGGCCGTGCGTGCCGAGCAAGCACCTGGAGGCGATCACCCATTCCACGCTCTGCTCGTTCGAGTCGGGGCTGCGTGGCTACGACGTGGTGCATTTCCACGGGGTGGGACCGAGCCTTGCGATCCCGTTCGCGCGGCTTACGCGACACGCGGCCGTGGTGGCGACGGTCCACGACCAGGACTACAACAAGGACAAGTGGTCGCCGTTCGCGCGGCGCATGCTCCGCGCCGGCGAGGCCAGCGCCTGCCGGCACTCGGATCAGGTGATCACGGTGGCGAAGTACATTCGCCAGCATCTGCAGCTGGCCTACGGCTGCACCGCCGTGTACATCCCGAACGGGAACGACCCGCTGCGTGTCCAGCCGCCGGGCTCCGCGCTCGCCGAGCACGGGCTCGAGGCCGGCAGCTACCTGCTGTTCCTCGCCCGCCTCGTGCCCGAGAAGGGCTGCGACGTCCTCATCCGCGCGGTGCGCGAGAGCTCGACGCCGTACCGCCTCGCGATCGTGGGCGGCGCCAGCTACTCCGACGAGCATGCGGCCGAGCTGCGGCGTCTGGCCGGAGACGACCCCCGTATCGCGTTCCTCGGATTCCAGTCGGGGCAGGCGCTGGACGAGCTGCGCACCAACGCCGGGGCCTACGTCATGCCCTCACGGCAGGAGGGGCTGCCGCTCGCCCTGCTCGAGATGCTCTGGTACGGCATGCCGGTGATCGCCAGCGACATTCCCGCCGTGCACGAGGTGGACGGGGCCGTGCCCGAGCACCGGCTGACGCGGGTGCCGCCGGGCGACGTCGACGCGCTGCGCCGTGCGATCGAGGGCCTGCCATGGCCGGGAGCGGTGGCGACGCACGGGGACCTCGACTGGCCGACATGGGCCGAGGTGGCCGAGCAGGTGGAGGGGGTCTACGAGCGCACGCTCGCGCGGCGTGGCCGCCGCAGCGCCGCGTAGGCATCCGTCCCGCTCGGCCTGCTTCCCGGGACGTCCGTAGCGTCTGGCGCCGCCCCGGGAACGCCCGTACACTCGTGGGGAGGGCGGCGGCACGGCCGCCCCCGAACCGAGACTCCGAACCGAGTGGGGGGCCGCTCCGCAGTGCCAACACGCACCTCGAATCGACGTGGCCGCGCGCGCACCATGCGCCTGCTGGCGGCCGTCATGCTGGTGGCCGTGGGCGCGCTGGCGTCGGCGCCCAGCGCGCTGACCGCAACCATCACGAGCACGTTCAACGGCACCGTCTCGACCTCGGGGACGAAGTACAGGACGCAGACGATCAGCGTCGTCGCACCGGGGACGATCTCGATCACGCTCGACTGGGACGACCCGTCGGCGAACCTGACGCTCTTCCTCACCGACCCCACCAACACGCAGGTCGCGTCGGTCACGAACACGACCAAGCCGAAGACGATCTCCTTCTCCGCCACGGTCAGCGGCACCTACAAGATCGGCGTCAAGGCGGCCAGCGGCACCGGCAACTACACCGTCACCGCCACCTACCCCGGAGCCGACACCACCGGCACCGGCCTGGTCACGTTCCAGAAGGCGATCGGGTACAGCGGCCCCGCCGGGCTCTACGCCTACGGCATGGATTGGGACTCCACCGACAACACCATCCTCGTCGGCGACTACTGGAACTACCGGGTGTGGCGCTACGACACGAACGGGAACCTGATCGGCCCCGTCTCGCAGCACGCGCTGGGCGGAATCGCGGGCGGCATCACGGCGCCCTACGACATCGAGGCTGATCCGACCGACCTGGACGCGAACGGCAAGGCCGCCCTCTGGGTGGCCGACCAGGGCAGCTCCCGGTTCGTCGAGTTCAGCCACTCGGGCAAGTGGCTGCAGACGATCGGCAAGACCAACGCCGGCCAGGCGACCGGCACGGACGCCCAGCACCCGGGTGCGAGCTATCCACAGGGATGCGGCGGCGGCGCCGAGCAGATCCCCACGCACATCCTGGTGGACACGGTGTTCTCCACGCACTACCTGTACGTGTCCGACCCGCGCTGCCGCAACGTCTACATCTTCGATCACCAGGGCGGCTTCCACGGCCAGCTCGACTGGACGGGGTCGGGCGTGGCCACGCCGATTCCGCGCGGCGTCGCGGAGGACGCCCAGGGCTACATCTACGTGGCCGAGTACAGCTCCCGCCGCATCTTCGTGTTCGACCCGGCCACGAAGAAGATCATCGGGTCGATCGGCCCGCAGAGCGACGAGAACGACGTCCGCGGCATCGACATCGACCCGACCAACCACCTGATCTATACGGTCGGTGCCTACTGGAACCGCGTGTACGAGTTCTCGTACGACCCCGCCAAGGTCGACGCGGGCACCGGTGCATCGAGCATCGTCGGGAAGTTCGTGAACGAGTGGCGCAACATGGACGGCACCAACTACGCCAGCGGGCACCAGCAGATGGACTCGATCCGGTTCCCCGCCGTTGACGGCCAGGGCAACGTGTACGTCGGCGAGACCTGGGGCTGCGACAGCTGGTGCACCGGCACGCCGTACGGCTACGGCGTCGAGAAGTACACGCCGGGGAACATCGCGGCGTTTCCGTCCTGCACGGTGACGAACGCCGGCACCGCACAGACGACCTGCGCCGGCGCCACCCGCGACGCGTGGGCCACCGGTCCGCAGCCGCCGCCGCGCGGCGGGTTCAACCAGCAGAACGGGATCGCGATCGACCCGAGCGACAACTCGCTGTTCGTGGTCGATACCTTCGAGCAGCGCGTGCAGAAGTTCGACACGACGTCGACGTGCACGTCGTCCGGCAGCTGCCCCGCCTGGCTGCTGCAGTGGGGCTCACGGCAGCCGGCCAGCCCGGCCTCGGACGGGTTCGGCTATCCGCGGGCGCTGACCTTCGGCGACGGCAAGGTGTGGGTCGGCGACAACAACAACGCCGTGATCACGTTCAACCCGGACGGCAGCTTCGTGCACCGCTACGGCTCCCAGGGCCCGTCCCCGGGCATGTTCAAGGGCGGCGTCCAGGGCATCCACGTCGAGAACGGCAAGGTCTACGCGACCGACGTCGCCGGCTGCCGGCTCCAGGTTTTCGACGAGGCGAAGCTGCTCAGCGCGAGCAGCATCGCCACCGCGCCCGCGGGCACGCTGCTCGAGAACCTCGGCACCTGCGGATCGGGCACCAATCAGATGCTCGCCCCGCGCGGGGTCGCGGTGTCGCCCGACGGCAACACCGCCTACGTCGCCGAGACCGGCAACAACCGGATCAGCGTCTGGAACCTCTCGACGAACACCGCCACGACCGTCAAGCCGGTCTGCGGCGGCAAGGGCCTCGCGCAGCCGTGGGGCATCACCTGGGATCCGTCGAAGACGTGGCTCTACATCGGCGACGTCAAGAACGTCAGGGTCGTCCGCTGGAACCCGGTTACAAACGACTGCCAGGTCGTGGTGACGCCCGCCGACGTCCCGTCCGGCGTCGGCTTCCTCGGCGCGAACTTCGTGGAGTTCGACTCGAACGGGCTGATGTACGTCAGCGACAACGCCCGGCACGTCGACGTGTTCCAGGTGACCGGCTAGAACGCCAGCCGCCCGAACCTCTGCCTAGATCCAGCAGAAGCCGGGCGGCGGTCGCTGGGAGGTGTAGAGCACCGGCTTCTGGCTGGTGCAGCCGCCCTTGAAGATCAGGCGCTCGCGCCACTGCGCGGGCGAGAGCGGCCTGGCGGCGAGCAGCGGGTAGTAGATGCCGAACAGGATCAGCGCCGCGCAGGCGAACGCGGCGACGGCTGCCCGGCCGGCCGTGCGGTTCCACAGCCGGTCGGCGACGACCGCGACGGCCAGGCACATGAACGGCACCATCGGCAGCATGTAGAAGAGGTAGAGCTGCTCGCGGTGGATGGCGACGAGGAACCACGGCAGGTACAGGCACGCGATCACGGTCACGACCACCGCCTCGGCCGACCAGGGGTCGCGCCGGCGGGCCCAGCACCAGACGGCGTAGCCGACGGCGGGGATCGACGCCCACCAGACGAGCGGGCTGCCCATCCCGAGCACCTCCCGGTAGGAGCCGCCGGGCGTCTGCCGGAAGAAGTACACCACCGGCCGCCGCAGCAGCGGCCACGACCACGGCGGTGACTCGTACGGCTGCGAGCCGTTCAGCCCGGACTGCCTGGTCAGCATCAGGTGCTGCCGGCGCACGAAGGCGCGCAGCCAGAAGTCGCCCTTCCACGGCTCGGTCAGCAGCGTGCCGTTCAGCACGTGGATGTAGGAGGCCATGTACACGGCCAGCGGTGCGACCAGCAGCGAGCCGAGGATCGGCCCCACCTGTGCGCGCAGGCCCTGCCGCCCATCCGGCCTGGCCAGCTCCCAGAGCACGGTCAGGATCAGGATCGCGACCAGCACGCCGAGGCCCGACCACTTGCAGGCGATCGCCGCTCCGGCGCAGAGGCCGGCTGCGAGGCGCCACGGGCGTGCCAGGCGCCCGGACCGCAACTCGCCCGCTCGCAAGCGGTCGCGGTCGATCACCGCGCAGAGCACGGCGGCGAGCACGAAGAAGGCGACGAAGATGTCGAGCATCGCCAGACGCGAATGCAGGAAGTGGAGGAAGTCGATCGTGAGCAGGCCCGACGCCATCGCCGCGCCGACCGTGGAGCCGATCAGCCGCCGGCCGAGCAGGTAGAGCATCGGAATCATCAGCGTGCCCGCGATCAGCGAGGCGATCCGCCAGCCGCTGCTGTGGAAGCCGAGCACCTCGATCCCCGAGGCGATCAGCCACTTCGCCAGCGGCGGGTGCTCCGGCGCGATCTCATGCGCCTGGCCGCACAGCGACGCCGAGCGGTGGAGCAGCCAGCAGGCGTCGGGTGCGTAGATGCCCTCGTCGAAGTAGCTCGGCGGCCGCGTCAGGTGCCAGCCCCGGATCAGGCCCCCCGCCACGGTGAGGACGCTCATCAGAGCAAGGTCGAGACGGGTCAGCCCGCTTCGTCTCACAGCCTAGGCTGCCGCCCTCCGCTCGTCGCGGACGGCCTCGAAGTAGGCCATCCGGTCGGAGTCGTCGCCGCCGGATGCCGCGATCGCCCTGCGCCGCCCGACCATCCCACCCAGCCTGTCGCGGGTGTCGCCCGCGACCCGCCCGGCCAGCGCGCGCAGGCTCGCGGCGAGCCCGCCGCGGGTCGCGCGCGTGACGGAGCGGGCCAGGCTCGGCTGGTTCGGTGGGCGGCCGGCCGGCGACAGCCGCTCGCTGCTGCGGATGATCCCCTGCCACACCCTGCTGCCGCCGAGCCGGTCGACCACCTCCGCCGGCACGGGCGCATCCAGCAGCTGCATGCTCCGGCGCAGGCTCACCGCCGCCACCTCCCCGACCCCCCACTCCTCGGCACGCCGCACCACCTCGTCCCAGTCGAGCTCGCGGTCGGCGGCGGCACGGTCGATGTCCTTGAGCCACGCCAGCTTGGCGCCGCCGGCCAGCGCCGCATGCACCGCCAGCTGGAGCAGGGTGTCCGGCGCGTCCAGCGTCAGCACGTTCGGCCCGTCCAGCGACACCGTGCGGGCCCGCTCGAACAGCGCGTCCATGTCGATGTGGAAGCTCCGCCGCACCGATGACCGGTTGAGCAGGTGCCAGTGCACGTCGAGCGACGTCCCGAACCGGGCGGTCATGTGCAGCTGGCCCCGCATCTCACGGCGGATCACCCGCCAGTTGCGGTCGACCATGTCGCAGCCGCTCTCGAGCAGCACCGTGATCGCATCGCCGAACGACCCGCGCGGAATGACGAGATCCAGGTCGCCGTAGGCCCGCAGGTCATTCCTGGGGTACACGACCTCTGCGAGCACCGGCCCCTTGACGATCATGAACGGGACGCCGGCGGCGTCGAGGGCCGCACCCATGGCGGTCAGCTCCCCGATCACCTTCATGTGGTGCGTCAGGTTGAGATGGAAGACCGTGCCGAGCAGCGAGCGCAGCTCGGGGTCGAGCTCGTCCATCCCACGCGTGGAGAGGTAGAGCAGGTTGGTCACCCCGTGCTCGGCCGCCGTGTTGCCGACCTGTGTTGCCCCGGCACGGCGCACGAGATCGCAGATGCCGTCCGGCGGCTGCGTCCAGTCGTGCTCGGCGGTGCACCTGCGAAGCAGCTCGAAGACCTCGGACTGCGTCATGAGAACCGCGCCATCGCCTCGTGCCCGGCGCGGCCGGGCGGCGGCCCCACGTCCGTGCCGTCGATCTCGACCCAGGCGTGCGCGTCCTTCGTCATCGCCTCCTTCGGTAGGCCGATCACGAGCACCGCCGGGTCGCCCTGCTCCCGCAGCAGCCGGTACATCACCAGCGCGTTGAAGATGCACCGCGGCCGGTGCGATCCGACCCGCAGCGTGCGGTCGATCGCCCAGGCGAGCTGGCGCGGCGGGATGCGGTCGACGTTGCGCGGCGTGACGTCGCCGAAGTTCGCCGCCAGCCGGGGCAGGGGCTCCCGGGACAGGCGGCGCCGGACGCGCGCATAGGTGCGAAGGATCCGCAGCGCCAGCCGCGCGCGGCGAACCGGCGACATCGGCCCGGACGACCTCAGCTCTCGCACAGCTCCACCACCCGCGAGACCACCTCGGGCAGCGTCTCGAATGTCAGCGGACGCGTCAGGTCGTAGACCGGCACCGCCCGCACCAGGTCGCCGAGCTGCTCGAACGCCCGGGCGCGGTCGTCGGTCTGTGGGATGCGGAACGCCAGCGCCCACAGGTCGCGCAGCGCGACCATCGGCGCCGCCCGCTCGAGCCGCACGCCGTCGTCGGTGCCGATGCGGAGCAGGACGGCGGCCGCGAGCGGCACCGGATCGGCGCCTCCGCGGCGTTCGGGGTCGATCGCCAGGTTGATGCGCGTCGTCGTCGAGGCCACCGTGCTCATCCCGGCCGGAACCTCGCGGAGCGCGCCGGCGCGCATGCGAACCACCGCCGGGCCGGGCATCACGACCGGGTCGGGCTGGAAGCTGACGCGCGTGATGTCCTCGGTCAGCAGCCGGTAGCCGGCCGCGTGCAGCGCCAGCGCAAGCGTCGTCTTCCCGTGCTCGCCGGGGGCCGCAATGATCACGGCCCTGCCCGCGTGCTCCACGGCGGCGCCGTGGATGGAGAGATCCCCGAGGCGCGTGAACGTCACCATCATGGGGACGCCCCACAGGTGCACCTCCCGGCGCACGTCCTGGTCACTTGGCGGCACCTCGACCGTGCGGTCGAACGGTGCGATCCGGAACCACCCGACCCCGTCGGCCCAGAAGTCGAAGATGTGCCCGCCGCCGAACAGCCGGCCCGCCACGCCGTTCGGCGTGAGCCAGTCGAGAAGATGGGGCTCGTCGTGATGCGGCTCGTCGCCGCGCATCTCGACGACCGTCAGGCCGTCGGCGCTCTGCCCCTGCCGGGTGAAGCGCAGGGGGATCTCGCTCGTGATGGAGAACCCGAAGCAGCTGTGGGGCGCGGTCTCGTTCACCAGGCCGCCAGGAAGGCGTGAGCCGAGGTCAGGTCGCGCGCCCAGCAGTACTCCCAGAGCGAGAAGTTGCCCTGGTCGAGTCGCTCGGACAGGCGCCGGTAGTCCACGCCCGGCATGTGGTAGTCGGGATTGGCGACGTAGCGGCGCATCAGGTCGTAGTCGGCATGGGTGAGCAGGTGCTCGCCGAACACGGTCTTGTCCCTCCGGTCGAGGATCTCGTCGGGCAGGCGGCCGCGGAGCGCCCGCTTGACCAGCGTCTTTCGCCGCGTGTCGGGGAACTTGACCTCGGCGCGAAGGCTGAGGAAGAACTCCCAGAGATCGACGTCCACGAACGGCCGGCGGACGTCCACCCCATGCATGTCGGCCACCATCTCGTCGGCCGCGAGCGTCTCGGACGACCCCCCGAAGGAGGTCGTCTGCAGATCGATCCAGCGCTGCCGGGCCGGGGACAGGAGGTCCGGCCGCGGGATCGTGGTCACCTCGCGCCTCGTGATCCAGTCAGGCGGCGGCACCGCGCGCTGCACGCCGCGCCAGTGCAGGTACCGGTTCGTGAGCCGCCCGGGGGCGATGGCCGGCACGAACTGCTTGACGATGAACGGCCAGCCGGCCCCGCGTCCACGCTGCGTGCGGATCAGGGACGCAACCGCGCCGAAGCGCCCGTGCACGAGCAGGTGGCCGGCCAGATGGCCCTTGTTGTCGATCACGTACTCGGCGAGCTCGCCGGTCATGAGGGTGCGGATGCCGAGCGATCGCGCCAGCGCGTAGTTCTCGTCGAGCTCGGGCACCGAGACGATCGGGATCGGCGAGTCGAGCAGGTCACACCAGCGCTCGACGTCGTCCAGGCCCTTCGCCTGTGGGCGGTAGGTGTGCAGCGGCATGTCGAGGTAGCCGGCCACCATCTCGATCCACACCCGTTCGTCCACGCTGGGCAAGTCGGGGAACACCGCGGACAGGGCCTGCACCGGCCGGCCGTAGCGCTCCACGTGCCCCGGTGCGGCGAACGCCGCGACCGCCGGCGAATCGATGCCGCCCGAGAGCGAGATGCCGTCCTCGCCGGTCGCGCAGCGGTCGACCGCCCGGCGGAACAGCTCGATGAAGCGCTCCTGCGCCTCCTCCTGCGTGTAGCGGCCGGTCTCGACCAGGCGCTCCGGCTCCCAGTAGCGGCGCACCGCATGCCCCGGGGCGCGCCCGGCGGTCATCACCGTTGCGGCGGCCAGGCGCTTCGCGCCCTTCACGGCCGCCGGCGCATCCGCTCCTCCGCCCTGGCCGTAGAAGATCCGCTCGACCGCGTCGAGGTCCGGCTGCCGCGAGATACCCGCTCCGGCGAGCACCTGCTTGGCCTCGCTGGCCGCGTGGAATCCGTCCGCATCATCGTGGTAGAAGACCGCCCGGAAGCCGACCTGATCGCGAAACACCCACAGCTGCTCGCCGTCGGTGACCGCCGCGGCGAACTGACCGCGCAGGTGCGCGGGCGCGGCCACCCCCCACCGCCGGAATGCCGCCGCAAGCACGTCGGCCTGCGCGTCGCCCGGTGCCGGCCCGCCGGCCGGGGTGAGCTCCCGCCGGAGCTCGGCCTCGTTGTCGAGACGGCCCGCGAGCGCCGCAACCAGGCCGTTCTGTGCCGAGATCGACGCGTCGTCGCGATCCTCGTGCCGGCTCACGCCGAGCACGACGGCGCCCACCTGGCGCGTGTCGAGCACGGTGCCGCGATGCGGCGCAGCCTCGAGCATCCGGCGAACCCGCTCGGGCTCGGCCGGACCGGTCCGGACCAGTCGTGCTGAGAGGGAGGCCATTCACCCTCAGTGTAGTGATGGGGCCAGTCGTGTCGAGATCACGATAGGGCCGATAACGCGTAATTTCGGGGTTGACACGTCGCCGCGCCGGGGTATAGTTGCGGTGGCTTCGTAGTTTGTGATCGACGAGGGGGTAATACGGGATGAAGTACGCAGCGCCGGTCGTGGTGGACTTCGGTTCCATCTCGGACCACACGTTCGTGCATACCAATTCGCAGGGTCATGTCGTCCACAAGGACCACATCACCTGCGAGACCGACAAGTTCGGCGAGTTCTCGTGCGGTGGGCACGGCGGCTCGATGGACTCGTAGGCGTCGCAGCTGGATGAGCTGACGTCTTCGTCCGGGGACGCTGTACCCCCGGGCGTCCTGGACGCTCGAGACGTCACGCGTTCGTTTGGTGCGAACACGGTTCTGTCCGGCGTCGACCTTCGGGTCGGCGCCGGACGCATTTCTGCGCTGCTCGGGCCGAACGGCGCAGGCAAGACCACCTTTCTGCGGATCGTCACCGGCCTGCTGCTTCCCGAGTCGGGAACCGTCTCCGTAGCCGGCATCGACGTCGCGGCCGATCCGATGGCCGCCCGCCGGCATATCGGGGTCGTACCGTCGGGTGACCGCACGTTCTACATGCGCATCACCGGCATCGAGAACCTCGCGTTCTTCGGCCGGCTGTACGGCCTCTCCCGCCGCGAAGCGCTCGCCCGCGGCCAGCAGCGCCTCGCGGACGTCGGGCTCGCCGACGCAGGAGGTCAGCGCGCGGGGTTGTATTCGCATGGCATGCAGAAGCGCCTCTCGATGGCTCGCGCCCTGCTCATGAACCCGGAGCTGCTGGTTGTGGACGAGGCCACCGACGGGCTCGATCCGGAGGGCGCGCGCCGCATCCAGGATCTCGTGCGCAGCATCGCCGACCGCGGCACCGCCGTGATCTGGACGACGCAGCGCCTCGACGAGATCCGCGGGTTCGCGGACGCGGTGACCGTGCTCGACCGGGGGCGCACGACGTTCGCGGGGACGGTCGAGGATCTGATGCTGCAGTCGACGTCGCGCGCGTACTTCGTGCGTCTGCGTGGGGCGGGCGGTGCGGCGGCCGACGCTGAGCTGGAGCGGGCGAACGACGCTCTGGCCGCCCGCGGCTCGCTGTCGCGCGCGGGCGGCGATCGCGAGCACCTGCGGCTCGACCTGACCGAGGGCGCCGTGCTGGGCGAGGCGCTGTCGGCGATCGCGGGGACGGGCCTGATCGTGCTCGATGTCGCCCAGCAGCGATCCGAGCTGGAGCAGTCGTTCCTCAGGCTGACAACGCCGCGTACGTGACCGGCACACAGCCGAACCCGGTCGCCGAGCTGGCGAAGCTGAGCGCGTTCCTGCGCCGCGACGTGCTGACGCGGCTGAGCTACCGCACCGCGATCCTCGCGGACTGGTTCAGCCTGTTCTCACAGGCGCTCGTCTTCTACTACGTCTCGAAGGTCGTGAATCCCGCCCGGATTCCGAGCAGCGGCGGGCAGCGCACGACGTACATCGCCTACGTCACGGTCGGCATCGCCGTCAGCGGGCTGCTCGCCATCGGCCTTGCCCGGCTGGTCAACGCGATCCGCCAGGAGCAGTTCATGGGCACGCTCGAGTCACTGATGGTGACGCCGACGACAGCCAGCGTGATCCTGCTCGGCTCGGTTGTCTACGACCTCATCTACGTGCCCTTTCGCACGGTCATCTTCCTGGTGATCGTCTCGATCGGGTTCAACGTCAGCTTCGTCGTCTCGGGATACATCCCCGCCCTGGTCATCCTCGCTGCGTTCATCCCCTTCGTGTGGGGGATCGGGTCGATCGCCTCGGCGTGCGTGCTCACGTTCCGGCGCGGCACCGGCGTGCTCGGGTTCGGCACGTTCGTGCTCACCTTCACCTCGGGCGCCTACTTCCCGGTCTCGCTGTTCCCGTCCTGGGTGGGGGAGCTCGCGAAGATCAACCCCATAGCCGTGGCCATCACCGGGATGCGCGAGCAGCTGATCGGAGGCGCCGGCTGGGGCGACGCGCTGACCGTGCTGGCGAAGCTCGTGCCGATGTCCGGCATCACCCTGCTGGCCGGGCTGCTCGCCTTCCGTCTGGCGATGCGCCGGGAGCGCCGGCTCGGTACGCTCGGGCTCTACTGATCCCTCGCAAGGAGTGTCCATGATCGACCAGGCAACCAGGATCCGCCGGAACCCGGACGTGGTCTTCCGCCAGCTCGAGGAGGAGCAGGGCGGCGTGCTGTTGCATCTCCAGTCCGGCGAGTATCACGGCCTCAACGACATGGGCTCGTTGATCTGGCGCCTGATCGAGAACGAGACAACCTTCAGCGGCGTCGTGGAGGGTGTCCGCGCCGAGGTGGAGGACGCCCCGGAGCAGGTCGACCAGGAGGTCTCCGACTTCCTCGACGACCTGAACAAGCGGGATCTGATCGAGCTGCTGCCCTAGCGGTACCGGCCGGCAGCGTCCGGCCGGCGCTGTTCGCGGACGTTGCGGGGACGTCCGGAAAAACTCAACAGAACCCTGAGCGGGGCCTTACAGGTCTCGAACAGGTCGCGGGCATCGTGCCGCCTGACGACTTCGGCCCCTGACCCCGACCTGCAGGAGGTGTCGTCTGTATGAGACGTCCCACGCGCCTGAAGCTCGCTCTGCTCACTGTCCTGGCCGCCGGCACGATGATGCTGGCCGGCGCACCCGCCGGCAACGCGGCGATCTCGTCCGACTCGGGTGTGCATACCTGGCTGTTCGACGGCGCAAACACCGTCGTCACCACCAGCGCGGAGGCCGTCACGGTGGCCCAGCGGAATGACGTGATCGTGGGCGTCCCACGGTACGGGCAGTTCCTCTCCGCGATGAAGAGCGCCCACCCGGGCATCATCATCGCCCAGTACCACAAGGGCACGACCGTCAAGGCGGACTATCCCTGGGTCGCCGCCAACCACCCCGACTGGCTGCTTCGCGGGTCGAACGGCCAGGTGCTGAAGAGCAGCTGGGGCGGCTACCTGATCAACCCGCAGCTCACCGCCGTCCGCCAGTGGGAGGCGAGCTATGCGCAGCAGCAGCAGGCCGCCGGCTGGACGGGCGTCTACATGGACTCGATGGGGAGCATGGCCTTCTACGGCTTCCCGTCGACGCCGATCAACCCGCAGACGAACAAGCCGTTCACGATGACCGAGTGGTTGAACGCGACCACCGGCCTGGCGCAGGCGGTCGACGCGGCGGTCACGATCCCGGTGATCGACAACGGGCTGAACAACGGCACCCGCTACTTCGCGAACATGAGCCCGCTCGGCGCCGTCGGGCAGGGCGGGCTGTTCGAGGAGTGCTTCCGTGACGCCACCGACGGCGTCAACGCCTGGCCGTCGCTGACCGACTGGGAGAACCAGATCAAGGCGATCCAGGACATGCAGTCCAAGGGCAAGATCGCGCTCTGCCTGACCAAGCTCTGGGTGTCGGCCACCACCGCGCAGCGGTCGCAGTGGCTGCGGTTCGCGCTGGGCTCCTACCTGCTGGCGAAGGGGTCGAGCGCGGACTTCATGTTCATGGGGTCGCAGACCCAGAGCGCCCTCTCGACGGTGAACACGGGCTTCCCCGCCCTGGGCACGCCGACGTCCGCCCTCAAGCAGTCGGGCTCGCTGTGGGTCCGCTACTTCCAGTACGGCGCGGTCGTGGTGAACCCGACCGGGTCGGCGGCCAGCACATCCCTGGGCGCGAGCTACACCGACAGCGGCGGGCGTGCGGTCACGTCGGCGACGCTAGGCGGCCACACGGGGGCGATCTTCACGAGGTAGCCCGCGAGCTGCGCGCGAGCCGCGCGAGCGGCCCGGGCAGGAAGCCGTCCTCGTCGTCGAACGCCGACGTCATCACGAGGGCGGCCGCATAGGCGAGGGTCGCGCCGGCCGCGCCGCCGAGGATGGCGAGCGCGGCCGGCGCACCGTCGAGGGCCACCCGGAGCAGGCCCGCCACCACGACGAACACCGCCAGGGCGACGCTGACCGGCTGCGCCCAGCGGCCGAACGGCTGCATGTGCAGCACGTCCCACACCTGCCATAGCCGGTACACGTTCCAGGCCACGATCGAGATGCCCCATGCCAGGCCGGCGCCGACCATGCCGTAGGGCGGGATCAGGGCGAGGTTGAGGACGACGTTCAGGATGAGCGCGGCCACGCTGTTCTTGAGCACGAGGTCGGAGCGCCCGATCATCGTCACCACGTGCCCGCAGGGTCCGGTCGCGGCGTTGACCGTCTGGCCGATCGCGAGCAGCGCCATCGGCCATGCGCCGCGGCTGTACGAGGGGGCGTAGAGCAGCGTCACGATCGGCGTTGCGAACAGCGCGAGGAACAGGAGCGGCGGGCAGCCCGCGATCGTCGACCACTTGGTCGCGAAGCCGTACATCCGCGCCAGGCCGGCACGGTCGGAGAGCGCGTACATCCGCCCGATCTGCGGCTGGAATGCGATGCCGATCGGCAGGATGAACATCATCCCGAACAGCACCGTGCGGGTCGCGATCGAGTAGACGGCGACGTCCGCCGGCGGGCGCCACAGCCCGAGCAGCAGCGTGTCCGCCCACAGCAGCCCGACGCCGGCCAGCGATGCACCCCACTGGTTGGCGCTGAAGCGGATCAGGTCGCGCGAGTCGACGGCACGTGCCTGCCTGTAGCTGCCGGTGACGCCGCGCGCAGCCAGTGCCGCGGCCGCCAGCGTGATGTAGGAGGCGATGGTGAAGGCCACGGCCGTCCCGTTCAATCCGGTGCCGAGGGCGAGCGCCCCGGCGACCAGCACCACGCGGACGACCCCGTCGGTGATCTGATCGACCACGACATACGCCCGCATGCGCCCGGTGCCGCGGGTCGCGCCGATGAACACCATCTGCAGCACCACTGCCGGCAGAGACAGCACCATCACCCGCAGCACGAAGGCAAGGTCGTGCGCCCCGAACACGGTGGCCAGCCGGGGAGCCAGGCCGAACACGATGGCGGCGATGACGACCGACGCACCCCCGGCCAGCAGCGCCGCCAGCGCGACCGCGCCGCGCGCATGTGCGAACTCGCCGCGGGCCCGGTGGACGGCCACGTAGCGCACAGCCGTCACGTCCAGCCCCAGCACTGCCAGAACGGACAACAGCCGCACGGCTGCGAAGCCCTCGAAGAAGATGCCTGCGGCGCGCTGGTCGAGCCACCGGCCGATCATCAGCACCAGAGCGAACTGCAGGGCGTTCGCGGCGGCAAGCCCGACGAAGTTGAAGGCCGATCGCTGGACGAGCGCGGTGGTCTCCGGCTTGGCTGCGTCCGCGCTCACGGTGCTTCCAGTCTACGCGCGGCCCCGTCGCAGCGCGATGGTGAAGATCGCTTCCCGGATGTCGATAACCCCGGTCGGGTCCGGGGGGATCCAACGGCCCGGCGGCGGCCGGGTCCCCCTGCAAACACACCAGGGGGTTTCACCAATGAGACGCTTCATCGCCGCCGCCGCCGCGGCATGCGCGCTTGCCGCGGCCGTTCCCGCCGCGTCCGCGAGCACCTACACCGCGACGTCGGCGAAGTTCGCAGACACCACCGCCGGCATCCACCTGTGGGCGCCGATCCACGAGCCAGGCGGGAGGTTCGCCAGCCAGAGCGATGCCGTCGCCGCGGCCCGCCGCTTCGACCTGATGACGATCCGCATCGGCCAGCTCGGCACCTACACGGCCGCGATGCGCGCGGCCAATCCGAACCTGCGGATCTACGTCTACATCAACGGCACGTACCTCTACAAGGCGAACCTCGGGCAGGTCTCGCCGTCGATCCTCGCCCACACCTCGAGCGGGGCGCTGGTCCAGTCCAACACCTTCGGCAACTACCTCGGCACGCCGTCGAACGCCGCCTGGATCGCCTACAAGCAGAAGGAGTGCCAGAGCGCGATCGCCGAGACGGGGGCGGACGGCTGCTACATGGACATGCTGGGCAGCGCGCCGACGATGGCTGGATACAACACCGGGGTGCCGATCAACCCGGCGACCGGCAAGGCCTGGACGAAGGCCGAGTGGCTGCGGGCGACGGCCGCGCTGGCAGGCAGGGTGTCGGCGTACGTCGCCAGGCCGGTGCTCGGCAACGGCTTTGGCAACGGCCCCCGCTACTTCGACCGTACCGCCCCCTCGAAGGTGCTGCTGACGGGTGCCGTCGGATCCACCGCGGAGGCGTGGCTGAAGGCTCCCGCCGCTTCCGCCACCTCGTATGAGAGCGAGGCGCAGTGGACGCAGGAGGTCGACCTGCTCGCCGACGACAACACCGCGGGCGGCGTGGCGCTGACCATGACGAAGACCTGGGGCGGCGGCACGGCGGCGCAGAAGGAGGCCTACCGGCTGTACGCGCTCGCGAGCTTCCTGCTCGGCAACAGCGGGCACTCCTACTTCTACTTCTCGGCCGACAGGCCGGACAAGGCGACGACCGACTCGCCGCTCTACCACCTGCCGCTCGGGTCGCCGACCGGCGCATACACGCACAGCGGCGGCGTCTATCAGCGCTCGTTCGGCAACGGCCGGGTGCTGGTCAACCCATCGACCGCCACCGTCAGGCTGGCGCTCGGCGCCACCTACCGCACGCCCTCCGGGAGCTCCGTCACGTCGGTGACGCTGCCGCCGCATGCGGCGCAGATCCTGACGCTCGGCTGAGGCCGGCTACCGGGAGGTCTCGCCGCCGTCCCCGTCCGGGGCGGCGGCGAGCTGCCGGTCGAGCGCCTCGTCGAGGCGGCCCGTCAGCTCGTCGCAGTGCCGGCGGATGACGGGGTCGATGTCGAGCGGGCGCCGCTCCGGGGCGGCGCGGCGCTCGATGTGCACCGAGAGCGACGGGTCGAACGGGAAGTCGAGGAACCCGCACAGCGCCCGCATGTTGGCATCCGGGTCGGCGAGGAACCGGTCGTACGAGGCGAGCGCGACGTCGGCGCGCCGGTCGAGGCCCTGCTCGAAGTAGAGGGAGTTGCGCACGTACCAGAACAGCGCGGCGGCCGACTCGGGCGTCATCGCGGCGTAGTCGAAGCTCTCGATCAGGGCGAGGTTCTCCGCCGAGAGGCCTCGCGCCTGCCAGCGGTCGAGCCCGCGCCCGGCGGCGATCTCGCCCAGCACGTTCAGGTTGTTCGTGCCGAACTTGGCCAGCGCCGAGCGTACCCGCCCGTCCACGTTCCGGTACGCCCACACCGCCCGGCCGTGGCTTGGGGTGCCGAGCGTGTCGAGGATCTCGGCCACCCGGTGGGAATCGCAGAGCGGCTTGAAGAGCACGTAGCGGTGCCCCGAACGCATCACAAGGTCGCGGATGACGGGATCCGGCCGCAGCTGGAACCGCTCGAAGGCATCGCCGTCGTTCTCGTTTCGCACCTCGAACTCCGGCGAGCGCTCCAGCCCGCGGACGAGCATGTTCGTCCCCGACCGCTGCACGCCGACCAGGTAGACGGGGATCGCGTTGGGGGCGACGTGATGGGCACCGCGCCAGCGCCGCTTGCGCATCGCGAGCGGGATCCGCTCGAGCGGGTTCAGCTGATCCTCCTCGATCAGCCTGCGGAACCCGTGCCTGCGCCCCCACTCCCAGTGGCGCCGGAGCCGCATCGCGATCCAGCGCGCCCGGGACTCGCGTCCGCTCTCCGTCTGCACGGCGGAAGTCTTGCAGACGGCCGGGACGGCCGATTCCACAGCACGCTGTAAATAATCAGTAAGTCACGCGTCCGGCATATCACGCAGGTGAGCAGGCCGGCCGATACAGCCCCTGGGTCTAGGGGTGCGCGCGCCACACGGAGCGGCACCCGAACACATGCAGAACACGGGGGGAAACGTGAAACGGCTAATGGCGGTGGCCGCGGCCACGGTCGCGACGATGGTGGCGGTTGCGACTGCGCACGGTACGGGCTCGGTGCAGACGGCGGCAAGCGCCGGCTTCGTGAGCAGCTCGAACGGCATCCATCTGTGGGCGCCGATGCACACGGCTCCGCAGACATTCCAGAGCGAGTCCGCGGCGGTGGACGCCGCGCAGCGGTTCGATCTGATCACGTTCAATCCCCGTCAGCTGGGCGGGTACGCGGCCGCGATGAAGGCGGCGAACCCGAACCTGAAGCTGTTCGTGTACCTGAACGGCACGTTCCTGTACAAGCGGCTGTACGGCACTGTGCCGAACTCGATCCTCGCCCACGGCGCCAACGGTCAGCTGCTCCAGTCGCACGGCTATGGCAACTACCTCGGCGACGTCGGCAACCCCGCGTGGAAGAGCTACGTCGAACAGGGCTGCGCGAAGCTGCTGGCCGGCACCGACTACGACGGCTGCTACCTCGACATGCTGGGCACCGGGCCGCTGTGGCCCGGCTACCTCACCGGCCTGCCGGTCAATCCGGCGACCGGCCAGGTGTGGACGCGGCTGGACTGGCTGCAGGCGACGAGCGGCATCGCGTCCGCCGTGGCGGCGTACACCGGCAAGCCGGTGCTCGGCAACGGCATCGGCAACGGCCCGCGGTACTTCTCGCCGGGCGCACCGAGCAAGATCCTGCTCGACGGGGCGACCGGTGCCAGCGCCGAGACGTGGACGCGCCAGGCCGGCGCTCCGCTCAGCTACCACGAGCCGATCCAGGCGTGGCAGCAGGAGGTCAACATGCTGAGCGACGCGAGCAGCACCGGCGGGCTCGCGCTGACGATCACGAAGGCGTGGTCTGCGGGCACCGCCGCGGAGAAGGAGAGCGCGCGGCTGTACGCGCTGGCCACGTTCCTGCTCGGCAACGACGGCGACTCGTACTTCTACTTCACGGCCAACAAGACCGACCCGGCGACGCTCGACGATCCGCTGTATCACCTGCAGATCGGCAGCCCTGTCGGCGGCTACGTCGTCCAGAACGGCGCCTACGTCCGCACCTTCACCAACGGCAAGGTCGTGGTCAACCCGACCGCGTCGGTGGTGTCGGTCGACCTGGGTGGCTCGTACCGGCGCCCCGACGGGTCGTACGCGCTCGGCGCCACGCTGAGCCCCTACTCGGCTCAGATCTTCACGACCGCCTGATCACCGGTCGCGGCCCCCGCCCGCGGCGCCGGCGAGGCTTCTCGCCGGCGCCGCGAGGTGGTACCTTCGCCGCGGGCATGATCCGACCGCGAACGCTCCTCCTGCTGGTGCTCGCGGCGTCCTCGCTGGTTCCGACGGCCGCTGCTCGCGCAGGCACGTTCACGTTCTCCCCCACGGGGCTCGAGGGGGGCGGTTTCCAGAACGTCGTCGCCGCGGATCCCGCCAACACCTCCATCCTGCTGTCCGGCGGCGACGTCTCGGGTATCGAGCGCTCGACCGACGGCGGGCAGAGCTGGAGCACAGCAAACGCGGGCCTGGTCGGCCGCACGCAGCTGGAGGTGGCGGCGTTCCTGTTCTCGCCGCTCGACGCCACGCACGTGTATGCGGCGATCGGCGACGCAGGGGCCGGCGGCGGCCTGTTCGAGTCCGACGACTCGGGCGTCACCTGGACGCTGCGCTCCGCCGTGCCTCAGTTCGCCGGCGGCAACGCGAAGACGGCCGGCCTTCCGGCCGAGCACCCGCGGTCGACGGGGAACCTGCTCGCGCAGGATCCGGTCAGCGGGTCGCTCTACGCGGCCACCTTCAACCAGGGCGTGATGCGCTCCGACGACGGCGGCAGCACGTGGGTTCCGCTCGGGCTCTCCGGCGTCTACCTGCGCACGCTGCTGCTCGACCCGGCGAATCCGGACGTGCTGTACGCCGGCAGCTACGGCGCGGGCATCTACCGGACGACCGACGCCGCCGGCTCGGGCGGGTTCACGCAGCTCGCCGGCGGAGCGCCCTCCACCGTCGAGGAGCTGGCGGCGGCCGGCGGCACCATCTATGCGGCGGCCGGCACGGCCGGCGTGTTCAGCTCGGGCGACGGCGGCGACACGTGGAGCGCGCTCGGCGTCGGCCAGCTGACGGCCGGGTCGATGTGGACCTCGATCGCCGCCTGGCGGGCGTGCGACGGGTCGGTGACGCTGTACGCCGGCGCCGACCAGTCGACGCCGAACGCGATCGTGCGGTCGGCCGACGGCGGGGCGACGTGGTCATCGGTCACCAGCGACGCGACGCGCATCCACACCACGGTGGGCGGGCCGTCCGGGGCGCCATGGTGGCTGGCCGGCAGGGCGGCATTCATGCTCGGCGGCAAGAGCTCGACGCCCGCGGAGATCACCCTGGTGTCCGGGGCGGACGCCTGCGCGCAGCCCGACGTGCTGGTGGCGGGGCGCTCGGGGATCTGGCGATCGTCCAATGCCGGCGGCGACTGGTACCCGATGGTCGGGAACATGGGCGTCACGCTGGTGCAGACGCTGGCGCTCGACCCGGCCGCACCGTCGTCCATCGACGTGGCCGCGACCGACTGGACGTTCCTCACGTCCTCTGACGCGCTCGCCGACGTCACGTCCCCGTTGATCAAGAAGGCGGCGTCGACGGGCTTCGACGTGGCGATCGACTCGACCATCCGGCCCTCGCGGGTGTACGTCGCCACCGGGAACCGCGACAACAACACCCAGGGAAAGATCTTCTCGGCGGCCAGCCCGTCGGCGTCCGCGTCCTGGACGGACGAGCTGCTGCCGGTCGCCAAGCGGCCGCTCGCCATCGCCGTCGGCAAGACCACGGCCGGCGCGCGCGTGCTGCTGGCGGCTGTCGACGCGGGCGGCATCTACCGGAAGATGGGCACGGCCTGGACGCACATCTCCACGCCGGCGATGACGCTCAAGACGGGCGCGAAGCCGATCCAGATGCTGTGGCCGGCCGGCACCCAGCTGGTCTACCTGTACGACCACCGCAGCGGCATCTGGCGCTCCAACAACGGCGGGTCGACGTGGGTGAAGATCTGGGCGAAGAACTCACAGGGCGACCTGAAGGGATTCATCGCCACCGATGCCACGGGGTCGACCCTGTGGGTCTCGACCGGTGGAACGCTGTACCGGATCGCCAATGCCCCGACCGGCACGGTCACCGCCGGCACGATGACGCCGGTTGCCGTGCTGACGGTGCCGGCGCCGGGCCCGGTCGCCGTTGCCCCGAATGGCACCGTGTACCTCGCGGTGCAGCCGACGGCGGGCGTGCCGGCGCAGCTGCTCGCCTCCCCGGACGGCGGTGCGACGTGGAGCGACGTCGCTGACGACGTCTACCGGTCGACGGCGCTGCTGCCGTACCGGCTGGTCGTCGATCCGACGGGTGGGATCTGGGTGTGCCTGGCCGGAAACGGCGTGCTGCGCGGCGTGCCCTGACCCCGGTAGTCTGCGCCCTCCATGGCCGAGCACACCACCCAGGAGCGCCTGGAGGCGCTCGAGCAGCTGCGCCGGGAGGCGCTGCACTCCGGCTCGCCGCGGGCGGTTGAGCGGCACAGGGAGCGGGGCAAGCTGCTCGCCCGCGAGCGCGTGGAGGCGCTGCTCGACCCAGGCTCCTTCGTCGAGCTGGACGCCTTCGTCCAGCACCGCAGCCCCAACTTCAACATGATGGAGAACCGGCCCTACGGCGACGGCGTCGTCACCGGGCACGGCACGATCGAGGGACGGCGCGTGTTCGTCTTCTCCCAGGACTTCACGGTGTTCGGTGGCAGCCTGGGGGAGGCGTTCGCCGAGAAGATCGTGAAGGTGATGGACATGGCGCTGCGATACCGGTGCCCGCTGATCGGGATCAACGACTCCGGCGGCGCTCGCATCCAGGAGGGCGTGGTCTCGCTGGCCGGCTACGCGGACATCTTCTACCGCAACGTGCAGGCGTCCGGCGTGATCCCGCAGATCTCGCTCGTGATGGGGCCCTCGGCGGGCGGCGCGGTGTACTCGCCGGCGATGACCGACTTCGTCATGATGGTGGAGGAGACCTCGCACATGTTCATCACCGGTCCTGAGGTGGTGAAGACGGTGACCGGCGAGGAGGTGAGCTTCGAGGAGCTCGGCGGCGCGCGTACGCACGCCTCGCGCAGCGGGGTCGCCCACTTCACGGCGCCGGACGAGCGGGCGCTGATCGAGGACTGCCGCTACCTGCTGTCGTTCCTCCCCAGCTGGAACGGCGACGGGCCGCCGTGGGAGCCGCCCAGCGACCCGGTCGACCGCGAGGACCCGGAGCTCGACCGGTTGATCCCCGACGAGTCGGCGAAGCCCTACGACATGCACGACGTGGTGCGGCGGGTGATCGACGACGGCGAGTTCCTCGAGGTGCACGCCGCCTGGGCTGACAACATCATCTGCGGCTTCGCCCGCCTGGGCGGGTATCCGGTCGGCATCGTCGCCAACCAGCCGCGGTCGCTCGCGGGTGTGCTCGACATCGACAGCTCGACCAAGGCCGGCCGCTTCGTCCGCACGTGCGACGCCTTCAACGTGCCCGTCGTGACCTTCGTCGACGTCCCCGGGTTCCTGCCCGGCACGTCGCAGGAGTGGGGCGGGATCATCCGCCACGGCGCGAAGCTGCTCTATGCCTACTGCGAGGCGACCGTCCCCAAGGTCACGGTGATCACGCGCAAGGCCTACGGCGGCGCCTACGACGTCATGGGGTCGAAGCACGTCGGCGCCGATTTCAACTTCGCGTGGCCGACAGCCGAGGTGGCCGTGATGGGCTCGGACGGCGCGGTCAACATCGTCTTCCGCAAGGAGCTGCAGTCGGCCGACGACCCGGAGGCGCGCAGGGCGGAGCTGGTCGAGGAGTACCGGGAGCGGTTCGCGAACCCCTTCACCGCGGCGGAGCGCGGGTACGTCGACGACGTGATCGAGCCGCGGCGCACGCGGCCCGTGCTGATCACCGCGCTCGAGGCGTGCCGCACCAAGCGCCAGGACACCCCCGCGCGAAAGCACGGCAACATCCCGCTGTGATCAGGACGCGGCCGCAGGCGACGGCCGCGGAGCGGGCGGCGATTGAACGGGCGCTGGCCGCGCTCGGGCTCGTAGAATCCGCCGATGTTCGACAAGGTGCTGGTGGCGAACCGCGGCGAGATCGCGATCCGGATCTTCCGCACGCTGCGCGAGATGGGGATCGCGTCGGTGGCCGTGTACTCGGAGGCGGATCGTGAGTCGCCCTTCGTCGGCTACGCCGACGAGGCCTACCTGATCGGGCCGGGCCCGGCCGCCCAGAGCTACCTGCTGTCCGAGACGATCGTGCGGGCAGCGCAGCGCAGCGGGGCGCAGGCCGTGCATCCGGGGTTCGGCTTCCTGGCCGAGAACGCCCCGTTCGCGCGCGCGTGCGCCGCCGCGGGGCTGGTGTTCGTGGGGCCGCCGCCGGATGCGATCGAGGCGATGGGGTCGAAGATCAGCGCCCGTGAGCTGATGCAGGCGGCCGGGGTGCCGGTGATCCCGGGGACGAACGAGCCGGTGGAGACGGTCGAGCGGGCGGTGGAGATCGCCGAGCAGATCGGGTACCCGGTGGCGGTGAAGGCGTCGGCGGGCGGCGGCGGCAAGGGCATCGAGGTGGCGGAGGACGCCGAGCAGCTGGCGCGGAGCTACGAGTCGGCGCGGCGGCAGGGCCGCGCGTACTTCGCCGACGACACCGTGTTCCTCGAGCGCTACCTCGATCGGCCGCGGCACGTGGAGGTGCAGGTGGCGGCCGACGCGCACGGGGCGATCGTGCACCTCGGCGAGCGCGACTGCTCGATCCAGCGGCGGCACCAGAAGATCGTCGAGGAGACGCCGTCGCCTGCCGTGACACCGGAGATGCGGGAGCGGATCGGTCAGATCGGCATCGATGCGGCGCGGGCGGTGGGGTACGTCAACGCCGGCACGGTCGAGGGCCTGCTGACGGCCGACGGCACGTACTACTTCCTCGAGATGAACACGCGGCTGCAGGTCGAGCACACGATCACCGAGATGGTGACGGGCATCGACCTCGTGCGCGAGCAGCTGCGGATCGCGGCCGGCGAGCCGTTGTCGTTCACGCAGGAGCAGGTGGAGATGCGCGGGCATTCGATCCAGTGCCGGATCAACGCCGAGGATCCGGCGCGGGACTTCGTGCCGACGCCCGGGAGGGTGACGCGGTACCGCGAGCCGTCGGGCCCGGGCGTCCGCGTGGACTCGGGCGTGGTGGAGGGTGCGGTCATCTCCGACCTGTACGACCCAATGATCGCGAAGCTGATCGTGTGGGACGTGAACCGGGATACCGCGCGCCGGCGGATGCTGCGGGCGCTGTCGGAGTTCGAGGTGGGGGGCGTGCACTCGCTGATCCCGCTGCACGTGGCGATCCTCGAGCACCCGGACTTCTCGGCGGGCAGCACGATGCACGACTTCGTCGAGGGCGGCGGTTACGCGGAGACGCTGGAGGAGGAGCAGGTGTCCCCGAACGGCGAGGTCGCGGCGGAGCCGGCGCTGAACGAGGCGCGCACGGTCGTCACCGAGGTGGACGGGAAGCGGATCGAGGTGACGGTGCTGGCGCCGGAGCACCCGGGGCGCACCCGCCTGCGCGAGCGGCGCGCGCAGCTGGCGGATCGCTCGGCGCGGACGGGCGGGGCCGCGGACGTGATCCGCAGCCCCATGCAGGGCACCGTGCTGAAGGTCGCGGTCGAGGCGGGATCAGAGGTGCAGGCCGGCCAGGTGCTGGTCGTCGTCGAGGCCATGAAGATGGAGAACGAGATCGTGGCCCACCACGCGGGCACCGTCGATGAGGTGACGGTCGGCGAGGGAGACCAGGTGGCGAGCGGTCAGGAGCTGGTCAGGCTGGCGTGAGGGAGCTGGCCGCGGTCACAACCGGCTCAGGCTGAAGCCAGACCCCGCTACGAGCCGTGGCAGCGCTTGAACTTCTTCCCCGAGCCGCACGGGCACGGATCGTTGCGACCCACCTTCCCGCCGCCGAGCACCGCGTCCAGCGACGGCATGTCCGCCGGCAGTGCTCCCACCTCACCCACATCCCGTGCCGAGCGGACGCGCTCCAGCTCGCGCACCTCGTCGTTGTCGAGGGTGAGAACCAGCTCGACCGGCTCCGGTGCCGCCTCCATTAGCCCCAGCTGGTCGAGGATCTCGAGCGCCCGCTCCTCCGTCAGCCCCTCCGCGCCGGCCGGCAGGTCGATCCGTGACGGGCACACCAGCGCGAACCGGTCCCAACGCTCGCGATCCGCCTCCGACGGCCCCCGCTCCAGGCGCCTGCGCAGGTCGCGGCGCGCCGCCGATCCGCCGTCGCGGGCCTCGAGCGTCTCGACCAGCTCATTCGGCAGCCACGCCGCCCATCCGGAATCGATCAGGTTGCTCACGCGGTCAGTGTAGGCGCGGCGGCGCCCGCGGCCAGATCGCTCATCCTCCCCGCCCACACCTCCAGCGACAGCTCGACGCGGGTCTGCGGCAGGTCGACGTCGATCCCGTGCGAAGCCCGCAGCCCGGCCAGCCGGTCGTACAGGCGCTGCCGTGAGATCCCCAGGCGCTTCGCGGCCGATGCCTTCGACCAGCCCGTCGCCACGAGCGCCTCGACCAGGTCGAGCGATCCCGGATCGAACCGCGTCCCGATGCGTGCGCCGGCCAGCACGTCGCGCGCCAGCGGATCGAGGGCGCCGAGCTCCGCGCCGAACCGCACCGGCGGGCCCGCCGCCGCGGCGACCAGGCACGCGCGTTGGGCCGACGCGAGCGCCTCGGTGATCTGCCACGGCTCGTCGCCGCGCGCGTCCAGGCCGACGGCGGTCACGCCTCCGCGCCGGATCACGTCGCGAGCCACCCGAGCCGGGTCGTCCTCGCTGCCCAGCGCCACGAGGGCCCGCGAGCCGTCGACCAGCGCCTCGTACCCCTCACGCTCCAGCCGCTCGAGCGGCCCTCGGGCCGCCACCGCCCACACCGTGCCGCGCGACAGGTCGACGCCGACCGATCGGGCCCGGCGAAGCACCTCGTCACGGCTGCCGGCCCGTCCCTCAGCCAGTCGCTGTAGCAGCCGGGCACGCTCGGCCGCGGGCACGTCCTCGGCGGGCGGCTGGGACGCCAGTGCCACCGACAGCAGGAAGGCCGCCTCGTCCACCGCCAGCTGGTCGAGCTCGTCACCGCGGCGCGGGAGCACGTGCAGCCGCGCACCCGGCGCCACCGCTCGCGAGCGCAGCGCGGTCGGCAGCCGCTGCCGCTGGCGGTCGAGCGCATCCAGGAACTCGACGTCGAGCCCCGACTCCGGCGACGTCGCGATCGGCCGGCGGTCGCTCCGCTCCAGGAGCACCTGCGCTCCCAGCACCTCGCCCAGCGCGGCCACGAGGCCCGCCGGCCCCAGGCCGCTCCGCGCCGCTTCGCGGAGCTGCGCCTGCAGCGAGACGGCCCGGCGCAGCGTCGCCAGCTCGCCGCTCACGAGCCGCTCGTGGACGACCCTCGTGATGTCGACGAACCTGACCGGTCGCCCGAACACCAGCAGCGGCAGCTCGTGGGTGCGGCAGGCGGCGGTAAGCGCGTCGGGGCGGGCGTGGCTGGGCTCGAGGCCGATGCCCGCCGCTCCGGCCGCCGCGCAGGCGCCGGCCAGCGCATCGACCTCCGCGGGCGCCATCCCTGCCAGCGCGATGCCCGTCGTCAGGAGGAACTCGCCGCCCCGCAGAACGCCGGTGACCGCGGGCGTCTCGAACACGTGCACCCACTCGACGCGGTTACCCAGCCGGTGCCCGGCCGCCGCGACGCTGACGTCGGCATCCCGGAGCTCGTCGAGCGATAGCACGTCGGCGACCGTGAAGACACTCTGTCCGGAATCAAGGGTCTCCATGGACACAGTGTACGCTGGCGGCCGGCGTCGAGCGGTGCCAGCATGCGTGGGCGAGAAACGACAGGAGGCTCACGCGTGTCCCAGGCTGCGATCGACACCAGGTTGCTCGGCAACTACATCAACGGCGACTGGCGCCCCGCGCTCGGCGGTGACCAGCTCGACGTGACGAACCCCGCCACCGGCGAGCTGCTCGCCCGCGTGCCGCTGTCAGGCAGCGCCGACGTAGACGCAGCCGTTGCCGCCGCCCGGGCCGCGCTGCCGGCCTGGCGCAGCCGCTCGACGATCGAGCGCGCCCGCTGGCTGTTCGGCTTCCGCCAGGTGCTCGAGGCGCACCAGGACGAGATAGCCCGCTCGGTGACGCGGGAGATGGGCAAGACGTTCCCCGACGCCCGCGCCGAGGTCGGCCGCGCGATCGAGATGGTGGAGGCCGCGACGGCCGTTCCCCAGACGATGCAGGGCCGCGTCCTCGAGAACGTGGCGACCGCCGTCGACTGCGAGACCTTCCGCCAGCCGGTCGGTGTCTGCGCCGCGATCGCCCCGTTCAACTTCCCGGCGATGGTGCCCTTCTGGTTCCTGCCCTTCGCCATCGCGTGCGGCAACACGTTCATCCTCAAGCCGTCCGAGCAGGTGCCGCTCACGCAGGAGCTGGTGTTCAACCTGATCCACGAGCACGGCGGCCTGCCGGAGGGCGTCGTCAACCTGGTCAACGGCTCGGTCGACGTCGTCAACGGCATCCTCGACCATCCGGGCATCGACGCCGTCTCGTTCGTGGGGTCCGCGAAGGTGGCCGCCTACGTCTACGAGCGGGCCGCCGCCCACGGCAAGCGCGTGCAGGCGCTGGGCGGTGCCAAGAACTTCATGGTCGTCATGCCCGACGCGGTGATGGACAGGACCGTGTCGAACATCATCGGCTCGGCGTTCGGAGCCGCCGGGCAGCGGTGCATGGCCGGGTCGGTCGTCGTCGCGGTCGGCGACGCCAAGGCGCCGCTGATGGAGCGGCTGGTCGCCCGCACCGAGGAGCTCAGCGTCGGCAACGGGCTGGACGACCGCACGGACGTCGGCCCGGTCGTCTCGTGCGCCTCGCGCGACCGCATCCTGCAGTGGATCGACCGTGGCGTCGAGGCCGGGGCGACGCTGGCAGTCGACGGCCGCCGCCCGGCGGCCAACCCAGACGGCGCCTTCGTCGGCCCCACGATCCTCGACGGCGTGACGCCGGACATGGACGTGGCCCAGGAGGAGATCTTCGGCCCGGTGCTGTCGGTCATCCACGCCGGCTCGCTGGACGAGGCGATCGACATCGTCAACGCGAGCCGCTACGGCAACGGCACGTCCATCTTCACGGAGTCGGGCGCGGCCGTGCGGCGCTACCGGCACGACGTCGAGGTGGGCATGATCGGCGTCAACGTCGGCGTGGCCGCCCCCGTTGCGTTCTTCCCGTTCTCGGGCTGGAAGGGCAGCTTCTTCGGCGACCTGCACGCTCACGGCCAGGACGCTGTCGAGTTCTACACGCGCAAGAAGACCGTCACGTCGCGCTTCTTCTCCGGCGGCGAGACCGGCCGGTTCTTCACCGAGCAGGGAGAACGGTCGTAGCCGCTGCCGGCTCACTCGCTGTTGCGGTAGCTCTCCTTGAGCACCGAGAGGTAGCCGAAGGACTCGCTGGCCTGCAGCCCGGGCACCTCGCCCAGCCGCTCGTTCATGAACTCGAGCAGGTGGTCGCCGCTGCGGCAGGTGACCTCGGCCAGCAGGTCGTAGCGCCCCGTGCACGCGATCAGGTACGTGACCTCGTCGAATCCGGCCAGCACCTCGGCCGCCTCCCTGGCGCGGGCGGCCGCGACGCTCAGGCCGAGCATGCAGATCACCTCGTAGCCGAGCTTCAGCGGGTTCGTCACGGCCGTGATCTGCATGACGCCCTCGGCGGTCAGCCTGGCCACGCGCTGTCGGATGGTGGCCTCCGAGACGTGCAGCTCCTGCGCGATCTTCACGAAGGGCCGCCGGCCGTCCTCGACGAGCGCGTCCACGATGCGTCGATCGAGGTCGTCCGTCATGACGGTCACTACGATATTCGTAGGACCGAGCGAAGTCAATACGAATTGCGTACACTGGAGCACGCATGAGCTCAACCACGTCCCCGCTTCTCCGCACCGACCTGGACGGCATCTTCCGGCCGAGGTCCGTCGCCATCTACGGCATCTCCGATCGGACGTCCCAACGCATCGCCGAGAACATGACCGTGCCGGGGGTGCCCTTCTACGGCATCAACCCGACCAGGAGCGAGGCGTGCGGCATCCGCTGCTACCCCTCGATCGGCGAGTGCCCGGATGTGCCCGAGATGGTGGTGCTGGGCGTCGGCCACCGGTATGACGATGCTCTCGGCACGACCCGCATCGAGCACGCTCTGGAAGACGTGCTCTCGGTGTCAGGGGTGCGCGGCATCGTGATGCCCGGCCTGGGCAACGAGGCCGGTGCCGAGGGGCGCGTGATCGCAGACCGGATCCGCGATCGCATCGCCGGCACGGGCATTGCGCTGGTCGGGCCCAACTGCATGGGCATCGCCACGCCCGGCTATCCGTCGCCGTGGATCGGGACGCTGACCGAGAACTTCGTGGCCGGCCCGGTCGCGACACTCGTCCACTCCGGTTCGATCGGGGAGATCCTCGTCTCGCTCGGCCCGCGGATCGGCTTCCGCACCGTCGTCTCAGCGGGCAACGAGATCGTGACCGACGTGGCCGATATGACGGCCTACTTTGCGGACGACCCCGACTGTCGGGTGGTCGGGCTGTTCCTCGAGGAGGTGCGCCGCCCGCGGGCGTTCGAGGACGCGCTGCGCCGGCTCGCCGAGGCCGACAAGGTGGCCATCGTGCTGAAGATCGGCACGAGCGACATGGCGAAGGCGGCGGCCAGGGCGCACACCGGCGCCATCGTCGGCCCCGATGACCGCTTCGACGCCATGCTTCGCCACTACAACGCGATCCGCTGCGACGACTTCGCGGTCTGGCTGGAGCACCTGGAGGTGTTCTCGCGAACGCGCGCCCCCGTCGGGCGCAGAATCGGCGCCATCACCAACTCCGGCGGCGAGGGGGAGTACTTCGCCGACATGGCGGAGAAGGCGGGCATCCCGCTCCAGCCCTTCCCGGAGCCCTTGCAGCAGCGGCTGAAGGCCGAGTTCCCCAACTTCACGCACGTCGGCAACCCGGTCGACTGCTGGGCGATCGACGACTACCCCGTCGTCTTCGCTCGCGTGCTGGAGCTGATGGCGCAGTCCGGCGACTTCGACGTGATCGTCTCGGCGAACGACCACAGCCACTGGCTCGTCGACGGCGAGCGCCAGCTGCCGACCGACATCGCCGGCTACCTGCTGGACGCAACCCGCGGCACCGACATCTTCCCGTGCGTGATCACAGTGACCACCGCCGACCCGCCGATCGAGGATCTGACCTGGGCGCGCGAGCACGACATCCCGATCCTCAAGAGCAGCCTGCCCGGCCTGCGCGCGCTGGCGGCCCGCCTCAACCACGTGCGCCGGGTCCCGCCGTCCCGGGACGTCGAGCTGGCGGAGCCCCTGAGAGGCAGCGGCGAGCTGTCCGAGTACGATTCCGCAGCGGTCGCCGCGGGCTACGGGATCAGGTTCCCGCGGATGGTGCGGTGCACGAACGCCGAGGAGGCCGTTGCGGCTGCCGAGCGCATCGGCTACCCCGTCGTCGTCAAGATCGACAACGTGGCGCATAAGGCGCACGTGGACGGTGTCGCGCTCAACCTCCACGACCCCGTATCGGTTCGTGATGCGGCTGCGCGGATGGGCGGCGCGGTCGTCGTCGCCGAACAGATCCGCGGCGGGCACGAGCTCCTGATCGGCGCGACCAGGGACGAGAACTACGGCGCCTGCGTCTCGGTCGGCATCGGCGGTGGGCTGGCGGAGGCCCTCGGGCTGGCCAAGACCGGCCTTGCTCCGGTGGATCACGAGGGAGCCCGCGAGCTCGTCAAGAGCTTCCCCGCCCTCGACCGGCTGCTGGGTGGAGAGGTGCCGCCCGGGTTGATCGAGGCGATCGTCGATGTGTCGCGGATGGCCGCCGAGCATCCCGAGATCGCGGAGATCGACATCAACCCCCTGCTCGTGTCCTCCGAGCGCTCGATCGCGCTCGACTGTCTGATCGTCCTGCCCAGCGAAGGAGCCCCAGACGATGAGTGACGTCGTCCTGTACGAAACCCGCGGCCCCGCCGCCTGGATCACCCTCAACCGGCCCGAGAAGCTGAATGCGCTCAACGGCCCCGTGCTCGAGGGGCTGCACGCCGCCTTCGACCGCGCCGTCGCCGATGACGGGGTGAAGGTGGTGGTGGTCACCGGCGCGGGCGACCGGGCGTTCTCGGCCGGCTACGACCTGTCCGCCGAGGCGGCCCATTCCGACATCCCGGCGCACGAGTGGCACGAGGTGCTCGCCACCGACATCGACGCCACGATGAAGCTGTGGGCGCTGCCGAAGCCGACGATCGCGGCGGTGCGGGGCTACTGCCTGGCCGGCGGCTGCGAGCTGGCCATGGCCTGCGACATCATCGTCAGCACCGGGAGCGGCCGGTTCGGCGAGCCCGAGATCCGCTACGGATCCGGGCCGGTGACGTTGCTCATGCCCTTCATACTGGGCCAGAAGAAGACCAACGAGCTGCTGTTCACCGGCGACATGATCGATGCCGAGGCCGCGGAGCGCGCGGGGATGATCAACCGCGTCGTGGCCGAGGAGGATCTGGAGAAGGAGGTGGAGGCGCTCGTGCGGAAGATCGCGCCGACGCCGCTGCCGGTCCTGCGGCTGACCAAGATCGCCCTCGTCCGGGCGTACGAGGCGATGGGGCTGCGGGAGGCCGTCGACATGAATCTCGATCTATCGTCCATGCTGAACGCGGCCGACACGCCCGAGCAGCGGGAGTTCATGCAGATCGTCCAGCAGAGCGGCCTCAAGGCCGCGCTTGCCTGGCGTGACAACCGATACGGCGAAGTCCTAGGGAGTGTGCAGTCATGAGCGCAACCAGCAACTTCTTCAACCGCGATTCCGCCGGCACCGTCGCGGTCGACCCGGCCAGGCTCGCGAGCCTGATCGAGACCGAGGAGGCGGAGTTCAACGCGCGGCACGCGAAGTCGCGCGCGATGACCGAGCGCGCCCAGCGGTCGTTGCCGGGCGGCGTCGTCTCGAGCTGGCAGTCCACCGACCCGCATCCCGTCTACCTGGCCGAGGGGCACGGATCCAAGGTCACCGACGTGGACGGCAACGAGTACGTCGACTTCCACAACGGCTACGGCGCCGTCGCCGTCGGCCACGCGCATCCGAAGATCGTCGAGGCGGTCTCCCAGCGGATCGCCCAGGGCTCGCACTTCGCACAGCCGACAGAGGATGCGATCGTCGTCGCCGAGCACCTGCAGCAGCGCTTCGGCCAGCCGCTCTGGCGCTTCGGCAACTCCGGCACCGAGGAGACGCTCGACGCCGTGCGGCTGATGCGCGCGGTCACGGGCCGCGACATCATCTTCAAGATCGAGGGCTCCTACCACGGCCACCACGACGCGCTGATGGTCTCGGTGTCGCCTCCCGGCGACTCGATCGGCCCCTACGACGATCCCGTTTCGGTGCCGCAGACGATCGGCCTGCCCGCCGACTACGTCAACCTGACGAAGGTCGTGCCGTTCAACGATCTGGATGCGCTGGAGCGAACGCTCGAGCGCTACAAGGGCCAGGTTGCGGGCATGATCGTGGAGCCGGCGATGATGAACGCCGGGTTCGTGCTGCCCGAGGACGGCTACCTGCAGGGCGTCAAGGATCTGCTGCACAAGCACGGCGCCCTGCTCGCCTTCGACGAGGTCAAGACCGGCGCGACCATCGCCTACGGCGGCGCCACCGAGGCGTTCGGCGTGACGCCGGACATCATCTGCCTCGCCAAGTCGGTCGGCGGGGGCCTCCCCTGCGGCGCGATCGGCGGCACCGAGGAGGTCATGAGCTGGATCGCGGACGGTCGCATCGACCAGGTCGGCACCTTCAACGGCAACCCGCTGACCATGGCCGCGATGCGCGCCACGCTCACCGAGATCCTCGTGCCCGAGGCCTACACGGAGTTCAACCGGCTGGCCGACATCCTGCGCGAGGGGTGCGACGGCGTGATGGAGCGAAGCGGCATCGCCGGCTACACCACGGCGATGGCGGCGCGCGGCGCCGTCACCTACCGCGGCGAGCGGGTGCGCAACTACCGCGACTACCTCGAGGTGTC
Organism: Gaiellales bacterium; assembly: GCA_035695105.1. GTDB lineage: Bacteria > Actinomycetota > Thermoleophilia > Gaiellales > JAICJC01 > JAICYJ01. Next base: position 105,379 of record DASSEV010000043.1, read on the forward strand.
CGACGACCTCGCGTACGTCAACTGGCTGGTGCAGTTCAACCGCGGCGTGTTCATGGCCCCGTGGGGCAAGTCCGAGAACTGGACGCTGACCGTCCAGCACAGCGAGGACGACGTGCGCCGCTACATCGACAACTTCGACTTCCTCGGAAAGGCGCTCTCCGCATGAAGGCAGTGGTCTTCGAGGAGCACGGCGGGACCGACGTGCTCCAGTACACCGACATCCCCGAGCCCGAGCCCGGCCCCTACGAGGTGCTGATCGAGGTCAAGGCGGCGGGGGCCAACTTCAACGACATCTGGGCCCGTCGTGGCATGCCGGGCATGAAGGTGATCTTCCCGCACATCTCCGGCTCGGACGTCGCCGGCGTCGTCACGGCGCTGGGGTCCGAGGTCGCCGGGACCGGCTTCGGGTCGTCCCCGGTGCAGGTCGGCGACGAGGTCGTCGTCCATCCCGGCCTTTCCTGCCGCACGTGCGACTTCTGCGTCAGCGGCCAGGAGTTCTTCTGCCGCCAGTTCCGCATCTGGGGCTTCCAGAGCGGGCCGAACGACGGCGGCCATTCCGAGTACGTGACCATGCCGGCGGCGAACGTGCTGCCCAAGCCGACGAACCTCTCGTTCGAGGAGGCGGCCTCGATGCCGCTCGTGCTGGAGACGGCGTGGCGCATGCTGGTGACGCGGGCGAAGATCCAGCCCGGCGAGAACGTGCTGATCTGGGGCGGCGTCGGCGGCCTCGGCACGATGGCGATCCAGATCTGCCGGCTGTTCGGCGCGAACCCGATCCCGGTGGTCGGCGGCAAGGAGAAGGTCGCGCTGGCCGAGCAGCTCGGCGCCGTGAACGTGATCGACCGCAAGAGCCAGGACGTGGTGGCCGAGGTGAAGGCCGTCACCGGCAAGGTCGGTGCCGACGTGGTGTTCGAGCACTCCGGCGAGGAGACGTGGCCGACGTCGATGGCGGCGCTGCGCTGGGGTGGCCGGCTCGTCGTGTGCGGCGCGTCGACCGGGTTCGAGGCGATCACTGATCTGCGCTTCCTCTGGAACAAGCAGCAGAACCTGCTCGGGTCGCACCTCTCGAACAAGGCGGAGCTCTCAGCGGCGCTGAAGGCGGTGCAGGCCGGAGGGATCAAGCCGGTGATCGACCAGGTGATGCCCCTCGCCGAGATCGCAAAGGGGCAGCAGCTGATGGAGGATCTGAAGGTGCAGGGCAAGGTGGTGTACGTGCCGTAAGGGGTCAGGCCTCCGGCCTGACGCCGTTGCTGGGCGGCGCGTGGCGTTGCGCTTCAGCGCGGCGCCACTCCTGCTGACTGTCAGCCGAAGCGGTGCCGGCCTCAAGGCGGGCACCTGGCTCCATCGATCAACGGGGTCAGGCCAGAGGCCTGACCCCCGCTACCCTCACCTCCATGCTGAACCTCGCCGTCGTCGGTCACGTCGAGTGGGTGACGCACACCGATGCGCCGTTCATCCCGCCCGCCGGCGAGATCGTCCACCTCACCAACCCGCTGACCGAGCCCGCGGGCGGCGGCGCCGTCACGGCAGCCGCCCTTGCCCGCATGGGCGCCCGGGTCACCTTCTTCACCGCCGCAGGCGACGACGTCCGGCTGGCGGAGTGGATGGGCGAGCTTGGGGTGAGGGTGCTCGCGGCTCGCCGCAACGTCCCGCACACCCGGGCGCTCGTGATGCGCGACCCGAGCGGCGAGCGCACCATCTGCGTGGTCGGCGAGAACCTGCAGCCGACCGCCGACGACCCGTTGCCCTGGGACGAGCTGGCCGGCTGCGACGGGGTCTACTTCACCGGGCTCGATCCCCGGACGCTGCAGCTGGCGAGACAGGCCCGGGTTGTGGTCGTGACGGCCCGCCGGTTCGAGGCGCTGGTCGCAAGCGGCGTCCGTGTCGATGCGCTTGTCGGCAGTGGCAACGACCGCGGCGAGCGGTTTGACCTCTCACGACTGGCCGTGCAGCCCGAGCACGTGGTCGTCACCGACGGCGAGCGGGGCGGCACCGGATACCTGGCCGTCGTGCCGCCCGGGCCGGTCGTCGACAGCTACGGCGCGGGCGACACCTTCGTGGCCGGTGTGCTGTACGGCCTGGCCGACGGCATGCCGCTCTCGGCGGCCCTTGCGCTCGGTGCTGAGCACGCCGCTGAGACGGTGACGTGGCGCGGCGCGTACCCCACGCGGCCCTGGATGGCGAGTTGGTAGGCTTCCCGCCTGTGAGACGCCCTTTTGCCACGGTCGCCATCGCTGCGCTGGTCGCCGGGGTCGCATTCGTCTCGTCGGGATGCGGCGTGCAGACGGGGGTGGCAGCCTCGGGCGGGGCTGACCTGGCGCACGGCCAGCAGCTCTTCATCTCGACGTGCGGCGGGTGCCACACCCTCGCGGCTGCGGGCACCAAGGGCGTGATCGGCCCCAACCTGGACGCCGCCTATCAGCAGCCGCGCGAGAATGGATTCGACCCGACATCGTTCGAGGCGCTCGTCCGGGAGCAGATCCAGACCGGGTTCCCCTACGTGCGGCCGACCCCGATGCCGGCCAACCTGCTGAAGGGCCAGGACGCGCAGGACGTCGCCGCGTACGTCGCCGCGGTTGCCGCGACCAAGTCTGCGGGCGGCTCGAGCGGCGCGACCGGCTGAGTAGCCGTGCGGACGGAGACGCTCGAGGTGCGGGGGATGACCTGCGGCGGCTGTGAGCGTCGCATCCGCGATGCGGTCTCGGCGCTTCCCGGGGTGACCAGCGTCGTGGCCGAGCACATCGGCGACGAGGTCGAGGTGACGTTCGACGAGACCTCCGTCGGGCTGGACGCGATTCGCTCCGCCATCGGGGCCAAGGGCTTCGGGGTCGTCTGACCGGTATAGGGTGCCTTTACAAATCCCTAACCACAACGGCGATCTTTCCATACAATCCACGTGGACAATCGCCCCGGACGCTGCGATCGAACGTGCCCACACCTCGCAGCTACCTGCCTCCTCCGACGGCCCGCTCCTTGCGGGTCGTCGGTCTGTTAACCGCCGAATCGGCGAGGCCTGAAATCGCCCCGCTCTAGACTCACCGGCGTTCGCTGACATCGACCGAGGCGGGGGCGCGTGGATCTGTACGAGTACCAGGGCAAGCAGCTGTTCGCCCGCTTCGGCATCCCGGTGTCGGACGGGCTGGTGGCGACCACGCCGGAGGAGGCCCGCGCCGCCGCGGAGCAGCTCAGCGACCCGGTGATGGTGAAGGCGCAGGTGCTGGTCGGCGGCCGCGGTAAGGCCGGAGGCATCAAGTACGCCGCGACGCCGGATGACGCCGAGCAGCACGCCCGGGCGATCCTCGGCATGGACATCCGCGGACACGTCGTCCGCCGCCTGTGGATCGAGCGCGCCTCCGACATCGAGCGCGAGTACTACCTCTCCATCACCTTCGACCGCGGCGCCAAGCGGCCGCTGCTGATGCTGACCACCGCCGGTGGGATCGAGATCGAGCAGGTGGCGGAGGAGACGCCCGAGAAGCTGGCCCGCCTGCACGTCGACCCGCTGACCGGCCTGCTCCCGTTCCACGCGCGCCGGCTCTGCTTCGCCGCCGGCATCCCGTCCGACGAGGTGAAGCAGGTGACGGCGATCATCGAGCGCGCGTACGAGGCGTTCGTCGAGACCGACGCCATGCTGGTCGAGATCAACCCGCTGATCGTCACCCCGGACGGCATCGTCCGCGCGCTCGACTCCAAGTACACGGTCGACGACAACGCGTTGTTCCGGCATCCCGACATCGCCGAGATGCGCGACACCTCGGCCGCCAACGAGCAGGAGCAGCTCGCGCGCGAGAAGGGCGTCAACTTCGTCAAGCTGGAAAACGCCGGCTGGGAGCCGGACGGCGGCGAGCCGAAGCCGGCGCACTGGTTCGACGGCTCCCGCGACATCGGGACGCTGGCGAACGGTGCCGGCCTGGCCATGTCGACGATCGACGTGGTCGCCGACGCCGGCAGGGCGTCCGGGCACGGACCGGCGAACTTCCTGGACGTGGGCGGCGGCGCGAACGCCGAGTCGATCGCCACCGCCATCGGGGTGCTGCTCGAGGATCCCAACGTGCGGGTCGTCCTGTTCAACGTGTTCGGCGGGATCACACGCGGCGACGAGGTGGCGCAGGGCATCCTGACGGCGCTCGAGCGCCTCGGCACCGACATGCCGATCGTCGTGCGGCTGGACGGGACGAATGCGGAGGAGGGTCGCGCGATGCTGGCCGCCGCGGCACCGCCCAACGTCCACGTCGAGGCGACGATGCTGGGCGCGGCGGAGCGAGCCGTCGCGCTGGCCGGAGGGGAGGCCTGATGGCGATCATCGTGACCGAGCAGACGCGCCTGGTCGTCCAGGGCATCACCGGCCGCGAGGGCAGCTTCCACGCCCTGCGGAACCGCGACTACGGCACCCAGCTGGTGGCCGGCGTGACGCCCGGCAAGGGCGGCCAGGACGTGGACGGCGTGCCGGTGTTCGACACCGTCGCCGATGCCGTGCGGGAGCGCGGCGCCAACACGTCGATGGTGTTCGTCCCGCCGCGCTTCGCCGCCGACGCGATCTACGAGGCGGTCGACGCCGGCTGCGAGACCGTCATCTGCATCACCGAGGGCATCCCGGCGCACGAGATGCTTCGGATCTACAACTACATCCGCCCGCGCGGCGTGACCATGCTCGGGCCGAACTGTCCGGGAGCGCTCTCACCCGGGATCGCCAACGTCGGCATCATCCCGGCGCAGGTGTTCGCGCAGGGGCGGATCGGCCTTGTGTCGCGGTCGGGCACGCTGACCTACCAGATCGGCAAGGAGCTGGCCGACCTCGGGCTCGGCAACTCGACGATCGTCGGCATCGGCGGCGATCCGATCGTGGGCAGCTCGTTCATCGACGTGCTCGAGCGGTTCGAGGTAGACCCCGAGACCGATCTCGTCGTCATGGTCGGCGAGATCGGCGGCGATGAGGAGGAGAAGGCCGGCGACTACATCGCGGGGTGGATGACCAAGCCGGTGGTCGCGTACATCGCCGGCTTCCAGGCGCCGCCCGGGAAGACGATGGGCCACGCCGGAGCGATCATCTCCGGCTCGTCCGGCACGGCGGCCGGGAAGAAGGCGGCGCTGGAGGCGCGGGGGATCCCGGTGGGGGAGAGCCCGACGGCGGCGGCGCGGCTGGCGGCGGAGAGAGTCGCGTAACATCCGCCCATGACCGCCATCCCCTTCACCCGCGGCGTTCCGTCGGCCGACATGCTGCCCGTCGCCGACCTCGAGCAGGCGGCCACCACGGCGCTTCGCGAGGACGGCGCGGGAGCGCTGGCCTACAAGCCGGGCGGCTACCCGCCGTTGCGGGAGTGGATCGGCGCGCGGCATGGCGTCGACGCGTCGCGCGTCCTGCTCGTGAACGGCAGCCTGCAGGGCGTCGCCTTCCTCGCCCAGCATCTGTTCCTGGGCCGTGGCGGGACGGCGGTGGTCGAGGATCCCACGTACGACCGGACGCTGATCTCGCTGCGCACGTTCGGGGCCGGGATCGCCCCCGTGCCGCTCACGCCCGACGGCATCGACGTCGACGCGCTCGAGCGCACGCTCTCGTCCCACGACGATGTCCGCCTGCTCTACGTGATCCCGACGTTCCAGAATCCGGCGGGCGTGTCGCTGCCCGAGGATGGCAGGAGGCGGGTCGTGGAGCTGGCGCGCAGCCACGACGTGCTGGTCGTCGAGGACGATCCCTACGGCCTGCTGCGGTTCGAGGGGAAGCCCGCGCCCACGTTGCACGAGATCGACGGCGGTGACAACGTCATCTACTCCTCCTCGTTCACCAAGACGGTCGCTCCCGGCATCCGCACCGGCTACCTGGTGCTGCCGGAGCGCCTTGCCCCCGCCCTCGCCAAGCTCTCTGAGAACACCTACATCGCGCCCAACACCTTCGCGGAGGCGACGCTCAACGCCTACTGCCGGGCCGGCCGGTTCGAGCCGAACGTGGAGCGGGCGACCGCGGCGCTCAAGGAGCGGCGCGACGCGATGGAGGCAGCGCTTCGGGAGCACTTCCCGCAGGGCGCAACGTGGACGACGCCCCAGGGCGGCTACTTCTACTGGATCGACCTGCCCGAGGCCATCGACGCCGCCGCGCTGCTGCCGGACGCGTCCGAGCGGGGCGTGCCGTACGTCAGCGGCGCCGACTTCTGCGCGGGCGGCGGGGGCCGCTCCTCGCTTCGCCTCGCGTTCAGCGCGGTGCCGCCAGAGCAGATCTCCGAGGGTGTTGCCCGGCTGGGCGCGCTGCTCAGCGAGAAGCTCGCTCCGGCGTCCGTCTGACGCCGGCGACGCGGCCGGAATCCGTCATGCGACGCCGGCGGCGACGCGGCCGGCACCCAGCCAGCCGGGCTGCGCGAACTGCGGCGTCGGCTCGACCAGCCGCGCCTGCTGCGGGGCGATCATCTGGCCCTTCAGGGCCGGCCGGAACGTGGGGCAGGGCTCAGCAAGGTCCAGCGCACAGAGGCTCGTCTTGCGGAAGAAACAATCGTTGCAGGTGACGCATCGAGCCTTGTGTGCCACGTGGGGAGACCTTTCGACGAGGGTTGGAACCACCGGATGCAGAGAGAGGAGTGTAGGGATCGACCTGCCCTCCATCTAGTGTTGCCTCTTCGGAAAATGCGGTGTTTGCGGCGAACGTTTTTACCGGATTCTCACCGCGGCGCGAGCCCCCGGATCACCTGCAGCGCCTGCGTGAAACTCGTAACTCCGATCACATTTATCCGGCCCTTCGCGGCGGCTCTCGCATCCCGCAGGTTGGCGCCCTCGGGGACGAGGAAGGTGTCGGCGCCGGCGTCGATCGCGCCGATCGTCTTCTGCTGCACGCCGCCGATCTCGTGCACGCCGCCGGCCAGGTCGAGCTCGCCCGTGACGGCGATCTTGTGGCCGCGAAGCAGGTGCCGCCCGCTCAGCGAGTCGTAGATCTCGAGCGCGAAGCCGAGCCCGGCCGACGGCCCGCCGATGTTGCCGGTGTCGATCTTCACCGGCACGGGCAGCTTGCCGATCCGCACGGCGTCGCCGACCGACACGCCGATGATCGCGTGCACCGGCTTGGGCGAGGCGATCGTCTGCACGGTCACCGGGTTCCCCTTCGAGAGCGTCAGCCGGACCGACTGCCCCGGCTTGACCGGCTGCATGTCGTTCACCATGTCCTGGGCGGAGTGCACCGGCTGGCCGTTCACCGACGTCACGATCGTGCCCGGCTGCAGGCCGGCCTTTGCCGCCGGGTCGCCGGAGACGATGCCGACCAGCAGCGCTCCCTGGCGAAGGATCGGCACCTTCTTGCCCAGCGCCCGCTCGGCCACCACCTTCGCCGTCTCCTGCGACGTGGTCATGGCCGACAGGTCCTCGGTCACGCGCTGCTGGTTCGACTGGCCGGGCGCGAGGATCTCCTTGTCGGGCACCAGGCTGGCCCCGTCGACGAGGTGTTGGGCCCAGAACTTCTGGATCAGGTTGGCGTGCAGGAGGTTGACATCGACGAAGTAGAAGCCGGTGTTCCTGGCCGGCGGCCGGCCGCCCTGCGCGTGCACGACCTTGGCCAGCGGGTGGGCGGGGTCGGGAAGAAATGCGTAGTAGCCGGACTGCGTCTCCCAGCCGTACGTGAACCCGGCCGCGATGACGGCGAACACGACGGCTAGCGCGACCGGCCACCGGGGCTTGCGCAGCGGCCTCATCCGCCCGCCACCGCCAGCGAGCCGGCGACGCTGACCGCGGCGATGCCGATCAGCCCGATCACGGTCAGTGGCGTCCATCGCCCGTAGGCGAGGTGACCGCGGCCGTAGCCGGACAGCACGAGACCGGTGGCGACGCCGCCGAGCAGGCCGCCGATGTGACCGCCGATCGAGATGCCGGGCACCGCGAAGGTGAAGACGAGGTTGATGACCAGCAGGCCGCCGACGGAGCCGCCGAGCAGCGCGATGCCGCGCTGCCGCTCGAGGACGAGCAGCGCGCCCATGACTCCGAAGATCGCGCCCGACGCACCCGCCGACTGCGCGTGCGGCGTCGCCACCAGAGCGCCGAAGCTGCCGGCGAGCAGCGACAGGAAGTAGATCAGCGCGAAGCGCACCGAGCCCACGTAGCGCTCCAGAGCGGAGCCGAGGATGTACAGCGCGTACATGTTGAACGCGATGTGCAGGAACCCGTAGTGGATGAACCCCGACGTGATCAGCCGGTACCAGTCTCCGTGCTGCACCGCCGGGCCCCAGAGGGCGAGCCGGTTGCCGAGCGCGTTGAGCGAGCCGCCGCCGCCCAGGCCGCCGCCCGACAGCTGATTGGTGAGCATGAAGACCACCACGTTGGCCGCGATGATGGCGTAGGTGACGCGCGGCTCGTTGCCCATCATGAATGCGGGCGCTGTGACCCTCGCGCGCTGGCCCGCGCACTCCGGGCAGCGGACGCCGACCGGCGTCGCCCGCATGCAGTCAGGGCAGATCGGGCGTCCGCAATTGGAGCAGGTGACCGCCGTCTCACGGTCGGGATGTCGATAGCAGGTTTGCATGGTTCGCAACCTGCTGAAGTCTACGGACGAAAAATTGTCACCAGATTCCCTTGAGGGCGCCACCGTCCACCGGCAGCACCACGCCGGTGATGTAGGCGGCCTGCTGCGAGCAGAGGAATGCGACCGCCGCGCCCACCTCGGCGGGGTCGCCCATGCGGCGCGCCGGGATGGCGGCCAGGTCGCGGGTGCGGGCCGCGTCGGGGTCCGGTGTGTGCTCCCAGATCTCGCGGGCCCGCGGCGTGTCGATCTTGCCGGGAGCGATGGTGTTCACGGTGATGCCGTCCGGGCCGAGCTCGTGCGACAGCGTCTTCGCCCACCCGACGACACCGGGGCGGATCGCGTTCGAGAGCATCAGGTTCGGGATCGGCTCGCGAACCGACCAGGACGTGATGTTGACGACGCGGCCGCGGCCGCTCGCCTTCAGGTGCGGCAGGGCGAGCCGGGTCAACCGCACCGCGGAGTTGAGCGACAGCTCGAAGGCCTCGACCCACGCCTCCTCCGGCGTGGACTCGAACGTTCCGGGCGGCGGGCCGCCGGCGTTGTTGACGATGATGTCGAGCCGTCCCCGCTCGGCCACGGTGCGCTCCACGGCCGACTCGATCGCCGTCTGGTCGCGGACGTCGCCCGCCACCGTGAGGGCGTCCGGCACGCCGGCCGCCGCGCGCTCGAGGCGGTCCGGCGTGCGCGCCAGCATCGTCACGCGGCAGCCCTCGGCGGAGAGCGCCTGGGCGATGGCGAGGCCCATCCCCGACGATGCGCCGCCCACGATGGCGGCGGTTCCGTCCAGCCCCAGATCCATGGGCGGTACCATAGGCCGCCATGCGGTACGGCCCGATCGATTCATCCCAGTCGCCACGCTTCACCGGCGTGCGCACCTTCATGCGGCTGCCCTATGTCGAGTCGCTGGAGGACGTCGACGTTGCCGTGATCGGCATCCCCATCGACGACGCGGTGTCGTTCAAGTCAGGCGCGCGGTTCGGGCCGGAGGGCATCCGCAGCGCGTCCGTGCTGCTGCGCCCGTACAACCAGCGCCTGCGCGTGGACGTGACGGAGCACCTGTCGATGGTCGACAACGGCGATGCGCCGACGGTGCCGGGCTACCACGAGGAGACGCTGAAGCGGATCCAGGCACACCTCGAGCCGGTGCACCGGGCGGGCGTCGTGCCGCTCTGCCTGGGCGGCGACCACTCGATGGTGCTGGCCGAGCTGCGCGCCGCCGCGGCGGTGCACGGGCCGCTGGCGCTGGTGCACCTCGACGCCCACGCCGACATCTGGGAGTCCTACTACGGCGCGCGCTACTTCCACGGCACGGTGTTCAAGCGGGCGGTGGAGGAGGGGCTGGTCGACGCTCACCACTCCGTGCAGGCGGGAATGCGCGGCACGCTGTACGGCGCGAGCGACATCGACGCGCCGCGCGAGCTGGGCTACGACGCGATCTACTGGGACGAGCTCGAGCAGCTGGGTCCGGCGGCCTACGGCGAGCGGGTGCGGGCGCGGGTCGGCGAGCGGCCGGCGTTCCTGTCCTTCGACATCGACTTCGTCGACCCGGCCTTTGCTCCGGCGACGGGGACGCCCGAGGTGGGCGGACCGTCGAGCGGACAGGCGCTCGCCTTCCTGCGCGCGCTGACCGGCATCGACTTCCGGGCGTTCGACTGCGTGGAGGTCGCGCCGGTCTACGACCAGCCGGCGAACATCACCGCCTGGGTCGCAGCCAGCGCGTGCTTCGAGATGCTCTCGCTGCTTGCGCTGCGACGCGCCGGCTAGGACGAGCTCCCGGCTGGGATCCGCCGGTGCATCGGCTGCGCGGCCGGCTCCATCAACCGCGTAACGTCAGTGTGACCGCGCGGCCAGGCGATCGTGAATCGCGTGGCGGAAGGCGTCCGACGTCCGGAACAGCTCCGCGAACGTGGTCTCGTCGAGGATGCCGAGCTCGATGTCGGTTCCGGCGCGGACGGTGGCATTCCGGGCGAGCTGGTAGCCCGGGCCCGGGTCGACGGCGCCGGCCTCGCCGAAGACGTCGCCGGCGAGGATCACGGCCACGGGTTCATTCTGCCGTTCGATCTCGACGCGTCCGGCCAGGACGATGAAGAAGTCGGTGGTGAGGTCGCCCTCGCGCAGGATCACGGCCCCGGCCGGGTAGGTCTCGCGTACGATCGACGACTCGATCCGATCCCGCTCGTGCGGCGGCAGGCTGTCCAGAAACGCGTTCGCGCTCACGGCGACATCGTCGCAAGCCGGCCGGGTGTTCGCAACTCTGGTCTCTAGAGCCCCATCACGCCGACCAGCTCGCGGACGGCGTCCGCCGAGCGGTGCAGCTGCTGCTGCTCGTCGTCGCTGAGCTCGATCTTGATGATCTCCTCGAGCCCGCTCGCGCCGAGCCGGCAGGGGACGCCCATGAAGATGCCGTCCAGCCCGAACTCGCCGGTCAGGTGGGCGGCGCAGGGGAGGACGCGCTTCTGGTCGAGCACGATCGAGTCGACCATCTCGCAGACCGATGCGGACGGCGCGTAGTAGGCCGAGCCGGACTTGAGCAGCTTGACCACCTCGGCGCCGCCGTCTCGGGTGCGCTGGACGATCTCGGCCAGGCGATCCTGCGGGATCAGATCCGCGACGGGGATGCCGGCGACGTTGGTGTAGGACACCACCGGCACCATCTGGTCGCCGTGGCCGCCGAGCACGAAGCCCGTGACGTCGCGCACCGAGACGCCGAGCTCCCAGGCAAGGAAGGTGCGGAATCGGGCGGAGTCGAGCACGCCGGCCATGCCGATCACGCGCTCGCGCGGGAATCCGGACTCCTTGAGGGCGACCTGGCACATCGCATCGAGCGGGTTGGTGACGACGATCAGGATCGTCTCCGGCGACCGCGACACCAGCTCGCGGGTGACGTCGCCGACGATCTTCTGGTTGGTGGTGAGCAGGTCGTCACGGCTCATGCCCGGCTTGCGGGCGATGCCCGAGGTGATGACACAGATGTCGGAGCCGGCGGTCTCGTCATAGCCGTTGGTGCCGACCACGTTCGGCTCGTAGCCGACGACGGGGCCGGTCTCGTTCAGGTCGAGCGCCTTGCCCTGCGGCAGGCCCTCGACGATGTCGACGAGCACGACGTCTGCGTAGTCGCGCTCGGCCAGACGCTGTGCGGTGGTGGCGCCGACGTTTCCCGCTCCGACGACCGTGATCTTGCGGCGGCTCATGCTGGTGTATCCCCCCGAAATGGTGGTGAATGGACGGTTCGAATCCGGCCGGGATTCTGGCACGAACGGCTACCATCCGGTCGAAGTCGAAGCGAGGGAAAGGCGCGCGGAAGATGGCTGACAAGGGAGGGCTCGAGGGGATCGTCGTCGCGCGGAGCCGGCTCTGCTCGATCGACGGGCAGAAGGGCGTGCTGATCTACGGCGGGTACGACGTCAACGACCTGGCCGAGCACTCGAGCTATGAGGAGACCTGCTTCCTGATCCTGCGCGGACGCCTCCCTGCGGCCGACGAGCTGGATGCGTTCCGGCGCGAGCTGGCGGGGTCGCGGGCGCTGTCGGAGGAGACGGCGTCGGTGATCGACATGCTGGCGACGCACGCAGCGCCGATGGAGATGCTGCGCACGGCGGTGTCGGCGGACTCGTTCGACGACCCGGACAAGGATTCGAACGCCGAGGAGGCCAACTTCCGGAAGGCGACGCGGCTGATCGCGAAGATGCCGACCATGGTGGCGCGCTACCACCGGCGGCGGAACGGCGCCCAGCCGATCGAGCCGGATGCCGAGCTCGGCCATGCCGCGAACTTCCTCTACATGCTGTCGGGCGAGCGGCCCGACGAGCAGGCGGCGCGGACGTTCGACGTGGCGCTGATCCTGCACGCCGACCACGAGATGAACGCGTCGACGTTCACGGCGCGGGTGATCGCCTCGACGCTGTCGGACATGCACTCGGCGATCACCGGGGCGATCGGTGCGCTCAAGGGGCCGCTGCACGGCGGAGCCAACGAGCAGGTGATGCACCTGCTGGAGGACATCGGCAGCGACGAGAACATCGAGCAGGAGATCCGCGAGCGGCTGGCCCGCAAGGAGCGGATCATGGGCTTCGGGCACCGGGTGTACAAGACGTACGACCCGCGGGCCGTGATCCTGAAGCGGTTCTCGAAGCAGCTGGCGGAACGCTCGGACGAGCCGTACTGGTTCTCGATGAGCGAGCACATCGAGAACGCGGTGATGGAGGAGAAGGGGCTCTACCCGAACGTGGACTTCTACTCCGCGTCGACCTACCACTACCTGGGCATCGAGACCGGGCTGTTCACGCCGATCTTCGCGATGAGCCGCGTGGTGGGGTGGGCAGCGCACGTGATCGAGCAGCACGGCGACAACCGGCTGATCCGGCCGAGCTCGGAGTACGTCGGGCCGGCGCTGCGAGCCTACGAGCCGGTCGAGCAGCGCTCCGCGTCGGCTGCGGCCTAGGTCCGGACCACCCATTGTGGGTGGATGAAGTTCTGGCGAACCCCTTGACGGGATTGTGATTGCGCGACACAATCGCCGGAATCGCGCCCAACCCTGGGGGGTCATCCCGTGCGCATCGCTCCGAAGTCCGTACGTCGCCTCAACCGGTACGTTGTCCCGCTAGCGCTGTGCTTCGCGCTGGCCGCACTCGCGGGCGGCTCGGCCGCGTTCGCAAACGGGCCGACCCTGAGCATCCAGCAGGCGAACCCCCTCACCCCAGGGCAGAGCGTCGATCTGAGTGGAAGCGGCTACACCGCCAGCGGCATCGTCAACATCGAGGAGTGCCGCGCAGGCCCGTTCCACTCAGCCTGCTACCAGGTGGGAACGACCACGGCGGATGGGAACGGCAACATCAGCACGTCCCTGAATGCGAACTATCTGCTCCCGGACGGCTCGGCCTGTTTGACGGACGCCTGCTCGATCCGTGCCGTCAACGCGAGTCCGCTCGCCGCTTCGAACAGCCTCCCGGTCACCTGGGTCGAATCGGCCGCCAATCTCGCCGTAACCGTGTCCGACAGCCCGGATCCGGTCGTGAGCGGCGCCGACGTCACCTACACCGTGACCGTCACGAACACCGGCACAGCCGATGCCACAAACGTGACCGCGTATCTCGACGCTCAGGACTCCTCGAACAGCTCGCTCGGCTTCGGAACCGTGACGGGCACCACGTGCTCGACTCCCGGCTTCACCCTCCTGGGCGGGGGACAGTACTGCTCCTTCGGGACGATTCAGGGTGGGCAGTCCGCGCAAGCGCAGATCACCGTCACGGCGCCCGCTTCGGGGAGCACGATGTCGATGCAGGCGTTCGCGTGGGCGGATCAGGTCGACCCGGCGCCAACGACGGATAACTCCGCCACGGAGTCGACGACAGTCCAGAGCAACGCCGACGTCGCCGTCACCGACAGCGTGGCCGATCTCGGCGCGACGACGGTCAGCGGGAAGGTCGTGGCCGGCAATACGGTGGAGTACACCATCGTCGCCACCAACAACGGACCGGCACCTGCGACCAACGTCTCCGTCACCGACACCCTGGACTCAGGTGTGCTCGGCGCGAACCCGGTGATGTGCGACGTCGCCGGGACGGGAACATGCAGTCCGACGACGCCGTTCTCCTCGCCTCTCACGCTGCCCTCGCTCGGGTCGGGTCAGTCGCACACGTGGATCGTGGACGCGACGTTGAACGCGAGCGCCCTGCCGTCCCACGGGCAGCTGACCAACGCGGCGACCATCAGCAGCGACAACCCCGACTCGACGCCTGGTAACAACAACGCCAGCGCGAATGCGACCATCGATACGCGTGCGGCGCTGTCGCTCACAAACACCGCCGCGGATCAGGGGCCGGTGACGGTCTCGGGCGCGGTCGTGGCCGGCAACCATGTGCGGTACACGATCAAGGTGTCGAACGGCGGGCCGTCCGATGCTCAGGCGGTGACGGTGACCGATCCGCTGCCGGCGTCGCTGCTGAGCGGTGCGGTGTTCTGCAGCACGACCAACGCGAGTTGTGACCCGACGGGTGGTTCCTCTCCGGGCGCCGGCGGCCAGCTCGGTTCCCCGTTCGTGCTCGCCGCAGGCGCGTCGAAGACCTTCGTCGTCGACGCCCTGCTGCGCGCCAGCGCGCTGCCTGCCGACGGACCCTTGAACAACACCGCCGAGGCGACGACGACGACGGTGGATCCGAATACGATCGTGGCCGGCGACAAGACGGCCCAGGCCAACCTGAACATCGATACGCGTGCGGCGCTGTCGCTGACGAACGTCGCTGCTGATCAGGGGCCGGTGCTGGTTTCCGGCAAGATCGTGGCAGGCAACCACGTCCGGTACACGATCAAGGTGTCGAACGGCGGGCCGTCGGATGCGCAGGCGGTGACGGTGACCGATCCGCTGCCGGCCTCGCTGCTGAGCGGCGCGGTGTTCTGCACGACAACCGGGACCACGTGTGACCCGACCGGTGGCGCCTCCCCCGGCGCGGGTGGACAGCTCGGATCGTCCTTCCTGCTCGCGGCCGGCGCATCGCAGACGTTCGTCGTGGATGCGCTGCTGCGCTCGAGCGCGTTGCCTGCCGACGGACCCTTGAACAACACCGCCGAGGCGACGACGACGACGGTGGATCCGAGTACGAATGTGGCCGGCGACAAGACCGCCCAGGCCAACCTGCCGATCGACACCCGCGCCGATCTTCAGGTGACCTCGATGACGTCCTCGACGAACCTGCTGTACGCCAACAGCGGCGCGTCGAACACGGTCACCTTCACGCTGAAGTTCACCAACGCCGGTCCTTCGGACGCGCGCGCCGTGACCGCGTCGCTCCCCGAGCAGATCTCACCCTCGACCATCGCAGCCTTCATCCCCGACAGCGGGACGTCGATCGGCGACATCGCCGCGGGCTCAGGCACGACGACCGTCACGATCGTCGCACACGCCAATCCCCTGCTCGGGCACGCAGCCGGCGAGACCCCGATCGTTCCGGGGCCGCTGACGGCGAAGTCCACAGCGCTGCTGAGCTCCACCACGCAGGATCAGACGCCCGGGAACAACGTCCTGACCACGGCGCTGTCTCCGAACGTGGAGATCGACACGACGCCCACCCCACCGCAGAATCCGGGCGCAGCGAACGGCAACACCAATGCCGTGGTCAGCTGGTCGGCTCCCGCGAGCAACGGCGGGCAGCCGCTTGACTCCACCAACCCCTACCAGATCAACGTGTACATCGGGAATGCAACGACGCCGACGAGGACGATTCAGATCCCGACCTCGGCCGCACAGCCGTGCCTCGCCAATCAAGCGGGGGTCTGTTACAACGTCACCGGTCTGACGAACGGGACGACGTACCGGTTCGGGATCTCCGCGCGCAACGCGGTTGGCCTGAGCGACGAGGCGACCGCCACCGCGACGCCAACCATCGATGCTCAGGCGACGATCATCCCGCCCACCACGGCCCAGACGCTCACCACGTGCAAGACCGCGACGGGAACCCAGCCGATCTGCGTGCAGTACATCGTGCCGACCGGCACCGGCGGGGTGGCGGGCGTCCAGGGCAATGTGCCCGTGCCGGCCGGATTCTTCTGTCCCACGCCCAACAATCCGACTCAGCCGTGTATCGGTAATGCGGCGTTCGATCTGATCTCATCGGCCTTTGACACCAACGTCAACAAGCCCATCACCGAGATCATTACCTGGGACAGCGCCCCTTCCTCAGGGCAGGGCGGCCCGTTCACGCTCAACCCGGCTCCGACGTTCTACTACCAGAGCCAGAGTCTACTGGCGCCGCGCTTCGATCCGCGGTACCCGAATGGCGCCGGCGGCGCCGTGTTCCCGCTTGCCAAGTGCCTGAAGGGCGGTGTGGCGAAGCCGGATCCGTGCGTCACGTCGGTCAACATCCTCGGCTCGAAGAACAACCCGGATAAGAACGCCCAGGGTGACCTCCAGATGCAGATGGTCATCACGTCGGACGTCGACGGGTTGACCTCCAAGCACTAGAGGCGAAGAGCGGACAGCTATACGGCGACTGCCGAGGACCCCAGCGGGACCCTCGGCACCGTCACCGTGTCGAGCGAGCGGAAGATCTCGTTCGCCTCGGCTCGTTCAGCCTTCGCACTGTGGCCCCGTGACTCGGCCACGTGGGCGATCGCGTCCAGCGTGAGCGCCAGCTCGTAGCGGGCCTGTCTCGCTCGCGCGATCTCGACGCTCTGCGCGAAGTCCGCGTCGGCCTCGTCCCACTCACCCTGCTGCGCATGCGCGTACCCGCGGATCCGCAGGATCATCGGCTGCTGGGCCGCGTCGTGCGCAGTCGCGCGTCGCAGGGCGTCCGTCGTCAGCTCGATCGCCTCCTCCGGCTTGTGCCGGAAGACGAGTGCCTCCGCGATCCGCGCGTCGGTGTCGATCAGCTCCGCGTCCGCGCCCATGCCCTGGAACTGGTCACGCGCCGCCTCGTACAGCTCCGCCGCGCGCTCGAAGTCTCCGCTGCGGCTCGCCACGCGTCCCAGGCTGCTGGTCGCATAGGCCACGCCGACGCCGAAGTCCGCCGCCCGCCACACCCGCAGGGACTCCTCGAACATCTCGCGCGCCTCGTCCAGCCGGCCCTGGTCGCTCAGCACCTCCGCGATGTTGTGCGTCCCCGTCGCGGCGTCCACCGCGTCGCCCAGCCGCAGCCGCAGCTGCCGCGCCTTGTCGTAGTACTCCACGGCCTTGTCCCAGTTACCCTGGATCCACTGGCGATGGCCGCGATTGTTGAAGATCGACGCCTGCGGCCCCAGCTTTCCGAGCTCGACGTACAGCTCCATCGCCCGGTCCGAGTAGACCGCCCCCTCGTCGGGGCGCCCCATGTCGATCAGCGTCAGATCGAGGATGAACAGCGCATGCGCGAGCGCCTCGCGCTCGGCCGATGCCTCTGCCTCCGCGATCGCCTTCTTCAGCCACTCGACCGCCTCGGGCCGCCGTCCCTGCGTCATCCGCACGGTTCCGTAGGACGACGTCAGCCGGGCGCGCTCGCGTGACGCCGGCAGATCCGTCCGCTCGGTGAGCGGGTTCAATCCGCGGGTCAGCCAGCGCAGCGCCTGCGGCAGGCTGCCGTTGCGCTCCTCCAGCATCGAGTGCTTGAAGCACAGCCGCGCGAGCGCGACGTCGTCGTCCGACAGGATGCGCCTGGCCGCCGTGTACGCATCGGCGGCCTCCGGGTACTGGCCCATCCGCTCGCGCAGATCGCCGAGCGCCTCGAACACCTCCGCGAGCGATGCCCCGTCCAGCGTCTCCATGCGTCGCGCCGCCCGCAGCGCCCGCTCGAGATGCTCGGTTGCCTCGACGATCGTGAAGGCGGCCTCGGCCGAGCGAGCCGCCGCGCGCGAGTACTCCCAGGACTTCTCATACGCCTGTGCGTGGAAGAAGTGCAACGCAAGGATGTCGAGGTTCTCGTCCGGCCCGCTGCGCCGTCGCTCGATCGCCTCTCCCGCGCGCTCGTGCAGCTGCCGCCGCCGCTTGTAGGCAAGCCCCTCGTACGCCGCATCCCGCATCAGCGCGTGACGGAACCGGAAGAAATCCTCGCCGTCCCGCTCGAGGAACTCGCCCAGGCGCCGCCACACCGATTCATGGATCGGCGCCGGGTCCTCGAGCAGCTCCTCGACGAGCGCCGGGCGAAACCGCATCCCGAGCACCGACGCGTGGCGCAGTACGCGCCGGTCGTACTGGGACATCCGATCGATCTGCGCCGTGACCATCGCCTCCACCGTGTCCGGCAGGCCCTCGGTCGTTCCGGCACGCCGCGTGGCACGCAGCAGCTCCTGGAGGAACAGCGGGTTGCCGCCCGAGCGCTGGGCGAGGATGGACATCTCGTGCGGCCGTAGCGGGGCGTCGTCCGTTGCGGCAACGAGCAGCTCGACGACCTGGTCCTCGGAGAGCCAGTCCGGCCGCAGCGACACCGTTGCCGCGCTCGTCGGCGCGTGGAAGCCGGTCGGCTCGTCCCGGCGCGTGAGGCTGATCAGCCACGGTCGCGACGCGACCTCCCTCGCCAGGTGGCGGAACAGGTCGCTGGACGAGTCGTCCATCCAGTGCGTGTCCTCGAGCGCGATCAGCGTCGGCTCGCGAAGCAGCCCGACGAACAGCTCGCTGACGGCCTCGTTGAGCTTGGTGCGGCGGAACTCCTGTCCGAGCTGGTCGACCTCCGGGTTCGTCGGCAGCTCGAGGTCGAGCGGCACGCCCAGCAGCGGCACCCAGGTCGTCAGGTTGGGAGCGCTGTTCCAGATGGCCTGCATCAGCCGCGACACGATCGTGTCGCGGTCGGCCGTCGAGTCGAGGCCGAGTGCGCCGAGCATCACCGATCGGGCGACGCCGTAGGGTGTCGACGAGCTGTACAGATCGCAGCTCGCGGCGATCTGCCGCATCTCGCTCGAGATCGCGCGTAGCTCGGCGTGGAGGCGCGTCTTGCCGACGCCCGGAGGCCCCACCACCTCGATCAGCGACCCGTCGCCGGCCAGTGCGCTTCGCACCGCGCGCTGCAGGATCGCCGTCTCGAAATCGCGCCCGATCAGCGGCAGCTCCCGGTGATCCTCGATCTCCTTGGCGCCGCGGGGCTCGCCGATCACCGACGCGTAGACCGGGAGCGTCTTGCCCTTGACGAGGAACGGCTCGAGCTCCTCGGTCGCGAACAGCACCGACGACGCGTCGAGCACGGCCTGTGCGGCAAGTATCTGACCGCTCTCCGCCTTCGCCATCACGCGCGCGGCCAGGTTCACCGCATCACCCATCACGGTGTACGTACGGCGATACGAGGGGCCGACGTCACCGGCGAACACGGGCCCGGTGTTCACGCCCGCCCGGATCGGGATCTGCAGATCCGTCGCCTGCACCTGCCGGAGCGCGGCGAGCATGCGCGCCTCGTCATCGCCGGCGGCCGTCGGCGCTCCTGCGACCAGGATGATCTTGCCGCCGTCCTTGTCGACGTCGGTGCCGAGGAACGTGACGCCCTGGCTCTCGCAGGCAGCCTCCGCGGCCGAGACGAGTCCTTCGATGGCGGCGGCCACCTCCTCCAGCGGCATGTTCTCGACCATCTCGTCCATGCCGTCGTAGTGGATGAACCCGATCGTCACGCGACGGTGCTCAGGGTCGCTCTGCCCCGACTCGACGACCTCACGCAGCGCTCGCGGGATACCGACCGCGAGGTCGACCGCCTCCGGGACGCTCTGCGGCTTCGGCTCGAAGGCTCCCGCGTCGTCGACCGCCAGGCGGAGGTTGCGCCGGAGCAAGGTTCCCTCGCCCTTCGCCGTGCTCAGCAGCTCCCTCGGGATCAGGGCCGCCGTTTCAGGACTGACAACGACCTCGCCTGCGTCCGCCGTGCCCTCCATCGTCACGACGCGGGTCGCTGCGGGCCCGGTCAGCAGCAGCTCCCTGTGACGGTCGCCGACCAGGAAGAAGTTGAACGTCCCCGAGTGCACGCCCACAGACATCCGCAGCCGCACCTTGCCCGCGGTTGTGTCGATCGGACCCATCTCCTTCAGCGTCTGGCGCATCCCGATCGCGGCGGCCGCGCCGTCGGACGCGTGCTCCTCGCCGGCGAACCAGAGCAGCAGCGCGTCTCCGCCGAACTTGATCAGGCCTCCGCCGTTCGCATACGCCGTCGCGAGCAGGCGCCGGAACACGAACCCGACGACGTCGGTGACCTCCTCGGCCCCGACCCGGCCATGCCGCGCCAGCCGCTCCGACATCTTGGTGAAGCCGGAGATGTCGACGAAGACAACGGTGCCCTCGAGCGCCTTTGCGCGCACATCCGGCTCCTCGCACAGCCAGCGAATCGTCAGCCGCGGGAGGAACGGCCGCAGCTTCGACGACCGATCAAGTTCGACGTTCACCGCAGGGGACACCTTCGTCGGGGGTCGCACAAGTGTAAACCGCCCTCCGGCAGGTGGGAAGGGCGATCAGCGCTGCGCGCCGAGCGATTCCAGCTCCGTCAGACGCGCATCGACCATCGTGTCTGCGCCGCCTCGCACCGCGGCGTCGCCGGCCACGGTGCGCAGGAACTCGTCCCGGCCGAGCGCGTAGAGATCCGAGTCGATCGACGCCACCACCGTGGCCGTGCGCAGCACGTCGCGAAGGAGGGCGATCTCGCCCACCATCGAGCCGGGCCCCAGATCGGCCACGTGCGATCCGTCCTTCAGCACCTGCAGCGCCCCGCCCTCGACGAGGTACACCCGGTCGCCGACGTCGCCCTGCCGGATCACCACGTCGCCCCTTCGCGCCTGCACCGGCTCCAGGTGCGACGCCACCCGCTCCATCCCGGCCGGCGTGAGGTACGCGAACATCTCGATCGATCGCAGCAGCGCGATCCGCTCTGGCGGCGCTCCCGCCAGCCGGTCGACGCGCCGCAGCCCGCGCCATGCCACCGCGAGCCCGATCGGCTGCAGGGCGGCGACCACGATCAGCGTGGTCGAGAGCGACGCGTTCGACGCGAGCAGCGCCACGCCGACCGCCCCGAGGCCGATCGCCGCCCGCATCATGCTCTCGAGCACCCCGAACACGCGTGCCAGCAGCTCGTCGTCGGCCGCGCGCTGCAGCAGCGTGAACGTGACCACATCCATCAGCACCAGCCCGGCGCCCGGCACGATCACCATCGCGTAGGCCACCACCGTGGCGGTCGTCAGCGCGAGGGCGAGGAGCGCCGCCGACCACGCCGCCACGCCGATCGTCATCGCCGGCACGAGGCGCCGCCGCCCCACCAGGCTCGCCGAGCCAACGGCGCCGATGATGGCCCCGACGCCGGCTGCCGATGCAAGCAGCCCCGTCGCACCGCTGTTCACGCCCAGCCGCTGCACGGCGACCGCCACGAGCAGCACCTGGAAGAACGCTCCCCAGACCAGCATCGATACCGTGAACGTCCCGATCAGGACGCGCACGTCGGCGTTCTCGATCACCGTCCCGAACCCGGTCAGCGGCCGGCCGGGCGGCCGCTCCGCGCGTGTCGCCGGCCGCCCCTGGGCCGCGATCCGCGCCGCCGCCGCCGCGGTAACCGCCGACAGGGCCGCGAGGGCCAGGAAGCTGTACTCGACGCCGGCCCACATGATCAGCGCGCCCGCGAGCACCGGGCCGGCGAGGTTGCCGACACCCTCCAGCATCGACACCGTGACGTTCGCGGCCGTCAGCTGTGCGGGCGTCGACGACAGCTGGGGCAGCATCGCCGCCTGCACCGGCCGGTACGTGGGGATCACGACGGCGGCCGCCGTCGCCAGTGCGTACACCGGCCATGGCCCAAGCCCGACCCAGACCGATGCCGACATCGCAGCCACCACCGCCGCGGTTGCGCCGGCCACCACGATCAGCACGGCGCGCCGCGAGAAGCGGTCGCCCAGGCCGGCGGTGAAGGGCGCGGTGCTCGCCGCCACCAGCGAGCGCGCCAGCGCCAGCAGGCCGGTGGCCTTGATCCCGCCCTGGCCGTAGGCGTAGATGACGAGAGCGATCTCCAGGCCCTGCTCGGCGGCGATGTAGCAGCCCCAGGCGCTCAGCGTCCAGGCGAGGTCGCGCCCGCGGAAGGCGAGACGCACCGCGCGCGTGACTGGAGCCAGGAGCTGCACCGGCCGCTTACTGCACGGCGGCGGCGCTGTCGGTCGTGCGGAGCCGGGTGGCGAGCGTCTCCAGCATTGCCAGCGACACCTTGGGCTCGCTCTCCAGCACCTTTCTGAAGGCGGTGCTTCCCAGCCGCATTGCGAACACCTCCGTCTCGGCCTCGACCGTCGCGGTGCGCGGCGAGCTGTCGAGCAGCGCGAGCTCGCCGAAGAAGTCGCCGGCCCGAAGCTTGATGGCGCGCTTGCCGGGGCGGCGCACGGCTGCGACGCCGTCCAGGATGACGAAGAAGGAGTCGCCCTTGTCGCCCGTGCGGACGATCTGGGTGAACGGCGCGTAGCGCTTCATCGTCGCCTTGTCGGCGACGCGGCGCAGATGGCGGTGATTCAGGCCGCTGAACAGCGGCACGGTGGCGAGGACGTCGGCCCATCCCTTGCGGGTGCCGGCGCGATGGCCGGAGAGGGCGACGTCCATCAACTCGGCGGGCTGTGCTCCTTGTGGGCTCATCGGCGGCTCCTCCGCGGGTGGGGCGGAGAGTCTACTGAGCCGCGTCCGGGCCGACAACCGGACGGAACCGGCTGCGTGTCAGGCGCATCGTGATCGCACCGTGGTGCTCGAAGCCGACCGCCTGGTAGGCACGCACCGCAGGCTCGTTGCGCGGATCGACGTCGAGCACGATCTCGTTCAGCGCCATCTGGGCGAACCCGTACCGGCAGACCAGCGCCGTCGCCTCGGTGCCGAGGCCGTGGCCGCGGAACTCGCCCACCCCGATCATGATCGAGAACTTGGCGCGCCGCCGGCTGATCGGGGTCAGACGGGCGTCGCCGATCAGCCGCTGCGAGCCGCTCTCGCGCAGCGCGAACACGACGCGGTCCGGGTCGCTGAGGATGCGACGGCCCCAGTCGAGCAGCCCGCTCGGGGTGGGAGGTTGGGCCGGGCGCTCACCCGGTGCGTAGAGGTAGCGGGTGGTGTCGGGATCCTCCATCCAGCGCACCCAGTCGCCGACAGACTCGGTGGAGAGGGGCGCGAGGCAGACCAGCCGGCCGCAGATCGGCTCCCGGATCGTCATAGGCGAGGGAGGGTACATGGCAGCCGAAGCGGTGCCGCGCTGCAGCGCGGCCCCCTGGCGCCCATTGCATACGGGGTCAGGTCGGAGGCCTGACCCCACAGCCCGACCCCTATCGAACCGAGTCGACGATGTGGCCGGAGAGGCTCGGGTACTGCGCGAGGTACTCCGCGCGCTCGGCCTTCAGCCTGGCGACACGCTCGCGGTACTCGTCGCCGCGCCCGGTCGCCTCGTACAGTCGCCGCGGCTGCAGCAGGTCGACGTCCGAGTCCTCGATCCCCGGCACGTGCGACGCCACCTTGTAGCCGAAGTCCGGGTCGGTCTCCCACTGGATCGTCCCCTCGGCGATCGCCTTCACGATCGCGGACGAGTGCGGGATCCGCACCTTCTTCGACCCCTCCTCGCTCTCGGGCCCGCCGACGCGCCCCGTGTTCATGATGTACACGTCGATCGGGTTCTGCTCGAGCAGCTCCAGGAAGCGGTTCCCCTGCAGGTCGTGGTGCATCGGGAAGAAGGGGTTCGTGCCGGGAACGCGGAGAAACACGCCTTCCTCGTCCTTGCCGCCGGCCGCCGTGCCCGTCGTCTCGCCGAGCATGAAGAACGCGGCGGCCTGCGGGCCCTCCAGCTTCGCGACCGCGGGGATCACGTTCTCGTTGCGGTTCAGCACCAGCAGGAAATCGGCCTTCTCGATGCTGCTCGCCTCGGCCGCCTCGATGTCGGAGAACGAGAACACCGCGCGGCCGTTCTTCGTGTAGCTCTCGTCGAAGAAGTCGACCTCGCCGTTGTCGTCCTGGCTGACGTTCTCGAGGTAGGCGCTGGGCTTGGTGACGGCACCGTAGATCGTGGGCTCGTCCTTCGGATTGAGCGCGAAGGTCTTGGCGAAGCAGCCGGCCTCGGTGGCCGAGATCGAGCCGTCCGGCCACCAGGCGACGAAGTCGTCCTGCACCGGCAGCGAGCCGTTCTGGCGGGTGAAGGTGGTGGTCGTCTTGCCCGTCCCCGACAGGCCGACGATCAGCCCGGTCTTCTGTCCGGCGTCGGTGGGGATCACCTTGCATCCGGCGTGCAGCGCGAGGCCGCCCCGCTCGAACACCAGGTGGTTCCACATCCGCAGGCCGCCCTTCTTCGACTCGCCGAAGTAGTCGGAGTTGAAGACGCGCGTGACGTAGAGGTCGAGGTTGACCGCGATCAGCCGGTCGTCCGGATAGCCAGGCACCGTCAGGTTGGGCGTGTAGATGACGAGCAGCTCGGGCTCGAACTCGCCGTGGGCGGGGTCGTGGAAGTAGAGGACGTCCTGCATGCCGGCGATGTTCGCGTTCGCGGCCTCGATGTAGAGGCGCGCCGGCACCCGCCGCTCGGCGGTGTCGCCGATGTACCCGTCGATCACGACCATCTCCTGGTCGGCGATGTAGGCGTCCTGCAGCTCGGAGACGCGGTTCCACTCCTCGCGGTCGATCGCCTGGTGCGGGTAGGAATCGGGCTCGTCGGCCACGATGTAGGTGCTGCGCTTGGAGCGCGCGAGCACCTCGGTCTGGAGGTTGGGGGCGCCGTAGCTGGTGCGCCGCGCGTTCGGCATGGCCAGTGAGCGCTCGAGCAGCTCTCGCTGCGACAGGTTGCGGTGCACCTGCCGCGCGGCAGGAAGTGCAAAGGCCATCTTCGCCAACGGTCCTCCCAAGAACGATCGGTGCGCGACACGAGGGGTCGCACGGCCCGTCCAGAATACCCCAAGGCTGGAGGTTTGTCGCCCGCTTGTGACAGGCTTGTGACACCTGGCGCAGCGGCTCTCATGACGGCGCGTGGCGCTGGTGCGGCTTGGTAGGCTGCATGGACAGTTTCCTCGGATCGTTCGGAGGCGTGTGATGGTGCGACACGACGTGGTGGTGGTCGGCGCCGGCCTGGCAGGGATGCGCGCGGCCATCGAGGCATCCCGCTACGGGGTCGACGTCGGTGTCGTGTCCAAGCTGCACCCCACGCGGAGCCACTCGGGCGCCGCCGAGGGCGGCATCAACGCGGCGCTCGGCAACGCCGGCGAGGACAGCCCCGAGAAGCACACCTTCTTCACGGTCAAGGGATCCGACTATCTGGGTGACCAGGACGCGATCGCGGTCATGTGCGCCGAGGGCCCGGGCGACATCTACGAGCTCGAGCACATGGGCGCGATCTTCTCGCGCATGGACGACGGCCGCATCGCCCAGCGCCCCTTCGGCGCGGGCGGCGCGCCGCGCACGTGCTACGCGGCCGACATCACTGGGCACGTGCTGCTGCACGTGCTCTACGAACAGCTGGTCAAGAGCGGTGTGACCGTGTACGAGGAGTGGTTCGCGCTCGACCTGGTCACCGACGGCGAGCGCTGCGTCGGGCTGACCGCCTGGGATCTCGTGCGCGGCGGCGTCCAGGGCGTCGAGGCGAACGCCGTGATCCTGGCGACCGGCGGCCTGGGACGGATGTACCGCGGCACGACCAACGCCTACGCCTGCACCGGCGATGGCATGTCGATGGCATGGCGGGCGGGCGTGCCGCTGAAGGACATGGAGTTCATGCAGTTCCACCCGACCACGCTCAAGGCAAACGGCGTCCTCATCACCGAGGGATGCCGCGGCGAGGGCGGGTACCTTCGCAACGCCGAGGGCGACCGGTTCATGTTCAACTATGCGCCCAACGCCGGCGAGCTCGCCTCCCGCGATGTCGTCTCGCGCGCCGAGCAGACCGAGATCGACGAGGGCCGCGGCGTCGACGGCACCGTCCTGCTCGACCTCACGCACCTCGGAGCCAAGCGCATCAACGAGCGGCTGCACGGCTCGCGCGAGCTTGCGATGGACTACGCCGGCGTCGATCCGATCGAGGAGCCGATCCCCGTCCGGCCCGGTGCCCACTACCACATGGGCGGCATCGACACGGACGTCTGGGGCCACACGATCATGCCGGGGCTCTACGCCGCCGGCGAGTGCGCCTGCGTCTCGGTGCACGGCGCGAACCGCCTCGGCGGCAACTCGCTGCTCGAGACCGTCGTCTTCGGGCGCCGCGCCGGCGCGGCCGCGGCCCAGGACGTCCGGCGAAACGGGATGGGCGGCGTGTTCTCGCCATCGGCGGTGCGGGTGACGGAGCGTGCGATCACGCGCATGCTCGACGTCAACGAGGGCGAGCGGCCCTACGTGCTGCGTCAGGAGCTCGCCGATGTCATGTATGACAACGCGGGCATCTTCCGCACGGCCGAGAAGCTCGAGACCTGCAAGGCGCAGGTGACCGAGCTGCGCGAGCGCTACGCCCGCGGGCTGGTCGTGCAGGACAAGGGCCGCACGTTCAACAGCGACCTGATCCAGGCGATCGAGCTCGGCTCGATGCTGCAGATGGCCGACTGCCTGGTCACGGGCGCCATCGCCCGCACCGAGAGCCGCGGCGCCCACAGCCGCCTCGACTACCCCGACCGCGACGACGAGAACTGGCTGCGTCACACGCTGGCGTGGTACGGCGACGGCGAGGTCGAGCTCGACTACAAGCCGGTCACGATCACCGAGTACGAGCCGGCCGTCCGCACCTACTGAGTCACAGGAGCCTGCGTGCACGTCACCCTCAAGATCCAGCGGTACAACCCCGAGACCGAGGAGCAGAGCCTCGAGACCTACAGCGTCGAGATGAACGACGAGGCGACGCTGCTCGACACGCTGGACGCGGTCAAGGACCAGGTCGACGGGTCGCTCAGCTACCGCAAGTCCTGCCGGATGGCGGTCTGCGGGTCGTGCGGGATGCGCATGAACGGCGCGGCGGTGCTGGCCTGCAAGACGCCGATGAAGCCGATCGTCGAGTCGGGTGAGGTGCCCGTCGTCTCGCCGATGGGCAACCTGCCGGTGATCAAGGATCTGGTCGTCGACATGGCGCCGTTCTGGGCCAAGTTCCGGGCGGTCAAGCCGTATCTCGAGGAGGACGAGAACCCGCCCGTCAAGGAGTGGCGGGTGCAGCAGGAGGAGCTCGACCGGGTGATGACCGAGGCGCTCTGCATCCAGTGCGGGTGCTGCGTCTCGGAGTGCAACTCGATGGAGTCCGACCCCGACTTCCTCGGCCCGGCGGCGCTGGCCAAGGCGGCCCGTTTCGTCTACGACGTGCGCGACCGGGGCGGCAAGAGTCGGCTCGAGCTGTACAACGGCCCGCACGGCGTATGGGACTGCACGCGGTGCTACTTCTGCAACCAGCGCTGCCCGAAGGGCGTGCATCCGCGCGACGCGATCGCCAAGGTCGGCGCCGCGATCTACCAGGCGGGCATGCACTCGGACCCGGGTGCGCGGCACGCCAAGGTGTTCGTCAAGTCCACGCACAAGACCGGCTACCTGCTCGAGACCAACCTCGTGCCGGAGACGGTGGGTGCGGTCAACGCGATCAAGGACATCCCCTTCGCGCTCAAGCTGGCGCGGGCGGGGAAGGTGCCGAACCCGCTGAAGCCGCACTCCGCCAACAAGCTGGACGAGGTGCGCAAGCTGCACACGCTGATCGACGCGCAGGAGAAGGCGGCGCGCGCCGAGGCGACGGCCGGCCCGCGGCGGCCGCCGGAAGAGGCCCAAGCAAAGGAATCCGAGTGAAGTCGAGCTACGCGTACTACCCGGGCTGTCTCGCCAGCCTGTCCCAGAAGGAGCTGGACACCTCCACCCGCGCAATCGCCGAGAAGCTGGGCATGGCGCTGGTCGACATCCCCGGCTTCACCTGCTGTGGAGCGGGGGACGTCCACGAGGCGCGGCCGGAGTACTACCTACACCTGAACGCGCGCATCCTCGGGCAGGCCGAGCAGCTCGGCCAGGACACGCTGATGACGATCTGCAACGTCTGCACGCTGAACCTGCGCCAGGCGAACAAGAAGCTGCAGGCCGATCCGGATCTGCTCGAGCGGGTCAACCGCAACCTCAAGGAGGTCGGCGCGGCTTCGTACTCCGGCGGGGTCGAGGTGCGGCACCTGCTGTGGGAGATCGCCGAGGGCGAGGGGTATGAGCGCCTCAAGGAGATCGCGCAGCGGCCGCTCGAGGGCGTGAAGATCGCGCCGTTCTACGGCTGCCAGATCCTGCGGCCCTCGCGGCTGCTCGGGTTCGAGGATCCCGATCGGCCGCAGTCGCTCGAGCGGATCATCGAGGCCTGCGGCGCCGAGCCGGTCGACTATCCGAGCAAGATCAAGTGCTGCGGGTTCCCGATCGTGCTGGCCCGCTCGGAGGTCGCGCTCGGGGAGCTGATCCAGCCGCTGGCCGAGGCCAAGGAGGCGGGCGCGGATGCGATGGTGACGCCGTGCCCGCTGTGCCACCTGTCGCTCGATGCGTGGCAGGGCAAGGCCTCCCGCGAGGCCGACATGGAGTTCAACCTCCCAATCTTCCACCTCGCTCAGCTCGTCGGCGCGGCGGCCGGCCTCAGCTACGACGAGCTGCAGTTCAAGCGGCACGTCGTGCGGACGTATCCCGCGACCGACAAGATCTACCAGGGCGCCTGAGCCCGGCAGCGGAGCGGCCGTGTCGCAGCAAACCTCGGTGCCGAGCTACTCCGCGCTGTTCCGCTCGCCGTACCGGGCGCTGATGGTGGCGGCGCTGGGCGCCACCTTCCTGGGGTCGCTTGACGCGCTGATGGTGGTGACCGCGCTGCCGAGCGCGGCCCAGGACATCGGCGGCGTCGACCTGATCTCGATCGCGGTCGGGGCGACCATGGTCACGATCTGCATCACGCTGCCGCTGGCCGGGGCGCTGATCGACCGCTACGGCGTCGCCCGGAGCTTCGCGATCGCCTGCGTGCTGTTCACGACTGCGAACATCGTCGGCGGGCTGGCACCGAGCATGCCGATCGTGGCGCTGTCGCGCGGGGTGCTCGGGCTGGGCGCGGGCTTCATGTTCGCCGTGCCGCTCGGCCTGTTCGCCCTGTACGTGCCGGATGCGCTGCGGCCGCGCGCATTCGGCCTGAACGCCGCCATGTGGGGCGTGTCGGCGCTGGTGGGCCCGGCGCTCGGGGCGGCGCTGACTGGGTCGGTGGGATGGCGCTGGGTGTTCTGGGTGAACCTGCCGCTGATCGCGATCGTCGCCTGGGCGGCCCGGCTGGCGATGCGCTCGCACCCCGCGCGCGAGCCGAAGCACGGCCATGAGCCGCTGAACGTGATCGGACCGGTCCTGCTCGGGGCGACCGTGTTCGCCCTGCTCGTCGCCGCGCGGAACCCGGTGTTCGCGCTGATCGCGGTGGTGCCGGCGGTGGCGTTCCTGATCCACGAGCGGCGGACGCGGGTGCCGGTGTTCACCCACCGGCCGGTGTCGATCGCGGCCAACGTGGCGTCGCTCGCCTCGGGCGCGGCGTTCCTCGGTGCGGAGGTCTACCTGCCGCTGCAGCTGCAGGTGGGCTTCGGAGAGCCGGTCGGCGTGGTGGCCATCGCGCTGGTGCTGACGACGCTCGGATGGACGACCGGATCGATGGCGGCCGCACGCTTCGACGCTGCACCGGGCGACCAGATCCTGCTCGGCACGCTGCTCGTGTTCGTGGGCACGCTGGTGATGGCGGTGCCCGCCGGCGGCGTGGCGCTGCCGATCGCGGCGTACGCCGTCTCCGGCCTCGGCATGGGCGTCGCCAGCCCGGCGCTGTTCTCGGTCGTGCTCTCGGACGGCGATGCCGGGCGCGAGGGCAAGGCGACGTCGTCGATCCCGCTCGCGCGCCAGGTCGGAGCGGGCCTGGGGACGGCGGTTGCGGGCATCATCTTCGTGGCGTCGCTGTCCGACGCGGCGGTGCACGCGGCGGAGAAGACGGGCGCGCATGTTCCCGCGGTCGTGCCGGCGGCCCGGCACACCTTCGTGGCGGCCGCGCTGCTCGGCGGCCTCGGCCTGGTGGCGTGCCACTGGCTGCGCCGCGAGCCGCGCCGCGCCCTCGCGCGGCGCCCGGAGCGCGCGGACCGCGCGGCAGCCTGACCGTGCGCGGTTAGCCCGATCGGGGTGAGAAGCGGTTTCAGACCCGAGATAGCGTGTGCCGCATGCCGATCGCGCTGATCGCACTCATCGCCGTGGTTGTGCTGATGGCCTTCGGATTCGGGGTGTTCGGGTTCGCGCTGTGGGCGTTCTGGACGATCGCCTGGTACATCGCCGTGGGCCTTGTCATCGGCGGGCTCGGGCGCCTGGTCATCCCCGGCCGTCAGAGCCTGACGTGGTTCGAGACGGCGCTCGTGGGCATCGCAGGGGCGCTGCTCGGCGGCATCGTTGGGCGCAGGCTGCTGGACGTCGGATGGTTCGGCCAGTTCCTGTGCGCGGTGATCGTCGCAGCGCTGGTGCTGCTCGCGATCGGCGCCGGGCGCTCGCACGAGCAGACGGCGTAGGTTCCGCAACGAGGCGTTCCAGTTCGGGCGCGGCGGCGTCACGCCGCCTGCGCCCGTGCATCGAGACCGCCCGCCGAGCTTCCGCCCAACCATCCGGCCAGACGTGCCAACCCACCGTCGATCGGGTGACAACGGCCTCCACCCTGCGTTGAGACCGGGGTGCGGCCTGTCCGCCGGCCGTGCGACACTGCGGAGCCCATGTCCGCGATCGCTCCCGACCTGACCTCCGAGCTCGGCCGTCTGTTCGGCTTCCACCGGTTCCGTCCGGGGCAGCGCGAGGCGATCGAGGGCACGCTCTCCGGCAGGGATGTGCTCGCCATCATGCCCACCGGTTCGGGCAAGTCGCTCTGCTACCAGCTTCCCGCCCTGCTCGGCGAGGGCCTCACCCTGGTCGTCTCGCCGCTGATCGCCCTCATGCAGGATCAGTCCGCCGCGCTTCGGGCCGCCGGCCACGACGGCGTCGAGATGATCGCCTCGATCATGACCGGCGAGGAGGTCGCCGCCTCCCTCCACCGGATCGCCGACCGTCGTGCCCGCCTCGTCTACGTCGCTCCCGAGCGCTTCTCCAGCCGGCGCTTCCTCGACGCAATTGGAGCGGCAGGCGTCGACCGCCTCGCCATCGACGAGGCGCACTGCCTCTCGGAGTGGGGCCACGATTTCCGCCCTGACTTCCTCCGGCTCGCAGACGTCCGCCGCCGGCTGGGATCGCCGCCGACCATGGCGCTGACCGCCACGGCAACCCCACGCGTCGCCCGCGACATCGTGACTGCGCTCGTGCTCAACGATCCTGTGATGGCCCGCACCGGCTTCGACCGGCCGAACCTGTTCTTCGAGGTGCTGCACGTGGCCGGCGAGGCCGGCAAGCCCCGCATGCTGCTCGCCCACCTCAAGGATCCGAGCCGCCTGCCCGCCGTGGTCTACTGCGGACGGCGCAAGACGTGCGAGGAGGTGGCCGCGCACCTGCTCGGTGCCGGCATCAGCGCCGCCCCGTACCACGCCGGACTGAAGGGGGAGGAGCGCACGGCGACGCTCGAGGACTTCCTCGCCGGCAGGCTGCAGGCGGTGGCTGCGACGACCGCCTTCGGCATGGGCATCGACAAGGCAGACGTCCGGTCGGTCGTGCACTGGACGATCCCCGCCTCGCCGGAGGAGTACTACCAGCAGGCAGGCCGCGCCGGGCGGGACGGGGCGCCGGCGATCTGCACCCTGCTTTACTGCGGCGCCGACAAGGGCCTGATCGCCTACTTCATCGAGCGGTCGAAGCTGGATCCCGGCCAGTTGGAGGGAGTGCATGCCATCCTCGCCCGCGCCGCCGACCCGACCGGCGTCTTCGCGGTCTCAGGCCGCGACCTCGGGGTGGACGAGCCGCAGATCGCGGTGGCCGTGCTCGAGCGCGCGGGCGCACTGGAGCTGTTCCCGGCCCGGGCCGGCACGTTCGCCGGGCGTCTGGCGGCGCCGTCGCTCAACCGTGCGCACCGCTCCGCGGCGCTGGTCGCCATGCGGCAGCAGGAGCGCCTGCGCTGGGACCGCCTGAAGGCGATCGACCGGTACGCATCCGGCGATCGGTGCCGCCGCGCGGAGCTGCTCGGCTACTTCGGCGACGAGCCGGCGCCGCGGCCGGACGAGCTCTGCTGCGACAACCACGGCGAGCGGCCGGCATCCGCCTTCGACATGGACGAGCGAGCGGCCGTCATGCGGGCGGTCGACGAGACGCGCGGCGCCGTCGGACGCACTCGGTTGACGCAGGTGCTCCGGGGCGGGCGCAGCCGTGATCTGGTCGCTGCCGGCCATCACCGGCTCGAGAGCCACGGTGCCCTCGCACACCGCACGGAGTCGCACGTTCTCGGGGTGATCGACGGGCTGATCGATGAGGGCGCGCTCGAGAAGACGGACGGCCGCTATCCGCTCGTGCGCCGCCCCGCCGGCTGACCGGCACGGATCTGCGACACGTCGTGACTGACAGGTAGCGGGAGCCGCCCGTAGCCTGGCTGCATGAACCGTCTGGTGCCCGCTCTCGTCCTCGTCGCGCTGGTCGCCGCAGGCTGGCTGTGGGTTCGCGGGGACGGCCCGCCGCCGACGCGCGGCACCGTCGCGCGCGTGGTCGACGGGGACACCGTGATCGTCCGGGCCGGCTCGCGCACGCTCGACGTCCGTCTGCTCGGGATCGACACGCCGGAGACGGTCGACCCGCACCGGCCGGTCGGGTGCTACGGGCCGGAGGCATCCGCCTACACCAAGCACCTGCTCACGGGCCGAGCGGTGCGCCTCGTCTACGACCGCCAGCTGCACGACGTGTACGGCCGCTGGCTGGCCTACGTGTACCTCGAGCGCCCGAACCGCCCGGAGCTGTTCGTCAACGCCCGTCTGATCGCGGCCGGCTACGCCCGCACGCTGTCGATCCCGCCCAACACTGCGCACGCGGCGGAGCTGGCCGCACTGGAGCGCCGCGCCGCGCTGGCGGGCGTGGGCCTCTGGTCTGCCTGCGGGTGAGCGGGCGGTAGACTGCGCTGCATGCGTCGTCTCGTGGGCATCGCCGTTCTCGTCGCCGCCGTGGCTGCAATCGTCCGCCTGCTCACCTCCCGCGAAGCGCCGGTGGCGGCCAGCGGCAACGGCCATTCGGCCGACGAGGAGCGGGTGGAGATGCTGCGTGAGCGGATCGGCGCCGCGCGCCGTCGGCTCCGGGACGAGTTCGACAGCGTACGTGGCGCCGACTAGCGCGCGCCGCGCGGCCGCAGCCCTGCTCGCCGCCGGTGGTGCGCTCGCGGGGTGGGGGCTGTTCGAGGCACAGTGGCTCGAGGCGCATGAGGTCGACGTTCCCGTGGCTGGGCTCCCGGGCGCCCTGGACGGGCTCACGATCCTCCATCTCTCGGACTTCCACGCCGGCAGCCCGTCGCTCAACCTCCGCACGATGCGAATGGCCATCTCCTACGGCGTCGAGCGTCAGCCGGACATGGTTGTCGTCACCGGCGACATCGTCACGCACCCCTGGGGCCAGCGTGCCGTGCTCGAGCAGCTGGCTCGGCTGCAGCCGCCGCTCGGCATGTACGGATCGCTCGGCAACCATGACACCGGCGAGACGCGCGATCCGTTCTCTCGCGCGGTGATCCCCGACGACTGGGGCGCAGCTCCGATGCAGCTGCTCCGCGACCGCAGCGTCATCCTCGAGGCCAGCGGTGTGCAGATCGAGGTGGCCGGCATGGAGCCGCTGCCGTGGACGCGAGGAGACGCCCGACCCGCCGCCCTGTTCACCAGCGATGCCCCGCTGCGGATCCTGCTCGCGCACTTCCCGGACGTCGTCGACGATCTGCCGGAGGGGGCGTGCTCGCTCGTCCTTGCCGGGCACCTGCATGGCGGGCAGATCTGCCTGCCCCGGCCGGGCGGCCGCATCCGGCTGTCGCATACGCACTGGCGCTATCTCGACGGCGTGCACCGGGTCGGCGGCACCACGCTCGTTGTCTCGCGTGGCACCGGCACGACCCTGGTGCCGTTCCGTCTCCTGGCCAGGCCCGAGGTGGCGCTGCTGCGGCTGCGACCCTCCTAGGCCGTGGCCGCAGCCGGGCGTGCCCGGAAAAGGCGCACGTCGCCGCTGGTCGACTTGCCGGTGATGCGCAGGTCGACCTCACGCGTGAGCCCATCGTTCTCCAGCGGGTCGAGCTCCGACTCGGTGGAGCCGCTCGCCGTCGACACGTCCATCCACAGCCGGGCACCGGCGGTGACGCCGACGGTGATGTCGCCCGACACCGTCTGGATCCGCACCTCACCGCGGGACACCGCGTCCAGCAGCACGTCGCCCGACACGGTCTTCGCGCCGACCGAGCCGCCGGCCTGTGCGACCCTGACGTCGCCGGAGACGCTCTTGGTCGTCGCATCGCCATCCACCGGCCCCGCGTCGAGATCGCCCGAGACGGTCGAGCACTCCAGCGAGCCGGTGATCCGCCCGGTCTCGACATCGCCGCTCACGGTCTTCAACGTCGCGTCCCCCCCGACGTCGCCCAGGGTGACGTCGCCCGACACGGTGCCGAGGTCGGCCGGGCCGAGTCTGCCGAGCGCGCTCACGTCGGCAGCCGCGGTCTTGCAGACGATCTCGGAGCCGTGCGGCGCCTGGATCGTGTAGCGGATCTCCGGCTCCCGTCGGAAGCTGAGGAACGACCGCTTGCCGGGCGCCTCGACGATCACCTCCTGCCGGCCTCCCGAGTCGCGGAGCTCCTCGCGCACGGCGGCCGCGGCATCGATCGATGCCTGGTCGTCGTTCATCGGCTCGACCGCCACCGTTGTCAGCGGCTCGTCCCAGGTCGTGATCTCGATCCGGCCTGCGGGGAGATCGAGCCGCAGGCGCGGCGGCTGTGGTGTCTGATGGGTGCTCATCCGCTGCTCCTCACGACCGGGCGAACCCGGTCCGTCGCAGTGTCGTGATCTCGTGCCGCGTGTGCCGCGTCGGTCGCGTCGGCCCCGCCGTCGGCTGCGTCCAGGGCGTCAGCATCGCTGCTGCGCTGGCCGGAAGTGCGGTGTCGTGTCGTGGCTCCATGGTTCCCCCTGTGGTCAGCTCGTCGTGTAGCCGGTCAGCCGCTGCCCGAACCCGCCGCCGCGGCGGCCGCCCCGCTCCAGGGCGCGCGCGGTCGCCCGCACAAGCCAGGTGTTGAGCGAGATGCCCTCGCCGTTCGCGGCGGCTTCGGCTCGTGTCTTCAGGCTCTCCGGCAGCCGCAGCGTGATCCGTGCGGCTGCCTGCTCGTCGTCCACCGCCTGGGGCTGCGGCTCCGGTGCGTGCTCGGTGTAGTGCAGGCCGATGTCCCGGCCCGACAACCGCACCTCGACGTGGCCGGGCAGCTGGTCGTCCAGCTCCAGCGCCGCCTCGGCGAGGATGTCGAGCAGCCGCAGGCGCAGGGCCGGCTCGAGCGCCCGCCCCAGCTGGTCGGCGATGCGCTGGCCCTGCTCGTCCGCGATCGACGCCGCCGAAGCCAGGTCGGCCCGCAGCGCCTCGATGTGTCCTGACATGTCCATGACGTCATTATGACATCATAAGAGCGTCTGTCAAGTGTCAACGTGGTGCGGCGTAAGATCCGCCCATGGAGACGCCCCGCGAGCTGCAGCCCGAATCGGTGCATTCGGCTGCGGCCAGCGCGCACATCAGCCACGCCGTGATCGCCACCTATGCGGCGGCTGCCGCGGTCGAGGTGCCGGGTGTGTACGCGATCGCCGGCGGCGAGCGAGGCACCGTCGACCCCGAGCGTGCGCCGAAGGGCGTGCGGGTGGTCTCCGACGGCGATGCGGTCGGCCTCGAGCTGCATCTGGTCACCGACTGGGGGGCCAGCATCCCGAGGGTGGCCTCCGAGGTGAGCCGCCGGGTGCGCGACTACCTC
>DASSEV010000044.1:0-6842 GCA_035695105.1 Gaiellales bacterium
TCCCCCAGCACCGCGACGCGCCGGCGTCCCCGGGCCACGGCGCTGAGATGCTCGAGCGCAGCCCGCATCGATGTGGGGTTGGCGTTGTAGCAGTCGGCGATCAGCAGCCCACCGCCGGGGAGCGGGATCTCCTCGCCACGCCAGCGGGAGAACTCGACCTCGAGCCGCTCGCCGCCGACCGCGTCGAGCGGCAGTCCCAGCGCGTCGTACGCAGCCAGCGCAGCGGTCAGGTTGACGGCGTTGTGGGGTCCGGTGAAGCTCACGGGCACGTGCAAGGTTCGAGAGCCGATGCGGATCTCCGCCTCGCCGCCCGCCTCGTCAGGCCGGAATTCCGCGAGCCGTACATCCGCCCCGTCCGCCGCACCGAACGTGACGACGCGGGCGGCCAAGCCGGGGAGGTGCGGATCGAGCAGCGGCTCGCCCTGCGGGACGACGGCCACACCGTCCGCCGGCAGCGCCGCGAGCATCTCGGCCTTCGCCGCGGCGACGTTCTCGACGGTGCCCAGCAGCTCCAGGTGCACGGGACCGACGCCGGTCAGTATCCCGATCTGGGGGCGCGCGATCTCGGCCAGGTAGGCGATCTGCCCGAGGCCGCGCATCGCCATCTCCACGATGGCCACCTTGGTCGAGACCTCCAGGCGGCTGAGGGTGAGCGGCACGCCAAGCTCGTTGTTCTCGTTCTGCCGGCTCGAAACCAGCGCGGCGTGCGGCGCGACGAGCGTGGCCAGGATGTCCTTGGTCGAGGTCTTGCCGGTTGAACCGGTGATGCCGACCACGGCGGCCGTCGAGCGCAGCCGCACCTCGCGGGCAAGCACGCCGAGCGCCTCGAGCGGGTCGTCGACGGCGATCCGTCCGGGCCCCTCTGCGCCGCGCCGGACGAGCGCCGCCGCCGCGCCCGCCGCGATCGCCTGATCGGCGTACATCGTGCCGTCGACCTGCGCTCCGGTGAGCGCGACGAACAGGTCGCCGGGCCGCACGGCGCGCGAGTCGATCGAGACGCCTGTGACGATGGCATCGGCCTGCGACTCGCCGTGGGCCAGCTCGGCGATCTCCGCAGTGCGGAGCTCGATCATGCGCGGCTCTCGAGCTGCTCGAGCGCCTCGCGGGCGGCCGCCCGGTCGTCGAACGGAAGCGTCCGGTCGGCGAACTGCTGGCCCTGCTCGTGCCCCTTGCCGGCGATCACGACCACGTCGCCCGGCCGCGCCGACGCAACCGCGCGGGCGATCGCCGCCCGCCGGTCGAGCTCCACCTCCATCTCGACGCCGCCGGTGATCTCCTCGGCGATCGCCGCGGGATCCTCGCTGCGCGAGTTGTCGGTCGTGACGATCGCCCGGTCGGCCAGCCTGCGCGCCACCGCGCCCATCAGCGGGCGCTTCCCGCGGTCACGGTCGCCCCCGGCTCCGAACACCACGATCAGCGACCCATCGGTGATCCGCCGTGCCGCGAGCAGGACGTTCTCGAGCGAGTCGGGGGTGTGGGCGTAGTCGACCAGCACCGTGAACGGCTGGCCGCCGTCGACCGGCTCGAACCGCCCGGGCACGCCGCTGATCGAGGAGATGCCCCGGCGCACGGCGTCGTGCGGGAGCTCGAGCAGCTCGGAGAGCGCGACCGCGCAGAGCACGTTCTCGACGTTGAAGTCCCCGCGCAGCCTGACGTCGAGCGGCAGCGGCCCGCGCGGTGTGGAGGCGATCAGTGCGATCGCCCCGCCGTTCCCGATCTCGAGCGCCTGCGGCCGCACGCCGGCCTCCTCGTCGCGCGCGGCGTACGTCAGCACCGGCCCGCTCGCCTCGCGGGCCAGCCGGCGCCCGTACTCATCACCGACGTTCACGGCGGCCGGCCAGTCGCCGGACTGGAACAGGCGCCGCTTCGCCAGGTAGTAGTGCTCCATCGTCGGGTGGAAGTCCAGGTGGTCCTGCGTCAGGTTGGTGAACCCCGCCGCGGCGAACCGCGTTCCCGCCACCCGGCCCAGCTCGAGCGCGTGTGACGACACCTCCATGGCGCAGCTCTGGTCGTCGGCGTCGGCCATCGCGCGGAACAGCGCCTGCAGGTCGATGCTCTCGGGCGTTGTTCGCTTGACCTCCGCTGCCTGGCCGCCGATCCGCGACTCCACCGTGCCCAGCAGCCCGGGCCGGAGGCCGGCGGCCTCGAGGATCGCGTACATCAGGAAGGCCGTGGTCGTCTTGCCGTTCGTCCCGGTGATGCCGACCACGTCCAGCGCCTGGCTGGGATGGCCGTAGAACGCGTCGGCGGCCGGGCCCATCGCCATGCGCGAGGACCCGACGCGAAGCTGCGGCAGATCGACGTCGAGGAAGCGCTCAACCACCAGCGCCTCGGCGCCGCGCTCGGCCGCGCGGCCGGCGAAGTCGTGGCCGTCGGCCCGGAACCCGGGGACGCAGAAGTGGAGCGCGCCGGGCTCGACGGCCTCGGCGTCGTAGGTCAGCGACCTGATGTCGCCCGATGCGCTGCCTCGCACCTCGAGCGGCCCGATCGCAGGGATCAGGTTCGAGAGTTCCACCCGGAACGGGAAGTTAGTGGACCGGCCGGTCGGGTGGGATCGCGAGGTCCTTGGTCAGGAAGCTCGCGATCTGCTGGAAGGCCGGGGCGGCGACGATGCCGCCGAAGATGTTCGTGCGCGGTGAGTCGACCACGACCATCACCTCGACGCGGGGGTCATCGGCCGGCAGGAACCCGACGAACGACGCGACGTAGTTACGCGTCGAGTAGCCGAGCCCGTGCGCGAGCGCCTTCTGCGCGGTGCCGGTCTTGCCCGCCACGGTGTATCCGGGCACCTGCGCCCGCACGCCGGTGCCGGCCGCGGTGTCCACCACGCCCTTCAGCATGTCCACCAGCGTGTGGTCGACGGCCGGGCTGAGCACGCGACGGCGCGATATCTTCGGCGCCGGCTCACCCGAGATGTGCTTGATCACGTGCGGCTGCACCATCACGCCGCCGTTGGCGATCCCGGAGTACATGGCGGCCATCTGCAGCGGCGTGACGGCGATGCCCTGGCCGATCGGGATGTTGCCGATCGACGAGGAGTACCACCTGTCCGGCGGCAGGATGGCCGGATCGGCCTCGTGGAGCCCGATGCCCGTCGGCCGCCCGAAGCCCCACTTGCGGATCCACGAGTAGAGCGGGTCCTTCTGCACCATCTCGGCGATGGTGACCGTGCCGACGTTGCTCGACTGCTGGAGGATCTGCGCGGCGGTCAGCGAGATCGGCCCGCGCGGCACGTCGTCGTGGATGATGCGGTCGCCCACCTTCAGCCGGAAGGGCAGGTTGTGGAACGGCGTGTCCGGCTTGAGCCAGCCCTGCGTCAGCGCGGCTGCGAACGTGACCACCTTGAACGTCGAGCCGGGCTCGTAGGAGTACTCCACCGCCATGTTGTGGCTGTCGCGGTCGAACTGGTACTGGCTGAGGTCGTGGACGGTGTTGTTGTCGTAGCCGGGGGCTGTGGCCATCGCCAGGATCTCGCCGCTGCGCGGGTCGAGCACGATCGCGGTGGCGGTGTGCGCCCGCGTGCTGCGCACGGTGGCGTCGAGCACCGACTGCACCTTCTGCTGGATCGAGCGATCGATCGTCAGCGTGACCGTGTGCCCGGCGGCTGCCTTGCGGACGGTCACCGCGTCCAGCGCGATCCCGCCGGGCCCTCGGATCTCGAGCTTCTTCCCGCTGCGTCCGGTGAGCACGCTGTTGTACTGCTGCTCGATGCCGGCGCCATCTGCGCCGGAGTCGTTTTCGTCGACGAAGCCGAGCAGCTGGGCGGCCGCGGTGTTCGCGGGGTACGCCCGGGCGATGGAGTCGGTCAGGAACAGCCCGGGCGGATGGTCGGCCATGATCTCGTTTGCGACGGTCGGGTCGATCTGGCGGAGCACCCGCACCTGTGCCAGGTCGCTGGTCACGCCCGGCACGGTCAGGAGGGCGGTGAGCCGCTTCACCTCGCGCGCGAGCTTCTTCTTGTGCTTGAGGCTGTAGCCGAGCTTCTGCGCGATGTAGGACGCCGTCTGGGCCGGGTCGACGACCAGCTTCGGGTGCGCCCACAGATCCCTTGCGGGGACGTCCTCGGCCAGCACGTTGCCGTCACGGTCCCTGATCTCGCCGCGGGCGGTGTGGATGACGACGGTGCTGCTCTGCTGCCCGTGTGCCCGCGCCGCGAGCGCGTCGGCCTGGAGCACCTGGATGTAGATCGCGCGCCCGACGACCATGGCGAAGGCGAGTGCGAAGAGCGTGACGATCAGCCGCAGCCGCTGCGTCGCCTGCTTGGTCACGGCGTCCTTTGGTGAGCCGGCTGGCGCCACGCCGGGCCCTTGGGCACCCCGACGCGGGGATGGGCCGGGGTCGGCCGGTGGGTTTCGGGATGCAGCCGCAGGTAGTCGCCCTTGACGGGCTGCGCAGGCACCATGCCGAGCTGCTTCGCAAGCGAGCTGATGCGCCCGATCCCGGACATCTCGGCGACGCGGGACTGCAGCGACTGGTTCTCGGCGCGGAGGCCCGCGACCTGGCCGGACAGCCGCCCGGCCTCG
This sequence comes from Gaiellales bacterium, assembly GCA_035695105.1. Classification (GTDB taxonomy): domain Bacteria; phylum Actinomycetota; class Thermoleophilia; order Gaiellales; family JAICJC01; genus JAICYJ01. The sequence continues at coordinate 4,524 of DASSEV010000044.1, forward strand.
ATCGAGTTGCGCAGCGCCGCCACGTTGACGGCCACCACGCCTCCCAGCAGGGTTGCGATGACGAGCACCCAGATGACGCCGGCCCCAACCGGGGAGCGTCCCGCTCGCGGACGCGCGAGCGTGGCCCGTGTGCCGGATCGGCCCGGTGCGGCAGCCGGCTTCGGCTCCGTGCGCCGCGGCCGGGCCGGGCGGCTCGGTGCTGGAGCGGCGAGGCTCATCAGGCGGAGGTCCGCTCCGCGGCGCGCAGCTTGGCCGAGGCGGAGCGCGGGTTCACGCAGCGCTCGTCGACGCTCGGAACCACCGCCCGCGTCGTCAACGGCCGCAGCAGTGGCTCGTGTCCGCAGACGCAGACGGGGAAGTCCGGCGGGCAGGTGCAGCCGCGGGCGCCGTCGCGGATGAACCGCTTCACGATCCGGTCCTCGAGCGAGTGAAAGCTGATCACCGCGAGGCGGCCGCCCGGCGCCAGCAGCTCCAGCGCCAGGTCGAGCCCCTCGCGCAGCGACTCGAGCTCGTCGTTGACGGCGATCCGCAGCGCCTGGAACGATCGCTTCGCCGGGTGGCCCTGGCCGAACCGGCTGGGCGTCGGGATGGCCGACTTGATGACGTCGACCAGATCGCCGGTGCGCGTGAACGGCTCGCGCGCGCGGCGCCGGATGATGGCCCGCGCGATCTGCCGGGAGAACCGCTCCTCGCCGTATTCGCGAAGCACCTGGGTGATCTCGCGCTCGTCCCAGTCGTTCACGATCTCTGCGGCAGTCAGGTCGGCATGGGGATCCATGCGCATGTCGAGCGGCGCGTCGGCGGCATAGCTGAACCCACGCTCCGGCCGGTCGACCTGCATCGACGAGATGCCGAGGTCGAGCAGCAGCGCATTCGCCTGCAGACCAGTCGCCACCAGGTTGCGGAGGACGAGGGCGAAGTTGCCGCAGATGAACCGCGTGTCCGCCGTTGCCTGTGACGAAAACGACTTGAAGTACCGCTCGGCCTCGGGGTCGCGATCGATCGCGATGTAGCAGCCCTGGCCGTGCAGGTACGGCTCGAGCTGGGCAGCGTGCCCGCCGGCGCCGAAGGTGCCGTCGACCACGGTGTCACCGGGCTGCAGATCGAGCAGCTCGGCGACCTCCGAGGCGAGGACGGGGACATGATCCATGGCGGCGCTACGGCTGTGAGAGACGTTCGGCAACATCCTCCACGCTCCCCTCGGATTCTGCCTGCACGCGCGACCACGCCTCGGCGTCCCACACCTCGAGGTAGTCGCGCGCTCCGGCGACGATGACGTCCTTGTCCACCTTCCCGTGCTGGAGCAGCGGCTGGGTCAGCATGATGCGGCCCTGGCCGTCGAGCTCGCACTCGTTCGCGCCCGCGTAGAACCAGCGGCTGAGCCGGCGCGACTCCTTGCTGAACGGATCGAGGCGCTCGAGCCGCGCCTCGACGAAGGAGTTCCAGCTGCCGCGGGGGAACACAAGCAGGCATCCATCGAAGCCCTTGGTGACCACCACGCCCTCTGCGAAGTACGACCGCAGCTTTGCCGGGAGGGTGAGGCGGTTCTTTGCATCAAGTCGTTGCGCGTATTCGCCGAGCAGCACAGGGGTGATCTCCCATTTCTCCCCACAATACCCCACAACCACCCACAGTGTCAACGCCGCATCCAACTCGCCGGTTTGCAGCGGCTTCGCTCCGGGCCGAATGTGTCAACCGGCGAACGATCCCGACTGTTAGATGCACGTAAATATCTGCATAGCCCGCCGTTGCGGTCGGTTCAGGCTGGTAGAGTGCCCGCTCATGCCGATGCTGACCGGACACCATCGGCGCACCCGCACGGGCACGTGGGCGCGCCGAACCGGCATCCTGGCGACGGTCACGGCATTCGCCGTCGCCGCGCTGGCAGGGCCTGCACAGGCAGATCGCATCAGCCAGACGCGGGCGCAGATCCAGCAGATCGAGCAGGAGCTGAACGCGTTCGACGCCAAGCTCGAGGCGTCCATCAATGCCTACGACGGCGCCCGCCAGCACCTCTCAGACGTGCGCGCACAGATCAACCAGAACACGATTCGGCTGACCATCGCGCGCCACAACCTGAAGGTCGCCCGGCAGCAGCTCGCAGAGTTCCTCGTCGGTGCCTACAAGGGCAACGGCAGCGAGGATCCCGCCGCCTACGTGCTCAGCTCCGGGTCGTTCACCGACCTGGTCAACCGCGTGGAGTACGTGCAGCGAGCGGCGAAGTCCGAGAAGCAGCTGCTCGATGCGGTCACCACCGCCGAGCACGAGATCGCCACCCGCCAGGCGCAGCTGAAAAAGGACGAGGCCGACGCAAAGAAG
>DASSEV010000045.1:0-8715 GCA_035695105.1 Gaiellales bacterium
CGACCTGCTCGTCGCGCTCCTGCTCGACCGCGGCCTGACCCTGGCCGAGGTGCTCGCGATGCTGCTTCCGCCCGTGCGCACGGCCACGCAGCTCGACCGGTACCACCGGGCGCTGATCGGGCCGGTCGCCCAGGGGCCGGCCGCCCTGCTGGCTCGAAGCGGCAACACGCTGTGCGCCGCCGTCGACCGTCTCGGCCTGCGCCCGCTCTGGCGGATGCGCACGCCGGGCGAGCTGTGGCTGTCGTCGGAGCCGGGCGTCCTCAACGTCAGCGAGCTCGACGACGAGCCCACACCGCTCGCCCCCGGTGAGCGGGTGCTGATCGATCTGCGCCGGCCGGGGAGCGCTCGTCAACCCTCCCTCTCGACCTCCCTGGCCGGCGCGGCTGGGTGCTCGCGGTTCGTCCGCCCGCCGGCCGGCAGTCCAGCCTTCGAGCGGATCGAGCCCGCGGCCCACGGCTTCACCCGCGACGATCTGGCCATCGTCGAGGCCATGGCCGATTCCGGCGAGGAGCCGATCGGCTCGCTCGGCTATGACGGGCCGCTCGCGGTGCTCGAGGACGGGGCCACCGTGTCCGACCACTTCAAGGAGGAGGTCGCCGTCGTCACCAACCCGGCGATCGACCGCGACCGCGAGCGCGAGCAGTTCTCGCTGCGTGTGCTGGCCGGACGGCGGCCCATGCCGGGCGGGCCGGCCGCCATGTGGCAGCTCGACTCACCGCTGCTTCCTTCGTCCGCCGGCATGCCGTGGCAGCGGCTTCCGCTCGAGCACGACGTCGCCGACGCCGCGGAGGCGGCCGTGCTCGGCGGCGCGGACCTGCTGTTGCTCGACGACCGCCTCGGCGGCGAGCTCGACCCGCACCTCGCCCTGGCGATCGTCACCCGCCGCCTGCGCGATCGCCGGCTGCACCGCCGGGCGTCCGTCGCGCTCGCCGCCGGCGGCCTGCGCAACCTGCACGACATCGCGCTCGCGCTGGGCACCGGCGCCGTCGCCGTCGAGCCGTACGCGCTCTGGTCGCTCGCCGGACGCGCCCGGTGGCGGCGCCTGCGGGCCGCGCTCGAGAAGGGCCTCGAGAAGGTGCTCTCCACCATGGGCACCCACGAGCTGGCGGGCTATGGCCCCGCGTTCGCCTCCATCGGCCTGCACCCCGACGTCGCGCGCGAGTTTCCCTGCCCGGCGCTGCTGCCGGGTGCGGCTCCGCAGCGCCCGCCCATCGCCGATGGCCGGCCGCGGCAGGTGTTCCGCATCGCCCCGAAGCTGTGGAGGGCGGCCGGTGCCGTCGCCGACGGCAGCGGCGCCTACGCCGCCTTCGCCGCGCAGGCGGCAGCCGTCGAGCGCGACCACCCTGTCGCCCTCCGCCACCTGCTCGACCTCCGCACGCGCCCCGCGCGGAGCCCGGAGGCCGTCGACCTCAGCGTCGGCGAGCACGCGCTCCCGTTCGTGATCAGCGCGATGTCGTTCGGCTCACAGGGCGAGGCTGCGTTCCGCGCCTACCTCGCCGCCGCCACCCGCCTCGACATCATCGCCATGAACGGCGAGGGCGGCGAGCTGCCCGAGCTGATCGGCTGGAGCCCGCGCAACCGCGCGCAGCAGGTCGCGAGCGGCCGCTTCGGCGTCAACGCGCGGATGCTGGCGTCGTGCCGGATGATCGAGATCAAGATCGGCCAGGGTGCGAAGCCAGGGGAGGGCGGCCATCTACCGGGCAGCAAGGTCACCGCCCGCGTCGCCGCCGCCCGCTCCGCCTCCCCGGGCGTCGACCTGATCTCGCCGTCCAACAACCACGACCTCTACTCGATCGAGGATCTCGCCCAGATCGTCGAGGAGCTGCGGGCCGGCAACCCCGACGTCCGGGTGGGCGTGAAGGTGCCGGTGGTCAGCGGCATCGGGACGATCGCCGTCGGCATCGCCAAGGCCGGCGCCGACGTGATCACGCTGTCGGGCTACGACGGAGGCACGGGCGCCGCCAGACGCCACGCCCTCCGCCACGCCGGCCTCCCCAGCGACCTGGGCGTCGTGCTGGCGCACCGGGCACTGTCCGAGGCCGGCCTTCGCGAGGGCGTCGAGCTCTGGGCCGATGGGGGCGTCCGCACGGCCGCAGACGTGGCGAAGCTGATGCTGCTCGGCGCCAACCGCACCGGCTTCGGCACGATGTCGATGGTCGCGCTCGGGTGCACGGTCTGCCGTGCCTGCCAGGCGGATACCTGCCACGTCGGCATCGCAACCCAGATCGAGGACGCGGCGGAAGCCGCCGCACGCGGCCTGAAGCGGTTCACCGCCGTCGATCCAGCGGACGGCGTCACCAGGCTGTGGCGCTTCTTCGACCAGACCGCGACGGAGCTGCGTGACCTCGTTGGGTCGCTCGGCGCCGCGTCGGCGCAGGAGCTGGTAGGCAGGAGCGACCTGCTGGTGCAGTCGCGCGGGCGCGATCGCATCGACCTGGCGCCGATGCTCGACCCGGCCAGGCCGGCGCCGCCGAAGCGCCCCGGCTGCCGCCGTCCGGCGCTCACGCATGCGCTGGCCGGAAGGCTGCGCGCCGCTCGGGAGCAGGTCGTGCACCTGCCCGCGGTGGCATCCGGCAGCGACCGGGCGCTGCTCACCGCGTTCGCCCAGACGGTGCTCGAGCCCGGCTTCGACGCCCGGGCGGCCGAGGTGGACGTCGCCACTGGAAGCGTGGCGGGCTCCGGCCTTGCGGCGTTCGCACCTGCGGGCCTGTCGGTGCGGGTGCGTGGGGGCGCGCAGGACGGCACCGCCAAGAGCGCCTCGGGCGCCCGGGTGGTCGTGCTGAAGGCTCCGGATGCGGACGGCGTGCTCCGGGGCGGCCACGTCGGCAAGGGCTTCGCCTACGGCGCCCAGGACGGGTTGCTGATCGTGCAGGGGGAGGCCGATGCGCGCGCCGGCATCCGCCTGTCGGGCGCCGACCTGGTGATCGGGGGCGAGCCGCGATGGCCAGTCCGCTCGCGGCCGTCAGCGGCCGCGGCGCAGATCAAGGGCTTCGCATTCGAGTACATGACCGCCGGTCGGGCGGTCGTGCTCGGCGACGTCGGCCCATGGGCGTTCGCGGGCATGACCGGGGGCGTGGTGTACGTCCGCCACGAGCCGGAGCGCGGCCTTGACGAGGCGGCGATCCGGCGCCGGTTCGCCGAGGCCGCGCGGGTGTCGCTGGTGCCCCTGGACGCGGCCGGGGAGGCGGACATCGCATACCTGCTCGAAGCGTACGAGCGGGAGCTGCACAGCTCGGGCCAGCTCGCCACGGCGGCCGAGACGGCCCGTCTGCGCCGCGACGCGCGCTGGTGCTTCCGCGCCGTCGTGCCTGTTGGGATGCAGGCGGATCAGGGCGTCTCGACGGAATAGCGGCGGCGCCGGCGCCATCCGCGGCCGCTGCCACACTAGTGGGCCCCGATGGCACGCACACTGACCGCCTTCACCTGCACCTCCTGCGGCTTCGAGAGCCCCCGCTGGCTCGGCCGCTGCTCCGGGTGCGGCGAGTGGAACACGCTGGTCGAGGAGCTGCGGGAGCGCCCCTCGACGAACGGCGGCAAACGCCCCGCCCGCCGCGAGCCGCGCCTGCTGGCCGAGGTCGAGCCCGACGCCGCGCGGCGCATCTCGACCGGGAGCGCCGAGTTCGACCGGGTGCTGGGCGGTGGCCTGGTCTCCGGCTCGCTGGTGCTGGTCGGCGGCGAGCCCGGCGTCGGCAAGAGCTCGCTGCTCCTGCAGGCGCTGGGCGCGATCGGCGCCGCCGGCCGCTCGACGCTGCTCGTCTCGGGCGAGGAGTCCCCGGCGCAGGTGCGCATGCGGGCCGAGCGCATAGGAGCCGTCGACCACATCGCCATCCTGGCCGAGACGGAGCTCGAGACCGTGTGCGAGACGATCGCCGCCGTCCGGCCGGAGGTGTGCGTGATCGACTCCGTGCAGACCCTCTGCTCCGCCGAGCTCTCCTCCGCGGCCGGCAGCGTTGCCCAGGTGCGCGAGGCCGCCGACCGCCTGCTCCGCGTCGCCAAGGGCCACGGCGTCACCATCGTGCTGGTCGGCCACGTCACCAAGGAGGGCGCCGTCGCGGGCCCGCGCGTGCTCGAGCACCTGGTCGATGCCGTCCTCCAGCTCGAGGGTGACCGCTACCGCTTCCTGCGGGTGCTCCGCGCCGTCAAGAACCGCTTCGGCTCGACCAACGAGATCGGCATCTTCGAGATGACCGACCGTGGCCTCGAGCCGGTGTCGGATCCCTCGGCGTCGTTCGCCTGCGACGGCCCGGCCGGGCCGGGATCGGTGCTGCTCCCGGCGATCGAGGGCAGCCGGCCGATCCTGCTCGAGGTGCAGGCGCTGGTCGCGCCCAGCGACCTGGCGATGCCGCGCCGGGCCGCCACCGGCATCGATCGCAACCGGCTCTCGATGATCGTCGCGGTGCTCGGGCGCCACGCCGGGGTCGCGCTGGGCGCCAGCGACATCTTCGTCAACGTGGCCGGCGGCGTGCGCGTCGACGAGCCGGCGGCCGACCTGGCCGTGGCGATGGCGATCGTCTCCGCCCACCGCGGCGCGCCCGCACGGGACGGCCTGGCCTGCTTCGGCGAGATCGGGCTCACCGGTGGCGTGCGTGTGGTGGGCCAATCCGAGCGCCGCTTGCAGGAGGCGGCCAAGCTGGGCTCGCGCGAGGCGCTCGCTCCGCCTGGTACCGTTTCCGTCGCAGGCGTTGCCGTCCGTACGGCCGCCACCGTGCAGCAGGCGATCCAGGAGGCATTCGCGTGAGCGACGTGGTGTCCGACCCCCGGCAGGACCCCAAGCTGATGGACGCGCTCGGGCGGATCGCCCCGGGCACGACCATGCGGCAGGGCATCAACGACATCCTGCGCGGCAGCGAGGGCGCGCTGATCGTGATCGGCGAGCCGGCCGAGCTGTCGTTCCTGTTCTCGGGCGGCATCCGCCTCGACCAGGCCTTCTCGCCCTACCTGCTGTACGAGCTGGCCAAGATGGACGGCGCGATCATCCTCAACTCGAACGCGACCCGGATCGTGTACGCGAACGTCCAGCTGATGCCCGATCCCACGATCCCCTCGGCCGAGACGGGCACCCGCCACCGCACCGCCGAGCGCGTCGCGAAGCAGACCGGCGCGCTGGCCGTCTCGATCAGCCAGCAGCGCGACGTGGTCACGGTGTACGTCGGCGACTCCCGCTACCAGCTGGAGGAGATCCCCGCGGTTCTGGCCAAGACCAACCAGGCGCTGACGACGCTCGACACGTACCGCTCCAGGCTCGAGCAGATCTCCACGCGCCTGACCGCCCTCGAGTTCCAGAGCGCCGTCATGCTTGACGACGTGCTGACGGCGGTGCAGCGGGCGGAGATGACCACGCGCATGGTGGACGAGATCGAGCGCAACGTCGTCGAGCTGGGCGTGGAGGGGCGCCTGATCAAGATCCAGCTGAACGAGATGACGGAGTGGGTGCCCGCCGACAAGCTGGCGCTGATCCGCGATTACGAGATCTTCGAGGCCACGGGCGGTGCCGACCGCGTGCTGGCGCACCTCGCCTCCCTGCCCGACCAGCAGCTGCTCGAGTTCGACGAGCTGGCCGCCGCGCTCGGGTACCCGCGCACCGTCAACCCGATGGACTACGCCGTAGCGCCCCGCGGTTACCGCGTGCTCTCGAAGATCCCGCGCCTGCCCGAGCACGTCGTCGACCACGTGGTGGGCTACTTCAACGGCCTTGAGGCGTTCGTGCGCGCCTCGGTCGAGGAGCTGGAGGAGGTGGACGGCGTGGGCTCCGTCCGCGCGCGCGAGATCAGGGAGGGGCTCCGCCGCCTGCAGGAGCAGAACCTGGTCGACCGCTACCTCAACCTGTAGCGGGCCGCGTGCCGGGCGACGCGGACGCGGTTGCCGCACGCGGGTGAGCACCAGCGCCGCCGCCCCCCGGCGAGGAACAGCCGCTCGCAGCCGTGCGCCCCGCACACCCGCAGCCGGTCGCGGTCACGGCTCGAGAGCAGTTCGATCGCCGACCGCGCGGCCGCACCGAGCACGGAGGCGTCCGTGCCGCCGGGGGTGCTCAGCCACATGCGTGGCACCCCGCCGGGCGGCCAGTTGAGCTGGAGCGACGCGGCGGCCGCAGCGCTGTGGGCGTTCAGGTCGTCGAGCGCGCTCGCCGGAGGGGTGGTGCGGCCGGCCGCGGCGCGCAGCAGCGCCTCGATCGCGTCGCGCAGCCCCCGCAGGTCGGCCAGCCCCTCGTCGCTGAGCTCGCCGTGCACGCCGTGGGCGCGAAGCCAGCGCCGGGCGGTGGGCTGGTGCGCGAGAGCGCTCTCGGCGGCCGGGTCACAGAGATCGAGCGCGAGCATCAGGTGCATGCTAACGCTTGGAACGGACGGTCAGCGTTAGGTCAACCGATGCTAATGGATTTATGACGTTCAAAACGTTAGGAGCAGCGGTTGTTGCGGGCGGTTCCGCATGCTCGCCCGGACTCGCCTCTGAGCGTCCTGGTCTGATATCATTTACCCCTCTCGGGGTACAAAAACTGCCGGTCCCACGGCGGAGGAGGTCAGACGTCACGTGTATGAAGTTGGGGACAAGGTCGTGTACCCGCACCACGGCGCGGGCACGATCGTGAAGAAGGAAGAGCGTGACGGACGCGAATACCTGACCATCCAGATCATCCACAACGATATGACCGTGATGATCCCGTCCGACAGCGCGGACCGGGCCGGTCTGCGCAAGGTGATCGGCGAGGAGACGGTCGACGAGGTGCTCGGCGTGCTGGGCGGGGACGGCACCAAGATGCCGAAGAACTGGAACCGCCGGTTCAAGCACAACCGGGACAAGATGAAGACGGGGGACATCTTCGAGCTCGCGGAGGTCGTCCGCAACCTGGCGCAGCGCGACCAGGAGAAGGGCCTCTCCACGGGCGAGAAGCAGATGTTCTCGAAGGCAAAGCGCATCCTCGCCTCGGAGCTGATGTACGCCAAGGGGATGGAGGAGGAGGAGGCGCGCGAGTATCTCGAGGAGGTGCTGGAGGAGATCGGCGCGGCCCGCAAGGCCCGCGCCTAGACGCGCTTCTAATCCAGGTTCGGCGCAGGAGGCCCCCGGGCCCAGCCGGCGACCGGATCACATGACCGCCTCCTGAGGAGGAGCAGGCGATGATTCTCGTCTCACGAATCGTCCTGTCTCTCTTGAGTGCGCTTGGTGCCGTATACGCTGGCCGTTCTCTTGATCTGGTCAACCGTTTCGATTCGTCTTCTTACGCGTACGCCACGTTCGGCATCATCGTCTTCCTCGCGTTCGCCGTCGGCTGGATGGTCGGCGGGCTCGTCGGGAAGGGACTCGCGCGCGGGTTCAAGAGAATTGAACGGGCAACGCAATCGCGCAGCGCCGGCGAGCTGACGGTCGGCGCCATCGGGCTGCTGGTCGGGCTGCTCGTGTCAGCACTGCTGTACCTCCCGGTGCACGCGCTGCCATACATCGGCAACTGGGTGCTCCTGCCGATGGTGCTCGTGCTCGGCTACCTGTTCGCGTTCACGGCGGCCAGGAAACACCGCGGCATCCTGCGCCTGGTGGGCGTCCACTCGCTCGGGGACGCGGACGGCGAGCGCGGCTCCAACGGCAGCTCGACGCTGGTCGACACCAGCGCGATCATCGACGGCCGCATCGCCGACATCGTTCGCACCGGCTTTCTCGGCGGTGAGCTGGTGGTGCCGGAGTTCGTCCTCAAGGAGCTGCAGCAGGTGGCCGATTCCGCCGACCCGCTCAAGCGTGCCCGCGGCCGGCGCGGCCTGCAGGTGGTGCAGGACCTCCGCAGCGACGTCAGCGTCGCCACCCCGGACGTCGACTTCCCGCAGGTGCCGGATGTCGACGCGAAGCTGCTGAAGCTGGCCAAGGAGCGCGGGATGCCGATCCTGACGACCGACTTCAACCTGAACCGGCTGGCGCAGATCCAGGACGTGCAGGTGCTGAACGTCAACGACCTCGCCAACGCCCTCAAGCCGGCGGTGCTGCCCGGCGAGCGGCTGGACGTGCTCCTGATCAAGGAGGGCAAGGAGCAGAACCAGGGCGTCGGCTACCTCGACGACGGCACGATGGTGGTGGTGGAGCGCGCACGCGAGCGGATCGGCCAGACGCTCGGAGTGCAGGTGACATCGGTGCTGCAGCAGCCGTCGGGGAAGATCATCTTCACGAAGATCGCCGACGACGGCGGCTGAGCCGGTGCCCGATCTGCTCTCGGCGTGGGCCATCGTCGTCGGCGCGGGAGACGGTGCCAGGCTCGGCGCCGACCGGCCGAAGGCGTTCGTGGCGCTCGGCGGCAGGGTGCTGCTCGCGTACTCGGTGGAGCTGCTCGAGGAGCACCCGGCCATCGACGGCGTCGTGCTGGTCGTGCCCGAGGGCTGGGAGGAGCCGGCATCGCTGCTGGCGGACGACCTTGCCGCCGGGAAGGTGACCGCTGCGGTGACGGGGGGTGCGACCCGCGCACAGTCCGTCGCCGCCGGGCTGGCCGAGGTGCCTGACGGCGCCGACCTGATCCTGGTCCACGACGCGGCGCGGCCGTTCGCGTCGGCCGACCTCGTATCCGCTGTGCTGGCGGCTCTCGGCGACGCCGAGGGCGCGGTGCCGGGCGTGGCGGTGACCGACACAATCAAGCGGGTCGAGGGCGGCCGTGTGGCCGAGACCCCCGAGCGGTCGCAGCTGGTGGCCGTGCAGACGCCACAGGCGTTCACGGCAGCGGTGCTGCGCCGGGCGTACGCCCAGCCG
>DASSEV010000046.1:0-3024 GCA_035695105.1 Gaiellales bacterium
GAGAAGAAGCAGCGCGGCATCTCGATGCTGGTCTTCCCGATGGACACCCCGGGCGTCACGCTGCGGCCGATCGAGCTGATCGACGGCGGCCACGAGGTCAACGAGGTGTTCTTCGAGGACGTCCGCGTGCCGGCCGAGAACCTGATCGGCGAGGAGAACCGCGGCTGGGACGAAGCCAAGTTCCTGCTCGGCAACGAGCGGGTCGGCATCGCCCGCGTCGGCTTCACCAAGCGGATGCTGGCGGAGGCCAAGGAGCGGGCGCGCGAGATCACGGCCGGCGGGCGGCCGCTGATCGAGGACCCGCGCATGGCCGCACGCATCGCCGAGGTCGAGAACGAGCTCGTGGCGCTGGAGCTCACCGCGCTGCGGGTGGTCGCCCACTCCGCGGACGGGCGCCCGCACCCGGCGTCGTCGGTGCTCAAGCTGCGCGGCTCGGAGCTGCAGCAGGCGGCGACCGAGCTGCTGGTCGACATCGCCGGCCCGCTGTCGCTGGCCTCCTTCGCCGACGACGGCTCCGAGGTTCCGGAGTGGGCCCGGGTGGCCGCACCCGAGTACCTGAACTACCGCAAGGTCTCCATCTACGGAGGCTCGAACGAGGTGCAGCGCACCATCATCGCCGGCACGATCCTGGGGCTGAGGTAGCAGTGGACTTCAACTACGACGACGAGCAGAACGCCCTCCGCGAGGCGGTGAGCGGCCTGCTCCAGCGGGCCTACGGCGGTGACCAGCGACGCGCGGTCGTCGCCAAGGACCCCGGCTTCGACGAGGGCACGTGGGGCCGGCTGGCCGAGATGGGCGTGCTGGGGCTGCCCTTCGCCGAGGAGTTCGGCGGCAGCGGCGCCGGCCCGATCGAGGTCGCGATCGTGGCCGAGGAGATCGGCAGGGTGCTCGCACCCGAGCCGTTCGTGGAGGCCGTCGTCCTCGCCGGTGGCGTGATCGACGCCGTCGGCACCGAGGCCCAGCGGCGCGAGCTGCTCGGCGGCCTCGCCGAGGGCGCGCTGGTGCCCGCCTTCGCCCACCAGGAGCTCAGCTCCCGGTGGAGCGCGCAGGCGCACGCGGTGCAGGCCACCACCGAGGGCGACAGCTGGCGGCTCACCGGCGTCAAGGAGCCCGTGCTCAACGGCGCCCGCGCCGACGTGCTGGTCGTATCCGCCGAGGTGGGCGGTGCCACTCAGCTCTTCGTCGTCCGCGGGAACGCCGCCGGGCTGACGCGCAGCGGCTACCGGACCCACGACGGCGGCCGGGCGGCCAAGGTCGAGTTCGACAACACCCCCGCCGAGCTGCTCGGCGAGGGCGGCTCGGACCGCACCGCCGACGTCGAGCGGGCGCTGGCCGTCGCGCGGATCGCCTACAGCGCCGAGGCCGTGGGCGCCATGGACGCCGCGCTGCGGATGACCACCGAGTACCTGACCACCCGCAAGCAGTTCGGCGTCACGCTCAGCAAGTTCCAGGCGCTGAACTTCCGCGCGGCGGACATGTACGTGTCGCTGGAGCTGGCACGCAGCATCGCGCTGTGGGCGGCGATGGTGGTCGAGGCCGGCGGCGACGTCGTCCTGGCCGCCGACCGGGCGCGGCTGCAGACCAGCCGGGCCGGCCGGCACGTGGGCAAGGACGCCATCCAGCTCCACGGCGGCATCGGCATGACCGCCGAGTACAAGGTCGGCCACTACACCAGCCGGCTGACCGCGATCGACCACGCCCTCGGCGACGGCGACTGGGCCCTCGAGCGGCTCGCCGAGCACGTCGACGAGTACCCGACGGTCGACCCGCTCGGCGCCCCGTACACCCCGAGCGCGTAATCACGGCCCACGCCTGACGGCGGTGTCCCCGGTCGGGGACACCGCCGTCGGTGGTTTCCGGGCGGGGTTCAGCCGTGATCGCCGAGTTGTTCGGCGAGCCCCTTCTCGTCGAGCCGGCCCCACCGCTCGACGATGCGGCCGCCCTCGACGCGGAAGATGTTGATCCCCTTCATCTCGAGCGGTTGCCCGGCGCCCGGGACCCCCATCAGCTGACCCTGATGGGTCCCGCGCGCGGTGAACCGCTCCACGACGACGTCGCCCTCCTCGACGAGCTGCTCGAGGTCGCTGTGCCAGGCCGGACACGCGGCGCGGAATGCCTCCGCCGCACGGCGCATCCCCTCGGGGCCCCTCGGCGCGCCGGGGAAGGGCAGGTCGTGGTTGACGAAGGCGGGCGCCAGGTAGCGATCGACCGCGGTGAGATCGCCTGCGGTAAAGAGCTCCTGGATGAAGGCGTCGACCAGGCGCTTGTTGTCGGTGTTCACGAGAACGGCCGGAGCCGTGTGCTGGATCGTCATGGCGGCAGCCTGGGCGGCGGACGGGGGCCGAGCCATCCCATCCGGTTGGGATCCCCGCGGGGCCCCACCGGGGAGAACACTGCCGGCATGGCCAGCCGCGACGCCGCGCAGCAGGCGGAACGCTCGCTGGTGCGCGCCTGCTCCGCCGGCCTCGACGTCGCAGCCCTGCAGCGCGAGGTGCTCCGGTCCCTGCGCCGGCTGATGCCGGTGGACGCCGCGTTCTTCGCGACCGCCGACCCCGGAACCCTGCTGTTCACCGGCGCCTACGCCGAGGTTCCGCTCGACACGGCGAGTGCCCAGTTCCTGGACAACGAGTTCAGGGACACCGACGTCAACCGGTTCTCCGCGCTGACCCGGGCGCCCAGCCCGGTCGCGTCCCTGGACACCGCGACGCGGGCGGATCGGTGGGCCAGCCTCCGCTACCGGAAGATCATGCGACCGCTCGGTCTGGGCGACGAGCTGCGCGCCGCCCTGATGGTCGACGGGCACTGCTGGGGTTATCTGTGCCTGCATCGAGAAGACACAGAGCTCGGCTTCTCGCCGTCCGAGACCGCGCTGCTGGCCCGGCTCGGCCCGCACATCGCCCACGGCATCCGTTCCGCGGTTCTGCTCGCGGGATCACCTCACCGACCGGGCGACGCGCGCCCGGGCGTCGTGGGGCTGACCGAGGACCTCGACGTCGTCGCTGTGACTCCGGAGGCGGAGCTCCT
>DASSEV010000047.1:0-4841 GCA_035695105.1 Gaiellales bacterium
ACCGCTACGCCTATCCCAGCTCACACCACAGAACCCGCGCGCTCGCCGGCTGGACACGCTGGTATAACCGACACCGACCACACGGCTCACTCGAAGGCAAGCCACCGATCAGCCGCGTCGCACACCTCCGTGGTCAGTACACCTAGGCCGCGGGACGCCTCGGCCGCTTCGCCGGCGTGGCCGTCGGCTCCTTGCCGGGATGGGCCGGCGCCGACTGTGACGAGGGACGCCGGCGCGGAGCCGCCGGCCTCGGCGGGGCATCGGCCTCGTCCCGCACCGGCGCGCCGGCCATGCGCCGCACGGCCTCGATGCCGCGCTGGCAGCCGGAACGGTTCGCGAAGTTCTCGCTCGTGGCCACCACGCGGTTGTTGCCGCCGATGACGACGAAGTAGTACTGGCCGGTGCGGCGCTTCCTGATCTCGAACCGTGCTGCCATGAGCCCCTCCAGGGTCAGACCGCGAGCACCTCGCGGCCGGCTTCCGTGCGGCACGGCTCGAGCATCCGTCGCTGGCCGTCCGCCCGCTCGATCAGTGCGTCGAAGTCGATGTCCGGAAGCGCGATCCCGGCCAGATCGCGCAGGTTCTGCCACAGGATCTTCTTGCCCTCGATGCCCATGACCAGGACGTCGAGCTCGACGAACCGGCTGAGCGGCGAGTAGCTGCGGATGTGGCCGTTCGGCTTCAGCCGGCCGACCCGCTCGGCCGCAACCGCGAGGGCAGGCTTGACCGGATTTCGCGCCAGCCCGAGCCGGCGCATGATGGCTTCGAACAGCGAAACGTCGTCCGCGATCTCGAGCGCCACCGTCTCGAGCGCCTCGCCCAGAGGCGATCCCTCGTTCTCCCGCGCGGCGCGCCTGGCGGTCTCGCGCCAGCCCACCCCGAGCGCGAGCTGGTCGTTCATGTAGATGCGCAGATATTCGTGGTCGTCATGCATGGGCTGCGCTCTACCCCGGCGGCGGCCGGCGCAATCGACCCGTGTGGCGAAGGAGCGGTGAACATCCGGTGAACAGGGCAGGAGTCGGGCGCCCGGCGTTCTATAACGGTCGAATGCAGGCGAGCACGACGACATGCCGGGTGTGCGGCTCACGGGCACTGCACGGCGGGCGGCGCTCGGCCCGGCCCGACCGCCGGGTCGCCTGGCTCGTCTACACCTGCACCGGGTGCGGCACCGCGTTCCGGGTGCAGGCCCGGGCGCAGCACGTCGCGGGGCGGCGCCCCGCCGAGCCCCGTTTCTGACCGACTGTTGCACGCATGCAATAGTCGCCTAATCTGCGGTGCCACCGTTCCCCCGTCCTCATCGAGACGGGATCCGCTCGAGCGAGGCGCGCGTGGGCACCTCGGGCTCCGATCGAATCGAAGTGCCTGGGCCGCACGCGCATGCGCGCCGCCCGGGACTCGAGGCGCGCCTCGAAGCCGGCGCCCGGGTGGCGCTCACGCCAGCACGTGCATCGCCCACCCGGTCATCCGGAGGGTTCCGCCCGGCCGGCACGGTCCAAGCCGCCGGTGACGCGCGCTACCGATCCTCGGACACCATCGACACTGGGCTGCCGGGCTCGATCCCCCAGGCACCGCGGTCTTCGGCCTCCACTTCGACCGCACGCACGGTCATCGTCCAGCACCCCTCGCACGTGAAGAGCAGCGTCGCCACGCCGGCGTCCTCCCGCTCCTCGACGGTGTGCGGCGTCACCTCGTCACACATCTGGCACCGGCGCATGCTGCTCGCCATACGGCCCCCCGCTCCTCGCTGTTGAAAGGCGGCTCAGGCATCCTACCGCCAACGAAGGCACGCCGGGCGGCCAGGCACGGTGATGCGCCGGAGGAGCTCCGGTACGGGGCGGCGGGCGGAGGTGCTCCGCCCAGCTGCTATCCGGGTGACACGTCCGCCTGGCGGCGTGCTGCCTCGAGCACGATGCGCTGCTCCGCCGAGGCAATCAGTGACCGCGTCTGCGTGACCACGTCCATGTTCACCGATATCGCGTCAATACCCGCCCGAACGAGCAGCTCCGCGTATTCGGGATACACGCTGGGCGCCTGGCCGCAGATCGACGTCCGCAGGCCGAGCGAGCGCGCACGGCGAACCAGCTGGTCGATGTAGTCGACGACCGCCGCGTCGCGCTCGTCGAACACGCTGGCGACGAGCTCGGAGTCCCGATCAGCCCCGAGCATGAGCTGCGTCAGGTCGTTCGAACCGATCGATATGCCGTTCACTCCCAGCCCGGCATAGCGCTCCAGCTGGAAGAGGACGGACGGCACTTCGGCCATGATCCACAGCTCGAATCCCGGGAGCTCCAGCAGGCCCGCCTCTCGCATCGCCCTGGAACAGTCCCGAACCTCGGAAGCGGTGCGGACGAACGGCAGCATGACGTGGAGGTTGCGGTGCCCCCGCTCCCACACCTGCCGAACCGCGTCCAGCTCGAGGCCGAAGAGGTCGGGCTCGCGGGTATAGCGCAACGCGCCGCGGTACCCGATCATCGGGTTTGCCTCGACCGGCTCGAATCGCTCACCGCCTTGGAGGTTCCGGAACTCGTTCGTGCGGAAGTCGAGCGTGCGGTAGGTGACGGGTCGCGGCGCGAATCCGCCCGCGAAGGTCTCGAGGGCCGCGGCCATGCGGGACGAGAACACGTCACCGTCACCGCGCTCGATGAGCGCCCGGGGGTGCTCGCCGTCGAGCGCCTCGATCGCCATCAGCTCGGCGCGCAGGAGACCCACGCCGTCGACGGCCAGTGTCGCTGCCCGGTCGACCTGCGACGGCTCCGACATGTTCACCAGAAGCTGCGTGGCGGTCACCGGAGAGGACGCAAACCGCGTGGGCGCGTCGGCTGCGGCGATGTGAGCCTGCGCCGCCGGGGCGGCATCTCCCTCGTAGACGGCGCCCGCTCCGGCGTCGACGGTCACGAGCTCGCCGTCGCGCAGGATCCTCGTTGCCTCCGACGTGCCGACGACGCACGGAATGCCGAGCTCACGTGACACGATCGCCGCGTGACACGTCATCCCCCCCGCGTCGGTCACGATCGCGGCGGCTCGTCGCATCAGCGGAACCCAATCCGGTGCCGTCATCCGTGCGACGAGCACGTCCCCTGCCGCGAGGGCCGCGCCGTCCTCGACCGTCTGCAGCAGCCGGGCTCTGCCGGACGCCCGTCCGGGGGCCGCGCCCAACCCGCGAACCAGCGGCGTACGGGGAGCGTCCGGACGCGGTTCCTGTACGGGAGCACCGATCGCTGTCACGGGACGGGCCTGGAGCACCCAGGCGGTGCCCTCGCCATCGAATGCCCACTCGGTGTCCTGAGCGGTGCCGTAGTGCCGCTCGATGGCCCGGCCCAGCTCGGCAAGCTCGCTCACCTCGGCGTCGGAGAGAACCGGGCGCGCGGCCTCCGTCTCGCTGAGATCGCGAGTCGATGTGCCCCCGCCCGGAGCCGGTTCGATCACCGTGTCCTTGCGGTGCACCTCGCGAGTGAGGACACCGAGCGTCTGCTTGTCCACGACGTATCGGTCCGGGGCCACCGCTCCCGAGACCACCGACTCCCCGAGGCCGAACGAGCCCTCGATCACCATGTGCTCGAACGCCCCGCTCGACGGGTCGATCGTGAACATGACGCCGGCCCGCGTGGCGTTGATCTGTCGCTGGACGACCACGGCGATGTCCATATCGGCCTGCCCGAACCCCTGCTTGGCCCGGTAGTAGATCGTGCGCGCTCCGAACAGGGATGACCAGCAGCGCCGCACGCTCCGGATCACCTCGTCTGCTCCGATCACGTTGAGATACGTCTCATTCATGCCCGCGAACGATGCCGCAGCGGTGTCCTCCGCTGTCGCCGACGACCGCACCGCGACCGGCAGTTCCGCCGTCTCGACCGCCAGGGCGGCATATGCCGCGCGGATCTCAGCCTCGACGTCGGCCGGCATGGGGGTCTCCTCGACCAGGGCACGCGCCCCCGCTGCAAGCTGTTGCAACGCGGCCGCGTCGTCGACCGGCGCATCGTCGAGCAGTGCCTGCAGCTTGCCCCGGAGCCCCGATTCGTCACAGAACTCGGCGTAGGCCGGCGCCCCCACCACGAAGCCGGCGGGCACGGGCAGCCCGGCCATGCTCAGCTCCCCCAGGTTCGCCCCCTTTCCACCGGCATACGCGACATCGCCTCGCGACAGCGCTGCGAACGGCTGCACCAGAGGCTTGGCGGTGACCTTCGCGGCGCTCACGGAGGTCAGTCGCTCTCCGCGGACAACAGGATCAGCTCTCCCGGGCCTACGAGGGAGAATGCCTCCCGGCGCTGCTCGACCTCGGCGCCCGTCGACGGAGAGTAGGCGTAGGACGACAGCCAATCCGGGTTGACCTCGCTCGGCTCGACCTCGATCGCGCCGGTGACGATCCCCGCCTCGAGACGTACGGCCCAGAGCCGGCTGGTCGCCCGCTCACGCCAGACCTCGTACGTGGTCATTCCGCCACCCCGCTCACGTCCTCCTGCGTCCGGGGCAAAGCGGGGATGCCGGCCTTCGTCTCCATGCCTCGAAACGTACGGCACCCCGGCGGCGCCGACGTCTGTGTGTCCGCTGACCCTGTCATGCGGGAATCCGCGGATCCGGCCCTTCCGTGTCTCGAGTCCGGTCGCGAGTCACCGGACCGACGGCCTCCTCAGAGCGAGCCATAGGTGCGGCCGGCTGCCTCGAGGACGCTCACGTACCCGGCTCGCTCGCGGCTCTCCGCGTCCGGCTCGCGGGTCGTGCTCAGGAGCCCTCGTGCATCATCGAGGTTGGAGAATCCCTTCGAGTGCGCCCAGGACTCGAGTCCCTCCAGCAGGACTCGGGCGTGCTCGCGCCCGTGTCGCAGAAGCGCGGACGTCGTCATGA
>DASSEV010000048.1:0-136389 GCA_035695105.1 Gaiellales bacterium
GATATTGACCACCGGACAAGTGCGCGGCATACTCCGCACACGATGGCGACGCAGCACAGCACCTGGTGGTGGACGACCGAGCGAGGTACGGCCCGCTAGCTGCGCCGCGGCATCCGCACCTCGCACAGGCCTTTCGCCGGATCCGGCGGAGGGCTTTTTTGTTGCCCAAATGACCAACGACCGCATCATCCGAACGCTTCCCGCAGACCTGCTGACGCCGGTCGGCGCCTACCTGCTCGTCCGCGAGGCGCTGGGCGCGCCGGCGTTCCTGCTCGAGTCAGTGGAGCGCGGCGAGCAGGTCGGGCGCCACAGCTTCCTGTCGGCAGGCTGCGCGGTGACCGACTCGCTGGACGAGGCGGTCGCGTTCACCGCGTCCCGGCCGGGCCCCGGGCCGGGCGAGCCGCCGTTCGTCGGCGGAGCGGTCGGCCACATTGCCTACGACTGGGTGTCCGAGCTCGAGCCGGTACCACTGCCTCCGGCCCATCCCGACGACGCGGCGCTGCCGCGCATGCGGTTCATGCTCGCCGACTCGGTCGTCGCCTTCGACCACGTTCGCCGCACCGTCTCGCTGATCGGACCGGCGGCGGCCGTCGACCGCCTCGCGGAGGTGCTGGCGACGCCCCCTGCCGCGGCGCCAGCGGAACCGGTCGCCGCCGGCGGCGTGCACGTGGAGACGACGCGCGAGCGCTACATGGCGGCGGTGGAACGGGCGAAGGAGCACATCGCCGCGGGCGACGCCTTCCAGATCGTGCCGTCGCAGCGCATCCGGCGCGAGACCGCCGCGTCGCCCTTTGCGATCTACCGCGCGCTGCGGGCCGTGAACCCCTCGCCCTACATGTTCCTGCTGGACAACGGCGACTACCAGCTGGTCGGATCCTCGCCCGAGACGCACGTTCGCCTGGACGTCGACCGCACGTGCGAGCTGCGGCCGATCGCCGGCACCCGCCCGCGGGGAGCGGACCGTGCGAGGGACGACGCGCTCGCCGATGAGCTGCTTCGCTCGGAGAAGGACCGGGCCGAGCACGTGATGCTCGTCGACCTGGCCCGCAACGACCTCGGCCGCGTGTGCACGCCCGGCACCGTCCGGGTGGTGCGATCGATGCAGGTGGAGCGCTACTCGCACGTGATGCACATCGTCTCCAACGTCCACGGGCAGCTGCGCGACGGCGCCGATGCGGCGGCCCTGCTGCGTGCGACGTTCCCCGCCGGGACGCTCTCGGGCGCGCCCAAGGTGCGGGCGATGCAGATCATCTCCGAGCTCGAGGGGCGCCGGCGCGGGGTCTACGGCGGTGCGGTCGGCTATCTCGGCTTCGGCGGCGACATGGATACCTGCATCGCCATCCGCACGATCGCCATGCGCGACGGCGTCGCGTACCTGCAGGCGGGGGCCGGCATCGTGGCAGACTCCGATCCGGCGGAGGAACACCAGGAGTGCGTGAACAAGCTGGCCGCGCTGGGGGCGGCCATCGACCAGGCCGAGACAGGGGTGTACGGGCGGTGAGGGTGCTCGTGATCGACAACTACGACTCGTTCACCTACAACCTGGTCGACTACATCGCCTCCGCAGGCGCCGAGGTGCGCACCGAGCGGAACGACGCGATCGACCCGGACGAGGCGGATGCCTGGCAGCCGTCGCACCTGGTCGTCTCCCCCGGCCCCGGCACGCCGCGCGAGGCGGGCGTCTCGCAGGCGATGATCGAGCGGTTCGGCGGCCGCATCCCGGTCCTCGGCGTCTGCCTCGGCCACCAGGTGATCGTGGAGATGCACGGGGGCCGCGTCGACCGCGCCGCGCTGCTGATGCACGGCAAGCCGGATCAGGTCAGCCACGACGGCTCGCCGCTCTATGCAGGGCTCCCCTGCCCGTTCGAGGCAGGCCGCTACCACTCGCTGGCCGCCCTCGAGGTGCCCGATGTGCTCACGGTCACGGCCCGGACGCCGGACGGCGAGGTGATGGGCGTGCGCCACCGCGACCACCCGACCCACGGCGTGCAGTTCCACCCGGAGTCGGTGCTGACGCCGCACGGGCGCACGCTGATCGAGAACTTCCTGCGCATGGGCGGCCCGGCATGATCGACGTCGCCATCAGGACGCTGACCGAGCGCCGCGACCTGCTCGGGGAGGAGGCCCACGCGGCCATGATGCAGGTGATGAGCGGCGAGGCGTCGCCCGCCCAGATCGCCGGCTTCCTGATAGCGCTGCGCATGAAGGGCGAGACGGTCGAGGAGATCACCGGCTGCGCGCGGGCGATGCGGGCACACGTCACTCCGGCGGTGCCGCGGCACGACACGCTCGTCGACACCGCCGGCACGGGCGGGGACGGGGCGCACACCTTCAACATCTCGACCTCCGCGGCCCTGGTGGCGGCGGCAGGGGGTGCGTACGTCGCCAAGCACGGCAACAGGGCCGTCTCCTCCCGCAGCGGTTCGGCCGACGTGCTGGAGGCGCTCGGCGTGCGGATCGACCTGACGCCGGGGGACGTCGCCGACTGCATCGACGAGGTCGGCTTCGGGTTCATGTTCGCCCAGGCGCACCACCCGGCCATGCGCCACGCCGGGCCGGTGCGCCGGGAGCTGGGCGTGCGGACGGTGTTCAACCTGCTCGGGCCGCTCACCAATCCGGCCGGCGCGAGGCGTCAGGTGGTCGGGGTCTACGCGCCGGAGCTGGTCGAGCCGATCGCCCTGGCGCTCGCGAGCCTGGGCTGCGAGCACGCGCTGGTGGCGCACGGCGCCGGCGGGCTCGACGAGCTGACGCCGACCGGCGAGAACCTGGTTGCCGAGGTGCGCGACGGCGACGTCACCACCTCGAGCGTCGACCCCCGGGAGTTCGGCGCAGGGCCCGGCACGCCGGAGGACCTCGGCGGCGGTGACGCGCGTGACAACGCCGCGATCATCCGCACCGTGTTCGACGGCGAGACGGGGCCGCGGAGGGATGCCGTGATCCTGAACAGCGGCGCCGCGCTCTATGTGGCCGGCGTCGCCGATTCGCTCGAGGCAGGTGTCTACACGGCGCGGGACGCCATCGACGACGGGCGCGCCGCCGCCACGCTGGAGCGGCTGATCGCCTTCACGAACGAGCGTGCGGAGGCGGGACCGTGAGCGGCTACCTGGCGCGCATCGGCGGCGACGTGCGCCGCGACGCGCCCGATCCCACGCGCGGGTTCGCCGATGCCCTGCGGACCGGCCCCGGCGTCGCGGTGATCGCCGAGGTCAAGCGCAGCTCGCCATCCCAGGGGGAGATCGCCCGGGATGCCGACATCCCGGGCACGGCGGTCGGCTACGAGACGGGAGGGGCCTCCTGCCTTTCGGTGCTGTGTGCGGAGCGCGACTTCGGCGGATCGCTCGAGCACCTGACGGCGGCGCGCGAGGCCGTATCGATCCCGGCGATCGCGAAGGACTTCACGGTGTTTCCCGAGCAGGTGGCGCGGCAGCGGCTGGCCGGCGCCGACGCGATCCTCGTCATCCTGGCCATGGTCACCGACGACGAGGCACGCCGGCTGATCCAGACGGCGTCCCTGCTCGGGATGGACGCGCTGGTCGAGACCCACGACCGGCAGGAGGTGGAGCGGGCGCTGGCACTGGAGGCACGGGTGGTTGGCGTCAACGCCCGCGACCTCGAGACGCTGGACATCGACCGCGACCGGCAGCTCGACCTGCTCGCCGGACTGCCGGCGGACGTGGTGCGCGTTGCCGAGTCCGGCATCGGATCACGCGCCGACGTCGAGGCGGCACGCGATGCCGGTGCCGACGCGGTTCTGGTGGGGACGGCGCTGATGCGCGAGCCCGGCCTGCTGGCCGACCTGGTCGGGGTGCCGCGTGGCTGACGTGCTGGTCAAGATCTGCGGCATGACGCGGGCTGAGGACGTCGAGGCGGCAGCCGCGGCCGGCGCCGGCGCGGTCGGCTTCATCGTCGTGCCGGACAGCCCGCGCGGGATCTCGTTCGAGGCCGCGAAGCGGCTGGCAGCCGCGGCGCCCGAAGAGGTGCGCACGGTGGCGGTGTACGCGGACGCCCATCCGGATCCCGAGGCGTGGGAGCACTTCGACCTGGTGCAGGTGTACGGAATGACCGGGCCCGTTCCCGAGCGAACGATCGTGGGCACGCGCGGAACGCCGCCCGGCCTGCTTCCCGACGGCGTGCCGCTGCTGCTGGATCTGGCACGCGACTCGACTCCGGACGAGGCGGCGCTGCAGATGCACTGGCGGGACGCGGCATCCGTGCGGGCGCCGGTCATCCTCGCCGGCAGCCTGACACCCGGGAACGTCGCAGAGGCCGTCCGCACCGCACGCCCCTGGGCCGTGGACACGGCGCGAGGCGTCGAGACGGCCCCGGGCATCAAGGACCACGAGCTGATGCGGGCGTTCGTCCGCAACGCCAAGGAGGCAGCATGAGCACTGCACCAGACGAACGGGGCCGCTTCGGGCAGTTCGGCGGACGGTTCGTCCCCGAGACGGTGATGGGCGCCCTGGACGAGCTGCTCGACGCCTGGACGGCGGCCTGGGACGACCCGGCGTTCCACGCGGAGCTCGACCGCCTCGCGCGCGACTACGTCGGACGGCCGTCGCCGCTCTACCGCGCGGAGCGGCTGGAGGAGCTGGCGAACGGCGCTCGCATCTACCTCAAGCGCGAGGACCTGAACCACACGGGCGCGCACAAGATCAACAACGCCGTCGGCCAGGCGCTGCTCGCCCTGCGGCTCGGCAAGCGGCGGATCGTGGCCGAGACCGGCGCCGGCCAGCACGGCGTGGCAAGCGCCACCGTGTGCGCGCGGTTCGGCCTCGACTGCCACGTCTACATGGGCGAGGCGGACATCCGCCGGCAGCATCCCAACGTGGTGCGGATGGGCATGCTCGGGGCCGAGGTGATCCCCGTGTCCGCGGGCGCCGGCACGTTGAAGGATGCGATGAACGAGGCGATCCGCGACTGGATCACCAACGTCGAGGACACGCACTACCTGATCGGCTCCGCCGCCGGCCCCCACCCCTACCCGCTGCTCGTGCGGGAGCTGCAGTCGGTGATCGGGCGGGAGGCGCGCGAGCAGGTGCTCGCGGCGGAGGGGCGGCTGCCCGACCTTGTCGTTGCCTGCGTCGGCGGCGGCTCCAACGCGATCGGCCTCTTCCACCCGTTCGTGGACGACGCGGACGTGCGCCTGCTCGGAGCGGAGGCGGGCGGCGATGCGTCGGGGACGGCGGCGACCCTGTCCGAGGGGCGCGTCTCGGTGCTGCACGGCTCGAAGAGCTACGTGCTGGCCGATGCCGACGGGCAGGTGCTCGAGACGCACTCGATCTCGGCCGGACTGGACTATCCAGGCGTCGGTCCCGAGCACTCGTGGCTGAAGGACACGGGTCGGGCCGAGTACGCGCCGGTCACGGACGAGCAGGCGCTCGAGGCCTTCGACGTGGTCTGCAGGCGCGAGGGGATCATCCCGGCGCTCGAGTCCTCCCACGCGATCTGGCTGGCGCTGCAGCGGGCGCAGCCGGGGCAGGTGATCGTGGTGGGGCTGTCCGGACGGGGCGACAAGGACGTCGACGCGGTCGAGGCGCGGCGGGCGGGCGCATGAGGCTGTCGACGCCCGCACTCGCGATCTACCTGATGGCGGACGACGACGTGGTCGAACTGGCCGAGGCGGCGGTGCGCGGCGGCGCCACGGCGATCGAGCTCGGCATCCCATTCTCGGACCCGCTCGCCGACGGCCCGACCATCCAGCGCGCCGGGCAGCGCGCGCTCCGGCACGGGATCACGATGTCGCGGGCGCTCTCACTGCTGAGCGAGATCCGCCGGCGCGTGGACGTGCCGCTGATCCCGATGACGTACGCCGGCCCGGTGCTCGCGCACGGCGAGCGGCGGTTCTGCGAGGACGCGGCGCGCGCGGGCGCGAACGGGGTGATCGTGCCCGACCTGCCCTACGACGAGGCGGGGGAGCTGCTCGCCGGCTGCCGGAGCAACGGGCTCGACCTGATCCCGCTGCTCGCCCCGACCAGCCGGGAGGACAGGATCGCGGCCGCCTGTGCGGGCGCCGGTGGGTTCGTGTACATCGTGTCGGTTGCTGGGATCACGGGATCGCGGGACTCGCTATCCGACCGGGTCGGCCCGCTGATCCAGCGCGTGCGGCTCCACACCGACCTGCCGCTGCTGGTGGGGTTCGGGATCGCGGGCGGCGCGGCGGCGCGGGCGGCGCTGGATGCGGACGCCGACGGCGTGGTGATCGGCTCGAAGGCGATCGAGGTGGCCGAGTCGGAGGGAGCGCCCGGGCTCGAGCGGTTCGTCCGCGAGGTATCTGCGGCGCTCAACCACGCGCCAATCGCCAGACGTTAGGCTTTCGTAATGCGTGTGCTCGTAGTGGAGGACGATCAGCCGCTCGTCCGCATCATGACCAAGTCGCTGGAGTCGAACGGGTTCGAGGTGATCTCGGCCTTCGACGGCGAGGAGGGCCTGCGCGCGGCGCACGACGAGCGCCCGGAGGCGATCGTGCTCGACCTGCAGCTCCCGAAGATGAACGGCACGGACCTCTGCAGGCGGCTGCGGTCGGAGGGCAACAGCGTGCCCATCATCATGCTGACGGCGCGCAGCGCGGTGCCCGATCGCATCTCGGGGCTGGACGCGGGCGCGGACGACTACCTTGTCAAGCCGTTCTCGCTGGGCGAGCTGGCGGCGCGCCTGCGCGCGCTGGGCAGGCGCGGCCGGTCGACGCCGCGGGTGATCGAGGCGGGGCCGCTGGAGCTGGACACGGGCGCGCGCGAGGCGCGGGTGAACGGGCAGCCGGTAGAGCTGACCGGCACCGAGTTCGCGCTGCTCGAGTACCTGATGCAGAACGCGGGTCAGGTTCTGTCGCGCGACCAGCTGCGCGAGGAGGTCTGGGGCGAGGGCTTCGAGCCGGCGTCGAACGTCGTCGACATCTACGTCCACTACGTCCGCCGGAAGCTGAAGGCGGCCGGGTTGGAGGCCGATCCGATCCGCACGGTGCGAGGTCTCGGCTATGCATTCCGCCGCGGGGATTGAGGATCGCCTCTTCACGCCCGCACGCATCAGGCTGACCGCCTGGTACGTGAGCGTGCTGGCGGCGGTGCTGATCGTGCTCGGCACCGCGCTGTACGTGGTCGTTCGCGAGCAGCTGCTGAAGGGCGTCGACGACGGCCTGCGGCTGGTCGCCGAGCGCGCCGCCGAGCAGTGGGCCAACAGCGGCCACATCGACGCGCTGGCTCTCAGCACAGGCCCATACACGGTGAACTGGACGGCTGACCCGACGCAGGTGACGTTGACCCGAGGCGCGGGCGGGCAGTACCACTACGACCGCGCATCCATGCTGGCGGCCATGCAGCACGGGCATGACCTGCGGTCGGTCGGCGGCTCGGGAGACCGCCAGCGGATCTACTCCGTGCGGGTGACTGTCGGAACCGGCCTGACGCGGCAGATGGCGCTGATCCAGGTCGCGAGATCGACCGAGCCTGAGCACGAGGCGCTCAGCAAGCTGCTGGCAGGACTCCTGATCGGCGGCCTGGGGGGCCTGGTGCTGGCCGGGGTGGGTGGGTGGTGGCTCGCGGGCAAGTCGCTGCAGCCGGTGCAGACCGCGTTCGACCGGCAGCACGCCTTCGTCGCCGACGCGTCGCACGAGCTGCGCACGCCGCTCGCGGTGATCCGTGCCAACGCCGAGTTCCTGCAGGCCGAGCAGCCCGAGAACGCCGAGGTGCACGAGATCATCGGCGAGACCGACCGCCTGTCATCGCTGGTCGATGCGCTGCTCGCCGTTGCCCGCGACGACGACAGCGCCCGGGCCGATCACGTCCAGGTCGACCTGAGCGATGTGGTGGGCGCCACCGTCGCCGCTATGAAGCCGCTCGCGGAGGAGCACGGCCTCGAGCTGACGCATGCGGAGCCGGCGACGATGATGGTGCTCGGTGACCGCGACCAGCTGCGGCAGGTGCTCGTCATCCTGCTCGACAACGCCATCCGCTACACGCCGGAGGGAGGGCGCGTCCACGTGCAGGCGCGGCCGGACGGGCGGGAGGCGCTGCTGACGGTGCACGACACCGGCGTCGGCATCCCGGCCGACGCGCTGGAGCGGGTGTTCGAGCGCTTCTACCGCGGCGATGACGCGCGGAACCGGCAGTCCGGCGGGGTCGGGCTTGGCCTGGCGATCGCGCGCGAGCTGGTCACGCGCCATGAGGGCAAGATCTCCGTCACCAGCACCGAGGGCGCCGGCAGCACGTTCGAGATCCGGCTCCCGCTGGGCGCCTGAGCCCGCGCCCGCGGGATGCGTCACGAACCGAGACCAACACCCGTCGGGTGGGCGTGGAGTTTCATTGCGGTGCTGTGACCTGTCGTCACGGTTCCGTCACAGGCCGGAGCGCGGGGTAGATTGCCGCTCGGATGCCGCGCATCGATACGCACCTCGACGTCCGGGGCGATGAGTTCAGGCGAAACCGCGAGCATATGCGAGAGCTCGTCGCCGACCTCGAGCGGCGGCTGGAGCGCGTCCGCGCCGGCGGCGGCCCGGCTCAGGTGGAGCGGCACCGCTCGCGCGGCAAGCTGCTGGCCCGCGAGCGGGTCGAGCGGCTCGTCGACCCCGGCGCCGCCTTCCTCGAGCTGTCGCCGCTCGCCGCCGAGGGGCTCTACGAGGACGAGGCGCCGGGCGCCGGCATCGTCACCGGGATCGGCCCCGTGGCCGGGCGGCCGTGCATGATCGTCGCCAACGACGCGACGGTGAAGGGCGGCACCTACTACCCCATCACCGTCAAGAAGCACCTCCGCGCCCAGGAGGTGGCGGCGCAGAACCGCCTCCCCTGCATCTACCTGGTCGACTCCGGCGGCGCCTTCCTGCCGCTGCAGGCCGACGTCTTCCCCGACCGCGAGCACTTCGGCCGCATCTTCTACAACCAGGCGCGCATGTCGGCACAGCGGATCCCGCAGATCGCCGTCGTGATGGGCTCGAGCACGGCCGGCGGTGCGTATGTCCCCGCCATGTGCGACGAGACCGTGATCGTCCGCGGCACCGGCACCATCTTCCTCGGCGGCCCGCCCCTGGTGAAGGCCGCGACCGGCGAGGACGTCACCGCCGAGGAGCTCGGCGGTGCCGATGTCCACGCGCGCACGTCGGGCGTCGTCGACCACATGGCGAACGACGACGAGCACGCCCTGCGGATCGCCCGCGGCATCGTTCGCACGCTCGGCAACGTGCCGGACGCCTCCCCCACCCGCGACCCCCGGCCGCCGGCTCTCGACCCGGAGGAGCTGCACGGCGCGATCCCCCGCGACCCGCGCCAGGGCTACGACGTCCGCGAGGTGATCGGCCGTATCGTCGACGGGTCGCTGCTGCACGAGTTCAAGGCGCTCTACGGCGACACGCTGGTCTGCGGCTTCGCCCACATCCACGGCATGCCGGTCGGCGTCATCGCCAACAACGGCATCCTCTTCTCGGAGTCCGCCCTGAAGGGCGCCCACTTCGTCGAGCTCGCCGCCGCTCGGGGCATCCCGCTCGTCTTCCTGCAGAACATCACCGGATTCATGGTCGGCCGCGAGTACGAGGCCGGCGGCATCGCGAAGGACGGCGCCAAGATGGTCATGGCCGTCTCGTGCGCCGAGGTGCCGAAGTTCACCGTCGTGATCGGCGGCAGCTACGGCGCCGGCAACTACGCCATGTGCGGCCGCGCCTACTCGCCGCGGCAGCTGTGGATGTGGCCGAACGCGCGTATCTCGGTGATGGGCGGCCGCCAGGCCGCCCGGGTGCTCTCGACTGTGCGCGGTGAGATGACGGACGAGGAGCGCGAGCAGTTCGAGGCGCCGATCGTCGACACCTACGAGCGCGAGGGGTCGCCGTGGTACTCGACCGCACGCCTCTGGGACGACGGCGTCATCGACCCCCGCGACACGCGTCGCGTGCTCGCCCTCGGCCTCGCGGCGGCGGCCGGAGCCGGCACGCCGCCCACGACCTACGGGGTGTTCCGGATGTGAGCGAGGTGCTGCTGACACGGGATGGGCCGGTCGCGACGATCACCATCAACCGGCCCGAGATCCGGAACGCCGTCGGGCCGTCGATCATCGCCCAGCTGACCCAGCTGTTCCAGGTGCTGTCGGTCGACGACACGCGCGTGGTGGTGCTCACCGGTGCGGGCACCGCCTTCTCGGCCGGCGCCGACATCGACTGGATGCGCGCCAGCCGCGACCTGACGATGGAGCAGAACGTGGCCGACGCGGCCGCGGCGCGCACGATGTTCGAGACGATGGACGCCTGCCTGAAGCCGGTCGTCGCGCGTGTCAACGGAGCGGCGCTCGGGGGTGGCGTCGGGCTCGTTGCCTGTGCAGACATTGCGATCGCCGTGGAGGGCGCCGTGTTCGGCTTCAGCGAGGTGCGGCTGGGCCTGATCCCCGCGATGATCTCCCCGTACGTCCTGCGCTCGATCGGGCCCGGCCACGCCCGGGCGCTCTTCACCAGCGGCCGCCGCTTCGACGCGGCCGATGCGCTCCGCCTCGGCCTCGTCCACCAGGTGGTCGGCGCCGACGGCCTGGACGGCGCAGTCGCCGTTACCTGCTCGGAGCTGCTGCGCGCGGGGCCGCACGCCGTCGCGGCCGCCAAGCGGCTCGTGCGCGACGCCACCGCGGGATTTTCGTTGCCCGATCTGGCGGAGCGCCTGGCCGACCTGCGGGCCCGGCCCGAGGCGCAGGAGGGGCTGTCCGCCTTCCTCGAGAAGCGGGATCCGTATTGGACATCGAACGGCTCCTGATCGCCAACCGCGGAGAGATCGCGGTGCGGGTGATCCGCGCATGCCGTGAGCTCGGCATCGCGCCGGTTGCCATCCACGAGCCGGACGACCGCGACGCGCTGCACGCCGAGCTGGCCGACGAGGCCCACGAGGTGCCGAGCTATCTCGACGCCGCGGCCATCGTCGCCGCGGCCGCGGGCTGCGACGCCGTTCACCCGGGCTACGGCTACCTGGCCGAGAATCCCGAGTTCGCGGAGGCCGTGCTGCGCAGCGGCCTGGTCTGGGTGGGGCCGCCGCCCGCGGCAATGCGGGCGCTGGGCGACAAGATCGAGGCGCGGCGGCTGGCGGAGGCGGCGGGAGTGCCGGTCGTGCCGGGGTACGCCGGCCTGCTGCTCGACGACGACACGCTCGTGCGCGAGGCGGAGCGGCTGGGCATGCCGCTGCTGGTCAAGGCCGCCGCCGGCGGCGGCGGGCGCGGCATGCGCGCGGTCGATCATCCCGACGGCCTCCGCGACGCGATCGCCGCAGCCCGCCGGGAAGCCGCCGCCGCGTTCGCCGACGACCGGGTCTTCCTCGAGCGCCGCGTGCCGGCCGCCCGGCACGTCGAGGTGCAGGTGCTGTGCGACGCGCACGGCGCAGGCGTGCATCTCGGGGAGCGCGACTGCTCGATCCAACGCCGTCACCAGAAGATCGTCGAGGAGGCCCCGTCGCCCGCCGTCGACGGCGAGCTGCGCGCCGCGCTCGGCGCCGCCGCGCTCGCCATCGCCGCGGCCGCCGGGTACACCGGTGCAGGCACCGCCGAGTTCCTGCTCGACGAGGACGGCGGCTGGAGCTTCCTCGAGCTGAACGCACGCCTGCAGGTCGAGCACCCGGTCACGGAGGCCGTGTGCGGCCTCGACCTGGTGCGCGCCCAGCTCGCCGTCGCGGCCGGCGGCCCGCTGGAGCTGGAGCAGCAGGACGTGCTGCTGCGGGGGCACGCGATCGAGTGCCGGCTGTATGCGGAGGATCCCGCCGCGGGGTTCCTCCCGGCAACGGGGACGCTGCGGCGGTTCCGCCTGCCGAGCTGGCCGGGGGTGCGCTGCGACAGCGGCGTGCGGGCCGGCGACCGGGTCGGCGTCCGCTACGACCCGCTGCTCGCCAAGCTGATCGCCTACGGCGAGGATCGCGATGCCTGCGTCGAGCGCCTGTCGGCCGCGCTGGCCGAAACGGTGGTGCTCGGGGTGACCACCAACCTCGGCTTCCTGCGGTGGGCCGTCGACCACCCCCGGTTCCGGAGCGGCCTCGCCACGACGTCGTTCGTCGACGAGGAGTGGTCTCCGGCGCTCGCCCCGGAGCTCCCCGACGGCGTTGCCAGGTCGGACGCCGGCGTCTGGCACGCCTTCGGTGACGCGGGCCCGGATCCGGAGGTGCTGGTCGACGGCGATCACGCCCTCTACCGCGGATGGGCCTTTGTTCTGGGCGGAGAGGACGACGAGGGGGCGGCCGCCGCCCCGGCCGGGGGATCGCTGGCCGCGCCAATGCCGGGGACGGTGCTGCGGGTCCTGGTCTCTCCAGGTGACCAGGTGTCGGCGGGTCAGACGCTCGTGCTGCTCGAGGCGATGAAGATGGAGCTGGCTGTTGCCGCTCCCGGCGACGGCACCGTCTCGGCCGTGCACGTCGAGGCCGGCCAGCTGGTGCAGGGCGGCGCCGCCCTGGCGGAGATCGAATGAGCGGCGACCACGTCACCGTCGTCGAGGTCGGGCCGCGCGACGGCCTCCAGAACGAGGATCGGATCCTCACCGCCGACGCGAAGGTGCGGTTCGTGGAGCTGCTCGCCGACGCGGGGCTGTCCGTCGTCGAGGTCACCTCGTTCGTGCGCCCCGACACGGTGCCTCAGCTGGCCGACGCCGGCGAGGTGCTTCCCCGCATCCATCGTCGCGCGGGCGTGCGCTATCCGGTGCTCGTGCCGAACATGCGCGGCTTCGACCGCGCGGTGGCGGCCGGCGCCGACGCGATCGCCGTGTTCACCGCTGCGTCGGAGGCGTTCGCGCAGGCGAACATCCGGATGAGCATCGCCGAGTCGATCGAGGCGTTCCGGCCGGTGGTGACCGCCGGGCGCGAGCGCGGGATGTGGGTGCGGGGCTACGTCTCCACCGCCTTCGGCTGCCCCTATGGGGGCGCCGTCAAGCCGGAGGACGCCGTGCGCGTCGCCGCCGAGCTGGCCGAGCTCGGATGCGACGAGCTGTCGATCGGCGACACGATCGGCGTGGCCGAGCCGGCTGACGTGGACCGCGTGGTGACGGCGCTGCTCGATCGCCTTCCCGCCGACCGGCTGGCGCTGCACCTGCACGACACGCGCGGCCGTGCGCTGGAGAACGCCGCGGCCGGCCTGCGCCTCGGGATACGGACGTTCGACGGCTCGGCCGCAGGGCTCGGAGGATGCCCGTTCGCGCCGGGCGCCCCCGGCAACCTGGCGACCGAGACACTGGTTGCCTGGCTGCGCGCCGAGGGCCTCCGAACCGGCGTCGACGAGCCGGCCCTGGCCCGTGCGGCGGCCTACGTCCGCGACCAGCTCAGCTGACGGTCACCTTCTCCATCCGCACGTCGTCGACCGGCCGGTCGCGTGCGTCAGTGGCGGTCGACTGGATCTCGTCGACCACGTCCATGCCGCCCGTCACGCGGCCGAAGGCGGTGTGCTTGCCGTCCAGCCAGGGCGTTGCCTCGGCGGTGACGATGAAGAACTGGCTGCCGTTCGTGTTCGGGCCGGCGTTCGCCATGGCCAGCGTGCCCCGCTCGATCTTGTGGTGGTTGATCTCGTCGGCGAACGTGTAGCCGGGGCCGCCGGTGCCCGTGCCCTGCGGGCAGCCGCCCTGGATCATGAAGTCGGGGATGACGCGGTGGAACACGAGGCCGTCGTAGAAGCCGTCGTTCGCGAGCTTCGCGAAGTTGGCAACGGTCTCCGGTGCGTCGTCGGTGAACAGCTCCAGCTCGATGGTGCCGTGGTTGGTCTCGATGGTGGCCGTCTGGTTCGCCATGCGCGCTCCTTGTCTGAGGATCGGCCCCACGGTAGCTCGATGATCGATTCCACGACGCCGCCCCTCTGACCGTACGGGTTCCCATAGGAGGACCGTTGCGAAGGGGCTGCCGCCGAGAGCCGTCGCATCGCGGCGTCCTCGGTCGGGCCGATATTACCGATATCGCGCCCTCCCTCGATCCTTGCGCTGCTCGCCTCTCGACCGCTCAGACGGCGCGGAGCCTTGGGATCGACCATCTGAGCGCCGCTCAACTCGTCACGAGCGCTGGCGAATACCCGATTACGCACACGGATGTGCAAACCAAGACGGTCGAAAAGGATGTTGACCAACAATTTTCGGACTCCGCTCGCCCTGCGCGCGCTCGTCGCCCTCGCCGCCGCATGCCTGGCCGCGGGCGCACCCGGCGCCGCCTCCGCGATGCCGGTCGGCAGCTCGGCGATCGGCAGCATCACGATCGCGCTGACGCGCCATCCGCAGCCGGTGTCCGGCACCCCCCGCGCCGAGTTCGGCTGGCGCACCACCGGCATCGTCGGCGAGACCCGCTGCAAGCTCGACGGCGCCGCCTACACGTACTGCAGGGGCAACCCGGGCATCTACGGCGGTCTGGCCGACGGACGGCACACCTTCACCGTGCGGGTGCGAAACGGCTATCGCGTCACGGCGAAGGCGACGTTCACCTGGCTGGTGGACACGACGGCGCCGACCGTGCCGGACGTCTCCGGCGGATCCGCCGCCTGGCGCAACGCCGCCTCTGCCGCAGTGGCGGCGACCGGCAGCACCGATGCGCTGAGCGGAATGGCGGGCTACCAGTGGCGGGTGTCGACCGACGGCTCCGCCTGGAGTGCGCCGGCCGCCGGCGCCACGGCCACCGTGCGGGCGCAGGGCGTGAGCTACGTCCAGTTCCGGAGCGTTGACAGGGCCGGGAACACGTCGGCGTGGTCGCCGGCCGGCCACCCCGTCGAGAGCATGGTGCGGCTCGATCGCACACCGCCCACGGCGCCTACGGTGATCGGCGGCTCACCCTCGTGGCAGGACGCGGCGTCGGTCACCATCGACGGAGCCGCCTCCACGGACGCTCGGTCGGGCGTCGACCATTACGAGTACCGCGAGTCGGTGGACGGCGGCCCGTGGTCCTCGCCGCAGCAGGGGACGGCGGACACGGTCACCCGCGAGGGCCAGACAGTCGTGCAGTTCCGCGCGGTCGACGCGGCCGGCAACGCCGGAGCCTGGACGCCCGCCACGCCGGGCGCGGAGAACACCGTCCGGCTCGACCGCTCCGGCCCGAGCGATCCGATCGTCACCGGCGGCTCCTCGGGCTGGCGCTCAGCCGCGTCGGTGACCGTGTCGGCCTCTGGCTCCGTCGACACCGGGTTCGGCGTCGACCGCTATGAGTACCGCACGTCGGTGGACGGGGGCACGACGTGGAGCTCGCCGCTGACGGGCACCTCGGTCACGGTCTCCGCGGAGGGCCAGACGTTCGTCCAGTTCCGCGCCCTCGACACGGCCGGCAATCCCTCCGACTGGGCGCCGGACGCCGGCGACGCCGCCGGCATCGTCCGCCTCGACCGCACGGCGCCGGTAGACCCGACCGTCGGCATCACGCCCGCCGGCTGGCAGAGCGCACCCAGCATCGAGGTGTTCGCCGGCGGGGCGACGGATGCCCTGTCCGGCGTCGACCACTACCAGTTCCGGTCGTCGGCCGATGGAGGCACGACCTGGACTGCGCCGGTGGACGGCGCCACGGGATGGGTCTCGCAGGAGGGGGCGACGATCGTGCAGTTCCGCGCAGTCGATGCCGCCGGCAACCTCTCGGCGTGGGCGCCCGCCACCGCCGGCCCGGCGAACACCGTGAACATCGACCACACCGCGCCGGCGCCGCCGAGCGTGGTTGGAGGCTCCGCGGGATGGCAGACCGGCGCCTCGATCGCCGTGTCCGCCATCGGCGGCAGCGACGCGCTCTCGGGGCTCGACCACGACGAGTACCGCACGTCGACGGACGGCGGGGACACCTGGTCGGCGCCGTCGCCAGGCACGCTCGTGAACGTCACCGCCGAGGGCGAGACGCTGGTGCAGTTCCGCACCGTGGACGCCGCCGGGAATCCCTCGACCTGGGTGCCGTCGTCCGGCACGGCCGGCACGGTGCGCCTCGATCGCACGGCGCCGGGCGACCCCGCCGTAGCCGGCGGCTCCCTGGCGTGGCAGAGCGCCGCGTCCGTCACCGTGTCGGCGACGGGCGGGCCGGACACGGGCAGCGGGGTTGCCGGGTACAGCTACCGCACCTCGACCGACGGCGGCGTCAGCTGGAGCACCCCTGCCGCCGGAGGCGCCGCCGTGATCTCGGCGGAGGGCGAGACCCTCGTCCAGTTCCAGGCTGTGGATGCCGCCGGCAACACCTCGGGCTGGGCGCCGGCCGCCCCGACCGCGGGCAGCACGGTGCGGATCGACCGCACCGCCCCCACCGCCCCGGTGGTCGGAGGCGGCTCGCTGGCATGGCAGAGCGTCGGCTCGGCCCAGGTGTCGGCGGACGGCGGGACGGACTCGCTGTCGGGAGTCGACCACTACGACTACCGGGTGTCCACGGACGGCGGCGCCTCGTGGGGCGCGCCGGCGCCCGGATCGGCGGACGTCGTGACCGCGGAGGGCCAGACCGTCCTCCAGTTCCGCACCGTCGACGCCGCCGGCAACACCTCCGGCTGGGCTCCGGCCGTGCCCAACGCCGGCTCCACCGTCCGCATCGACCGGACGCCGCCGCCGGCACCTTCGGCGACCGGCGGGTCGCTTGCCTGGCAGAACACCGCACAGGTGACGGTGTCTGCCGCCGGCGCGGCCGATCCGCTCAGCGGCGTGGCGGCCTACGAGTACCGCACCTCGACCGACGGCGGCGGCACGTGGTCGCTGGCAGCCGCCGGGTCCTTTGTCTCGGCGACGAACGAGGGTGAGACGCTGGTGCAGTTCCGCGCCACGGACACGGCCGGCAACGTCTCCGCGTGGGGCCCGTCGGCGGGCTCGGCGGGCGGCACGGCCCGGATCGATCGCACGGCGCCCTCCGCGCCGACGGTTTCCGGCGGATCGCTGTCGTGGCAGAGCACGGCCTCCGTGACGGTGACGGCGTCCGGCGCCACCGACTCGCCCGGCAGCGGCATCGCGTCCTATCAGTACCGGACGTCGACCGACGGCGGGGTCACGTGGGGCCCGCCCCTGACGGGCAACCCGGCCGTGATCACCGCGCAGGGCGAGACGCTCGTGCAGTTCCGTGCCGTCGACGGCGCCGGCTTCAGCTCCTCGTGGGCACCCACGGTGCTGGATTCGGGCGACACCGTGCGCATCGACCGCACGCTGCCGACCGCCCCGGTGGTGACGGGCGGCTCGCTGTCGTGGCAGAACGTCGCCTCGGTGACCGTCTCCGCGGCCGGTTCGGCGGACACGGGCGGCTCGGGGCTGACCGGCTACGAGCAGCGCACCTCGACCGACGGCGGAGCGACCTGGACGGCTCCCGCCGTGGGCTCCTCGTACACCACCTCGGCGGAGGGCGAGACGCTGGTCGAGATCCGCAGCGTCGACGGGGCGGGCAACACGTCGGCGTGGACGCCGTCCTCGCTGTCGGCCGCAGCCACGATCCGCATCGACCGGACAGCTCCCACCGCTCCCATGGTGTCCGGCGGATCGCTCTCATGGCAGAGCGCCCCGTCCCTGGCCGTCACCGCGTCCGGCGCGACCGACTCCCCGGGCAGCGGTGTCGCCTCCTACCAGTACCGCACGTCCACCGACGGCGGAATCACGTGGGGGGCTCCGGCAACCGGCAACCCGGCGCTGATCACCGCGCAGGGCGAGACCGTCGTCCAGTTCCGCGCGGTCGACGCCGCCGGGTTCGCGTCCTCCTGGGCACCCGCGGTGCCGGGCGCCGGCAGCACGGTGCGCATCGATCGCACGGCGCCGGCCGCTCCGGCGGTGTCGGGGGGCTCGACCACCTGGCAGAACGTCGCCTACGTGACCGTCAGCGCGAGCGGGAGCACCGACACCGGCGGCTCCGGCTTCGCCGGGATCGAGCAGCGAACCTCCCTCGACAACGGCCTGACCTGGTCTGCGCCGAGCCCAGGCTCGAGCCTCACCGTCGGCGCGGAGGGCCAGACGCTCGTGCAGTTCCGGACGACCGACAATGCCGGGAACACCTCGGTCTGGACGCCGGCGAGCTCGGGCGCAGCGAACACCATCCGGATCGACCGGACGGTGCCGACCGACCCCACCTCGTTCGCGGGCGGCTCGCTGACGTGGCAGACGGCCGCGTCGGTCGCCGTCACGGCGTCGGGCGCGACCGACTCCCCGGGCAGCGGGATCGCGAGCTACCAGTACCGGACGTCCACCGACGGCGGCACCACCTGGGGCGCGGTGCAGTCGGGCGCCACGGCGACGATCTCGGCGCAGGGCGAGACCATCGTCCAGTTCCGTGCGACGGACTCCGCGGGATACACCTCCAACTGGGCGCCGGGCGCACCGACGCCGGCCACGACGGTGCGCCTCGACCGCACCGCGCCGACCGCGCCGACGCTGAACGGCGGATCGCTGTCCTGGCAGAACGTGGCGTCGGTCGACGTGTCGGCGAGCGGGTCAACGGACGCGAACTCCGGCTTCGCCGGATACCAGTACCGCACCTCCGTGAACGGCGGCGCCAGCTGGACGGCTGCGGCGTCCGGCGGCGTCGCCA
The DNA here is from genome assembly GCA_035695105.1 of Gaiellales bacterium. Lineage (GTDB taxonomy): Bacteria > Actinomycetota > Thermoleophilia > Gaiellales > JAICJC01 > JAICYJ01. The sequence continues at coordinate 18,408 of DASSEV010000048.1, forward strand.
CCGTCAGCGCCGAGGGCACCACGGTCGTCCAGTTCCGCAGCGTCGACGTCGCTGGCAACGTCTCCGCGTGGACGCCGGCGACGCCGACCGCCGTCAGCACGGTCAAGATCGACCGGACACCGCCCACGGATCCGACCAGCGTCACGGGCGGATCGCTGACCTGGAAGACCACCGCCTCGACGGTCGTTACGGCCTCCGGGGCAACCGATATCCCGGGCAGCGGCATCGGCTCGTACCAGTACCGGACGTCCACCGACGGCGGCACAACGTGGAGCGCTCCCGCGACCGGCGGCTCGGCCGCGATCACGGCGCAGGGCGAGACGCTGCTGCAGTTCCGCGCTGTCGACGCCAGCGGCACGCCGTCGAACTGGGTGCCCGTCGCCCCCACGGCCGGCTCCACCGTGCGGCAGGACCGCACCGTGCCGACTGCGCCCGCCGTCACCGGCGGCTCCAGCTCGTGGCAGAGCGCCCCCTCGGTGACGATCACCGGCGGCGGCTCCACGGATTCGGGAGGCTCGGGGCTCGATCACTACGAGCTCCGGACGTCGACGACCAACGGCTCATCCTGGTCGGCGGGCGCGGTCGGCACGGGCACCACCGTGACCGCAGAGGGTACGACGCTCGTGCAGGTGCGGTCCGTCGACCTGGCGGGCAACGCCTCGGCATGGACGCCCGGCACCGCGGGTGCGGCAAACACGGCCAAGCTCGACCGCACGCCGCCGGCGGCGCCCACCACCCTGGCGGGCGGATCGCTGACGTGGTCGAGCGCGGCATCGATCACCGTCACCGCCTCGGGCGCCACCGACACCTCCGGCAGCGGCGTCTCCGGGTACGAGTACGAGACCTCCACCGACGGCGGTACGACGTGGGGCTCACCGGAGGCCGGAACCTCGGTCGCGACCACCGCGCAGGGCGAGACCGTCCTGCGGTTCCGGTCCGTCGACAACGCCGGCAACCGGTCGGTCTGGTACCCGGCCACCGGCACCGTCGCCGGCGGCACCGTGCGGCTCGACCGCACCGTCCCCACCGCGCCGTCCGTGTCCGGCGGCTCGCTGACCTGGCTCAACCAGCCGTCCGAGACGGTCACGGCCACGGGGTCGACCGACGCGGGCGGTTCGGGTCTCGGCACCTACCAGTACCGCACGTCCACCAACGGCGGCGCCACCTGGGGCTCCGCAGCCTCTGGCTCATCCCTCACCGTCACCGCCGAGGGCGAGACGCTGGTGCAGTTCCGCAGCACCGACGGCGCGGGCAACACGTCAGCCTGGTCACCGGCATCGCCGGGAGCGACGAACACGGTCCGGCTCGACCGGCTGCCACCGCTGGCGCCCTCGGTCGCCGGCGGGTCGAGCAGCTGGCAGAGCGCCGGCTCGGTGAACGTCACCGCCTCGGGTGGATCGGACGCGGGCACCGGCGTCGCCTCCTACGAGTACCGCACCTCCATGGACAACGGCGTCACGTGGTCGGCGGCGAGCCCGGGCGCGACGGCGGTGATCAGCGCCGAGGGCGTCACGCTCGTCCAGTTCCGCGCGGTCGACGGCATGGGCTTCGTGTCGTCGTGGGCGCCCGCCACGGCCACGGCGGCCAGCACGGTCAAGCTCGACCACACCGCTCCCTCGTCGCCGGCCGTCGCCGGCGGGAGCGCCTCCTGGCAGTCCGTCGCCTCGGTCGCCGTCACGGCCTCGGGGTCGACCGACAGCGGCGGCTCCGGGCTCGGCCCCTACCAGTACCGGACGTCGGCCGACGGCGGCGTGACGTGGTCTGCGATCGGTACCGGCTCGAGCACCACCGTCAGCGCCGAGGGCACGACCATCGTCCAGTTCCGGAGCACCGACACCTCGGGCAACACCTCCGCGTGGTCGCCCGCCTCGGCCGGCGCCGCCAACGCGGTCAAGCTCGACCGCACGGGCCCGACCGCTCCGTCGGTCACCGGCGGCTCGCTCGCCTGGCAGAGCCTGCCGTCCGTGACGGTGACGCCGTCCGGCTCCACCGACGCGGGCGCCGGCGTCACGGGCTACCAGGTGCGCACGTCGACGAACGGCGGGGTCAACTGGTCGGCAGCGTCGGCCGCCTCCTCGCTGACGGTGTCCGCGGAGGGCGAGACGCTGGTCGAGTTCCGCGCCGTCGACGCCCTCGGCAACGCCGGTGGGTGGGGCCCTGCCTCCAACGGCGCCGGCAACACCGTCCGCATCGACCGCACGGCGCCGACGGCGCCGGGAGCGGCCGGCGGCTCCCTGTCCTGGCTCTCCCAGCCGTCGACGACCGTCAACGGCAGCGGCGCCACGGATGTCGGGGGATCCGGCGTGGCCGCCTACAGCTACCGGACATCGACGGACGGGGGCGCGACGTGGAGCCCGCCGGTGAGCGGCAGCTCCGTCACTGTCACGGCGGAAGGCGAGACGCTCGTGCAGTTCCAGGCGATCGACCAGGCCGGCAACAGCTCGCCGTGGGCGCCCGCCGCCCTCAATCCGGGCGGCACCGTGCGCCTCGACCGGACGGTGCCGAGCGCGCCGGCCGTCACCGGCGGATCCCTGTCGTGGCAGTCCGCGGGATCGGTGGCCGTCTCGGCCGCCGGGTCGACCGACAGCGGCGGATCCGGGCTGGCCGGATACGAGTACCGCCTCTCTGTCGACAACGGGGTGAACTGGACGGCCCCGGTGGCTGCGAATCCCGCCGCCGCCACGGGCGAGGGCGTCACCATCGTGCAGTACCGCAGCATCGACGGAGCGGGCAACGTGTCCGCGTGGTCACCGACCGTGCCCGACGCTGGAAGCACCGTGATGCTCGACCGCACGGGCCCCTCGGTGCCGTCCGTGTCCGGCGGTTCGCTGGCCTGGCAAAGCGTGCCGTCGGTCACCGTCGCGGCGTCTGGATCCTCCGACGCGGCCGTCGGACTGGCCGGGTACGAGGCGCGCACCTCCACGGACGGCGGGGTGAGCTGGACGCTCCCCTCGGCCGGCTCCTCCGTCACCGTCACCGCCGAGGGCCAGACGCTGGTGCAGTTCCGAAGCGTCGACTCGCTCGGCAACGTCTCGGCGTGGGGCCCGTCGGCGGCGACGCCCGGCGCCACCGTGCGAATCGACCGCACCGGCCCCACGGCGCCCACCCTGTCGGGCGGCTCGCTGGCATGGCAGAACGGTGCCTCGGTTGCTGTGACCGGTGCCGGCGGCACGGATGCGCTGGCCGGTGTCGCGTCCTACGAGTACCGGACGTCGACGGACCGGGGCGCGACGTGGAGCGCCTCGCAGCCCGGCGGCAGCGTCGCCGTCACGGCGGAGGGCGAGACCCTGGTACAGATGCGCACGATTGACGGCGCGGGCAACACCTCGGCGTGGGCGCCCGGCATCCCGGTGGCCGGCAGCACCGTGCGGCTCGACCGCGCGGCGCCGACGGCTCCGACGGTGTCCGGAGGGTCGCTGGCATGGCAGAGCGTGCCGTCGGTCACGGTCAGCGCGGCCGGCAGCACGGACTCGGGCTCCGGCATCGCCGGGTACGAGCACCGCACGTCGACCGACGGCGGGACGACCTGGCTCGCGCCGGTGGGCGGAGCGGCCGTCACCGTCACCGCGGACGGCGAGACGCTCGTCCAGTTCCGCTCGGTCGACTCCTCGGGCAACCGCTCGGCATGGGCGCCGGCGACGCCGAACGCCGGATCCACCGTCCGCCTCGACGACACCCCACCGACGGCGCCGGCCGTGAGCGGTGGCTCGCTCGCCTGGCAGAGCGTGCCGTCGGTCACCGTCTCCGCAGCAGGGTCGGTCGATGCGCTCACCGGACTGTCCGGCTACGAGTACCGCGAGTCGACCGATGCGGGCGCGACGTGGTCGGCGTCTACCCCCGGATCCTCGGTAACGGTGTCGACCGAGGGCCAGACGCTGGTGCAGTTCCGCTCGGTGGACGCGCTCGGCAACGCGTCGGCATGGTCGCCGGCAAGCCCCGGCGCGGGAAGCACCGTGCGCATCGACCGCACGGCTCCGGGCTCGCCGACGGTGACCGGCGGCTCGCTCGCCTGGCAGAACACGGCGTCGGTCCAGATCGCCGCCTCCGGCTCCAGCGACGGCCTGGCCGGCGTGACCGGCTACCAGTACCGCACAAGCACGGACGGAGGCAGCTCGTGGTCACAGCCGGTCGCGGGTGCCCTCGACGCGATCGCCGCCGAGGGTGAGACCCTCGTCCAGTTCCGCAGCGTCGATGCTGCCGGCAACACGTCCGCTTGGGCACCGGCGTCACCGGCGAGCGCCGGCACGGCGCGCATCGACCGCACCGCTCCGACGGCTCCCGCGGTGGCCGGCGGCTCGCTCGGGTGGTCGAACGCCGCGTCGGTGACAGTCACGGCCTCCGGCTCGACCGACAATCCGGGTTCCGGCGTGGCGTCGTACGCCTTCCGCACCTCGACGGACGGTGGCAGCACGTGGTCGTCGCCGTCCGCGGGCAGCAGCGTGACCGTGACCGCGGCCGGCCAGACGCTCGTCCAGTTCCGGGCCACGGACGTCAGCGGATTGAGCAGCGCGTGGGCGCCGGCGTCCGCCACCGCGGGCAGCACGGTGCGGATCGACCGCACGTCGCCGGTCGTGCCGGTCGTCTCGGGCGGCTCGCTGGCTTGGCAGAACACGGCGTCCGTCACGATCTCGGCCGCAGGAGCCAGCGACGCGCTGTCGGGGCTCGCCCGCTACGAGTACCGCACGTCGACCGACGGCGGCGCCACCTGGTCGGCGCCGGCGGCCGGGTCGGCGAGCGTCGTCACCGCCGAGGGCCAGACGCTGACGCAGTTCCGAAGCGTCGACAATGCCGGCAACACGTCGGCCTGGAACCCCGGGACGGGCGGCTCGACCAACACCGTGCGGATCGATCGCACGGCCCCCACCGCTCCGTCGGTCAGCGGTGGCTCCGGCTGGACGAACGCGGCGTCGGTGACGGTGACCGGGTCGGGAGCGACCGACTCGCCCGGCAGCGGCGTCGCGTCCTACCAGTACCGCACGTCCCCGGACAACGGCGCCACCTGGTCGGCGGCGGTCACCGGCACCACCGTCTCGATCACCGCGGCCGGCACCACGCTCGTGCAGTTCCGCTCGGTGGACACCTCGGGGCTGCGGTCGCCGTGGGCGCCGGCCGCGCCGACGATGGGGAGCACGGTGTCGATCGACCGCACGGCACCAACGGCGCCGGCCGTCACCGGCGGGTCGCTGGCATGGCAGGACGTGGCCCAGGTCACCGTCACCGCCTCCGGCGGGAGCGATGCCGGCGGGTCGGCGCTCGCCACGCCGCAGGTGCGAACCTCCACCAACGGGGGCGGCTCGTGGTCGGCTCCCGCCACCGCGGGAAGCATCGACGTCACCGCGGAGGGCCAGACCCTGGTCGAGTTCCGCAACGTCGACGGGGCCGGCAATGCGTCGGCGTGGACGCCGTCCGCGACCGTGGCGGGCGCGACGGTGCGGATCGACCGCACCGCTCCGACCGCTCCGGCCGTCACCGGCGGCTCGCTCACGTGCACATCCGGGACGCGCACGCTGACGGCGTCCGGCGCGACGGACGCCGGCGGATCTGGCGTCGCGCACTACGAGTACCGCATCTCCACCGACGGCGGGTCGACCTACGGAGCGGCGCAGCCCGGTGCGAGCGTACAGCTGAGCGCTCCGGGGACGTACGTCGTGCAGTTCCGGGCCGTCGACGGGGTCGGCCTGGCCGGCGCCTGGGGTCCCGGTGCACCGGGCGCGGCGAACACGGCCTGCGTCACCTGAGCTCGCCTCAGCCGGCGCGTCCGCGCGCAACGCAGCGGCCGAGCGCCGGCTCCGCCCCGAACAGCTCGTAGACGCGGCGGGCCTCCTCCGCCCGGCCCGCCAGCTCCAGGCAGCGTGCGTGCTCGAACCGGCAGCCGAGCCGGTCGAACCCGGTGAGTGCGCGCTCGAGGGCCAGCTCGTCCCCGGCGATGCCGCGCGCCCGGTCGACCTGGGCGACCAGGCGCGGAAGGCCCTCGATGCCCTCCATGCCGTCGAGCAGCTGCAGCGTGGCGTCGAGGTCGTCCCAGCGGCCGAGCGCGGCCTGCCCCTCGGCGGTGATGGCGAGCGCCCAGTGCCGGGCGATGTGCACGCGCTCGACCCGCTCGATGGCGAGCTCCGGCTCGCACGCGCCGAGCAGGGCATGCCCGACGATGAGATCGAACTGCGGCGGCACGCGGCCGACGCGCTGCTCCATCACGTCCGCCCGCTCCCTGTCGCCGCGGAGCAGGTGGATCGCCGTTGCAACGGCCGCCACCAGCGCGGGGACGTTCACGTACCGGGTGCGCTGCCCGCGACGGAACACCTCGAGGAAGCGCTCGTGCGCCGCCATGGCGTCGTCCCAGCGGTCCCAGTAGTAGTACGCCTCGATGCGGGTGCGGGCGGGCCACGCCACCCAGCGCTGGTCGCCACCGGCCACCAGCTCATCCGCGAGGTTTGCCGCCGCCACCGCGCCCGCGTAGTCGCCGAGCAGGGTGCGCGTGCGGGCGGTTGCGGCACAGATGTCCATCTGCTCCTCGCGCGACGAGATGCGGTCGATCAGCGACATCCGCCGCTCGTCGGCCTCAGCGGCCTCGCCGTAGCGGCGCAGCGCGTTCAGCAGGGCCGACCGAGCGTCGAGCGCGGCCGACACGACCAGCGGCTTCTCCAGCTCCTCGGCGATCTCGAGCGCCTCGTCCGCCAGCGCGAGCGCGTCCCGCTGCGGGTCGAGCCGGGTCTCGAAGCGCCAGATCAGGAGCGCGCGGGCGACCAGCAGCCGCGCCCGCAGGATGCGCGCGCCCGCCGCCGCGGCGTTGCGCAGCCCGTCGTCGATCTCCGCCTCGATCGCCTCCCTGGTCGGCGCCTCCCGCAGCTGCAGGCCGCCCCACCGCGTCGGCAGGTCGACCCACTTCCAGGACAGCCGGGCCATCTCGACGCCCTCCAGCCCGGCGCGGTGCGCGGCCTCGAGGGCTGTGCCGTACGCATCCAGCGCCTCGTCGAGGTTCTCGGCCATCCACTGGGCGTCGCCCACCGCCTCCGCCGCGAGCGCCCGCTCGCGGTCGTCCTGCGCGAGCGACTGCGCCAGGCCGGCCTGGCGCAGCGCGAGGCCGTGCGCGTACACCTCCCGGGCGTCGGCGGCGGCGCGCAGCAGCATGCGCACCGCGTCCTCGCGCGCCGCCTGCGTTCCCAGCGCCACGGCAGAGGCGTAGTGCCCGGCGATCGCCTGTGAGTCGGCGTCGCGCTTGCCCTCGAGCCAGCGTGCCAGCTCGAGGTGGATGCGAGCGCGCTCGCTGCGCGGCATGGTCTCGTAGGCGACATCGCGGATGAGCACGTGCTTGAACCCCCAGCCGGAGCCGAGCGGCACCAGCAGGTCGCGGCGCGAGAGGTTTGCCACCAGCCGCTTGCCGCCCTCCGGCGTGACCACCCCGAGCTCCTCCTCGCCGAACGTCCGCCCGATCACGGCGACGTGCTGGATGAACCGCTTCTCCTCCAGCGGCAAGAGGTCGAGGCGGGCGGCGATCACGCCCTGCACGGTGGGCGGCATGGAACGCCCGCCCTCGGCCGCCATCGCCAGCATCTCCTCGAGGAAGAACGGGTTGCCGCCGGCCAGCTCGACGACGCGTCGGGCGTCGTCCCGCCCGGCGGGCAGCCCCTCGGCCAGGCGGCGCATCTCCTCGTCGTCGATCGCGTCGAGCGACACGACGGTGGCGTTCCGCAGACCGGATCCCCAGTCCTCGCGAGCGCGCAGGAGGTCGTCGCGGGCGAGGCAGAGCAGCACCAGCGGGACGCGCGCATCGCCGGTGGCCATCGACTCGACCAGGTCGAGCAGCGCCGGCTCGGCCCAGTGCACGTCCTCGAGCACGACCAGGGTGGGGCGGCGCCCGGCCAGCGCGATCAGCACGCGGCGCCACGCGTCGCGGCCGCGCCCGAGGCCCTCGAGGTCGTCGTCCTGCGGGTGGCCGCGGCCGTCGCCCAGGCCGGCGGTGCGCAGCACGTCGGCGATCTCTCCCTCCGCGTCCTCGCCGAGCAGCGCACGCAGGTGCCCCTCGGCCATCCGCCGGGCATCGTCCCGGGACGTGTCTGCGGGGACGTCCGCGGCGCGGAGCAGCACCTCGGACAGGGGCGCGTAGGGCCCCCGCTCGCCGTAGGGCAGGCACCGGCCCAGCCAGACCACGGGCGGCTCGGGATGGTGCTGCAGCTCGATCACGACCTCCTCTGCGAGCCGCGTCTTGCCGATGCCCGCCTCGCCGATCACGGTCACGAGGTGCGGTCGCCGGTGCTCGACCGCCCGCGCGACCAGCGACGCGATCAGCTCCAGCTCTCCACGGCGGCCGACGAACGGGCCGCGGGCACGGCGCATCCGGTAGGCGGTGGCCGGGGCCACGCGCTCGACCGCGTACGCCAGCACGGGCCCGGTGCGCCCCTTCACGACCAGCGAGCGAGGCTGCGTGGTGCGGACGATCGCCTCGAGCGCCCGGAACGTCGGCTCCCCGATCAGCACCTCGCCCGGCTCAGCGGCCTGCTGCAGCCGTGCCGCCAGGTTCACGACCTCGCCGGTGACGAGGAAGTCGCGGCCGGGGCTGGTGCCGGTGACGACGACTCCCGTGTAGATCCCGACGCGAAGCACGATCTCGACGTCGTGGCGCCGGCCCACGGAGGCGGCCCGCGAGACCATCGTCAGCGCGGCCCGCACCGCTCGCTCGGGGTCGTCCTCGTGCGCCTGCGGCACGCCGAACACGGCCATCACGGCGTCGCCGATGAACTTCTCGACCGTGCCGCCGAACGCGCTCGCGGCCTGCGACAGCTCGCTGTAGACGTCGCCGAGCAGCGAGCGCAGGTGCTCGGCGTCGAGCCGCATCGCGAGCTCCGTCGATCCGGCCATGTCCGCGAACAGGACGGTGGCCAGCTTGCGCTCCTCCACCCCTCCCGGCTCGCCGGCCAGGGGTCGTCCGCAGGTCGGGCAGAAGCGGGCGCCTTCGGGCAGCCTGCCGCCGCAGGTGGGGCAGTTCACCCTGCGAATCCGGCGGGCGGCGCGTCCGTCATGAGGGCCGTAGGATACCCATGCCGGGACTCCGCATCCGGGTCACCTGGCCGCCTCGTGGCTTCGTGGTGGCGCCCGGCCGGGACATGCCCCCTCACCGTGCGGCGCAGGGCGGCACATCCCGGCGTCCGAGCCTCATCCCACCGCCGCGGCCGTCATCGCATCGTCGGCGACGCCAAGATCCTCTGCCACCTCGCGCTCGAAGATGCACTCGTAGTAGCGGGCGGCGCCGAATGCCGCGACCCCCGGCGCGAAGATCTGAACGAGTCGCCAACCATCGCGCGCATGACGGTTGACCACGTCCTGGTAGGTCGTGCGCGCCTTCTCGTTCGGCCCGAACAGCGCTGACAGGCTGCTCTCACCGATGCGAACGAAGCGGTACTCATACATCGGGATCACCTCCTCTCCACCGTCAGCGTCGCTCCCGGACCGGCACGACCGCATCAGCGAATGCACCGACCGCTGATCGGCCTTGATACCCGCTTGCATCCCGCCCACCCGGCCAGAGCGACGCTGCACGGGACAGCGATTCGGGTCCCGGAGCGCGCCGGGTGCAGTACCCTTGCCGGGTTTTCGTCTCCCGACCCATGCGAGGGCATGCATGAAGATCTCCACGTCGGCGGCCGCAGCCGCCTCGGCCAACGTCGACCTGCTTGCGGTCGCGGTGACAAAGCCGGTGGCGCTCGAGGGCGCTGCGGCAGAGCTCGACGGCGCGCTGGACGGCGCGATCTCCCGGCTCGTCAAGGCAAACGAGATTCGCGGGGCGGCCGGCCAGGTGACCGTGCTGCACACGCAGCCCGGGGACGGCGTCCGCGCCCGGCGCGTCGCCGTCGTCGGGCTCGGCTCGCGTGAGCGCGCGGACGCGGAGTCGGTGCGCAACGCCGCCGGCGCGGCCGTGCGCGCGCTCGCCGCCGCGCGCGGGCGCACCATCGGGTTCGTGCTCGACGGGCTGCCGCTCGAGACGGACGTGGCGGCGCGCTGCGCGGTCGACGGCGTCGTCATCGGCGGCTACCGCTTCGACCGCTACAAGACCCGCAACCGCAAGGATCTGCCGCAGCCGCCGTCGGCCCTGACGCTGATCTCCTCCGACCGCTCGGCCGGCGCGGCCGCGCGGCGCGCCGGCCTGGTCGCCGACGCGGTCAACCGCGCGCGCGACCTGCAGCACATGCCGCCGAACGAGCTCGGCCCCGAGCAGCTGGCGCAGCGGGCACGCGAGATTGCGGCGGCACATCCGACGATGCGGGTCGAGGTGTGGGACGAGCGCAAGATCGCATCCCGTGGCATGGGCGCGTTCGCCGCGGTGGCGCAGGCGTCGAGCAAGCCGGCGCGCCTGATCGTGCTGCGCCACACCCCGCAGCGCGCGTCGCGGGCGGCGTCCGGGACGGTGCTGGGGATGATCGGCAAGGGGCTGACGTACGACAGCGGCGGCTACTCGCTGAAGCCGCCCAGCGCGCAGATCGGGATGAAGACGGACATGTCGGGGGCGGCCGCCGTCCTCGAGGCGTCCGGCGCGATCGCCGAGCTCGGGTTGCCCCTGAAGTTCGTGACCGTCGTCGGTGCCACCGAGAACATGATCGATACCAATGCCTTCCGCGTCGACGATGTGCTCACAGCCGCGAACGGCAAGACCATCGAGATCACGAACACCGACGCCGAGGGCCGCCTGGTGCTGGCCGACTGCCTCCACCACGCGCGCAGCCTGGGCGCGACGCACATGGTCGACCTGGCGACGCTGACCGGCGGGGTCGTCGTCGCGCTGGGCGACTACCACGCCGGCCTGATGGGAGTCGACCAGCCCTGGCTCGACCGCGTGCGCGATGCCGGGGAGCGCGCCGGCGAGCACGTCTGGCAGCTGCCGCTGCACGACACCTACAAGCGCCTCTTCAAGTCCGACATCGCCGACATGGCCAACTCGTCGAGCCAGCGGATGGCGCTGGCCCCCTACGCAGGCCAGTTCCTCAAGGAGTTCGCGGGCGACGGCCCGTGGGCCCATCTCGATATCGCGGGCACGGCCGACCTGTCGCGGTCGCGCGGTGACTACGTCGGCAAGGGCGGCACGGGCTACGGCGTCCGCCTGCTCGTCGAGCTGGCCGAGTCGCTCTGCTGATGGCGCTCGGCTACGACCTGGATGCCGAGCATGAGCAGCTCCGCGCGACCGTGCGCGAGTTCGCCGAGACGCGGATCGCGCCGGTAGCCGAGGAGCTCGACCGGGATGCCCGCTTCCCGGTGGAGCTGGTCGCAGAGGCCGCCGAGCTCGGGCTGCTCGGCATCCCGTTGCCCGAGGACGTCGGCGGGGCCGGCTTCGACACGCTCGCCTACGCGATCGCGGTGGAGGAGCTGGCCCGGATCGACAGCTCCTTTGCCATCACCGTGGCCGCGCACACCTCGCTCGGCACGATGCCGATCCACCTGTTCGGCACCGACGAGCAGCGCGGTCGCTGGCTGCCGCAGCTCGCATCCGGTCGGCGGCTCGCCGCCTTCGGGCTGACCGAGCCGGGAGCGGGCTCGGACGCCGGTGCCACGCGGACGACCGCCCGGCTGGAGGGCGGCGAGTGGGTGATCGACGGCTCCAAGATGTTCATCACCAACGCCGGCACGCCGTTGTCCGCGCTGGTGACGATCACGGCGCGCACCGGCGACGACGAGATCTCGAACATCGTCGTGGAGAACGGCACGCCCGGATACGAGCAGTCCCAGCCTCTGAAGAAGATGGGCTGGCACTCCTCGGACACCAGGGAGCTGACGTTCAGCGGGTGCCGGGTGCCTGAGGGCAACCTGCTCGGCCCGCGCGGCGCCGGGTTCAGGCAGTTCCTCGAGATCCTCGACGGTGGCCGCATCAGCGTGGCTGCGCTCGGTCTGGGGATGGCGCAGGGCGCCTTCGAGATGGGCCTGCGCTACGCGGCGGAGCGCCAGCAGTTCGGCAGGCCGATCGGACGCTTCCAGGCGGTGCAGTTCAAGCTGGCCGACATGGCCACCGAGATCGAGGCCGGACGCAACCTCGTCTACAAGGCGGCATGGCTGAAGGACCAGGGCCGCCCGTTCGCCCACCAGGCGGCGATGGCGAAGCTCTACACCGGCGAGCTCGCCCGGCGGGCGTGCAACGAGTCGCTTCAGATCCACGGCGGGTACGGCTTCATGGACGAGTACCCGATCAGCCGCTTCTACCGGGACGCGAAGGTGCTCGAGATCGGCGAGGGCACCAACGAGGTGCAGCGGCTGGTGATCGCGCGCGGGCTCGGTCTGTGACCGCAGCCCAGAGCGTTCAGATCGGCGGCGCCGTGCTCGCCCTGGGCGTGCTGCTGGGAACGATCGGCGCGCGCCTGGCACCGGCCGGCGCGTGGCGGCGGGGGCTCGAGGACACCGGCATCATCCTCGGCTGTGGCGCACCCGCGGTGGCGCTGATCGCGCGCTACCTGCAGCACCGGTCATGGCCGGGAGCCGCGATCATCGCCGTCGCCTACGGCGGCTTCTACCTGATCCGCATGCGGCAGCTGCGGCGCGCCAATCGCGACGGTGTGCGCCGGCTGCTCGGGCTGCACAAGGACGCGACCTACGGCGAGGTGCTGCAACAGGTGGAGCGGATCGAGCCGCGCGAGGTGACGGCGACCGGGCAGCTCATCCTCACGGCCGCCGCGGTCGCCATGCTGGCGGTGGGCGTCGCCGTCGATCACTTCACGGCGGCGTTGGCCGGCGTGGCACTGGGGGTCGCCGAGGGCACGGTGCGAGCGGCCTACCGGCGAGCCCTGGCCCGCAAGGTGCGGGCGATCGGGCACTGACCCGCGGGTCAGCGCATCCGCGTGACCGGATACCCGTTGCTGCGCACGAGCGCGACGATCTGCTCGGCGTGCGCCTCGTCGCGGGTTTCCAGGATCAGTTCGATGCCCGTCTCGGCAACGGCCACCTCGACGCTCTCGCGGTGGTGCGAGACGACCAGAATGTTCACGTGCGCATCGGAGATCACGCGCAGCAGCTCCATCAGCTGCCCGGGCCGGTCGATCAGGCGCGTGCGGATCACCAGGTAGCGGCCCTGGTTGGTGAGGCCGAAGCGGATCACCTGCATCAGCAGCGGCGTGTCGATGTTGCCACCCGAGAGCACGGCCACCACCTTGCGCCCGGTCACCCGCCCGGCGAGCACCGCCGCCAGGCCGACGGCGCCGGCGCCCTCAACCACGGCCTTCGACCGCTCGAGCAGGTGCACGATCGCCTGCCCGATCTCGGCGTCGGTGACGGTGACGACGTCGTCGACCAGCTCCCGGATCAGCGAGAACGTCAGCTCGCCCGGCCGCTTCACGGCGATGCCGTCCGCGATCGTCGTGGTCTGGTGCACCGGCTCGATCTCGCCCTTGCCCAGCGAGCTCACGTAGGGGGCGCACCCCGCCGCCTGAACACCCACCACCCGCACCTGCGGGTGCTGCGCCTTGATCGCGCTGGCGATGCCCGACAGCAGGCCGCCTCCGCCGAGCGGGACGACGACGGTGTCCACGTCCGGCACCTCCTCGAGGATCTCCAGGCCGACGGTGCCCTGCCCGGTGATCACGGCAGGGTCGTCGAAAGGATGCACGAGCGTCGCGCCGGTGCGCGAGGCGGCCGCTTGCGCAGCCGCCACAGCGTCGTCGACGCTGTCGCCGACCAGCTGCACGCGGGCGCCGTAGCCCTCCGTCGCGCCCACCTTGGCCAGCGAGGCGGCGCCGGGCATGAAGACGGTTGCCGGCACGCCCGCCAGCCGCGCGGCAAATGCGACCGCCTGGGCATGGTTTCCCGCGGAGGGCGCGATCACGCCCGCCTCGCGCTGCTCCGGGCTGAGAGACTGCAGCTTGGTGTAGGCGCCGCGGATCTTGAAGGAGCCCGTGCGCTGCTGGTTCTCGTGCTTCAGGTAGACGTCGCAGCCGGCCCAGTCGGAGAACGTCTGCGACCGGTGCAGGGGCGTGCGATGTGCGACACCGCGCAGGGCCTCGGCGGCCGCTCGGATGTTCTCGACCGGGATCACGGGAGCGCGGAACATATCCCGTTTGCGTCGTTCGCAGAACTTAGGGTACCCTAATCCGCAGTGCTGGGATCGCTCTTCATCACGCTCCGTGAGGGCTTCGAGGCCGCCCTCATCGTCGGGATCGTGCTGGCCTACCTGCGCAAGAGCGGAGCGTCCGACCGGGCGCGCCACGTCTGGGCCGGTGTCGGCGCGGCGGTGGTCGCCAGCGTCGCCATGGGCGGCGTCATCTTCGCCGCAGGCGGCGAGCTCAAGGGCAACAGCGAGGCCCTGTACGAGGCGACGGCAATGCTGCTTGCGGCGGGCGTGCTCACCTGGATGATCTTCTGGATGCAGCGCCAGGCCCGCGGGCTCGGCGGCGCGCTCCGGCAGCGGGTGTCCGACGCGCTGGTAATGGGTGGAGGCGCGCTCTTCTGGCTGGCCTTCGTCTCGGTCGGCCGCGAGGGCATCGAGACGTCGCTCTTCCTGTACGCCGCCACCGGCACCGACTCCGCGGCGGCCACGCTCGCCGGAGGCGTGATCGGGCTCGTGGCAGCGGTGGTGCTCGGGGTGCTCGTCTACCGCGGTGCGGCCCACCTCAACCTCGGCACCTTCTTCAAGATCACCAGCGTGCTCGTGCTGGCATTCGCCGCGTACCTGATCGCAGGCGCAATGCACGCGCTGGGCGAGTTGGCGGGCAACGAGGCGCTCAAGGAGGGCGCCTACGTGGTCGCGCTGCTGTACGTGATCGGCACCGTCTGGGCGTACCTGCGCCCGCCGGCCGCGCTGGCACGGGCTCTCGGCAAGTAAGCTCGTCCCGATGACAGCCGACGGCGACCAGCCGCTGTACGCCTTCGTCGAGATCCCGAAGGGCAGCCGGAACAAGTACGAATATGACCCGCAGCTCGGGCAGGTCGTCCTCGACCGCACGCTGTGGACGAGCGTCGTCTATCCGGCCGACTACGGGTTCCTGATCGACACGCTCGGCCGTGACGGCGACCCCGTGGATGCCGTCATCCTCGTCGCCGAGCCCACGTTCCCCGGATGCGTGATCCCGGTCGAGCCGATCGGCGTATTCGAGATGCGCGACGAGAAGGGCGAGGACGACAAGGTGCTCTGCGTGCCGTTCAAGGATCCCAAGTGGAGCCACATGCACGACATCGGCGACATCCGCGACTCGCTGCTCGACGAGATCGCCCACTTCTTCGATGTCTACAAGGACCTCGAGCACGACGCCGAGGTGACTGTCGGCGGGTGGCACGGCCGCGAGTACGCCGACCAGGTGATCGCCGAGGGCCGGGCAGCGTTCGCGAGCGCGAGCGCGCCCTAGCGCCGCAGCACGCGCTCGGCGATCTCGCGCGTGGCCGTCAGCGGGTCGAGCTCGCGGGCATGCACGCGGTCGAGGATGGCCCGCACCTCCGGATCCTCGGCCACCGCCTCGCTCAGCCGCCGGCGCGCCTGGGCGACCGCCACCGCCACCACCTCGTGCTCGATGCTGCGGCGCCGCCGGCGTTGGAGGCCGTCGTCGCGCTCGAGGAACGCCCGGTGGTCGAGCACGGCCTGCCAGAGGTCGGCGACGCCCTCGCCGCGGATCGCCTCGGTCTCCACGATCGGCACCTTCCACTCGCGGCCGCGATCCAGCGACAGGATCGACCGGATCTCGCTGCGCATCGTCCGGGCCGCCGGATGATCCGACTTGTTGATCACGATCACGTCGGGGATCTCCATCACTCCGGCCTTCAGCGCCTGCACCGAGTCGCCGGAGCCGGGCATCAGCACCAGCACCACCGTGTCGGCGCTGGTCGCCACGTCCACCTCGCTCTGCCCCACGCCCACCGTCTCGAGCAGCAGCACGTCCTTCCCCGACGCGTCGAGCACCAGCAGCGCCTGCAGCGTCGCCTCCGAGATCCCGCCCAGGTGCCCCCGCGTCGACATCGACCGGATGAACACCCCGTGATCGAGGAAGTGCTCGGACAGGCGGATGCGATCCCCCAGCACCGCGCCCTGGGAGAAGGGGCTGGACGGGTCGACGGAGACCACCCCGACCGTCCGCTCGTCGCGGCGAAGCAGCGTCACCAGCGCCGACAGGAGGCTTGACTTGCCGACGCCCGGCGGCCCCGTGAAGCCTGCGACGATCGAGCTGCCCGTGTGCGGGTAGAGCTCGGCGACGAGCTGGTAGGCCTCGGGATCGCGGTTCTCGACCAGGGTGATCGCCCGCGCGACCGCGCGCTTCTCTCCGGAGAGCACGCCGTCACGCAGTGACGTCAGGTCGAAGGCGCGGCGGCTCATGCCGGCTGCAGGCAGCGATCGAGAGCGGCCAGGAACGCGTCGTCCTGCTCGGGAAGGCCGACCGTGACGCGCACGCACGAGGAGGCGCCGAACGGGCCCAGCGGCCGTACGATCACGCCCTCGCGCTCGAGCCGGGCGGCTGTCGCCGCCCCGTCGCCGACCTCGAGGCAGACGAAGTTCGCGGCCGCGGGATACACCGGGACGCCGCGCTGCTCGAGCGCTGAGACCAGCCGCTCCCGCTCGGCGCGGTTCAGGTCACGCCGCCGCTTCACCTCGCTCTCGTCGCCGAGGCTGGCGACGGCCGCCACGTTTGCCAGCTCGGAGACGTCGAACGGACCACGCACCTTGCCCAGGTTCTCGACCACGTCGGGGGCCGCGACCGCGTAGCCGACGCGGAGGCCGGCGAGCCCGAACATCTTCGAGAACGTGCGCAGCACGACGACGTTCGGGCGATCGGCGAACGTGGCCACCGCGTCGACGTGACCGGGATCGGTGACGTACTCGTGGTACGCCGCGTCGATCACGACCAGCACATGCTCGGGAACACGGTCGAGGAACCGCGCGAGCGCGGCCCCGCCCACGATCCCGCCGGTCGGATTGTTGGGGGTGCACACGTAGACCACGCGTGTCGCGTCACCCGCGCGCTCGCCCATCGCGTCGAGGTCGTAGCTGCCGTTCGCAAGCGGGACGTGCACCGGGGTCGCGCCCATCTTCACGGTGCTGAGGTGGTAGCTGACGAAGGACGGCCAGCCCATCAGCACCTCGTCACCGTGCCGCAGGTAGGCGAGGGCGATGTTCGCGATCACCGCGTCGGCGCCGCTTCCCGGCGCGATCCGGTCGGGCGCCAGGCCGTGCCGCTCCGCGAGCCGCTCGGTCAGCTCGGTCGCGCGCTCGGGGTAGCGGTTCAGGCCCGGCAGCGCCTCCTCGAGCGCGGCCTGAGCTGCGGGGAACGGCCCGAACGGGCCCTCGTTGGATGCCAGCTTCACGACCTGCTCGATCCCCAGCTCGCGGCGCAGCTCCGACGCCGGCTTGCCGGGAGCGTAGGCCCTCAGGTCGGCGATCTCGGGGCGGGGCTGCACGCGGCGCAGGGTACCAATGCGGCGCGAAGCTGCGGGCGGATCGGCGCATCCTGAGGCGGGTACAGTACGAGCCTCGATGGCCACGCGGGAGATCGGCATCTTTGCGCTGCCAACCGTGCTCGTACCGGGTGAGCGGATGCCGCTGCACATCTTCGAGGAGCGCTACAAGCGCCTGATCGGCGACTGCCTCGAGGCCGAGGAGGAGTTCCTGCTGCTCTACGCCGACGAGGACGGCACGCGCGAGCTGGGATGCGCGGCGCGGGTCGAGGAGGTGCTCGACCAGCTCGAGGACGGCAGGATGAACATCGTGGTGGCGGGCACGGACGTGCTGCAGGTGAAGGAGATCACGCGCGGCCGCCAGTACACGACGGCCCTGGTCGAGCCGGCGGCCGAGGACCTCGTAAGGGGCGAGGAGACCGGCCCGGTGCTCGATCTCTATCGGCAGATCGCCGCCGCCGGGGGCGGCGACCCGGAGGAGGACCTGCTGGCCGGCGAGGAGCCGCTCAGCTACGCGATCATGGCCAGGGTCGACTTCCCCGCCGCCGAGAAGCAGCGCGTGCTCGAGCTGCGCAGCGAGAGCGAGCGGCTGATGGCGATCGTCGACCTGCTCGCGCGCGGCCTGCAGGCGCTCGCCCAGATCGAGGAGATCCGGGAGCGCGCGCAGACGAACGGCAAGGTGCCGCACGGCGACTGAGGCGCGAGCCGCGGCGGTGCGCCACCCGCTCGCGTCGCTCGCAGCTGCGAACTGCATCTACGCCGGCGCATTCCCGGCCAGCGAGGTGGCGCTGCGAACGATCGGGCCGTTCACGCTGACCGGGCTGCGGTTCCTGATCGCCGGCGGGCTGCTCGCGCACATCGCGCTGCCGGTGCTCCGACGGCTGACCGGACGTCAGCGGCTCCGCCTGCTGGCCGTCTCGGCGGTGGGCCTGTGGGGCCAGATGGTGCTGATCTACTACGGCATCAACCACACCAACTCGGCGATCGCGGCGATCATCGTCGGGCTCGAGCCTGTGCTGATCGCCGTCTGGGCTGCGCTGCTGCTGGGCGAGCACTTCAGCGGGCGGACGGCGGCGGGGCTGGCGGTGGGGCTGTGCGGGTCGCTGATGGTCGCCGGCCTGGGGACGTCGCACGGTGCCAGCCTGCTGGGGGTGGCGTTCCTGCTCGGCACCGGGCTCGCGTTCTCCTGGTACACGGTGTCCAGCAAGGCCTACCTGTCGCTCTGCAGCCCGCTGGAGCTGACGGCGGTGATCAGCGTGCTCGGAGCGCTCTGGGGACTCATCCCGATGGCGGTCGAGATCGTGGCCGGCAACGGACTGAACGGCGTGGGGCCGCGCAGCGCGCTGATGGTGCTCTACCTGGGCGTTGGCAACAGCGTGATCGGCTACGTGCTCTGGAACCGCGCGCTCAGCGGGCTGCCGGCGGCGGTCGTCGGCGCGTCGCTGTACGCGCAGCCGATCCTCGGCGCCGGGCTCTCCTGGCTGCTGCTGCGCGACCCGCTGCCGGCGACCTTCCTGCCCGGCGCGGTGCTCGTGCTGGCGGGCGTGTACATCGCGTCGACCGCGCGGCGGCGTGCGCCGGCGATTCCACTTTGAATCAGCCCAGTACGAGGCCGTGGCAGGAGCGGCGCGGATCGCCGGCCGCGCTGAGCGTGCCGTCCGCCTCCGCCAGGACCGCGTTCGCGCCGCCGAAGTAGAGGTTGAGGCCGTCGAACCTGACCAGCCGCTCGCCCCACAGCTCGAGCCGCTCCAGCTCGGCTGCCTCGAAGCCGCCCTCGCAGTCCAGCCGCCCGCTCTCGACGTGCACCCGTGGGTAGGACACCGCCTCCTGCACCGCCATCCCGTGGTCGACGACGTTCCGGATCACCTGGACGATCGCCGATCGCAGCCGGTTCGATCCGCTGGATCCGACGACGAGCCGGACGCGGCCGTCGCGCTCGACGATGGTCGGCGCCTGCATGCTCGTCAGGCGCGTGCCCGGCCGCAGATGCCGCCCGGCGGCGAGATCCTCCTCGCCCATCATGTTGTTCAGATGCAGGCCGGTGCCGGGCACGAACACCCCGGAGTGGCTGCCGTTCGAGGCCGTGAACGCAGCGGCGTTGCCTTCGCCGTCAACGACGGAGATGTGGGTCGTGCCGCGATCGCTGGCAAGAGCGGGCGCCTCCGTGGGAGCTTCGCGCAGCGCCGCGGCGACCTCCGCCCTGCCGACCTCGAGCGAGGGCTCGGAGAGCAGGTGCCCGGGCAGGCCGCCGCGGTGCAGCAGGCGGGCGAACTCCCGGTCGCGACGACGCCCCGCAGCGCGCATCGACTCGGCCAGCGCCCGCAGCGTGCGGGCGTCGCCCGGAGGCATGCCGGCGGTGGTCGGTTCGAGCACCCCGAGCATGAACGCGATCAGGATGCCCCCGCTCGAGGGCGGCGCGTTGGTCGCAAGCTCGACATCGCGGTACGGGGCATGCAGCGGCCGCCGCCAGACCGGCCGGTAGGAGCGCAGGTCGGCCATGGTCAGGCGGCCGCCGGTCGCATCCTGGTGCGCCACCACAGACCGGCCAAGGTCGCCGCCGTACAGCGCCCCCGGCCCCTCCTCGGCCAGCTGCTCGATCGCCGCCGCGAGCTCGGGCTGGCGGATCACATCTCCCTCTCCCACGTACCGTCCGCCCTGCTCGAAGATGCCCCGCGCCTCCGGGGTGCTCGTGAGGATCAGGCGGATCGCCTCGAACACCCGCGTCTGGCCGGCATTCGTGGGGACACCGGACTGTGCCGCCTCGGCAGCGGGCAGCAGCAGGTCGCGCCACGGCAGACGGCCGAACCGGACGTGGGCGGCATGCAGTCCCGCCAGAACGCCCGGGACGGCGAAGGTGGCCGGGCCGATGTGGAACACCTGTGTGGTCTGCTCGTCGAAGGGCACGAGCACCGACTCGACGTCGACCAGACGCCGCGTCGAAGGCAGGTCATGGCCCGGGATGGCCGTGAAGGCGTCGAGCAGCGACGGGCGTCCGCGAGCGGGGCGCACCAGCACGAACCCACCGCCGAGCGGCCCGGTCAGCGCCGATTCGGCCGCCCACGACATCACGCCGGCCGCGACCACGGCGTCGACCGCGGTCCCGCCCGCCTCGAGCGCCGCGGCGCCCGCGCGCGCGGTCATCTCGTGACCCGCCGCGATCGCGCCGCGCATGGGGTGCTACCCCTGCAGGAAGCTCGGCGGCTCGAGCAGGTCGTCCGGCGCCGGCGTCGTCGGCCGCTCGGCGCGCGCCTGAGCCGTTCCGGGCACCCCGGTCACCGAGAACCCCGTCGCGACGACCGTCACCCACATCTGGCCGGCCAGCTGCTCGTCCACGGTGGCGCCGAAGATGATGTTCGTGCGGTCGTCGGCGGCGGCGCGGACGATCTCGGCGGCCTCGTTGACCTCGTGCAGCGAGACGTCGCTGCCACCCGAGATCGACAGCAGGATGCCGCGGGCGCCTCGCACCTCGTGGTCGATCAGCGGGCTGTGCACGGCCCGGGTTGCCGCCTCGGCGGCGCGGTTGGGACCGGTGGCGACCCCGATGCCCATCATCGCTGTGCCCGCGCCGGCCATCACCGCCTTGACGTCGGCGAAGTCGAGGTTGATCAGCCCCGGCAGCGTGATCAGGTCGCAGATGCCCTGCACACCCTGGCGCAGCACGTCGTCCGCGATCCGGAACGACTCGACCAGGGTGGTGCCCTTCTCCAGCACCTGCAGCAGCCGGTCGTTGGGGATGACGATGACGGTGTCGGATGCGTCGCGCAGCGCCTCCACCCCGCCTCGCGCCTGCTGGCCGCGGCGGGAGCCCTCGAAGCCGAACGGCGACGTGACGATGCCGACGGTCAGGGCGCCCACCTCGCGTGCGATGCGGGCGATCACGGGCGCGGCGCCGGTGCCGGTGCCGCCGCCCTCGCCGGCCGTTACGAACACCATGTCGGAGCCGCGCAGGACGGTCTTGATGCGGTCGTAGCTGGCCTCGGCCGAGCGGCGGCCGACATCCGGGTCGGCCCCTGACCCGAGCCCCTGCGTCTCCTCGCGGCCGATGTGGATCTTGGTCGGCGCGTCGGACATCTGCAGCTGCTGGATGTCGGTGTTGACGGCGATGAACTCGACGCCCTTGACGTCGGCCTCGATCATGCGGTTGATGGCGTTGCAGCCGCCGCCGCCGACGCCGACGACGCGGATCACGGCCAGGTACGGCTGGCCGTCGGGCCGGCGGAACCGCGAGGCGGCATCGTCCTGGTCGGGCAGGTCGATCAGCTGCGGCCGTGCCGGCTCGGGCTCGGCCTTCGGCTTCGCGCGGGCGCGCGGCGCCTCCTCCGGCTCCTCGGCCTTCTCACCCTGTGCCGCGTCGGTCGCCTTGAACAGCTGTGCCAGCGGACCGTCACGCATGCTGTTGCGCTTAGCCATCCTTCAGCACCTCTCCGGCCAGCTCACGGTACGCGCGGGCGGCCTTGCCCTTGGAATCGTACTTGAGCACCGAGGTTCCCTTCACGGGCGCCTCGGCATAGCGGATGGTCTTGCGGATCTTGGTCTCGAACACGAGGTCGCCGAAGTTCTCCTGCAGGATCTCGACGGCCTCGCGCGAGTGCAGCGTGCGGCCGTCGAACATCGTCGGCAGGATGCCGCGGATGCGGACGTCGGGGTTGAGATTCTCCCGGATCATCGTCAGCGTGTTCTCGAGCTGGATCAGCCCCCGCAGCGACAGATACTCGCACTGCACCGGCACGATCACACCATCAGCGGAGGTGAGGGCGTTGATGGTCAGCAGCCCGAGCGACGGCGGGGTGTCGATCAGGACGAAGTCGTAGAGCCCGCGCACCGGCAGCAGCGCCTTCTGCAGCGCCCGCTCGCGGCCGATCATCGACGACAGCGCCAGCTCGGCGCCCGCCAGGTCGATGCTCGAGGCTGCCAGGTCGACCTCGCGGTGCTGGATCACGTCCTCGAGCGGCGTCTTGTGCACCAGCACGTCGAACATCGTGCGGTCGAGCTCGTCGGGGTCGATCCCCTGGCTCATGGTCAGGTTGGACTGGGGATCGAGATCGACGCACAGCACCCGCTTGCCGCGCTCGACCAGGGCGACGCCGAGGTTGAGCGTGGTGGTGGTCTTCGCGACTCCTCCCTTTTGGTTCGCGAGCGCGATCACCTGACCCACGGCAACTCCTCCGACGATCGAGAGATCCGGCCGCGTCTGCTCGTCGAGCGCCTCGGCCGCTGAACCGGTTCCGAACTGCATCGCGACGCAGTTCGCGCCGCCCAAGTCTATTCCTGCACCAACGGCCTACCGGTCACGTTCCGGGCGCGGCGGCGGCACGGGCGGCCGCGATGCGCTCGGCAGGCATCGGATGGGATGCGGTCAGCGTATGCCAGAGGTGCGGCGGCTCGAGCTCCATCAGGTTCTGGCCGACGAGGCGCTCGAAGGTCTCGGCGTAGCGATCGCCCTCACCGGTGACGGACACGGCATAGGCGTCGGCGGCACGCTCCAGGCGCCGGGAGTACGCGGCGCCAAGCGGCGTCAGAAGGGCGGTGGCAAGCGAGAAGCCGAGCAGGAACGACGGCAGGGATGTGAGGTGGCCGGCGCCGTCGGGCGACAGCTCGCGGACGCCCAGCCACGCGCCGGCCATGCCGACTGCCAGCACCGCGGTCGACCAGCCCATCAGGCGCCACGTGTCGCCGTGGGCGTGGTGGCCGAGCTCGTGGGCCAGCACGAGCCGCGTATCGGTGACGGCCAGCTCCACGTCTGCCTGCTCCCCGATCGTGTCACCGACGTAGACGCGAAGCGTCGGCCCCATCCCGGCCACCATCGCGTTTGCGGCCGACGTCTTCTCGCCCATATGCAGCAGGCGCATGTCCTTGACCGGCACGCCGGTGGCGTGCACCGTCTCCCACAGCGCATCGGCGAGCGGACCGTCCGACAACGGCTCGCTGCGCAGGAACAGGGGCAGCAGGAGCACCGGCCAGAGCACGGCGAGCAGGGCACTGATCCCGACCGCTCCGATCCAGGCGGGCACCGGCCACCAGGTGGGGAAGGCCCGTTGCAGGCCGAGCAGGGCGAGGACGGCCACCGCTCCCAGCGCGAGCCCGATCGCACGCGCCTTCAGCTGGTCCGCGAGCCAGCCGCCGGTCGTCTGGCGCGACAGGCCGTTGCGGCGGGAGAGGACGTGCCCGGCGTAGCCGAACGGCAGCGATACGAGGGGCAGCACGATGGCCAGGGCGATCACGCACCCCCACCCACCGATGGTGCCGGCCCATGCGACGACGACGATCAGGCAGCCGAGCCCGGCCAGGGTGTCAGCCCACGAAAGCCGGCGCCGCGCACGGTTGTAGGCGCGCGCCTGCCGCTGGCGCAGCGGGTCGGTCACCGTCGCCGTCAACCGGGTGCGGAAACCTCGAGGCCGAGCG
Source organism: Gaiellales bacterium (assembly GCA_035695105.1). Taxonomy (GTDB): domain Bacteria; phylum Actinomycetota; class Thermoleophilia; order Gaiellales; family JAICJC01; genus JAICYJ01. The sequence goes on from DASSEV010000048.1 coordinate 42,153, forward strand.
CGAGCTGGCCGGGGCCCTGACGCGCCTCGTGGTCGAGCAGCCAGGCCTTGCGGTCGAGGCCCCCGCCGTAGCCGGTGAGCGTGCCGTCGCTGCCGACCACGCGATGGCACGGGACGATGATCGAGACGGGGTTGCGGCCGTTTGCAAGCCCGACGGCACGGGCCGAGCCGGGGCGTCCGACGCGCCGTGCCAGCTCGCCGTAGCTGATTCGCTCGCCGAAGGGGATCTTCACCAGCTCATCCCAGACGCGCTGCTGGAACTCGGTGCCCTCCAGCGAGAGCGGCAGGTCGAAGGCCATGAGCCGTCCTTCGAAATACCCATCCAGCTGGTGCTCGGCGGCGTCGAGGACGGCCGCATCGTTCCCCGTCGCCGGTTCGCCGTCCGGCAGGGCGAACGGCGTCATCAGCAGCTCGGCCAGCGCGCCGGCGCGTGCGACCAGCAGCAGCGGGCCGACGGGGGACTCGATCACGCGCGACGCGGCGGACACGCGGGCACTCTAGTTGACGAGGTCACCGGTCGGCCTTCCGGCTGACCCCGGTTTCAGCCGTGGCGCGGCAACCGGGATCAGGCTGAAGCCCGACCCCCGTGTCACGATCAGAAGCCGCCGATCCCGTGCGGCGTGCCCACGCCCGTGGGCAGGTCGTACCCGGGCGCCGCCGTGCATGCCGTCGTGCGATGGTCGCAGGGCACCGCCGCGACGCCCGTGTCGTTCGAGCCGGTGGTGATGTCGTTGAACGCGGAGGTACCCGCCTTTGCGTAGAGCAGCGACGCCGGGTACGGCACGCTCGTGGCGTTGCCCTTGAGTGCGAACACCCCCGCGATCAGCGGCGCCGACAGGCTCGTGCCGCCGACCGTCCACCACCCGTCCCAGTGGGTGTAGATCGCCGCGCCGGTGTCGGGATCGGCAACGGCCGACACATCGTTGTCGCCGCGAGACGTCCCGCAGCCGGTGGCCGCCCAGTTGGCAACGCCCGTCTGGAACGGCTGGGCCGGCACTGCCGGGTACAGGCCGGATGCGCCGTTCGCACAGCCCGAGCCCGTCCCGCCGGAGTTCTGGATCGTGGGCGGGCCCCAGACGGTCTCACCGCCGTAGGTGCCGTCGGCGTTCATGTGCAGCGACGTACCGCCGACGGTGACCACCGTGTTCAGCGATGCCGGCCAGGAGACGTCGTACCCTGCATCGCCCGATGAGACGACGATCGCCTTGTTGGGGTGGTTGTACGCGCCGTCGACCGAGCCGAGCGAACCGTCGATGTCGTACGAGCCGTAGCTGTTCGACACGATGGATGCGGCCCGCGCAGCACGGTTCACGGCGTTCGCCATCACATAGCCGTCGTCGCTCGCCGCCTCGACGAGGACGATCTTGCAGTTCTGACAGATGGCGTGCACCGTCTGGATGTCCAGATCCATCTCGATGTACCAGCCGGTCGAGCGCGCCGAGCCCGCGGGCGCGCCCATGTTGATCTTCTGGAAGCACGACGTGGTGATGGTCGACGAGCACTTCGGCAGCACCGGTAGCCCGTAGGTCTGGCTGTAGGTGGTCAGGTCGCTGTAGGCGTACGCGTAGTCCCACGCGTCGACGATGGCGACCGTGATCGGCCGGTGTGCGGTCGTGCTCCCGCTCTTCAGCGGCGTCAGGGTCGGCAGGCCGTAGGCGGCGTGGTAGTCCGCCGGGCCCATGCCGGAGGGAAGGAGGAATGGCGACGCGGCGTGGATCCTCCTCCCGTCACGGGTCCGCACGAGCGCCATGCACCGCACCTGGCCGGTGGTGCAGACACGTTGCGACCCGTAGGTGGAGGTTGCGCGCGGCGCCGCCGCCGCCGGCGCCGCTGCGGCCAGCGCGGCCGCGCAGAGGACGGCGATCACCCGCACGGCTGTTGCTGCATGCCCCACCCCACACGATCATCTCATCCGTCTCGGCGCATCGCAAGAGTTCCGCTACGAGCCCGCCTGCCGTCGCAGCTCACGCGCGATGACGAGCCGCTGGATCTGGTTCGCGCCCTCGTAGATCTGCGTGATCTTGGCGTCGCGCATCATGCGCTCGACCGGGTACTCCTCGATGTAGCCGTAGCCACCGAGGATCTGCACCGCGTCGGTGGTCACCGCCATGGCGGTGTCCGAGCACATCAGCTTGGCCATCGCCGATGCGCGGGTCAGCTCCGGCCCGTCGATCCCCTGGTCGAGCATCACGCCGACGTCGTAGAGCAGGCCGCGGCTGGCCTCGACTCTTACGGCCATGTCCGCGAGCATGAACTGGATGCCCTGGTGGTCCGCGAGCGGCTTGCCGAACGTCTCGCGCTCCTCGGCGTAGCGCAGCGCGTAGTCGAGCGCCGCCTGAGCGATGCCGAGCGCCTGCGCGCCGATGCCCGGCCGCGACCGGTCGAGCACCCGCATCGCCGTCCGGAAGCCCGTTCCCTCGTCGCCGACCATGGCTGAAGCCGGCACGCGGCAGCTCTCGAACAGCAGCTCGCCGGTGGTCGACCCCTTGATCCCCATCTTCGGCTCGATACGGGCGACCGAGAACCCGGGCGCGTCCTTCTCGACCATGAACGCCGAGATCGAGTCGCCGGTGCGGGCGAACACCACGTAGGTGTCGGCAACGCCTGCGTTCGTGATGAAGCGCTTGCTGCCGTCGATCACCCACTCGTCCCCGTCCCGGCGGGCGGTGGTGCGCATCGCGCGGGCGTCGGATCCGGAGCCGGCCTCCGTCAGAGCATAGGCGCTGATCCACTCGCCGCTCGCCCAGCGCGGCAGGTACCGCTGCTTCTGCTCGGCCGAGCCGGCCAGCTCGATGGCGATCGCGCCCAGCGACTGCACGGCCAGCACCAGCCCCACGGTGGCATCCGCGTACGACAGCTCCTCGACCGCCCGCAGGAACGTGAGCACGCCTGTGCCGGTTCCGCCGTACTCCTCGCCGAAGGCCAGCGCGAACACGTCGTTTCGCCGCAGCAGGTCGACGGCCTCGAAGGGGAACTCGGCCCGCTTGTCGACCTCCGCCGCGTGGGGGGCGATCTGCTCGCGGGCGAGCGTGCGCACCGCCTCGACAAGCAGCTCCTGCTCCTCCGTCTGGGGGTGGCGCACGCTCATGCCTCGATCAGCTCCTCACTCGCTGTGGTCAGGTTCTCCCAGCCCGTCTCGGTGACGGCGTACATGTTCTCGATACCAACCGCACCGCGCCCCGGGAACACGAACTTCGGCTCGACGGCGATCACGTGGCCGGGCTGCAGCGGGTCGTCGAACCCCGGCGCGAGCACCGGCAGCTCGTCGATCTCCATGCCCACCCCGTGCCCCAGGAAGCGGACGCGGTCGGGCCCGTGGCCCATGAAGTGGTCGGCCAGGCCGGCGTCGCCCGCCGTCTGCTCGGCATGCCGGAAGAGCTCGCTCGGAATCGCTCCCGGACGCATCACACTCTCGACCGAGCGCAGGATCGCCACGGCCAGGCTGTAGGCATCGCGCAGGTCTCCGTCGAGCGGCCCCAGCGCGAACGTCCGCGTCTGGTCGGCCAGGTAGCCGTCGTGTCCGCCGACCAGATCGACGATCACCGGGTCGCCCCGGCGCAGCCGGTGGCCGTCCGGGCCCTTGCCCAGCACGGGGTTCGGTCCCGGGCCGCACAGCGGCGAGTCCGAGTAGCCGGGCACCGCGCCGCTCGGGCCGCCCAGCACCTGGCCGTAGTGCATCTCCTGGTTGAAGCCGCGGAATCGGAGCTGGCCCTGGTGACCGGCAGCGCGCAGCACACCTTCAACCTCACGTTGAACCTGAGACTCTTTCACACCTTCTCGAAGCAGTCCCGGCACCGCCTCCGCCGCGGCACGCACCTGGTCGCCCGCACGCCGCATCTGGTCGAGCTCCCAGCGGCTCTTGACCGCCCGCACGCGGCGGATCGCCGGCGAGCAGTCGCCGACCCGGTATCCCTCGAGCCGGCGGACATAGCCGAGGTACCGGGCCGCCGGGAGCACGTCCAGCTCGAAGCCCACGGCGGCACCCGCTTGGACGCCGGCGTCCGCCAGCGCGCCCGCCAGCCCCGACAGCGACGGCAGCGCGTCGATGTGCGAGAGCGGCGATTCCTGCCGCGCCCGGGCGAGCGTGCGACGGACCGCGAGCCGCGGCTCCCCGGTCGCCGGAACGATCAGGTGCGACTGCTGGTTGGTACCGGTCAGGTACGCGAGATCCGTGCTCTGCACCACGACCGCCGCATCGAGCCCGTCGTCGGCGAGGGCCGCGGCGAACCGGCGAAGCCGCTGCTCGATCTCCTCCGCGGGGGGCACGCGGCGTAGACTACCGGCCGCGTGATCCTCCACAACGGCCCGATCTACACCATGGATCCGCGTCTCCCCCGCGTCCGCGCGCTCGCGGTGGCGGGCGAGGTGATCGCCGGAGGAGTCGATGTTCGCGAGGGTGAGGCGGACACGGTCGGCCACGAGCGGCTGGATCTCGACGGCCGCTGCGTGCTCCCCGGGTTCACCGACTCCCACGTCCACTTCCTCGACTGGGCGCTCGAGCGCACCTGGCTCGACCTGCACGCCTGCCGCAGCCTGTCCGAGGCGCTGCGCGCCGTGGCAGCATCGAGCGGCGGAGACGGCTGGCTGCGCGGCAAGGGCTGGCTGGAGGCCGCCTGGCCGGACGGCCCTCCGAGCGCCGCCGCGCTCGACGAGGTGACCGGAGACCGGCCTGCGGCGCTGTGGGCGCACGACCACCACACGCTGTGGGTCAACACCGCCGCCCTCCGGGCACAGGGCGTCGACCACTCGACCGGCGTCCTGCACGAGTGGGAGGCGTGGCGCTTCCCGCTGCCGGCGGCGACCCCGCTCGAGCGGTCGCATGCTGTTCGCGACGGCATGACCGAGGCGAACGCCCGCGGGGTGATCGGCGTGCACGACTTCCAGGCGCACGGGGGACGTGAGCTGTGGCAGCGCTACGACGCCGACCGCCGGCTGACGCTGCGGGTGGCGATGAGCATCCCGCTCGACGCCCTGCCCGCCGCCCGAGCGATCGAGCTGCGAGCCGGGTTCGGGAGCGAGCTGCTGCGCGTGGGCCCGGTGAAGGCGTTCATGGACGGCACGCTGGGATCACGCACCGCGTGGATGCTGGACGGCTCCGGCGACCAGCTGCTCTCGGAGGACGAGCTCGCAGAGGCGGCCGTGCAGGCGTCGGCATGCGGCCTGCCGATGGCGATCCACGCGATCGGGGACGGAGCGAACCGGGCTGCCCTGAACGCGCTCGAGCGGACACGCGACGCGTGGGAGCAGGCGCTGCTGCGCCCGCGGATCGAGCACGTCCAGTGCCTGGACGACGCCGATCTCCCCCGGTTCGCCGGCCTGGGCGTGGTCGCCAGCGTGCAGCCTGTGCACGCCACCAGCGACCGCGACGTCGCCGACGCGCTGTGGGGCGAGCGGGCCGCAAAGGCCTACCGCACGCGCGACCTGCTCGACTCGGGCGCCCACGTCGTGTTCGGTGCCGACCCGCCGATCGAGGAGCTGGCTCCGCTGGCGGCGATCCAGGCGGCCGTTCACCGGACCGTCGACGAGCGCGAGCCGTGGTTCCCCGAGCAGCGGATTCCCGTGGCCGACGCCATCTCCTGCCACACCGCTGCGCCCGCCTATGCCGTCGGCGAGGAGCGCGCCCGCGGCTGCCTGCTGCCCGGGCTGTCCGCCGACCTCGTCGTGCTCGACACCGACATCGTCGAGCATCCCGACCGGATCGCCGACGCACGGGTGATCGCGACCATGCTCGCGGGCCGCTGGGTGCACGGCCGGCCGCCCTGGTGACCGGCGCGCGGACATCCATGTGCAAGATCTTCACGGTTACCTAACCGTCCACTGACACCCGGGGCGTACGGTCCTCGCCGTGCAGTCCTCCGTGAGGGATCTGGGGTCAGCGGAGCTGTGGCGGGCATCCGCGTCGCGCGCCATGCGCCGGCGCGAGACCTACCGCCGCAAGCGCCAGCTGCGGCGCATGAGCGTCCCGCTGGTGATGGCCGCCACCGCGGCCGGGATGGGCGCGCCGGCGTACGCGGCCGGCAAGCAGCACCAGGCGTCGGCGAGAGCCGGGGCGCGCCGGGTGCACCCCCGCATCCTGCGGATCGGCGACACGGGGCCGGACGTCGTCCTGCTGCAGCGGGCGCTCGGCATCCCCGCCGACGGCATCTTCGGCCCCCAGACGCTGCATGCGGTCAAGCGGTTCCAGCGGGCGCACTCGCTGCTGGTCGACGGCCAGGTGGGGCCGCACACCTGGGCAGCGCTGCACGCGGAGGCAACGGGATCGAGTACCGAGATCGTGATCCGCGTGCACGACGTCGGGCCGGCGGTCGCGGTGCTGCAGCGCGCGCTGGGGATCCCGGCGGACGGCGAGTTCGGGCCGCAGACGCTGCACGCGGTGAAGCGGTTCCAGGCAGCGCACGGCCTGCTGGTCGACGGCCAGGTGGGCCCGCGCACGCGCGCGGCGCTCCACCTGGCCGCGTCGAGCGACTTCCACTACGTGGCTCCGGTGCGGCACACCACGGCGCACAGCGAGCACCGGCCCTCCCACCACCGCCGGCACCGGCCGGCGCACGCATCAACCCTCGCCGAGCGCGCGGTCGCGCTTGCCCGCGCAGAGCTCGGCGTCCCCTACGTGTGGGGCGGGGAGTCGCCCTCCGGCTTCGACTGCTCGGGGCTCGTGCAGTACGTCTACGGACGGCTGGGCGTCGCGCTGCCACGCGTCGCCGCCGACCAGTACGGCGCCGGCCGCCACGTCTCCCGGTCGGATCTCCGGCCCGGCGACCTGGTCTTCTTCGACGGGCTCGGCCACGTCGGCATCTACATCGGCGGCGGTCGGTTCATCCACGCGCCGCACACCGGCACGGTCGTCCAGATCTCATCGCTGACCGGCTGGTACGCCGACATGTACGTCGGCGCGACGCGGGTCAGCTGATCTTCGACATCAGCGCGGCCGCCGTCCGCCCGTAGATCGAGTTCGGCGAGGCGTCGACCACCTGCCGCCACTGCGCGGCGGCGTCCGTGTCGTCGTTCAGCCAGTAGAGCAGGAGTCCCAGGTGAAACCGAATCTCGGTCGGATCGCTGGTCTGCTGGATCAGCGGGCCGAGCTGGCTGAACGTGGCCGCCGGCTTGTCCTTGTCGTAGGTGAGCACGGCGACGGCCACCCGCGGCGACACGCCGGTGGGATCGACCTGCAGCGCGCGACGGGCGGCGGCCTGGGCGGCCAACCGGTCGGGCGCCCGGTGGGTGCGCAGCCAGGCTCCCTGCTCCGCCGCGGCCAGACCCAGCCATGCGCCCGACGAGCGCGGGTGCCGCTTCACGAGCGCCCGCAACCGGGCCACGGTGCCGTGGGGCGTGCCGTCGGGAGGGATGTAGATGGGATAGTCCGCGCGCTGCTGCGGCGTGTGCAGGGTGTTGTCCGCAATCGTCCCGTAGTAGCCGTAGAGATCCTCCGAGCGGACGCGGCGAAGCGCCTTGACGGCCGCGCTGCACTTCCCGGCCCAGAGCTCGGTCAGCCCCTCGTAGAGGCCGACGACCGGCTGGGACTGGTCGAGCCGCTCCAGCGCCTGGAGGGTGGCCGCCGGCCCGGCGGCCTCGTAGCGAGCGATCGCATGGGCGACCCCGACCCGTGGGTCGGCGGCCGGGAGCTGGGCGGCCGCGGCCCGCTCGACGGCGGCGTTCCCCTGTCCGCGGACGGGCCGCGGTAGCTGGAGGTTCAGCGGCGGCGAGCCCCGCAGCGGGGAGCACTTCGCCGGCGCGGTGGCCGCGCTGGTGCCGTCGCCCCGCGATGTCACGGCGACCGCGGCTGCGGCGGTGAGCCCGATGGCCAGCGCCACGCCGACCAGCAGGATGAGGCGCCGTCGACGCCCGGGAATATGTTCGGAAGGGGGCTCGTTCATCCATTCGGGCGGCATGGAGTTTGGATCCAGCCGCCGCTACAATTGAGATCACAAGTTTCTTCGCCCCGCCGTGTGTGGGGCGCTTCGGAAAGGGTAGGTGATGGGCGTGGCCACATACCGCGAACATCTTGCAGCCGTGAAGGCCGGGATCACCGAGATCTCGGCCCAGGAGGCTGCGGCGCGGCTGGCCGAGGAGCCCCGGCCGGTGCTGATCGACGTCCGCGAGCGGGACGAGTACGAGCAGGGCTTCATTCCCGGCTCCGTCCACATCCCGCGCGGCAACCTCGAGTCGCGCGTCGACAACGCTGTCGGCGACCGCACGCGGCCGGTGATCATCTACTGCGCCCAGGGAAACCGCTCCGCGTACGCCGCCAAGACCCTCGCCGAGCTCGGCTTCGAGGACGTGGTGTCGCTGCGCGGCGGGTTCTCGGACTGGAAGCAGAACGGGCATGAGTGGAAGGTGCCGCGCACGCTGACGCCCCAGCAGTTCGAGCGCTACAGCCGGCACACGCTGATCCCGGAGATCGGCGAGGAGGGGCAGCTGAAGCTGCTCGACTCGAAGGTGCTGCTGATCGGCGCGGGCGGTCTCGGCTCGCCGGCGGCGCTCTACCTGGCCGCGGCCGGCGTGGGGACGCTCGGCATCATCGACGCCGACGTGGTCGACCGCTCGAACCTGCAGCGGCAGATCCTCCACACCGAGGACCGGATCGGCACGCCGAAGGTCGACTCGGCGGAGACCGCGCTGAAGGCCCTCAACCCTGACGTGAACATCGTCAAGTACAGCGAGCGCCTGACCTCGGAGAACGTGCTCGACGTGATCAGCGGCTACGACGTGATCGTCGACGGCACCGACAACTTCCCGACGCGGTACCTGCTGAACGACGCGAGCCTGGTGGCGAACATCCCGGTCGTCCACGGCTCGATCTACCAGTTCGAGGGGTCCGTGACGGTCTACGCCCCGCGTGTCGGACCCTGCTACCGGTGTCAGTACCCGGAGCCGCCGCCGCCGGAGATGGCGCCCTCCTGCGCCGAGGGCGGCGTGCTGGGCGTTCTTCCCGGCGTGGTCGGGACGCTGCAGGCGACCGAGGCGGTCAAGCTGCTGCTCGGCGTCGGCGATCCGCTGATCGGGCGGCAGCTACGCTACGACGCCCTGGCGATGGAGTTCGTGGAGCTGAAGATGCACCGCGACCCCGAGTGCCCGGTGTGCAGCAAGTCGCCCGACGAGATCGAGTTCATCGACTATGAGCAGTTCTGCGCAGCGCCGGCCCGCGCCGTCTCCGCCGTACCCACCTTCACCATCAAGGAGGCTGTCGCCTAAGTGAGCACCGTCCGCATGCCCCCCATCCTCCGGCAGGCCGTCGGAGGCGCACGCGAGGTGGACGCCAACGGCGCCACCGTCCGCGAGCTGCTCGACGACCTGACCACCCGGTACCCGGGCATCAGGGCCCACCTGCTCGACGACGGCGGCGAGCTGAACCGCTTCGTGAACGTCTACGTCAACAACGAGGACGTCCGCCTCGGCGACGGACTCGAGACCAGCGTCGCGCCGGACGCGACGGTGATCGTGCTGCCGGCCATGGCCGGAGGTGCCCGCTAACCGTGGCGTGTCTGCAGACCGAACGGGTCGCCGCCCTCTCCGCCGTCGGCAACACGCCGCTGGTCGAGCTGCCGCGGATGACGCCCAAGGAGGGCGTCCGCATCTTCGCCAAGCTGGAGGAGCAGAACCCGACCGGCTCGGTCAAGGACCGCGTCGCGCTCTCGATGATCGAGGCTGCCGAGGACAGCGGTGAGCTGATCCCGGGCCAGCGCATCCTCGAGCCGACCAGCGGCAACACCGGCATCGCGCTGGCGATGATCGGCAAGGTCAAGGGCTACCCGGTCTCGGCCGTGATGCCGGAGTCGGCGACGCCGGAGCGCGTCGAGCTGCTGCGCATGTACGGCGCGGACATCATCTTCTCGCCGGGGAACCTCGGCTCGAACGGCGCCGTCGCGATGGCGCGGGAGCTGGCCGAGCGTGATCCGTCGATCTTCATGCCGTTCCAGTACGCGAACGAGGCGAACCCGAGCGCCCACTATTGCGGGACGGCCGTCGAGATCCTGGAGCAGGTGCCCGACGGCCAGGTCGACGCCTTCGTCGCGGGCCTCGGCACCGGCGGCACCCTGATGGGCAACGGCCGCCGGCTGCGTGAGGCGAATCCCGATGTCCAGATCGTGGCGGCCGAGCCGCTGCAGGGCGACCCCGTCATGGGGCTGCGCAGCCTCGAGGATGGCTACACGCCGCCGATCCTGGACATCCGCGAGCTCGACCGCAAGGTGCTGGTGTCGAACGCCGAGTCGGTGCTCGCCCTGCGCAAGCTGCTCGAGCTCGAAGGGATCTTCGCGGGCGTGTCCGCCGGGGCCGCGCTCGCGGTCGCCCGCCGGGTCGCGGCCGACCTCGAGGAGGGCCAGAACGTGGTCGTGCTGTTCGCCGACGGCGGCTCCAAGTACCTCAGCGCCGGGCTCTACACGACGCCGATCGAGGAGCTCGAGGCGAAGATGGAGGAGCGCGTCTGGTGGTGATCCCGGCGGCGATGCGCGACGAGATCGTCGCGCACGCGCGCACGGGTCTGCCCAACGAGGCGTGCGGCATCATCGCGGGCCGCGGCGAGCGCGCCGAGCGGTTCTTCCCCGCCGAGTCGGACGAGCCGAGCCCCTACTACTACCGGATCGAGTCCCGCGACCAGATCCGGATCATGAACGAGATCGACGACGCCGGGCTCGACCTGATCGGCATCTACCACTCGCACGTCTCCTCGCCCGCGTATCCCTCACGTACGGACGCGGAGCAGGCGTTCTGGCCCGATGCGACGTACGTGATCGTGTCGCTGGCCGGCGGGGGCGCCGACCTGAAGGGCTACCGCATCGCCGACATGGCCGTGTCCGAGGAGCCGCTCGTCATCGAGTAACGTGGGCGCCCATGCGCGCCCGCGACCTCGGCATCCACATCGGACAGTTCCCGCCCGGTGTGCACGACGCGATCACCGACGTCCCGGGCGTGCGCGTGGGGCACGCGACCCTGATCGAGGGCGACGACGTGCGCACCGGCGTCACCGTCATCCGCCCGCACGACGGCGAGGCCCTGCTCGACCCGGTATACGCGGGCCACCACCGGCTGAACGGCAACGGCGAGATGACCGGGATCCACTGGATCGAGGAGACCGGACTGCTCGCGAGCACCATCGGGCTGACCAACACGCACAGCGTCGGCGTCGTGCGCGACGCGATCGTGCGCGATGCGGTCGGCCGGGCTCCGGACGCGGCGATCTGGTCGATGCCGGTGGTGGCCGAGACCTACGACGGCGGCCTGAACGACATCAACGGCCAGCACGTGACTGCGCGACACGCACTGGAGGCGCTGCTGACGGCGGCGCCCGGGCCGGTGGCTGAGGGCAGCGTCGGCTCCGGCACGGGCATGGTCTGTCACGACTTCAAGGGCGGCATCGGCACGGCGTCACGGGTGGTTCCGGCGGCGGACGGCGGCTATACGGTGGGCGTCCTCGTGCAGGCGAACCACGGCCGCAGGCAGCGGCTGCGGGTGAACGGGGTGCCGGTGGGCGAGCGACTCGATGCGATCCCGCTGCCCGAGTGGCCGTGGCCGCCCGTGCCGGGCGGCGGCTCGATCATCGTGATCGTCGCGACCGACGCTCCGCTGCTGCCGCTGCAGTGCCGCCGGCTGGCGCAGCGGGCGGCGCTCGGCGTGGGACGGACGGGAGGCGCCGGCGAGGACGGAAGCGGTGACCTGATGCTGTGCTTCGCCACGGGAAACCGCGGCCTCGCAGCGCTGATCGAGGAGCCCGGCGGCGAGGTGCAGGTGCGGACGCTCGCAAACGCGCGGATGAACCCGCTGTTCGACGCGGTGATCGACGCGACCGAGGAGGCGATCCTGAACGCGATGCTGGCGTCGCCGACCATGCGCGGGCATCGCGGGACGGTGGTGTACGGCCTGCAGGCGGAGGTGCTGGTCGAGGCGCTGAACGGGTCTGCCCCCGCAGGGGGCTGACGCGGCAGGGCAGCACCCGGCACAGTTGACCCGATCTGGGATCAGGCCTCTGGCCTGACCCCGTGTGCGATACATGCCAGGTGCCGGGCTTCAGCCGGGCACCGCTTCGGCTGAATTCAAGGGACAGCCAGGCGGGGTGGCGCTGAAGCACGACCCCTGACGGCACCCGAAACCGGGGTCAGGCCGGAGGCCTGACCCCTACTCCTCGCTCTCCGCCTGCGCGGCTGCCACCGGCCGGTTCTCGAACACCGTCGCCAGCACCACCACCGTGCGCGTCCGCTCCACCGAGTCGAGCGCGCGGATGTCCCACACCAGGTGCTCGAGCGCCGGCATCGACTCCGCCCGCACCTTCAGCAGCAGCGTCTCCTCGCCGGCCACGTGGTGGCACTCCTGCACCCACGGCAGGTCGGCGAACAGCTGCTCCAGGTGCCCACGCGGGCCGGCCTGCTGCGACACGAACACGAACGCCGTGATGCCGGCGCCGACCTTCGACGGGTCGATCGCGGCCCGGTAGCCGGTGATGACGCCGCGCGCCTCGAGCTTCTTGATCCGCTCGTGGGCCGCCGTCGCCGAGATGCCAACGCGTGAGCCGATGTCGGCGTACGTTGTTCGGCCCTCCCGCTGGAGGATCTCGAGGATTGCCCGATCCGTGTCGTGCAGGTCGCGCGGAGGCATTGCCGGACGATATCGCGGGTAGGCTTCGAGGCGATGGCGGTGCTCAACGATCTGGAGCTGTCCGAGGCGGTCGCCTCGCTGGGCGCGGGATGGTCGGTGCAGGCCGGCGCCCTGCACAAGCGGTATGACGTGCCCGACTTCGCCGCCTCGATGGCGCTGGCGAACCGTGTCGCAGACGCCGCCGAGCAGGCCGACCATCACCCGGACATGCTGGTGGGCTGGGGCCGGCTCGAGCTCTCCTGGGCCAGCCACAGCGAGGGCGGCATCACCGAGCGCGACGTGACGATGGCGCGCCGGTCGGACGAGCTGGCGACGTCTTCCTGATTCAGACGGACTGCTGCTGGTCGGCCGGCTGCTCGGCCGGCTTCAGCGTGACGTCGACCTCGACGATGCGCGGGCCGTCGACGGCGCTCACCTCGAACCGGGCCCGGTCGGTGTCGACCGAGTCGCCGACACGCGGAGCGCGGCCGAGCTCGCCGAACACGTAGCCGCCGACGCTGTGGTAGTCCTCGTCGGGCAGCGAGGTGCCGAACCGCTCGTTGAACTCCTCGATCGGGAACGATCCGCCCAGCCGCATTCTGCCCTTCCCGATCCGCCGGATGCCGGCGTCGGGCAGGTCGAACTCGTCGCCGATCTCACCGACGATCTCCTCGATCAGATCCTCGAGGGTGGCCAGGCCGGCGACCGACCCGTACTCGTCGACCACGATCGCCATATGGTTCGACGTCGTGCGGAACTCGGCCATCAGCTCGTCCAGCCGCTTCGTCTCGGGCACCACGATCGCGGGCCGCAGCAGCGCCCGCACGTCCACCCGCTCGATGCCGCGGTCGTGGAGCGCGGCGAACAGGTCGCGCACGTGCAGGATGCCGGCGATGTCGTCGAACTCCCCGTCGTACACCGGGTAGCGCGTGTAGGGCTGCTGCAGCATCAGGCGCAGCAGCTCGGCGACGGGCATGTCGAGCGGTAGCGCGACCATGTCGGGCCGCGGCACCATCACGTCAGCGGCGTCCTTGTCCGCGAACTCGAAGACCTTGTGGAGCATCGTCTGCTCGTCCTCCTCGAGGACGCCCTGCTCGCGGCTGGCCGTGACCAGCATCTTCAGCTCCTCCTCGGAGTGGACGGCCGTCCGCCGCGCCTCGGGCGGCAGGCCGAGCCAGCGCAGCACCGCGCTGCTGGCGGCGATCAGCGCCCAGATGAACGGCCGGAACACGGCGTAGAAGCCGTTGATCGGCCCGGCTACGAGCAGCGCCACCCGCTCCGCATGCTGCAGGGTGTAGCTCTTCGGCACGATCTCGCCCAGCACGACGTGGAAGAACGACAGCACCGCGAAGGCCAGGATGGACGAGATGGTCAGCGCGATGCCGCCGTGCCAGCTTGCGGGCAGCAGGTCGAGCGGCTTCTCAAGCAGCTTGGAGACGACCGGCTCGCCGATGGCGCCCAGCGCCAGGCTGGACAGCGTCACGCCGAGCTGGATCGCCGAGATGAAGCGGGCCGGATTCTGCTGGAGCTCGTCCACCCGGCGGGCGCCGCGGCTGCCCTGGGCGATCAGCTCCTGGACGCGCGTGCGGCGCACCGTGACCAGGGCGTATTCGGCCGCGACGAAGAAGCCGTTGGCCAGGACGATCAGGATGACTGCGAGCAGAGCGAGCGCAGTCGTCATGCCGGGGTGGTACTCGGAGGCTCGTCGCTCACGCGCAGGGAAGTCTACCAACGAGGCCGGATGCGGCTTGATTGCAGGGATTCTGGGTATTCCGGCGAAGTCGGCAGCCCGGTCGTGCAACGCCATCGAGGTTGGGGCTAACGGTCTACGGGGTTCCTGCCGATACACCACACCGGTGGCAAACGCTGCGACTGTTGGAGTGCACGTGAGCGAACCCATTACCTGTCTGATCGTCGATGACCATGAGGTGGTGCGTGAGGGCCTGAGGCTCTCGCTATCACGCTCGGAGAACATCCGCGTCGTCGGCGAAGCCTCGGACGGCCAGGCGGCCGTTACGCTGGCGAAGCGGCGCAAGCCGAACGTCGTCATCCTCGACGTCCGGATGCCCGGCATGGACGGCCTGGCGGCCGCCAAGGAGATCACCACCGACATCCCCGAGACGTCGGTGCTGATGTTCACGGCGTTCGCCGAGCGCAGCCTGCTCACCCGCGGCCTCGAGTCGGGGGCCAAGGGCTACATCCTGAAGGAGGCTCCGCACCAGACCATCGTGCGGGCCATCCAGAAGGTGGCCGACGGGGACGGGTACGTCGACCCGGCGCTCATGCCCGCGTTCCTGACCAAGGAGCGCGAGAACATGCTGACGGCGCGCGAGCGGGAGATCCTGCAGCTGCTCGCCGACGGCATGTCGAACGCCGACGTCGCCGCCAAGCTGTTCATCAGCCAGGAGACGGTCAAGAGCCACGTGCGTCATATCCTCTCGAAGCTCGAGGCGGACACCCGCACGCATGCCGTCGCCATCGCACTCCGAACAGCAATCATCGACTGAGCTCAGCCTCCGGCAGGAGCTGATCGCGCAGGCCCGGTTCCTCGACGGGCTGGTCGAGAGCCTGGGCGCCGTCTCGTCGACGCTCGGCGGAAGCGCCGTGCTCGAGCGCACGGCGCGGGAGGCGCAGCGGCTGTTCGCGGCCGACGCCGCGCTGGTGCTGACGCCCGCGGCAGGCGCACGCACCCTCCGCCCCGCCGCTTCCGCCGGCCTCGCGCTGGCACCGCTCGCGGATCTGAGCGTCGGGCTCGAGGACGAGACCTCGCCGATCGCGGTGGCAGCGAGGGATCTCGCACCCGCGGTGGCGACGGCCGGCGAGCTGCCCTCCGACGATCTGACGCGCCGGCTGCAGCCGTCATCGCTGCTGGCCGCACCGCTCGTGGCGGCAGGCCGCCTGCATGCGCTGCTGGTGCTGCTCGACCTCGGATCCGGCCGGGCGTTCGGGCCCACGGATCTCGGCCAGGCGGCTGTCTTCGCCGACTTCGCGGCTCGCGCCGCCGAGAACGGCGCGCTGTTCGAGCGCGTCGAGGCGCTGCTCGCGCAGGCGCGCATCCGCGAGGCCGAACGGGCCGAGCTGTCGCGCCGCGTCGTATCGGCCGAGCAGGAGGAGCGCCGCCGCCTCTCTACGTTCCTCCACGACGGCCCCGTGCAGACGCTCTCGGGCGTGACGATGATGCTCGACGCCGTCGCGGATGCGATCGCGGACGGCGACTCGGACGCCGCGCTGAAGGTGCTGCAGACGGCTCGTGAGCGCCAGCGCAGCGTGATCGGCTCGGTGCGCGAGCTGTCGTTCGCGCTCGAGCCGTGGACGCTGCGCGACCTGGGGTTCGAGACCGCCCTGCGCGCGATCGCCGACCGGTTCGAGGCCGACCACCGGGTGACGGTGCGGCTGGACGTCGCCGACGCCGAACGGCTGTCGCAGGACGACCAGGTCGTGCTGTTCCAGATCGTCCGCGAGGCCATGACGAACGCGCTCAAGCACGCGGCGCCGGCGACGATCCACGTGACGGTGCACGGCTCACCCGAGGAGGGCCTCGAGGCGCGGATCGCCGACGACGGCGCGGGCGTCGTCAAGGAGCCCGACGACGGCCTGCCGCATCACGGAATGGCGTCGATGCACGAGCGGGCGGCGATCCTGAACGGCCGGCTGGACGTGGATGCCGTGCCGGGGACGGGCACGACGGTGCGCGTGCTGGTCGCCGCGGGCCGGCTGCGGAGCCGGGATGGCTGATGGGTTCGAGCGCGACCTCGCCCGGCTGGTGGCCGCGTGCGAGACGGGACTCGACCTGCCCGGCGTGCTGGCCGCGGCCGCCGAGGCGGTGCGCGGTGCGCTGGGTGCGCGGTCGACGGCGGTCTACACGCTCAGCGAGGGCGGCGGCGAGCTGACGCGGATGCAGGGCGATGGCCCGGCAACGCTGGACGTGCCGGCGCCGGAGCCGGTGATCACGGGCACACGAGCGCTGGTACCGCTCGTCAGCGCACGCCGCCTGCTGGGCTGCATCATCGCCGACGGGGCGAACGATCTGGCAGGCCTGTCGCGCGCCCGGATCGCGGCGGGAGTGGCCGCGCAGGCCGCCGAGGCAGCGCGCCTGTGGGAGAGCGCCGGCGCGGGAGCGGGCACACTCGACCTGCTCACGGGGCTGCCCAACCATCTCGGATTCCAGAGCGTCCTGGGTAGGGAGCTCGCGCGGGCGAAGCGGACAGGGCAGAGCCTCGCGG
Organism: Gaiellales bacterium; assembly: GCA_035695105.1. Lineage (GTDB taxonomy): Bacteria > Actinomycetota > Thermoleophilia > Gaiellales > JAICJC01 > JAICYJ01. Next base: position 58,942 of record DASSEV010000048.1, read on the forward strand.
TCGGGCTGGTCGACCTCGACGGCCTGGCCCGGTTCAACGAGCGCCACGGCGAGGCGGAGGGAGACCGCGTGCTGCGGCTGGCGGCCGAGTGCCTGGCTGCCGGCGTGCGCAGCTACGACTGCGTCTGCAGGCTGGGCGAGGACGAGTTCGCGCTTGTGCTGCCGGGGATGGCGGCGGAGCCCGCGACGACGCTGGTGGGCAGGCTGTCGGACACGGTGGGCGGCTGGTCGGAGGGCGACCGCAGGATGACGGTGTCGGGCGGGGTGGCGGCATTCCCCGAGCACGGCGCGACCATCGAGGAGCTGGTGCGGCTGGCGCACGGGGCGCTGGTGCAGGCGCGGGAGGCGGGCGGTGACCGGGTGGCGGCGTGGAGCGGAGCGGCGGACGCACCTGACCGCGACGCCCGGGCGCTCGAGCAGGCGATGCGGTCGGTGGAGGCCAGCCGCGGGCATTCGACGCAGTCGCGGGCGGTGAGCGAGTACGCGGGGCACATCGCCGGCGCGCTCGGCCTCGACCCCGCTCACGTCGACCGGGTGCGGCTGGCGGCGTTCCTCTACGACTCGACGATGCCGGCGGGAGCGCCGGCCGAGCGCGAGCGCGTCGCGGCGCGGGTAGCCGCGCACACGCTGGACGAGGAGGCCGCGGGCTGGCTGCTGGCGCGGTCGGAGCCCTACGAGCGGGCGCCCGTCGAGGCGCGGGCGATCGCGGTGGCGGAGGCGTTCGTGGCCGCGGGCGGCACCGGCGAGCGAGCGGCCGCCGGCCGGGCCCTGGCCGAGCTCTGGCAGCGCGCAGGGGACGAGCTCGATCCCGACTGCGTGCGCGCGCTCGAGCGGCTGGTGGCGGACGGGCCCGCCACGGGCTGACCGCCTCGGCCCTCCTTCACCGCTTCCGCTGGTGTTCCAACGCGCTCATGGAGCCGGAAGCGGCTGCCAGCTCGGGTCGCTCGCGTTTCGGACGAGCAGCCTTGCTCCGGTGCCGTTCGCGTAGGCCGTCCACACCGCCGGCACCGCAGCGCTGCAGTCGTCCGGCGTGCACACTTGCCGACTGTATGCCAGCCGCGTCCCGCTCGGCGCCCAGGCGGCGGCGCCGTTGAAGACCGGGTGGTCGTAATCGGCGTCGGCGGTCAGCCGGTGCGCGTTCGACCCATCGGCCTGCGAGATGTAGATGTTCATGGGGCCGCCGAAGTAGGGCGCGGAATCGTAGTCGGAGGTGAAGGCCAGCGCCCGGCCCCGCGGCGCAACGTCAGGGCTCCAGTTGTCGCCGACCAGGTTTCCTGACGACGCCACGGTTGGGATCTGGGTGACGCGCCCGCCACCCACCCCGACGCGGTAGAGGTCCGTGCAGCTCGGCTCACCAGGGTCGCAGGGCCAGTTCCTGGCGAACACGATGACGTCGCCGAGCGGCGACCAGCTGGGCTCCTCGTCGGCGTACGTGAAGTATGGGTAGTCGAGCGCAGGGGGAGGGTTCGTGAGGCGTATCGCGGTGCCGTAGGGATAGGTGCTGCGGAGCTTGAAGATCGCGTACTCATGCGTCGGCCCGCGGGCGCTGGAGAACGCCAGCCACTTCCCGTCCGGAGACCAGGTCGGCGACACCTCGGTGGTGCCGCTTGTCGTAACGCGGCGCAGGTTCCCGCCGGTTGCCGTCATGACCCAGATGTCCATGCTCCCGGCGCGTGAGCTCGTGAATGCGATCAACTTCCCGTTCGGCGACCACGCGGGCGTCGAGTTGTTGCCGGTGGAGGTCAGCCGCCGCTGCACTCCGGTGACGGGCGACACCGTCCAGATGTCCCCCGACCGAACGAACGCGATCAGGCCGTTGGAGCCGGGATATGCAGCGCGCGCGAGGGTGCCGTTTACTGCCGCACTGAGCACACACGCCAGAACCGCCACACACGCCGCCCATCTCACAGGAACACGCGCCATCACCGATCACCCCTTCGTGTCGCCAACCAGGGGCAGCCTCACACGGCCAGCTCGGCTCGGCCTCCGCAGCGGCACGCATCTCGGTTCAGCGGAAACGCGTAGGCGTGAAGCAGATGCTCAGCCGCGCCGGCGACGCTTCGTGCGCTGCCGCGCGGCGATCGCGGCCTCCGGCCGCGCCGTGGGCGTGTGCCCCGCGAGCGCGGGCTGCGCCGGCGGCGTCCCCGACGCCGACGAGGTCGGCGGCGCAGGGCGGCGCCTGCTGAAGAGGATCACGAAGGCGACCAGCCCGATCACCGCCAGCACGCCGGACACCCAGACGTTCACCCGCTGGCCGAAGAAGATGTCCGCCGTGTCGATCTTGTACGTCTCGAGCGGCACCCGGTACAGGTTGTATGCGCCGAAGTAGAGCGCGAACACCGTCCCGTACGGCACCCGGTTCCACCACTTCCGGATGAACAGCACGAGCACGAGGAAGAGGCACACGTCGAGCAGCGACTCGAAGAGGAACATCGGCTCGAACGTGGGTGAGTTCAGGTACGGCGCCTGGCGATGCGACGGATCGATCTCGAGACCCCACGGCCGGCTGGTCGGCTTGCCGTACAGCTCCTGGTTGAAGTAGTTGCCCCAGCGCCCGAGCGCCTGGGCCAGCACCAGCCCGGGAGCGATGCAGTCGGCCACCTGCCAGAATGGCAGGTGCACCCGCCGGCAGCCGATCCAGACGCCTAGCATGCCTCCCAGCACGGCGCCGAAGATGGAGAGCCCGCCGTTCCAGATGGCCGGGATCTGGCTGTAGTCGTTGCTGAACGCGTCCCAGTCGGTGAGCACGTGGTAGAGCCGGGCGCCGATCAGGCCGGCCGGCACACCCCACACCGCGATCGTGTATGCCAGCTCGGGATCCATCCCGCGCCGGCGGAACTCCCGGCGAGCGATCCAGCCGGCCAGCAGCACCCCCACCGCCAGCAGCAGCCCGTACCAGCGGGCGTGGATCGGGCCCGAGTTGACGATGAACGGGTCGCCGGGGCTGGGGATGGAGAGCAGCGTCACGACGCGGAACCCTACCGCCAGGAGCCGTCGGGGCGCGCCGTTGTGATCATGCATATAGACAGAACGACAACTGTTCGCTACCACGAGATAGGTAGCGCAGGCTCCCTCCCGCAGCTCCGCGTCCCGCATATCTCAAGCAGTCCCCCGCACGTGCCGATACGCGCCATGCACCCGTCCCCCCGTGCCGTTGAACACGCCAACACCTCGCACATCCCAACAGGGCCAGGCGGTCGTCGAGATGGCGATCATCCTGCCCGTTCTGCTCATCCTCCTGCTGTCGATCTGGCAGATGGGGGTCGTCTACGACAAGTGGCAGAACCTGAACGGCGCCGCCCGTGAGGGCGCCCGTGCAGCCGTCGTCGCCCAGTCCGGCCAGCAGCTGAGCGACGCCCGCGCCGCTGCCACCGCCGCGGTCGCCGGCCAGCTCAGGCTCTCGAGCTTCACCCTCCGCTCTACCACCGTGTCGGGCACCGCCTACTACACGGCAACCGCCTGCTCCCCCTACGCCGTGAACATCCTCGGAATCGTCGTCAAGTCGGGCAGCCTCTGCCGCGACGCGACCATGCGGGTCGAGTAGCGACCCCCCACCCACTCGACCCGTCAGCGCACGGAAGGAGACACCCCGATGCCGACCTTCAGCCGAAACATCATCATCAGCATCGTCCTCGCCATCGCCGCGGCAGGCGCCCTGCTGGCCTACACCGCGCAGGTCCGCCACAACGCCGACTCGGGCGCGAACGCGATCACCGTGATCGTGGCCACGCACGAGGTGCAGGCGGGCACCACCGTCGACGACGCCCGCTCGAAGGGCTACCTCGCCCTGCAGACCGTGCGCCAGTCGGATCTGGCTGACGGTGCGGTCACGAGCTTCGCTGCCGTCTCCGGCCAGGTCGTCACGCAGAACCTCTACAACGGCGACCAGCTGACGGTGAACCGCGTCGGCGCTCCCCGGACGCAGACCGCCGCCTACAAGGTGACCGGCAACTTCCGTGCCGTGCGCGTGCCGCTCGACCCGAACTCGGGCCTGCTGGACGACCTGCGCGTGGGCGACCACGTCGACGTCATGACCAGCTACCGCAAGAACGACAAGATCTGGACGTACCTCGCGGTGCCGAACGCCCTGGTGCTCGAGGTCGACCAGCCGTCGACCGACTCGGGCCTCGGCAACGCCAACCGCGAGGGCTCCGTGATGCTCTCGGTGACCGAGCAGCAGAGCCTGTTCATCGCCAACGCCCTTGCAAACGCCTCGGGTGGCCAGAGCTCGAACAACATCTGGCTCGCCCTGGTCGGCGCCACCGGCGCGACCTACCAGCCGATCACGGTGCCTGAGCTGCCCGGCCCGTTCCCGAACCACGGCCTTCCCGCCGCCAAGTAGGAGGAGACGACGATGCACGACCTGATCCGCGTTTCACTTCAGGGCGACGACGCCTCCCTCCGCGAGCAGTTCGAGCGGTCGGGGATGGTTGAGATCGTCGACACCACCCCGGACGTCCTCGTCTGGAACCTGCCGCACGACGCGGACGGGCTCCCCGCCGAGATGCGCATCGCGCTGTCGGACGCCCACGGGCCCGCCATCGTCGCGCTGACCGACAGCCATCCCAGCCGGTGGTTCGACGAGGCGCTCGCCCTCGGCGTCGACGAGGTCGTCTACCTGCCTCAGCCGCCCGAGTCGCTGGGCATGGCGGTGGCCAAGGCCAAGGCGATGCGCAGCCGCCGCATCATCGCGGCGCCGGTGATCGCCAAGGGCAACCGCTCGGCGCACGTGTTCACCGTGTTCTCGACCAAGGGCGGCTCCGGCAAGACGGTGATCGCCACGAACCTCGCCGTCTGCTTCGCGCGGCAGGGCAAGCGCACGCTCCTGATCGACTTCGACCTGCACTCCGGTGACGACGCGCTCGTGCTCGGCCTGTCGCCGCGCTGGACGATCCTCGATCTGGTGCAGTCGCCAGGCGACCTGGACAGCGAGAAGCTGGCCGGCTTCGTCACCCGCCACTCGAGCGGCGTCGACCTGCTGCCGGCACCGACGCGCCCCGACGAGGAGGAGCTGGTCGACGTCGAGCGCCTCGAGCCGCTGCTGGGCGTTGCCCGCCAGAGCTACGACGCGGTCGTCATCGACACGTCCTCGCAGTTCTCGCCGGCGACCCTGCTCGCCATCGACCACACCGATTCGCTGGTGCTGGTCGGCGCGTCGGACGTGCCCACCATCAAGAGCCTCAAGATCGCGCTCGAGACGCTCGAGCTGCTCGAGATGGACGTCAAGGACGTGCGCATCCTGATGAACCGGTCGGGCGCGCGGGTGGGCCTCGACGACCGCGACGTCGAGCGGACGCTGCGGCGCGAGATCACCTACACGCTGGCCTCCGACAAGGCCATCCCGATCTCGGTCAACCGCGGCCAGCCGGTCGTGATCGACGCCCCCAAGTCCCGCGTCGCCAAGTCGTTCTACGACATGGCCCGCTCGCTCGACGCGGTGGTCGGGAGCCTGCGATGAAGCCGGACAACTCCCGGTCGCTGCACGGCCGCCTGCGCCGGCACGACGCCGGAGCGGGCAAGGCCGAGGCGGCGCCCGACGTCATCCACGACCCGTTCGTCGAGATCAAGAACACCGCGCAGCGCCAGGCGGTGCACGAGCTCGGCCAGGCGCTGCTCGAGGGCGAGGTGCCCGAAGAGGAGCTGCGCGAGCACGTCCAGAAGGCGGTCGACGCCGCCCTCGCCGAGGCCGGCACGCCGCTCTCGACGGCCGACCGCACGCGGCTCGTCCGCGAGATCACGTCGAACATCCTCGGCTACGGCCCGATCGAGCCCTTCCTCGCCGACGAGTCGATCAGCGAGATCATGGTCAACAACCACCACACGATCTACGTGGAGCGCAAGGGCCAGATCGAGGAGTCGGACGTGCAGTTCGCCTCGGAGCGCCACCTGCTGCAGGTGATCGACCGCATCGTCGCCCAGACCGGCCGGCGCATCGACGAGTCGAGCCCGATGGTCGACGCGCGCCTGCCCGACGGCTCCCGCGTCAACGCCATCATCCCGCCGCTGGCGATCACCGGCCCGTCCCTGACGATCCGCAAGTTCTCCCGCGACCCGCTGACGATCGACGACCTCGTCCAGTTCGGCACCCTGTCGCATCAGGCCGCCGCCTTCCTCGAGGCGTGCGTCGCCGGCAAGCTGAACATCCTCGTCTCCGGCGGCACGGGCACCGGTAAGACCACGATGCTGAACGTGCTCTCCTCCTTCATCCCGGAGAAGGAGCGCATCGTCACGATCGAGGACGCGGCGGAGCTGCGGCTCTCGCAGAAGCACGTGATCAGCCTTGAGGCGCGCCCCGCGAACATCGAGGGCAAGGGCCAGATCGCCATCCGCGACCTCGTCCGAAACGCGCTGCGCATGCGCCCCGACCGCATCATCGTCGGCGAGTGCCGCGGCGCCGAGGCCGTCGACATGCTGCAGGCCATGAACACCGGCCACGACGGCTCGCTGACGACGATCCACGCGAACAGCCCTCGCGACGCGCTGGCCCGCACCGAGACGCTGGTGCTCACCGCCGGGTTCGACCTGCCGCTGAAGGCGATCCGCGATCAGATCGCAAGCGCCTTCGATCTGATCATCCACACGCAGCGCCTGGTCGACGGCCGCCGCCGCATCACGCACATCACCGAGGTGGCCCGGGTCGAGGGCGACGTCATCACCCTCACCGACATCTTCGTCGCCTCCTTCGTCGACTCCGACGAGTCGGGCCAGGTGTCGAGCACGATGAAGTACACCGGCATCCGGCCGACGTTCATCGAGAAGCTCGAGCAGCACGGCGTCACGCTGCCGAAGGCCTTCTTCCAGAACGAGACCGGCGCCAAGGTCGACGTGCTGCGCCGCGGGCAGCGCAGGAGCGCCTGATGCGGATCCGCCGTGGACTGCTGCTCGCGTGCGCGGCCCTCGCCGTCGCTGCTCCGGCCGCATCGGCCGCCGGCGGCGCCGCTGCCACGCAGGTCGCGGGCGCCTCGAAGGTCGACGACCACACGGTGCGCGTCGTCGTGCGCGCGCCCGGTGATCTGACCGGCGCCGACGTCCGAGCCACCCTCGGCGGCCGACTGGCCTTCGTCGAGCGGGTGCGGCCGCACGGGCCGCGGCAGTCGCTGCACCTCGTCTTCGCCGTCGACACGTCGGGCAGCATGGCCGGCGAGCCGATCAGCGCCGCGATCGCAGCCGGCCAGCGGCTGCTCGACGCGGTCGGATCGAACGACGAGGTCGGGCTGGTCGAGTTCAACGACACCGCCACCGTGCTCGCTCCGCTGACCTCGAACGTCGAGGGAGTGCGGACGGCGCTCTCGTCGCTGACCACGAGCTCCGGCACCGCGCTCTACGACGGCGTGGCAACCGCCGCGCGGCTGACCGGCACCGACCCGTCGGCGCGCCGGGTGGTCGTCGTCCTGTCCGACGGCGCCGACACCGCATCGAAGCTGCCCTTCCAGCGGCTGCGCAGCGAGCTGGCCACGTCCGGTGTGCAGGTGGACACGGTCGGCCTCACGGAGTCGGGCTCCTATGACGCGCAGGCGCTGCGCGCGATCGCAGCGGTCACGCACGGCACGTTCGCGCCGGCCGCCTCGGTGTCCGACCTCGAGCCCGTCATCGTCCAGCTCGCGAACTCGCAGCTGGCCGGTGAGTACGCGCTCGACGTCGCCCTCCCCCACTCGTCCTCCCGCGACCTGGCGGTCAGCGTCCGCGGCGCCTCCCCGGCGCACATCACGCTGCCGGCCGGCACGTCCGGCGCCGGCGAGTCGCTGCTCAGCGCCTACGGGGGCTGGCTGGTCGCGCTGCTCGGCTTCGCGGCCATCCTCGCGCTCTCGACGGTCGTGCTGACCGCGGCGGAGCGCAGGCCGCAGGCCCTGACCGCGCGGCTCTCGCCGTACTCGGCCGATCTCTCGAAGGAGACGGCCAAGGTGCAGGGCGCAGCCCTGCTCGACGTGTACGAGATGCTCGAGAACCGGCTCGGCCGCTACGCCCCGTGGCGCTGGCTGCACCGGCTCGGCGAGCGCGCCGGCTCGTCGGCACCGACCGGCCAGCTGTTCACGGTGATCTGCGCCTGCGCCGCGCTCCCGGCGCTGTTCGGGACGGTCATGATCGATCCGCTGGTGGGCCTGCCGCTGCTGGTCGTCGGCGGCACCCTGCCGGTGCTGGTGCTGCGCTTCCGCGCCAACCGCCGCGCTCGCGCCTTCGAGACCCAGCTCCCCGAGCTGCTCGGCGTCTGGGCCAGCGCGCTCCGCGCCGGCCGGTCGTTCGCGCAGGCGCTGGACACGCTGGTCGAGGAGGCCAGCGATCCGGCCAAGTCCGAGTTCCGCCGCGCCCAGAACCAGGTGCGCCTCGGCGTGCCGGTCGAGCAGGCGCTCGATGACATGAGCAAGCGGCTCGGCTCGGAGAGCTTCGAGCTGGTCGTGCTCACCACCGACGTGCAGCGCCGCATCGGCGGCAACGTGGCCGAGATCTTCGACCAGGTCGCCGACACGGTGCGCAAGCGCCAGCAGTTCGCCCAGCGGGTGCGGGCGCTGGTCGCGATGGGCGTCCTGTCAGCCCGCGTCCTGCTCGGCATGCCGTTCGTGCTGGCCGGGATCCTCACCCTCATCAACCACGGCTACATGGCACCGCTGTACACGACGCGGACGGGCCACATCCTGATCGCCATCGCGCTGGTCATGATGAGCATCGGTGCGCTTGTGCTGCGGCGGATGGTCAAGCCACGGGCGATCGCGTAAGGAGGCCTGCCCCATGTTCCTGATCGCAATCGTCCTCGTCGCCGCCAGCGCCTTCTTCCTGCTGCGCGCGGCGACCACCCGCCGCCTGCAGGTCGAGTCCACGCTCGGCCGCATCCCCGGCTACGGCTACGGCGACATCGCGCGCACCAACGATCCCCGCGCCTGGCTGCGGCGGATCGGCCGGGTCGCCCCAGGCGGCCACGGAGCCGGCGCCGAGGTGCTGCGCCGCAAGCTGGCCGCCGCCGGCTGGTCGCGGCTGCTGACGCCCGAGGAGCTGGCCGGCCTGAAGGTCGTCCTGCCGCTCGGCGCCTACGGTGCCATGATGGCGCTGGCGATGCTCGGCATCGTGCCGTTGCTGATCGGCGCGGTCGGCGGGCTCGCGCTCGCCGCGCTGGCCTACGTCGGCCTGCCGCTGATGATCGACATGCGGGTGCGGGGGCGGCGCGACAAGATCGTCGCGTCCCTGCCGACGGTGCTCGACCTGCTGACGCTGTCGGTCGAGGCCGGCATGAGCTTCGACGCCGGCCTGCAGCGGCTCGTCAAACGGCTGCGCGGCCCGCTGATCGACGAGCTCTCGCTGATGGTGCGCGACACGCAGCTCGGCGCCAGCCGCAGCGAGGCGCTGGCTGCGCTGGCGGCCCGCGTCGACGCGCCGGAGATGACCAGCTTCGTCCGCTCGCTCGTCCAGGCCGACAAGCTCGGCGTGCCGCTGGCGCAGATGCTGCGCACCCAGGCAGACGATCTGCGCCACCGGCTCCGCAACGAGGCGGAGGAGCACGCGATGAAGGCGCCCGTGAAGATGCTCTTCCCCACCGTGCTGCTGATCTTCCCGGCCGTGTTCATCGTGGTGCTCGGCCCCGCGGTGATCGCGCTGATGGACAAGCTGAACTAGACGGCCCTCCCACCGGCCGTCCCGGCGAACGGCCGGATTCCTGTCACCCGAAAGAGGGATCCGCGCGCGCGGGCGGAATGTTGCCGCTGCGATGACCGCGGACGACGCTCCTGCTCCCGATCTCGGCCGGTCGCTCGCGGAACCGCTGCAGCGTGATCAGCTGGAGCCGGTGCTGCGCGTGATCGAGGCCGCCCAGTCGCTCGCGTCCGGCGACTCGGTGCCGGACATGCTGGCCGACCTCTCGCGGCAGCTGACCGACTTCCTGGGCGCCTCCGCCTGCATGATCTCGCTGGTCGACGGGGAACGCGGCGTGGTGCGGGACTGCGCCGGGTACGCGCGCCCACCCCGCACGTGGGAGCCGGCGGCCGAGGAGTATCCGCTGCGCGACTACCCGCGCACGGCCGAGGTGTTGGCCACCGGCGACCCCTACACCTGCGACGCCGACGACCCGGCGACCGATCCGGCCGAGGCGGCCTCGCTGCGAAGCCTCGGCTACCGCTCGCTGCTGATGCTGTCGCTGGCGGTCGAGGGCTCACCCTACGCGCTGGTCGAGGTGTACGACCACACGCACCGCAGCTTCACCACCGACGAGCTGCGCCTGGCGGTGGCACTGGCGTCGGAGGCCGGCACGATGGTCGCGCGAGCGCGCATGGCCGAGCGCCTGGAGGACGCCTACTTCGCGACGCTGGGCGCCCTGGCCGCCGCGCTCGAGGCGAAGGACGCGTACACGAACGACCATGCCAGCGAGATCGCCGAGCTGGCCGGGCGCGTGTGCGACGAGCTCGGCCTCGACGGCCGCACGACCCGCGTCGTCAAGCTGGGCGCCCTGCTCCACGACATCGGCAAGATCGGCATCCCCGAGGCGATCCTGCGCAAGCCCGGCGCGCTCACCGGCGAGGAGATGCTCGTCATGCAGCGCCACCCCGACATCGGCGCGCGGATCCTGGAGCCGGTTCCCTACTTCGCCGAGCTGGTGCCGCTCGTGCGGTCGAGCCACGAGCGCTGGGACGGCCGCGGCTATCCCGAGGGTCGCTCGGCCGAGGACATCCCACTCGGATCGCGGGTGATCGCCGTCTGCGACGCCTTCCACGCGATGACCGAGGACCGGGTGTACCGCCGCGCACTGCCCCTGCCCTCGGCAATGGCCGAGATCGAGCGGTGCGCCGGCTCGCAGTTCGACCCCGTCTGCGCCAGGGCGCTGCTCGAGGTCGTCCGGACGGAGCCCATGCGGGCGGATGGGCGCGACGCGCTCGTCCGGATCGCCCGCCGCCCGGAGTGAGCGCCGGGTAGGATCGCGTCATGACGAACCGTGCGCTTCCCAACCCCTTCCCCTGGGCCGCCGACTACCAGTACTCCCAGTCGCTGCTGGCGGACGGCGAGCTGGTGTTCACTGCCGGCCAGGGTGGCTTCGGCGATGACGGCGCCGTCGTCAGCGACGACCCCGAGCAGCAGATCCGCCAGGCCTTCGCGAACGTCGACCTCGCGCTGCAGGCGGGAGGCGCGTCGCTGGACACGATCGTGAAGATGACGGTGTTCCTCGCCGACGCAAGCCTCTACGACGCGTTCAAGAAGGTGCGCGGCGAGCTGTTCTCGCCGCCGTACCCAGCGAGCACCGCCCTGGTGGCGGGTGGCTTTCTGTTCGACGGCATGCTGGTCGAGATCGAGGCCGTCGGCCGGGTGGGCGAGCCGCGCAGCGGCAGCTGATCCTTGCGCGCTCACATATCATTCGGTCATGACCGATACGGCCACGACCACCCATGACGCGCAGCTTCTGATCGGCGGTGCCTGGCGTGAGGCGGCGTCCGGCCGGCGCTTCGACGTGACCGACCCCGCCACGGGCGACGTCGTCGGATCCGTCGCAGACGCCGATGCGGACGACGTGACCGCGGCGATCGACGCCGCCTCCGCCGCGTTCCCGGCGTGGGCCGCAACCCCCGCGATCGAGCGCGCCCGGCTGCTGCGCCGTGCGGCCGACCTCATGCGCGAGCGCTCCTCGGCGATCGCCGCCGTGATGACGGCCGAGCAGGGCAAGCCGCTCACCGAGGCAGCCGGCGAGGTCGAGTACGCGGCCGGATTTCTCGAGTGGTTCGGCGGCGAGGCCGAGCGGATCTACGGCCAGGTGGTGCCCCCGGCGAACGCAGACAAGCGGGTGCTCGTGCTGCGCCAACCGGTCGGGGTGACTGCCGCGATCACGCCCTGGAACTTCCCGGCGGCGATGCTGACGCGGAAGCTGGGGCCGGCGCTCGCCGCGGGCTGCACCAGCGTGGTCAAGCCGGCCGAGGCAACGCCGCTGACGGCGGTCGAGGTCTGCCGGGCGCTGATCGACGCGGGCGCCCCGGCCGGCGTCGTCAACCTGGTCACCAGCAGCCGGCCGGCCGAGGTCGGCGACGTGCTGCTCGGGGACGCACGCGTCCGCAAGCTCTCCTTCACCGGCTCGACCGACGTAGGCAAGCAGTTGATCCGCAGGTCCGCCGACCAGGTGATGCGGCTCAGTCTCGAGCTGGGCGGCCACGCACCGGCGATCGTGTTCGACGACGCCGATCTCGACGACGCGGTGACTCAGGTGATGGCGTCCAAGTTCCGGAACGCGGGCCAGACCTGCGTGTGCGCGAACAGGATCTACGTGCAGCGCGGCATCCACGATGCATTCCGCGCGGCGATGGCCGAGCGGGTCGCTGCGCTGCGCGTCGGCGCCGGAGCCGATCAGGGTGTGCAGATCGGCCCGCTGATCGACGAAGCGGCGGTGGCGAAGGTGCGCAGGCACGTCGAGGACGCGATCGAGCGCGGCGCGGAGCTGGTGGTCGGCGGTGAGCCGTCGAACGGCGACCGGACGTCAGGCGGCCACTTCGTCGCCCCCACGCTGCTCGACGGCGTGACGGCCGACATGCTGCTGTCGCACGAGGAGACGTTCGGCCCGGTCGCCGGGCTGACGGTGTTCGACACCGAGGACGAGGCGATCGCGATGGCGAACGACACGCCGTTCGGCCTGGCCGCCTACCTGATGACCCGCGACTACGCCCGCATGCTGCGGGTGGCCGAGCGGCTCGAGTTCGGGATCGTGGGTGCAAACGACGGCGCCCCGTCGGTGCCAAGCGCGCCCTTCGGCGGGGTCAAGCAGTCGGGCTTCGGCCGCGAGGGTGGCGACTTCGGCATCGACGAGTACCTGAACGTGAAGTACGTGTCGATCGGTGGCGTCCAGAGCTAGATGAAGGCGCCGGACGGCCGGCCCATGATCGAGCCGGTGCACCGCCCGGTGCTCCGCGCGTGGCTTGCCGAGAACCACTCGACGTCGGGCGGCGTCTGGCTCGCCAACCACAAGAAGACCACCGGCAAGCCGCGCCTCGAGTACACCGAGATCGTCGAGGAGCTGCTCTGCTTCGGATGGATCGACTCGAAGCCGAATCCGCTGGACGACGAGCGGTCGCTGCTCTGGATCAGCCCGCGCAAGCAGAGGAGCGGCTGGTCGCGGATCAACAAGGAACGGGTCGAGCGGCTGGAGCGCGAGGGCCTCATGACCGAGGCCGGGCGGGCTGCGATCGAGGCGGCCAAAGGCAACGGCGCGTGGACTGCGCTGGACGCGGTCGAGCGGCTGGAGATCCCCGAGGACCTCGCGGCCGCGCTCGCGGCGAACGCCGACGCAGCGAGCTTCTTCGACGCGTTCCCGCCGTCCTCCAAGAAGATCATCCTGACCTGGATCACGTCCGCCAAGCGACCCGAGACCCGCGAGCGGCGCGTCGCCGAGACGGTCGAGCTGGCTGCGCGGAACGTCCGCGCGAACCACTACCGGCAGTAGCTACCGCAGCGTGAGGAACGCGTCCAGGCCCGCGGTGCCGGATTGGGCCACGAGCTTGATCGTGTGCGTCCGGTTCGCAGGCCACGACTGCGTGTACATGATGTAGTGGGCGACGCCGAAGTCGGCGTACGGCGTCAGGTCGACGTTGCCCCGGTCGACGCCGTCGACGATCACCTTGATCACCCCGCAGGATGGGGTCAGACAGGGACGCAACGGGCCCGGATATGCAACGACCGCCCGGAGGCGGTCGCAGTGGTCGAGCTATAGCGGGGGCAGGATTCGAACCTGCGACCTTCGGGTTATGAGCCCGACGAGCTACCGGACTGCTCCACCCCGCGTCGGCCGAAGGAGTTTACCACAGGCCCCTCGTTGGTAGCATGGCCGGCGTGGTGCGTGTGCTCCTCATCGCCTGGCTGGTCACGGTCATCGGAACGTCCGTCTGGGTCGGCCTTCGCGGACGGCGGCTGTACGCGCTCGCGCGCACGACGCAGGAGGGAATCGACCGGCACCTGGCGGAGAGCCGGCTCCAGGAGCTGCCGGAGCGGCTGGCCGAGCTGGAGCGCAGCCAGGCGCGGCTGGCCGAGGCGCTTACCGCGCTGCAGGCGGCGGTGGCCGAGTTCCTCGTCATCTGGCGCGCGTTCAGCTCGGTGACCGGGCCGCTGCGCACGCTCCGCGCGTTCCTGACGACGAAATGACGCGCCGCCTCGCCGCCCTCGACATCGGCAGCAACTCGACGCGGCTGCTGGTGGCGGACGCCGATTGCGAACGGCTGGAGGAGGTCGAGCGGCTGCTGACGATCACGCGGCTCGGCGACGGCGTGGATGCGAGCGGCCGGCTGGCCGAGGACGCGATGCAGCGTGTGGCCCGCTGCGTGGGCCGGTACGCCGAGCGGGCCTCCGAGCTCGGCGCCGAGCGGCCGCTGGCGGTCGCAACGAGTGCTGTGCGCGACGCGGCCAACGGTCGGGACTTCCTCGCGCGGTTGGAGCGCGACCACGGGGTGCGCACGCGGCTGCTGGCGGGCGAGGACGAGGCGCGGCTGACGCTGCGGGGGGTGGCGTCGGGGCGGGCGATGGAGGGACCCGTTGTCGTATGTGACATCGGCGGTGGATCGACCGAGCTGATCGCCGGGACGGGCGACGACGTGCGCTTCGCGATCAGCCTGGACATGGGCTGCGTGCGGCTGTCGGAGCGGCACCTGCGGGACGACCCGCCGACCGCCGAGCAGGTCGAGGCCGTGCGCGAGGAGGTCACGAAGCTGCTGCCGGATGACGTCCCGCCAGGGGATCTGATCGGTGTGGCGGGGACGATCACGACGCTGGCGACGATCGACCTCGACCTCGAGGAGGAGGTGCCGGAGCTGGTCGACGGGCACGTGCTGGAGCAGCCGACGGTCGAGGCAGAGCTGGCGCGGCTGGCCGGGCTGCCGCTCGAGCAGCGGCGAAGCGTGCGGGGGCTGATGCCCGAGCGCGCGCCGACGATCGTGGCGGGAGCGGCGATCCTCGCCCAGCTGATGGCCGAGTTGGAGGTGCAGCGGCTGAGCGTCTCGGAGCGCGACATCCTGCACGGCGCAGCCCTCGCGGCCGGCGATCCGGGGTCCTGAACGGCCGATCCGGCGGTATCGTGGGCGCAGGCCCGGGTGGCGGAGCTGGTAGACGCGGGGGACTTAAAATCCCCTACCCGAGAGGGTGCGTGGGTTCGAGTCCCACCCCGGGCATCGGCCCAACAAGCGGAATACCCGCCCCCGGCGAGGTGTGCCGAGAGCGGGTATTCGGGTCCGCGTGTACGGGTGCGTGTACCGATCCGCCGAAACGTGCCTCCAGCGGCTCGCGGCTACGAGTACAGCCAGGTAGCCGAGGCGCGGCGGCCTCGAAGCACAGGCCGGCGGTGAGCAACGCGACGGGCTGCCAGAGGCCCTTGCGTGCCCGCGACAAGACGACATTGGCGCACTCACCGAGGCTTTACAGATTTCTCACTCAACGCCCTCCGGAAGCTCGCCGATGGTTGGCATCGTGAACCACATGAGAATCCGAGCCGCTTTAATCATCGTCTTCGCTGCGTTGCTTGCCACAGGTCCGACTGTGGCACCGGCATATGCCAGCACCTATCGACATCGCCTGTTCGTCTACATCAACCGGGCGCGCGTCCGGCACGGACTGGCCCCCGTGGGTCACTGCCGCGCGTTGGGCATCGCTGCGAAGCAGCACTCCGACAACATGATCTCGCTCGACTACTTCGCCCACACCAGCCCCACCGGGTCGACCCTCTCGTCGCGCATCCTGCGGGCGGGATTCCAGTACTCCGGCAGCTGGTGGGCGGGCGAGACGCTTGCCTGGGGCACCGGCACATATGCCTCGCCGCGTGCCACCGTGCGCATGTGGATGCACAGCGCCGAGCACCGCGCCATTCTCCTCTCATCGCACGCCAGGCTGGTCGGCATCGGCCGCGCCACTGGATCGTTTCTCGGTTACCGCGGGGCCGTGGTCTGGACAGCAGACTTCGCGCATCGCTGAAGGAGCCCGCCGTGGCAGGTTACGAGCGGACCGCGTTATCGGCGGGAGTCCGTTTAGGCGAAGTCAACGTGCGCTGGCGAGGCAAGACGTGCCCCTCCAGCAGCGCGGCGGCCCGTTCCAGGTGCTCGTTACGGCTATCGACACCTCGAGCAATACGGCGCTCGTCTTGCGGCTACCGGCCGGGAGAGCAACGTCAGACACCGAACGCGCCCTCCAGTAGCTCGACCTGGCGCAGCGACTCGCTGCGGTCAATCCAGTGCGCGTAGCCGGCGAAAGGAAGACGCGCCGCCGCTGGGCAGCGACCACTAGCGAATAGTCGCCGCTGGAAAAGCTATCCCTGCGTGTACGGCTGCGTGTACGGGTTGGCTCTATCGCCCCCGGACACGGCGCGTAGGGGCTGACACGACTTGGCGCAACCATGCGGTCGGACGCACTTACCCGGACACGTTCGGGCACGTCTGCGGGAACTTAAAATCCCCTACCCGAGAGGGTGCGTGGGTTCGAGTCCCACCCCGGGCATCGGCCCAACCAAGCGGATGACCGACCCCCGCGACGTCTAACCGAAAACCGACCTAGGGTCCGCGTGGCCGGCCGGTGGATCTTCGGCGCTTCTCGATTGCTGCCGGGACGTGCGTCTGGGGGGACATGGGCTACTGGTAGCGGAGGGCCTCCGCTGGGTAGACGCGGGCGGCTCTGGTTGCCGGCAGGTAGGTGGTCGCAAGGGCGACGGCGTAGACAATGGTGAAGATCACCCCGAGCATGAGCCAGGGCGGGTCGAAGCTCAGGTTCGACCAGCTGGGCTGCTGTTGGGTGGTGTAGATCACGTTGAAGGCGACCGCGAGGCCAAGCAGCGTCCCCAGGACGATGGATGTCAGCGCGATGAAGGAGGACTCCAGAAGGAAGCTCCAGAGCACGAGCTGGCGGCGGAAGCCGATCGCTCGGAGAACGCCGATCTGCTGGCGGCGCTCGACGACCGAGCGGGCCGTGATGACCCCTAGCGCGGTGACGCCCACAATCAGCCCGAGGCCCATGAAGGCCATGATCAGCCAGTCGAAGGTGAGCGAGGCGGCAACCACATCGGAGAGCAGTTTTGACATCGCGTCGGCCTGCATGCCATGGGCGAGGAAGGCTGATTCCAGGTGCTTGGCGGTGACGGTCGGATCGACGCCGGGCCGGAGCTTGAAGAGATACACGGTGGGCTGAACGCGCGAGCCGAAGACCGGCGTCAGCGACTGCTGTGAGGTCGAGATGCCCGCCATCTCGAGGGGTGCCGTGTCGGCGAGGACGCCGATCACAGTGAGGCGTAGGCGGCGGCCGGTTTGCGGGTCACGGACGTCGACCGGGATCGGCCTGAACTGCTTCTGTTCGACGTAGAAGCCCTGTAGCTGGAAGGACGGGGCGGCGCCGAAGTTGTAGTTCTGGCGACGCGGCGCCACTGTGCCGTCAACGACCGCGAGGTTGCGGCCCGTGTTGATCGCGTTCCAGACTTGGCGGTCGGAGCCGTATCCGTAGGCGCGGGCCGCGAGTCCGTAGGAGGTGTTGGTCAGGAATGCCGAGTCGAGACCGCGTACGACGTAGTCTTCCGGCTTCACCCCTGCGCCGGCCTGCTGCGCCTTGACGGGGAGGTAGGACTGGCTGGACACGACGGTGAAGTCGTTGGGGTTCACGCCCGCGGCCCGGTGCAGTGCAGCTTGCATGTTGGGAATGGGGCTGGCCGGTGCGACGGTGGCGCGGATATCGAATCCGCCGCCATAGGTCTTGAGATCGTTGTTGGCGTTCACAAATGACGTCGTGGTGGTCGCCCCGGTGACCAGGGTGAACACGACCAGCGTGAACATGGCGAGCGTGACGCCGGTTCGGAACCGGTTTCGAAGCGGATACGCCATGGAGAGCCGCAGCACCGGCGAGAGCCGCTTGATCCATCCCAACGACCACGTGGCGCCAGCGAGGAGCAGGTCGGCGTTGTACATGATCGTCCAGGAGGCTCCGACCACGATCATGATCCCCGAGAGGATGAAGGCCGAGAAGTTGGTCGACAACTCGCCGAACAGCCACCGGTCGATCGGTAGCACGAACCAGCCGACCAGTGCCAGGCCGGCGGTGGTGCGCGTGACGCGCGGTGGTGCGCCCAGTCGCTCTGCGAGTGGCACAAGGCCGATCACCAGCAGCGACACGCCGAAGCCAAGCGTGATCGCATTCTTGGCGCTCACGCCAGACGCGATCATGAGCCCGCCCAGAGCCGTGGTGATGGCGCCGAGGATCCAGCGCTTGCGCTGCTTGGTCGGTGCGGGCGGTTCGGGCAGGTTGCGGATGGCGGTCACGATGTTCATCCGGCTGACACGCCACGCGGAGACGGTGACCACGGCGAACGTGAGCAGCACGCCGATCGCGTAGGCAACGACCACGGTGCGAGCGGTCACCGAGTAGGTGATGTGGAAGCCGCCCTGCTGATTGAAGGTGCCAGCCATGACCAGCACCATCAGGTAGGCGACGGCGATGCCGACGACGACCCCGACGGCCGCTGCCAGCACGTCGTAGGCGACGCCCTCGAACAGGAACATCTGAACCAGCTTGCGCTGTCGCGTTCCAACGGCCCGGGCGATGCCCAACTCCCCGCGGCGCTCGGCGGAGAGCATGATGAAGATCAGGAAGATCAGCAGGATGCCGGCCGCGATCGAGAACGAGCCGAACGTCGTGAACATCGAAACGAACGCGGCTCCCATCAGATCGGCCGTCTTCAGCGCGTCCTGCTTCGTCTTGTCGGCCTGCAGTCCCATCGGGGCGAGCGTCGGGGCAAGCTTGGCGACCACGCGGTCGGTCAACGCCGCACCCGAGACGGAGCCGCCTCGATTGGAAACGAGCACGTACTTCACCCGCCCGGGCTGGGCGAGCAGCTGCTGCGCGGCCGAAAGCGGCATCATCACCGCGGCGCCATCCGTCCCGGCCCCGTCGAAGCGGACGATCGCCTGCACGCGCATCGACGCGACGGTATGCCCCGCGAACACCCGGATCGTGTGCCCCGGTGCGGCATCGAGCTTGTTCGCCGCGTCCTGGTTCAGATACACCGAGCCGGGCGCAAGCCCTGCCAGCGAGGCCGGCCGGCCACTCGTCGTCGTCATAGAGCCGAACTCACCGAGGTAGCGCGAGTCGCTGGCGAAGAGCACGACCTGTGGCTCGGTCTGCCGGCTGGTCACGTCCTGCGCCGCGACCGGCTCGATGATCGCCGGCGCGATTCCATCGACCAATGGCGACCCCGCCATCGCCTTGCGGATGACCTGAAAATCACGCTCTGGGAAGTAGCGAACGCCGGTCGCGCCGCCGCTTTGCACGGCCAGGTCGGGCGTTGCCCCCTTCGCGGCGATCAGCTCGTCGGTCTGCCCCAGCGAGGTGATCGTCGCCGAGCGAACTGTGCGGGCCATCGTGTCGCCGGTGGCAAGCGTCGCTGCGATGATCGCCGTTCCCAGCATCAGGCCGACGATGATCAACGCGCTTCTACCCGGGCGGCGGCGGACGTTCCGCACGCCGAGTCGGAAGAAGATGCGGTTACGAAGGGCGAGCAGCGATACGGTCACGAGCGCCGCAACCAGCAGCGCCACCAGCACCACTTCGAGCCCACCCATGGGAATGCCAAACAGCCTGGTCATCGTCGTACCTCCCCTATGCGACGGGTACCGCCGGTGCGTCGGCGACCACCACGTCGTACATCTCGCGACCCGGCGGCGAGCGGTACAGCGTCACGAACTTTTCGATCTGCTCTGCGTAGAAGCTGCGCGTACCTCGCAGTCCGGCCTCCGCCGCTTCCTCGGTCTCCCAGAACGTGAGCGCCAGCACCTTGCCCTCGTCCGACAAGAGCACGTATGCACCCTGATATCCATCCTGCTCCCGAAGCGCCGGCACCACCGACTCCTGGAACAGGCGCACCGCCCGATCGACGCTCATCCGCACAGCGTCGATCTCCGCCAGTGTCACTCGCGCGATCATGCCGCCACCTCCAACACCTCTTCGTCGACGATCTGGCCGTCGACCATGCGGACGATCCGATCGGTTGCCCGGCCAACGCTGATGTCATGGGTAACGATCAGGAACGTCAGGCCCCGATCCCGGTTCAACTGGCGCATCAGCGCCACGATCTCTTGCGCGTTCTCACTGTCCAGGTCGCCGGTCGGCTCGTCTGCCCACACGAGCGCCGGATCGTTCACCAGCGCACGCGCGATCGTGCAACGCTGGCGCTGCCCACCTGAAAGCTCGTCAGGCACATGCGCCGCACGCTCGGCCAACCCAACCATCTCCAAGGCGGCCATCGCCCGCCTGCGCGCCTCCTTCGCCGGAACGTGGCTCACCAAGAGCGGCAACTCAACATTCTCGACCGCTGAGAGCACTGGCATCAGGTTGTAGAACTGAAAGACGAAGCCCATACGCCGCGCGCGGTAATCGGTGCGGCCATCGTCCGACATCGTCGCAAGCGACACACCCTCGATCAGCACATCGCCCCCGTCGATCGCGTCGAGGCCCGACAGACAGTTCAACAGCGTGGTCTTGCCCGACCCGCTCGGCCCCATGATCGCGAGCATCTCGCCTCGTTTGACCGAGAAGCTCACCCCACGAAGCGCATTCACCTGGACCTCGCCGGTGTCGTAACGCTTCTCGACAGCGCGAGCCTCGACGATCACATCAGACTCGAGGTTTGGAAACCCCTCATCGACGGTGGTCGCCTCGACCGCCGCCGGTTGCCGGTGTATCAGCCCGATTCCCATCGCTCCTCCTTCCTCGCTGGGTCAGCCCAGTCTCAAGCCCAGCCGAAGATCGTCGCGTCTGGGCAGACGCGGAACATGGGTCGGAGAACTACCAATAGTGTCTGGCAACATCCTCAAGACGGCGGAGGAGATGACACGCTTCGCTTCGGGCCTTCCTCACAAGGATGGAGATGAAGAACGGCCGCGCCACAAGGCGTGCTCCCCAGCGGCCGAGTTTCGCCCCATGCCATTACTTTGGCTCCAATGCCTCCAGCGCTGCGGTGTAGTCAGGGACGAGCTTCTGGGCGTCGATTGGCGGCCGGCGATACCCGTCGTCGGCCTGTCGCCGTGGGAGGCGGGGTGGCGGAGGAGGGGTGCGGTCTTCGTAGGGGATCCGCGATAAGAGGTGAGCGATGCAGTTCACCCGAGCCCGTCGTTGGTCCTCGGCGTCGACCACGAACCAGGGCGACTCGGGACGATCTGTCTGCACGAACATCTCGTCCTTGGCACGCGAGTAGTCAACGTAGTGGGCGCGGGATTCCAGATCCATGGGCGAGAGCTTCCAACGCTTTGTCGGATCGTCGATCCGTTCCTGGAATCGCCGTCGCTGCTCCTTGTCGGAGACCGAGAACCAGTACTTGGTGAGCAGGATCCCGTCGTCGATCAGCATCCGCTCAAACTCGGGGCATTGACGCATGAACAGTCGGTACTGATCGGTCGTGCAGAACCCGAGCACGTGTTCGATGCCCGCCCGGTTGTACCAACTGCGGTCAAACAGGACGATCTCTCCGGCCGACGGCAGGTGGGCGATATAGCGTTGGAAATACCACTGAGTACGCTCAGGCTCAGTTGGTGCCGGTAGCGCGGCGATGCGGCAGAACCGGGGGTTCAGGGGCTCGGCGATGCGCTTGATGGTGCTGCCCTTGCCGGCCGCGTCACGCCCCTCGAACAGCACCACCACTCGCGCACCCTCATCGCGCACCCAGGTCTGCATGCGGGCAAGCTCAACCTGCAACCGCCGCAGTTCGGCCTCGTAGACAGCTCGCCGCAAGCGCTGCCGCTTCTCTCCCATACCACCATCCTACGCGGCAGCATGGCAAGCCGACTTCCTCTGGACGAAGCGCGGCGGCAGTTCCGACGATGGGTGACGAGGCCCGGGTAGCGGCGGTGAGAACGTTGCCAATATAGACATTATCGTCAGCCCACCGCGTGCAGGACGGCTGCGACAGTGCACTGCCGTGATGATTGGAGTGTTCGCCGTCGCGCCACTGATTCGGGCGAACCCGACGTGGGAGCCGGTCGTGTGGGCGAGCTTCGCGGCGCCCATCCTCGCCATCTTGGTCGCATTCTCAGCCTTCTTTCTGGTGGTCTCACCGCAAGAGGACGCCGCTCGCCGCCGAGCAGCTGAACTCACCTGAGCCCAGGGTTGGCCGCACTCCACGAAGGACGCTGCCTCGACAGTGGCACCTTGAGGTCTGGGCCGACGCGGCGGGTTGGCCCGGTTAGTGAACGACGAGCCGCGCGGCCGGCGACCATGCCAGCGCCTGTGTCGTGCCGAGGCGGCGGAGCCGGGCGCGGATGAGATACGTGCCGCTCGTGGTGGGCGTGTAGGAGGACGCGCGGGAGGTGACGCCGGTGATCCAGTTGTGGTATCCGGTTCCACCGGGCGGATCGACTTGTACGTCGTAGGTGTAGCCGGTGGGCGCGGCGACTGCGGCCCAGGCGACTGGAACCTTGGTGCCGCTGCTGACGCTGTATGCGGCTAGCGAGGGTGGTACGCCGATGGTCGCTGTCGTCCCGCTTGGGCTGTCGTGGAGGGGGTAGGTGGCGGCGTAGACGTAGCGGTACGGGGTCGCGGAGTAGCCCGCCTGCACCACCGCGCTGTACAGATGAAATGGCGAGGCGTCCGCCAGCGTATGCGTGGTGCTCCCGGCGAGGAAATCAGGTGTCCCGCCCAGATGAACCTGCACGGAGGGCTGGCTGAACCCGGATGCCGACAGCCGCTCAGGGTTGAGCCGCTCAACGGTCTGTCCCCCCAGAGCCCAGTACGTCCCCTGATTCACGGCGATGCTGCCGAGGCCAGATGTGACGACCTGGCCCGCGTCGTAGGGCGGCGCAAGCTGCTGCCAGGCATGACCGTCGTAGTGGAGGTAGAAGGCGTGGCCGCTTCCAGCTCCGCCGAGGGCCCAGACGTCATGTGAGCCGGTGGCAGCGACCGATGCCAGTTCCGCGCCGCTGGGAGCTGCGGGTACCGAGACTGTAGTCCAGGACGTCCCGTCGTAGTGCGCAAGAAGCGGCGAGAGCCTCTGCGCCCCCCCGGTGCCAACCGCCCACACATCCGTCGGGGAGATGGCGGCAACGTCGCTGTAGCCGTCGAATTGTCCGGTCGCAGGGGGCGCGGCCACCCTCTGCCACCCAAGGCCGTTGTAGTGGATGATCAGCGGCCTGCTGTTGTAGCCGGTGACAGCGTCGTGCCAGAACACTGAGCCGACGCCCCAGATGTTCGTCCGGCTTATGACGGAGAAGGCGCTGATGCTGTTGCTCTTGTCCGTCGTGGCGGGATCCGGGATCCCGGAGGGCCGTGGCATGACGCTCCACGAACTGCCGTTCCAGTGTTCCAGGACGGCCGCCTCCGCGTTGAGGTCGGTGGAGCCGAGTGCGTGTTCGGTCAGCGCCAACCAGATGTTCGACGGTCCCACCTCGGCAAACGCGGCTGGCGGGTTGGTGTAGTCCGTCGGGGGTGAGAGGGTCGCACCAGCGCCGTAGGTCCAAGACCCACCGGCATAGCGGTCGATGATCACCCCGCTGTTCGCTTGGTTGAAGTCGCCGTTGCCCGCGGCGAACACCTGCGTGGAGTCCGCTGTCACAGCGAACAACTGGTTGTAGACGTCTGCAGCGGCTGGAGTAGATTCCGGCAGTATCTGTCCCATCCAGCTGGCTCCGTTCCAGTGCCAGCCGAAGGCATCCGTGCCCCCGTTCCGGTCGGCGTTGCCCACGACCCAAGCGTCGCTGGGTGACACCACCGCGAGCGCAACGGGTCTCGCGCCGGACGTCGTGCCCGAAAGTGGCGACGCGGTCCACCACGGCCCGGGGTTCGACGAAGCTCGCGCGACCGGCGAGACAGTCACGGCCACCAAGACGCTCAAAGCGAGCGTAAAGCCGACGCGCATGAAACCCTTCCTAGACGGCAAGACCGATCCCCAATGTACGGCGAAATCCACCGCTCGGTCAATGCCTGCGAATCAACCAAGCGAACGCCCCAATCAGACGAACGTCAACTCGCCAGTCAACGGGCATGACGTCGTGTGCACGTCCGCGCGGACGACCGCTTCCCACGGTAGCTTGCGACCCAAGTTGGCCGTCCCCGAACATGCTGGAAGTGGCTTGATCGTCTTGTCGCGGCCGCGTTGGGGGTCGAGCGACTGGTTCCGAAGCTGGCGGGTGATCGTCGGCGGGGAAAAGGTCGGCAAGCTCCGCCCCGGCGGCACCGTTCGGGTTGAGGTTCAACTCGGCTCGCATCGGGTCTGGTGCGGTTGACTGGGTGCGCAGCAATGAGGTCACCGTCTCAGTGGAAGCCGGTGAGGAATGCCACCTCTCCTGCCGCCCCGCGATAACCCCTGGAACTGGTTTCGGGAGCGGCCACGAAGATGAGCCGCGGCCGTACGCGCACGGTACGCCCGGCCACGCAATCGCCCAAACCATGCGGCCTCAGGAGGGTGCGGGGTATTAGGAATCCTGCGCGACGTCGGGGCCATCCTGCGGCATGCGCCACCACAGTCTGCGATGCCGCTCCCGTTCAACTGCGTCGCCAGCCTCCCTGGATCTCCGGAGGACGCGGTGTGAAAGGTGTTCTACATGGCCACCCCAGACCCGAACCCGGAGCGGCGGCAGTGCCTGACTGTCGGCCGCTAGTGACCTCCGAAAGGAAGGGCGGAAGCATGTCTCGCAGAGCGGGTCGGACGCGCCACCGATCCATTCGCCGGTCCTCGCAGTCCAGTACGTCGAGCATCAAGACGGCCGCAGTGATTCCATGATCGCCAACCTCGGCAACTGGCACCACCGTCCCGGTAGTTGTCACTTCGGGTGCAAGCACAGCGACCTCGCCGCGAGGGTCATTCTTTAGCAGAGGGTCCTCGACCGTTACGGCGAGAGCGCCGAAGCCAACACGGACACGATCCCCGTTCCAGTCATCTGGGACGAACGAAGCACCGATGCCGACCTCCTGTCTCGGCGGAGAAGGATGCAGCCCCCACGACACGGACTCGCGGGTGGAGAGGATGCCGACGACGCGGATCACCGTCGCGCAGACAAGGCTCACGTCCAGCCGCCAGACCGTTCGCGGCTCTAGACGGGGCGGCTCGGTGGTGTACATCCGCGGCACCCAGCACACGGCGATCCGCGCCTCCCGGCGGTGTAGCCCCGCTGAGCCTCCGGTCGCCATACCCGCCCAGCCTATCTACCGCGATGGCGAACGGTTGGTGCACGGATGCGCTATCTCACGGACCCGCTGGCGCTGCGGGTGACGCACCGGGCGGTGTGACGGGGACAGGAAACGGCAGCTGGATCTGCGTCACCTGGTTGCCCTTGATGAAGCCGCGGCCGAAAACAGCCTGCGCTGTTCCTGTTGCCGCGTCTCGGTCATGCGGGATTGTCTCCAAACCCACGATTCGCTTCGGCACGCTGCAGTGGCAACGCCGCATGGTTGCCGCGAAACGTGGCTAGCGGCGGTTCGCTTCAGCAGGCCCAACCGACTTAGAATCCTCTGTCCTTCGGGGCGCGTGAGTTCGAGTCTCACCCCGGGCATATCGAGGCTATCGAGCTGGACGCGGGCCGTGAGAATGCGATCCGCTGGGCGATGGGGGAGGCTGCGCACGTGAAGCGCATTGATCAGCCAGCAGCGCATTGATCCGGCCCGCCGCCTCCAGCGCTGCCACCGCATCCCCGCCCGTCGCGCCCGTCATCGGCGCACCACGCACCGCCGTCGCGAACGCGGCGTGCTCGGCAACGACCGCTGCCCTGGTCTCGCGGGCACCGTCCGCGCCCCAGATGAACGGCACTCGCTCGTAGGCGAGCTCTCCGACCACCTCCATCCAGCAGGAGTCCGGCTCGGGGAAGCGGCGTCCCAGCGTGATCACGCCGAGCGTCGGGCCGAGCCGCAGGGCGATCGCCGCGGCGCTGCCGTCGTCGGCTGCGACGGCGGACACATCGTCCACCTCCCGCCCGGTCATCCAGCGAAGCTGGTCGATCTCGTGCACCCCCATGTCGATCACGATCCCGCCGCTGTGCGCCTCGAACTCGGGCCCCGGCGGGTGCTCGTCCCACTGGTGCAGGGCCAGGAGCTCGACCGTCCCGAACTCGCCGCGCGCCATCCGCGACCGCAGCGCCACCAGCGACGGCACGAACCGCCGGTAGTAGCCCACCTGCAATACCACACCCGCCGTGGCCGCGGCAGCGGTGGCCCCAGCCGCCTCCTCCAGGCTCACGCCCACCGGCTTCTCGCAGAAGACGTGCAGCCCGGCCGCAGCCGACTGCTCGACGAGCCGACGGTGCAGATCCGTTGGCGCGGCTATCACGACCGCCTCCGCCAGCCCCTCAGCTGCCAGCTCCTCGATCGACGCGACCACCGGGACGCCCCACCTCGCCGCGCGGTCGACCGCGACCGGTTCGACGACCGCGGCCAGCCGGGCGTTCTCCGCGGAGGCCAGCGCCTCGAGGTGCACGCTGCCCATACGGCCGGCTCCGACCACGGCGACTGCCATCGGATCGGTCACCTGTATTGTCTCCGCTCGTGAGCGACGTCCGCGCAGCGGTCATGCACGGCCCGGGCAGGCTGTCGGTGGAGTCGTTTCCCTGTCCCGATCCGGAGCCCGGTGCCGCCGTCCTTCGCACCCGCTTCAGCGGCATCTGCGGCACCGATAAGCACACCTGGCGCGGCGAGAGCCTGCAGTACGCAGGAACCGATCACGAGCGTGGAGTGCCCTACCCCGTGATCTGCGGCCACGAGAACGTCGGGGTGATCGAGGCGATCGGCCCCGGTCCCTCGCCGGTCGACGAGCATGGCCGCGAGCTGCGGGTGGGTGACCGCGTCGTGCCCGCTCCGAACCTCACCTGTGGTCGCTGCCGCTTCTGCCTCGCGGAGGACATGCCCTACTACCTCTGCACGGCTCTCGAGGACTACGGCAACTCGCTCAGCTGCGCCGATCCCCCGCATCTGTTTGGCGGCTGGGCCGAGCGGATGTACCTGCTGCCCGGGACGCGGCTGTTCCGCGTGCCCGACGGCCTGCCAACTGAGCTCGCCGCGCTGACGGAGATCATGGCGGTGACCCACGGCCTCGACGCCGC
The DNA here is from genome assembly GCA_035695105.1 of Gaiellales bacterium. Lineage (GTDB taxonomy): Bacteria > Actinomycetota > Thermoleophilia > Gaiellales > JAICJC01 > JAICYJ01. The sequence continues at coordinate 85,922 of DASSEV010000048.1, forward strand.
GCGGTCGATGACCGCGCTCGGGGGCGGCTTCCGCGCCGGCGACACCGTTGCCGTCGTTGGCGTCGGCCCGCTCGGGCTGCTCCACCTCGCCAAGGCGGAGCTGCTGGGCGCAGGCCGGCTGATCGCGATCGATCCGCTGCCCGGGCGCCTCGAGCATGCCGCCTCGTTCGGCGCCGAGCTGTGCCTCGACGCGTCGCGCACGACCCAGGCGGAGAGGCGGCTTGCCGTGCGCGAGCTGACGGACGGCCTCGGCGCGGACGTGGTCTGTGACTGCTCCGGCGTGTCGGCGACGTTCACCGAGGCACTCGAGCTGCTGCGGCCGGGCGGCACGCTGGTCGAGGCTGGGGCGTTCGTCGACACCGGCACCGTCGAGCTGGATCCCAACCGGCACATCTGCACGCCGGGGACGATGGTGATCGGGATCGGCGGGGAGCGTCTCGCCGCCTACGCACCGAGCCTCGCGCTGCTCGACCGCCACCAGGACCGCCTGCCGTTCCGGAGCGCGATCACCCACGTCGTGGGCCTGGACGAAATTGAGCACTCGCTCGAGCTGGCGCAGACGGGCGCCGCCATGAAGGTGCTCGTGGCGCCGAACGGCGCGTGATCAACGGTACCAGCCGTCGAGGGGCTGCGGCAGGTCACCCACCCGCTGCCGCCACGGCTGCGCAAGGCGCTCGGCGGCCGCAACCAGGCGCTCGAGCAGCGGCCGGCAGGTGTCCTCCAGGGCCCGCTGCGACGCCTCCGCGTCGGGCAGCAGCGCGGCGTCGAACAGCGTGCGCCCGACGATAAAGCCGCTCGCCCCGGCGCGGCACGCGTCGTCGATCTGCGCCTCCAGCACGTCCGGATCGGCTCCCCCGCCGAGCAGCACCCACGGGATCAGCGGCCCGCAGGCCTCGTCCAGGGCCGTGCAGCCCTCGGCCGACCCCGGGTACTGCAGCTTGAGGACGTCCGGCTCGAGAGCAGCCAGCCGCCTGGCGCCCTCGATCACGAGCTGCGTGAACCGCTCGCCTCCCGCCCGCTCCTCACCCTCCCGCTTGTAGACGATCGGCTCAAGCACGAGGGCAAGTCCCGCCTCGCGGCACCCGGCAACCGCCTCCCGGACGACCTGCTCCTGGCGGGCCGCCTGATCCGTCACGTCGATGCGGAAGGGGAGCAGGAGCTTGGCCGCGCAGGCGCCCAGCTGCCGGGCCCTTGCCGGCGTCCAGCCCTCCAGAAACGGCGTCACCTCGAGCTGGGCGACGTCGCCATACCCGGCCGCCTCCAGCGGTACCGCGAGCCCCGTACCGCCGGGGAGCGCTCCGGCGGCGATCGCCTGGGCCGCCGAGTACTCGGCGTCGAGCAGCACCATGCTGGCAACGGGGGCGAGCGCACTGCAGACGCGGATCTTGAGCGCGGTGATGCCGGCGCGGTCGAGCTCGAGCCCGCGCCGGGCGAGCACCGCCTGGAGCGAGTCGCGGTGATCCATGGCCGCCCCTGTGATCACGCCGGATGGAGACGCGAGCTGGTCGAGGGCACGGGCGCGCTGCGCCGACCGCAGGTGATCGGTCATGCCGGCACCCCGATCGCCAGGCGGGCGACCGCGGCCAGAAGACGCGCGTCACGGATCGCCTCCTCGACGGTGTTGCGCTGCGGTGCGGCTCCGGTGATGGCATCGTGGAAGCCTTCCAGCTCGCGCACGAACCCCTCGGCATACCCCGCTTGCACCAGCGTCGTGTCGAGCCGCAGGCCGATCGAGCGCCGCACCGTCACCGCCGTCTGCTGGTGGTTGAGGTAGGGCGACGGGAACTGGATCTCGAGCGCGAGGTCGTCGAAGTGCAGCATGTAGCGCTCCTGGTACCAGGCGATCCCCGGGGCGAACACCTGGGCGAAGTGCCAGGTCGCCTCGCCGTCGAGCAGCGAGACCGTGCCAGACGCCGAGGCGCCGCCGGCCCAGATCCGCCCGCCGACCGCGGGCCCGGCCGCGATGCCCATGCGGTCGAGCATGCCGTGCACGGAGTTCACCGTATGGACAACGCCGGACATGAGCGGATCGACGTAGCCGCGCAGCCCGGCGCCGTCGACCTCGATCCCGAGCGCCTCCGCCGCCTGCCTGCGCTGGAGCTCCCGCGCATCCTCGATCAGGTGAGCGGGCACATCGTCGGGTCGCAGCAGCGGCCGGTGGTCGACGAACGGCCAGCTGTCGGGGTCGTTGACGTCGACGGAGATGTATCGCAGGCCCCGTCCGCCCTCCGGAAGCAGCTCGAGCACGGCCTCGTAGTTGGGGTCGAAGCGCTTCATGTACCCCACCTGCACGACCAGCCCGCTCGCGTCACGCCGGCGGATGATCTGCTCGGCGTCCGCCTCCGTATAGCAGAGCGGCTTCTCGGAGAATACGTGCAGGCCGGCATCCAACCCGGCCATCACCGTCCCCGGATGCAGCGGGTCGGGCGTCGCAACCAGCAGCGCGTCGAGCTCGAGCGCGAGGAGGTCCTCCAGCGCCGGCACGGCCGTCGTCGCGTGCCGCTCGGCGATGGCCGCGCGCACGTGCGCCGACGGGTCCGCCACGCCCACCAGCTCGAATCGGTCGCCCAGCGCGACCAGGTTCGGCAGGTGCTCGACCTGAGCGATCATCCCGCCGCCGACGACGCCGATCCGCACCCGGCTCACGGGTCGCCCCCCACCAGCGGACGCTGCGACCGCCGGGCGGCCTCGTAGGCGTCCCGCGCGCGGGCCACCGCGGGCATCTCGGACACCTCGGCCACCGGCACCTCCCACCAGGACTCATACGCGCCGACGCTACGGGTCGGGTCGCAGTCGACCACGATCACCGTCGTACGGTCTGCGCTGCGCGCCTGCTCCAGCGCTTCGCGAAGCTCGACGGCGGTCGCGGCCCGGATCGCTACCGCACCGAGGCTGGCCGCGTTGGCGACGAAGTCGACGTCGACCGGATAGGAGGTTCCGAACCCGTCTGATCCCACCGACCGGGACAGGCCGCCGATCGAGCCGAAGCCGTGGTTGTCGATCAGCACCACGGTCAGCCGAGCTCCCTCCTGAATGGATGTCACCAGTTCTGACGACATCATCAACCACGAACCGTCTCCGACCATGACGATGACCTCGCGCTCCGGATCGGCGAGCTTCACCCCGAGCCCGCCGGCGACCTCGTAGCCCATGCACGAGTAGCCGTACTCGAGGTGGTAGCCGTCCGGATCGCGGGCCCGCCAGAGCTTGTGCAGGTCGCCGGGCAGGCTTCCAGCCGCGCAGACGACGACGTCGGTCGGACGCCCGGCGTTGACAGCTCCGATCGCCTGCGCCTGTGTGAGCGGCCCGTCGTCGGCAGCCGTCAGCCGCTCCACCTCGGCGTCCCACTCATGGTTTGCCTGGCGGACGGCGTCGGCGTACTCGCGCGGCACGGCGTAGCCGTCCAGCAGCGCCGTGAGGGCGTCGAGCCCAGCGCGCGCGTCGCAGACCAGGGGGACGGCGCCGAGCTTGTGCGCGTCGAACGAGGCGACATTGAGCCCGATCACGCGCACGCCAGGATGCTGGAACGCGGTGTGCGAGGCGGTCGTGAAATCGCCCAGTCGCGTGCCGACGGCGAGCACGACGTCCGCGTCCGCCGCGAACCGATTTGCGGCGAGCGTGCCGGTTGCCCCCAGCGCCCCGAGCGACGCCGGATCGTCGAAGTCGAGCGTCCCCTTGCCGGCCTGCGTCTCTGCGACCGGGATCCCGGTTCGCTGGACCAGGCTGCGTAGGGCGGCGGAGGCGGCGGAGTAGCGAACGCCACCGCCCGCGACGATCAGCGGGCGCTCCGCGCCGCGTATCAGGCCGGCCGCTCGCTCAAGGTCGGACTGCGCGGGCGGGCGGCGTCCGATTCGCCATACCCGATCTGCGAACAGCTCGTCCGGGTAGTCGCAGGCCTCGGTCTGAACATCCTGGGGCAGCGCGAGCGTCACGGCACCCGTCTCGGCGGGGTCGGTGAGCACGCGCATCGCCTCGAGGGCCGACTCCGGCAGCTGGTCGGGCCGGTTGATGCGGTCGAAGAAGCGCGACACCGGCCGGAAGGCGTCGTTCACCGAGGCGTCCGGGAACCCGGGCACCTCGAGCTGCTGCAGCACGGGGTTCGGCCGCCGGGATGCGAACACGTCGCCGGGAAGCAGCAGCACCGGCAGCCGGTTCACGGTGGCGAGCGCGGCACCCGTCACCATGTTGGTCGCACCCGGTCCGATCGAGGAGGTGCACGCCCACGTCTGCAGCCTGCGTCGCTGCTTCGCATATGCGGCCGCCGTGTGCACCATGGCCTGCTCGTTGCGAGGCAGCACGAAGCGCAGGCGCCCATCCTGCTGCAGAGCCTGTCCGAGCCCGGCCACGTTGCCGTGCCCGAAGATGCCGAGGCAGCCGGCGAAGAGCGGCGCCCGGACGCCGTCGCGCTCGACGTGCTGGGCGGCCAGAAAGGCGACCAGCGCCTGAGCCATCGTCAGGCGACGGCTCACTTGACGGCACCCAGCGTCAGCCCGCGAACGAAGTGCCGCTGCACGAGCAGCGCAAACAGCAGGATCGGCAGCGCCCCGATGACGCCGGCGGCCGCCATCGGCCCGTACTCGATCTGGATCTTCCCGATCAGCGTGGAGACGCCGACCGGCACGGTCTGTGCGTCCGTGGTGGAGGTCAGCGAGAGCGCGATCAGGAAGTCGTTGTAGGTGGCGATCACGGTGAAGATCGCCGTCGCGGCGAGGCCGGGCGCGGCCAGCGGCAGGACGACCCGCCACAGGGCTGTCAGGCGCGAGTCGCCGTCGACCATCGCCGCCTCCTCGATGTCGCGGGGGATCTCGGCCAGGAAGCTCTGCATCATCCAGATCACAAAGCTGGTGTTGAGGCCCGTGTAGATCAGGATCAGCCCAAGCCGCGTGTTCAGCAGGCCCCACTGCGCCAGCATGATGTAGAGCGGAATCACCAGCAGGATGCCCGGGATCATGCGCACCACGAGGGCCACCACCAGCGCCGAGTTGTTCAGCCCGAAGCGCAGGTTGAACCGCGTCAGCGAGAACGCCGCCAGCGTCCCCAGCACGAGGCTGATCGTGACGGAGAAGACCACGATGATGATGCTGTTCTCGAGGAACGACGCGAAGTGGTACGTGTTGAACAGCCGGTTGTAGTTGTCCAGCGTCGGATGGTGCGGGTAGAGGGTGGTGCCGCCGAAGATGTCGACCGGCTGCTTCAGCGACGTGTCGAACATCCACCAGAACGGGAACAGCGCGATGAACAGGATCACCGCCAGGGATGAGTAGAGCCCGATGCGCGGCCACCTGCCCCTCATGACGCCGACCGCCGCAGCATCCGGACAGCCACCACCATCAGGATCGTGACCATCGCGAGCAGGGATAACAGCATCGCGGCCGCGTAGCCGTACTGTGAGTCGAGGAACGCGGTGTTGTACGCGTAGATCGAGATCAGCCGCGTCGATGTCCCCGGCCCGCCCTGGGTGAGGACGTAGATCTGGTCGAACGTGCCGATGGCGTCGATCGTCCGCAGGGTAATCGCCACCAGCAGCACCGGCACCATCATCGGCAGCGTGTGGTCGAAGAACACCCGCACACGCCCGGCCCCGTCCACGCGCGCCGCCTCCAGCGGCTCCTGCGGGAGCGACTGGAGGCCGGCCAGGAGTATCAGGAAGATCAGCGGCGTCCACTCCCAGACGTCCACCACCACCACGGCGATGAACGCGCTCGTGTTGTGAGCGAGCAGGTTGGGCGGCGGGGCGCCGAACCAGCCCCAGATCGTGTCGGTGACGCCGATCCCGGAGTCGTACAGCAGCCGCCACATGACGCCGACGACGACCGGGGCGATCGTCATCGGCAGGATCAGACCGACCCGGATCGGGCCGCCAAAGCGGATCTCACGGGACACCAGCAGCGCCAGGCCGAGCCCGAGCAGCGTCTCGATCGTCACTGCGCAGATCACGTACTTGGCGGTCGTCCGCATCGCGGCCCAGAAGAACTGGTCGTGCCAGACGATGTGGTAGTTGGTGAGCCCGTTGTACCCGAACTCCCGCCCGTAGAGGTAATGCGTGACGCTGGCCCGCACGCCGTAGAAGAGCGGGTACAGCGAGACTCCCGCCATCGCGATGGCAGCCGGTAGCAGCAGCAGGTAGGGCCCGCCGGGGACTCGCCGCCGGGCCCACGCCCGCTTCGCCGGTGCCGTCGTCTGGGTCACCGCTTCCTCAGTAGGTGCCCTGCTGCTTGAGATAGGCCGTGATCTGGTTGGCCGCGGCCGTCAGGTGCTTCTGGGCGATCTGGGTGTAGCCGGACTTGGCAGCGATCGCCTCGACCAGCGCCTGGTTCAGCTCCGTGCCGAGCAGCTCCTCCATCTTCGGCTCGTCCGGCGTGCGCGGCTTCGGGATCGAGTTGTCGACAGCGTCCGCACAGGCCGGCAGCCACCGGTACTTGGCCGCCAGCGCGGGGTCGCGCAGCGCCGGCCCGGTGACCGCCACGCTGCCGCCGGACGCGAACTCGTGCTGGATCTTGTCCGACGTGAACCATTCGAGGAACTTGACGGCGCCCTCCGTGTTCGGAGCGGCCGACGCGATGCCGCAGATGAAGGTGCCGATTGCCGGCCCGCTCTTGATCTGCGCCGGCGTCGCGGCGAAGTCGATCTTGCCGACTACCTTGGACTGCGTCGGGTCGTCGACCACGTGCGCCGTGCCCGTGTACTCGGTCATGGCCGTGCAGTGTCCCTGCAGCATCACGGCCGTCTCCTGGCTGGTGTCGAAGGCGGCGACGCCGGCCGGCATGTAGGGGATGAACGAGAACAGCCGCTCGAGCGCTGCGACGCCTTCCGGGCCGGCGAACCCGGGCGACCAGTCGTTGTTCGCGAAGTTGCCGCCGTAGGAGTTCAGCAGCGGCAGGTACGTCTGCATGATCGGGTTGCCGGCGACACCGCGGGCGGTCCACCCGTACAGGTTCGGCGGCTGGGACTTTGCCTTCGCGACCGCAGCGATGTCATCCCAGGTCTTTGGTGCGGTCGGGAAGTAGTCCTTGTTGTAGTAGAGGATCTCGACGTCGTCGATGATGACGAGCGCATACAGCTCCGGCGTCGCGTTGGCGAACGCCTTCAGCCGAGGGCCGGACTTGGGCGGCCAGTAGCCCTGCTCCAGGCCTTTCTCGAGGATGTTCGGATTGACCTTGAGCCCGAGCTTGCTCAGGCTCTGGATCGCACCGCCCGCCGCGTACTCCGGCACCCAGTTGTCGTCCATCACGTAGATGTCGTACGCGCCGGTCTTCTGCAGGCCGTCCGTCTTCGAGTTCTGGTACCAGGCGTTGTAGTTCGTCTCGTGCCACTTCGTCTGAATGCCGGTCTCGGCGGTGAACTTCTTCAGGAAGACGTCGCGGAACGGCACCATCGCCGGGTCGGAGAAGCTCCCGATCGTGATCGAGCCGCCGGCCTTGCCGCCGGACGAGCTGCTGCTGCCGCCGCCGCACGCGGCCAGCAGGGGCGAGAGGCCGAGCGCCGCGCCCGTTCCGACCGCACCCTGGATCACCTCCCTGCGCGTGTACGAGCGCGTGACACGCTCACGACTCTGGTTGTCGCTCATGCTCCGCTCCTTCGGTTGGGGGGCCGTGTTGGGGGATCGCATCTCCGCTGTCGACGTCGAACAGGTGAAGGTGACCGGTTGCCGGCAGGACGCCGCAGGCGCTGCCGACCGCGGGGTTGACGGTGGCGGCGGCGCGCAGGTTGATCAGGTCGTCGCCGAGGCGAAGCGCGATCAGCGTCTCGTTGCCGAGCGGCTCCACCACGTAGACCTCGGCGGCCAGCGCGCCATCGGTGCCGGGATCGACCATCGCCGCGTGCTCGGGCCGGAATCCCAGCTTCGCGGGGCCGCGATGGTCCGAGCGGCCCAGGGCAACCTTTCCGGCCGGGTGCTCGAACACGCCGTCCGCGACGTCGCCGGACACCACGTTCATCGGCGGCGAGCCGCAGAACCGGGCGACGAACAGGTTGGCCGGGTGTGCGTAGAGGTCGGCCGGCGCCGCCAGCTGCTGGAGCTCGCCGTCATGCATCACCGCCACCAAATCGGCCATCGTCATCGCCTCGACCTGGTCGTGGGTGACGTACAGCGTGGTGATGCCCAGCTCCCGTTGCAGCCGCTTGATCTCGATCCGCATCTGCAGCCGCAGCTGGGCGTCGAGGTTCGACAGCGGCTCGTCCATCAGGAAGGCGCGCGGCTCCCGGACGATTGCGCGGGCCAGTGCCACGCGCTGGCGCTGCCCGCCCGAGAGCTGGCGCGGCATCCGATCGAGCAGCGGCGTGATCGAGAGCATCTCGGCCACCTGGGCCACGCGCTCCTGGCGGGTCTTCTTGTCGACCTTCCGGATGCGGAGCGGATAGGCAATGTTGTCGCTCACGCTCTTGTGGGGGTAGAGCGCGTAGCTCTGGAACACCATCGCCACGTCGCGGGCGCGCGGCTCCAGGCGCGTGACATCGCGGTCCCCGATGTAGACGTGCCCCGAGGAGGGCTCCTCGAGGCCGGCCAGGATCCGCAGCGCAGTGGTCTTGCCGCAGCCGCTCGGCCCGAGCAGCGCCAGGAACTTGCCATCCGGCACCTCCAGGTTGAGGTCGTTCAGCGCCGGGACGCTCCCGAACAGCTTGCCGACGCCGTCGTACCGAACCTGCATCAGGCCGCCTCCGCCGTGACCGCGGCCGTCGAGCCGCGCACCACCAGGTCGGTCGGCATGACGACGCGCTGGGCGACGTGGCGGCGCTCCGCGATCGCCGTCAGCAGCATCTCGACAGCCAGGCGCCCCATCTCGACCGCCGGCTGGCGCACGGTGGTGAGGCTGATGCGGGAGTGGGCGGCCATCCGGATGTCGTCGAATCCGACAACGGACACGTCCTCCGGCACGCGCCTACCACACCCCGCGAGCTGATCGATCAGCTCGATCGCCACAACATCGTTGGTACAGCAGACGGCCGTCGCGTCCTCCACCGCGCGGGCGGGCTCCAGCCCGCGCCGGGCCAGCGCCGCGCGCACCGCCTCGGGCCGCACGTCGACCTGCTCCTCCCGCGCACCTGAGTGCATGAAGAACACCCGCCGGTGGCCGAGCGCCAGCAGGTGGTCGACCACCTGCTCCATGGCCGCGTGCTCGTCGACCTCGATCACCCCAAGCCTCGCGTCGGCTGCCGGAAACGAGACGACGACCACCGGGATGCCGCGGTCGAGCAGCTCCGCCAGAATCGCCGATCCGGCCGTGACGGCCGGGAAGATCACCCCGTCAACCCGTCGGCCGACCAGCGCGTGCACCTGCGCCTCCTCGAGCTCCGGGTCGTTCTCCGTCTCGGCCACCAGCACGGCGAACCCGTCGCGATGGGCCCGGCGCTCGATCTCGATCGCGATGGTGGCGTGAAACGGGTTGAGTGCATCGGGGATGGAGACGCCGAGCGTATGCGTCGTACGCCGCTTCAGCGACCGGGCCACCTCGTTCTGGCGGTACCCGAGCTCCTGGATCGCCTCCATCACCCGCCGCCGGGTGGACTCGGCGACCGGAGCCGTGTCGTGTAGGACGTTGGACACCGTCGCCACCGACACGCCGGACCGCTGCGCCACGTCACGCATCGTCACGGTCATGCCGCCACCTGGTCGAGCGCGGCGACGATCGCTGCGTGCGACCGGCGGATGCCGTCCTCGGCGGAGTAGCGGGGGTCCTCCTGCTCGATGGACACGTCGCCGTCGTAGCCCGCCGCGCGGAGAGCCGCCAGCAGCTGCGCCCACTCCTCGACCGGCCGGCCTTCCCCCACCGCCGCGAAGTGCCACGTCGCGGTGTCCGGGTCGACTGGGAATCGGAAGTCGAATACGCCGTCGACGGCGATGCGGTCGGGGTGGAGCAGGGTGTCCTTCCCGTGGCAGAAGGCGATGCGGTCTCCGAGCTCCTCCACCACGCGCCGGGCGTCGATCCCCTGCCACCAGAAGTGGCTGGGGTCGAAGTTGACGCGGACCGCGTCACCGCCCGCTTCGGCCACACGGCGGTAGCTCCCCGGGTTGTACGCCAGTGCGCCGGCGTGTAGCTCCAGGCAGATCAACACGGACGGCGCCTCGGCGCGCGCCCAGGCGCCCAGCTCGTTCCAGAACGGAGCGACCACCTGCTCGAACTGCCAGTTCCAGAGCGACTCGTCATCGGCAGCCACGGCCCACGGCGCGAACACCGCCTCCCCGCCGCCGTGCCGCCCGCCGGGGCATCCGCTCATCGTCACGACCCGCTCGACGCCGAGCAGCGCGGCCAGCTCCACGGCGCCTCGCAGCCGGGCGGCATGCTCATGAGCGATCGCGGGATCCGGGTGGAGCGGGTTGCCGGCGGCGTTGACGCACGAGAGCGCGAGGCCGTGCTCGGCCAGCTGGCCCTGCAGGCGATCACGCTCACCCGCGTCGCGAAGCAGGCGGTCGAGCGGCAGCTGCTCGGGCGCCCTCGCCCAGCCGCCGACGCCCATCTCGATCGCTTCCAGGCCCTCCGCGGCACACCACGCGAAGGCGTTCTCCCGCGAGAGATGGGCCAGGCCGTCGTTGAAAACGCCGATCCGCAGGTGCGAGCTCCGTCTGCTGGTTGAAACGTTTAAATGAGTCGCGTATCTTCTGCCGCGAACTCGAGGATGTCAAGGGGGCGATCCCGTGCCCGATGCGGCCGGTCAGCTTGAAGCGGTGGTGATGGGCAGGGTGTGCGTCGACCTGTATCCCATGCAGCTGGAGACGCCGCTGGAGCGGGTGGACGGGTTCCACAAGTACGTGGGCGGCTTCGCCGGGAACGTCGCAACGGGGCTCGCCAGGCTCGGCGTCCGGACGGCAATCGTGTCGGCGGTGGGCGACGACGGGCACGGCCGGTACGTGCGTGCCTGGCTGGAGGAGCAGGGAGTCGACTGCCGATGGCTCGGTGTGCACTCGACGCTGCGCACCGCGCTCGCGTTCTGCGAGGCGTGGCCGCCTGACCGGTTCCCGATCACCTTCTACCGGACGCCGACATGCCCCGACTGGGAGCTGACAGCCTCATCCCTCGATCTGCACGCGATCGGCCGGGTACCGCTCGGCTACGTCAGCGGAACCGGCTTCGCCGTGGAGCCCTCGCGGCTCGCCACGCAGGCGGTGCTCGAGGCCCGCGCCGAGTCCGGCGCGCCGACGACCGTTCTCGACCTCGACTGGCGCGAGGTGCTCTGGCCTGACCCGGCGGAGTATCCGCTGTGCATGCGCGCGGCCGCCCGGATGGCCGACGCGGTGCTCGGGTCGGACGAGGAGATCGCGGCCGCCGTCGGCGGCGTTCGTCCGGAGCGGTTGATGGAGCTCGGCCCCGACGTCGTCGCGCAGAAGCACGGCCCGCGCGGGGTGACGGTGCACAGGCGCGGCGCGAGCCCCGCGGCCGTCCAGCCGCATGCGGTCGAGGTTGTGAATGGCCTTGGCGCCGGAGACGCCTTCGCCGCGGCGTTCGGATGGCGCCTGCTGCGCGGGGACGACCCCGCCGACGCGGCCGGGTGGGCCAACCGGGCCGGAGCCCACGTCGCCGGACGGCTGGGATGTTCGATCGCCATGCCACACCCGGAGGACCTGCAATGAGCGAGCAACTGATCCTGCGCCACCCGGCGACGCCCATCACGCCCGAGAGCGCGGGCTGGCGCTGGCTCGCCTACCAGAGCGGTTTGGTGAGCGGCGAGGAGCTGTTCACCACCGGCGAGTTCGAGGTATGCCTCGTCAACCTCGGCGGCCGCTTGGAGGCGAATGTCGAAGGGCAGGGCTACGGCCTCGGCGACCGGGCAACCCCGTTCGATGGGCTGCCACACGCACTCTATGTCCCACCCGGCAAGCGCGTCGCCGTGACAGGCAACGGATGGCTCGCGCGCTGCGCGTCTCGGGCGGACAGCGCGCACGCCGGTGAGGTGCGGGCGATCGACCCGGAATCGATCCGGGTGGAGGTGCGAGGGGCGGGCAACGCCACCCGCCAGATCAACCACATCATCCCGCCCGAGTTCCCGGCCCACCGACTGCTGGTGGTGGAGGTGCTGACGCCCGCCGGCAACTGGTCGTCCTTCCCTCCACACAAGCACGAGCAGGCGAACCTTCCGATCGAGAATGACCTCGAGGAGATCTATGCCTACCGGTTCACGGCGCCGGAGGCCTTCGGCGTTCAGCGGCTGTACAGCCGAGACGGCTCGCTGGACGAGACCTGGACGGTGCGCGACGGCGACGTGGTGCTGGTCCCGCGCGGGTACCACCCGTTCTGCAGTGCCCACGGCTACGACGGCTACTACCTGAACGCCCTGGCCGCGGAGGCGCGCTCGATGGCCGCCGAGGACGACCCGGACCTGGCGTGGACACGTGGCGCCTGGGACGACATGCAACGCGATCCGCGCGTGCCGCTGACCGGGGAGGAGACCCCATGAACGTTGCAAACGCTCCCGTGTCATTCGGCATCTTCGAGCTGACGAGCGATGACAGCGGACTGCCGAACCCCGTTGCGGTGCTGGACGCGATCGCAGACGCCGGGTACGAGGGAACGGAGCTCGGCCCGCCGGGGTACTTTGGCGACGCACGGGGCACAGCCGAGGCGCTCACGGCGCGGGGCCTGGACCTGGTGGGATCGTTCCTGCCGCTCCGCCTCTCCCGGCAGGAGCACGTCGACGAGGACTTTGCCGTCCTCGACCGCACGCTCGGGATCCTCGACGAAACGACGCCGGACGGGGGCGAGCGGCCGGTGGTGCTGATCTCCGACGCGTTCGTCGAGCCCGACCGCATCGCCGGGGCCGGCCGGATCGAGCAGCTGCCGGACACCTGGCTCGGCGAGGAGCGGTTCCGGCTGCTCGTGGACAATGCCCACCGTGCCGCGGAGCGCTGCCGGGATCGGGGATACCAGCCGGCCTTCCACTATCACGGCGGCACGTATGTCGAGACGCCTCGTGAGATCGACCGGTTCGCCGAGCGGCTGGATACGTCACTGCTCGGGTTCTGCTTCGACAGCGGGCACTCGGCCTTCGGCGGCGGCGACCCTGTCGGCTTCCTCGACCTGTACGGCGAGCTCGTCACCCATGTGCACCTGAAGGACGTCGACGGCGCGGTGATGGAGCAGATCCGCACCCGCGGCCTGGGGCTCGAGGAGGCATGGCGGAGCGGCGTCTTCTGCCGATTCGGCGAGGGCGCGGTGAACATGGGCGACGTCGTCGGGCGGCTTCGGTCTGCCGGCTATGACCGGTGGGTCGTCGTCGAGCAGGACCGGTTCATCCGGCCCGGGCAGACCGTCGCCGATCTGGCCGCCGACCAGGCACACAACCGAGACGTGCTCCGGGAGCTCGGCATCTGACGGGGTGGGCGGCTCGCGGCCACCCACCCCCGATGACGTTCAGGACGGCTGCACCACCGGCTCGCCGACGGCGATGCCTTCGGCCGGCTGATAGCTCGCCGAGTAGCCGACGGCCCGTCCGAGCGCCGCACCGACCGCGAGGCCGGCTGACTGCATCAGCGCGGGGACGTACGGCGCCCGCACGTCGCGACGGTGCGCGTGGGCGATGACCGCCATCCGCAGCGGATTTGGCAGTCCCTTGCGATTGGTCTTGCCATCCCGAGCGAGGCCGAACATGGTCTCGATCAGGGCCTCGAACTCGAGCGCCGGGCGAACCTGGCACACGAAGCGGGCGTCGGTCTCGCCGGCGTTCCAGAACCGGTGCACCGTCCCCGCCGGCACGACGACGACCTCGCCGGGCGTCGCGATCAGCATGGTACGGCCGGCGCGGAAGCCGACCTGGCCCTGGAGCACCTCGAAGCGCTCCTCCTGTGCCGGGTGCACGTGCGCGCCGGCAACCGCCCCGCCGGGCGACACGATGCACTCGACCTCGACCAGCTCGCCGTCGGTGTCGGCGGCCGTCTGGCGGAAGATCAGCGTCTCACCGCTGATCGGGTTCGTGAGGATCTCACCTGTGCGAATCATTGCTGGTTGTCCTTTCGGAGAACATGCGTGTTGATGCGTCGCATGTTCTCCTCGAGGGCAACCGGGCGCAGTGGTGATATCCGTACGCCGGCCGGTCGGGCAGCCGGTGTCCCGCCGTCGGGACATCCGGCCGGGAGCCCGGCGGTTACACCGCGACCATGCGCAGATGCCCGCCCAGGCCGCTCACCTCGACGAAGCGCTCAACCGCCTCGCTGGGGACGATCTCGAAATCCACACCGGCCTTCTCCGCCCGCAGCGCTCCGTGCAGCAGGCATCCGATACCCGTCGAATCGATGAACGTCACGCGGCTCAGGTCGACCCGCACCGCCTCGCCGTCGTGCAGCTCCACGCGCTCGAGTGCGTCGATCAGCTTGGTGCACGTGCCCACGTCGATCTCGCCGGCGCACCGCACAGTCGCCGTCCCGGGCTCCAGCAGCAGCTTCACGTCGAGGATGGGCATCGGACCATGCCGCTACCCGCGCATGCTCAGGTTGTAAACGCGTCGCGAAACAGCGCTCACGCGCACAGCTCGGCACGCTGTTTCCGGCGTGAGAGCCGCGGGTACGTCGCGCGCAATGGCGCGGCGCCCGAGGTCCTCGCACAAGCCCTCCCTGCGGCGCCGCGCCACCCACACCCTGCCGGCGACGCGTTCCTAGGCGGCGCGTGCAGCGGCGTCGCGCTTCGCGGCGTACATCCGCTGGTCGGCGACCCGGATCAGGTCGTCCGGCGTCGCGCCGTCGCGCGGGTGCACGGCGATGCCGATGCTGGCGCTCAGCCCGAACTCACCGGCGTCTGTGGTGACAGGAGCGCCGAGCGCCGCCCGGACCTGACCCGCGCGCTCGGCGGCCAGCTCGTCGGCCCGCTCCGGCGGCAGACCGCGCAGCAGCACGACGAACTCATCGCCGCCATGCCGCGCCACGAGATCATCGCCGCGCACGATCCCGCGGAGCCGCTGCGCGATATCGGACAGCACCGCATCTCCGGCAGCATGGCCGTAGGTGTCGTTGACCGCCTTGAATCCGTTCAGGTCGACGAACAGCAGCCCGGTCGCGCGATCCCCGGCCTGCTCCATCGCGTCCGCCATCGACTCGTAGAGGGCACGGCGGTTGGCCAGCTGCGTGAGTCCGTCCTGGTACGCCATCTGCGTCAGCGCCATCTGGGCGGCCCGGCGCTGCAGGTCGAGCTCGTCCCGCTCGACGAAGAGCAGCGCCAGCCGCAGCAGCACCAGCACCGCGATCAGCGCGCCGATCAGCGCCAGCACGCGCACGTCGTTGGCACGCGTCGCCGCGTCGAACCCGATCGTGGCCGGCGTGGCGAGCAGCGCCGCGGTCAGCAGCGCCAGGCGCGGCAGCGTCAGGCGGCCGTACGGCGAGGCGGTGTTCTCCGCGGTCGCCCGCGCCGACGGCGACAGCGCTGCCGCTCCCAGCAGCACGTAGAACGCGAAATAGCCGATGTTCACCCAGGAGCCGGGTGTGAAGCTCGAATCGATGCGCATCCGGGCATAGATGACGTCGGTCACCAGCACGGTGGCGAACGCCGCCGTCGCCCACCGGATCGAGGTGTTTCGCAGGCCGCCGGCGAAGGCGAGCTGGATGACGCCGACCAGCAGCAGGTAGTCCATCGTCGGGTAGATCACCGTCACGGCCGCGGCAAGCGTGGAGCTCTGGTGCGCCTCGGCCGAGGGCGCGATCGCCGCGAACCAGATCAGCAGGCCCGCCGCCAGGCCGACGATCGACGCGTCGACGAGGTCGGACGTGCGCGGGCGCCCGCCGCGCACGAGCAGCGCGAGCGCGACCAGGAGCGGCAGGTACGCGAGCAGGTACAGCACGTCCGCCGCCGAGGGGAATGGCGCCTCGTGGCCCGTCACCCAGCGGTAGGAGTTCCATACCCCGTCGCCGCCGACCCACAGCACGATCCCGAGCAGCAGCGCCGTCCATGCCGACCCGTTGCCGTTCCGCCGGTTTCCCGCCCAGATGGCGGCCACGCCGCTGAGGCCGATCAGCTGGTAGACGACGTGGCTCGCGTCGGGCCCGAGTGGGAGCACGAAGTAGGAGGCGCTCAGCGCGGAGCCGATCGCCAGATAGGCGAGCACCGAGGCATTGCGGGAACACATGAGGCGCAGATCAGGCATCCCCCAGAGATATCGCCCCAGCCGGGGGAGGATTCGATCCCCCACGCGGGGGATGCTGCGCGGCCGGGCCTACAGGCCCTTGGCGGCCCAGGGGTACGTCGAGTCCGGCTTGAAGCCGGCGGGCTGCTGGCCCTCCACGATCGTGATCACCTGGTGGTCCTGCAGGATCAAC
The DNA here is from genome assembly GCA_035695105.1 of Gaiellales bacterium. Lineage (GTDB taxonomy): Bacteria > Actinomycetota > Thermoleophilia > Gaiellales > JAICJC01 > JAICYJ01. The sequence goes on from DASSEV010000048.1 coordinate 102,153, forward strand.
TTCCCGAGCTGCGTGTTGGGCGTACCGTTCACCCACATCTCGACGCCGCCGCAGTAGCCGCCGATGCACTCCGAGGTGAAGCGGACGCCCCAGACGTTGAAGACGTCCTGCAGCGGCGGGGCGAAGTGCTTCACACCGGCCTCCATGTGGATGATGCCGGTGTCGTCGTGGGTGTGGATGGCGGCCAGCGTCTGGGTCGACGGGTCGATGCCGACCTGCGACGGGATCGGCGTCTTGCGGCCGTCGATGTAGAGCGTGATGTGCACGTGGAAGTGCGTCGCATAGGCCATCGTGGCGCTCGACGCAGGCAGGCCCATGGCCGCGATCGCCTCCTGCAGCTTGTCGTAGTTCGGAGGCCAGGTGCCCTCGCTGACGGGATCGAACTTGGCGGTCGAGTTGCGCTCGGTGATCACGGCCGACGCGGCGCCGCTCGAGCCGCTGCTCGACGATCCGCCGCGGGTGACCACGATCGCCGCCACGATCGCGATCGCCGCAACCAGGATGGCGCCGCCCACGACCCAGGCCCACGCCGGGACGCCCCCGCCGGAGGACGCCTTCCGCCCCTTCCGGGAGATGCCCTCGCCGGTGCCGAGGCGGCGTGCCTTGTTCTCGTTCGTGCGCTGTTTTTGGCGCTGGCTCACGGCCCGTCACTATAGACTCGAGCCCTGATGGCCGCCGGCAGCAGCTCTCACGCCGCGGTGCGGTTCTGCCCCTACTGCGGGCAGCCGCTCGGCAGCTTCTTCGGTGCGCGGATCGAGGGCGGCGGTGCATGCTGCGACCGCTGCGGGGAATGTTTCAGGGTGATCCGCGTTAATGACAGTGAGGACTTCGATGACGTCCCGGAGGGCACGACGGGCCGTTTTGATACGACTGGAGAACGATGACTGAGATTCGCGACGTGATCATCATCGGCGGTGGTCCCGCCGGGTACACGGCCGCGCTCTACGCGGCGCGGGCAAACCTGCGCCCGCTGGTGTTCGAGGGCTTCGCCTACGGCGGACAGCTGATGATCACCAGCGACGTCGAGAACTATCCCGGCTTCGAGGAAGGCATCATGGGGCCTGAGCTGATGGCCACCATGCGCAAGCAGGCCGAGCGCTTCGGAGCCGAGCTGGTCGCCGACGACGTGACCCGGGTCGACTTCTCGGAGCGCCCCTTCAGGGTGTACGTCGGCGAGGACGAGCACCTCGCGCGGACCGTGATCGTGGCCACCGGCGCGACCGCCCGCCAGATCGGGCTGCCCAGCGAGCGGCACCTGCAGGGCATGGGCGTCAGCTACTGCGCCGTGTGCGATGCGGCCTTCTTCCGCGACAAGCACGTGATCGTCGTCGGCGGAGGCGACAGCGCCATGGAGGAGACGAGCTTCCTGGCGAAGTTCGCCACCGACGTCAAGCTGGTGCACCGCCGTGACGAGTTCCGGGCGTCGAAGATCATGATCGACTACGCGCGCTCGAAGCCGAACGTCGAGTTCATCACGAACGCCGTCGTCGACGAGGTGCTGGGCGCCGACGAGCAGAAGGTGACCGGCGTCCGCCTGAAGGACACGGTGACCGGCGAGGAGCGCGAGATCCCGGCCGACGGCCTGTTCGTGGCGATCGGGCACGACCCGACGACCGGGCTGTTCCGCGGCATCCTCGACATGGACGAGGCGGGCTACCTGATCACCAAGGACGGCTCGACGGCCACCAACATCGAGGGTGTGTTCGCGGCGGGCGACGTCGTCGACCACACCTACCGGCAGGCGGTGACCGCCGCGGGCATGGGCTGCATGGCAGCGCTCGACGCGGAACGGTGGCTCGCGCACGCGCAGCCGGCGGAGACGCCGGCCGCCGCTTCCAACGTGGCCTGAATCCATCGGGCCATACGGCCAGTACGCTTCCGGTATGGCTCGCTACTGGATCTGCCCGAACTGCGGCACGCGCGCGATCGACGACGACGGCCGTGACGGCCTGTCCCACCAGCAGGTGGGCTGCGCCAAGTGTGGCTTCGGCTTCCTGTTCGAGCTGCTGGAGGACTTCTACCCGCCGGCCAACGCCGGCTTCGTGGCGTGCGACCAGGACACCCGGGTGCTGTCGTGCGGCAAGGGCGTGTTCGAGCTGACCGGATACGGCGAGGGCGACGTGCTGGGCAAGCCGCTTGTGCAGGCGTTCGGACTGTCCGGCTTCCCGGCGGATGCGAACCCGGTTGCGACCGTCATGGAATGGGGCGTCCGCAAGCTCGACCAGCCGCTGATGCTGCGCCACCGCAGCGGGCTCGAGAAGGCGGTGCGGGTCGACCTGTTCCCGGCCTACGACGAGGACGGCGGGCTGCTGGCCTCGATCGCGCCGCGGCGCGACGAGTAGCCCGACCTGTCGTCCGTCACCTACCGACGGTGACGGTCAGCCCGCCAATCCGTCCAGCTCCCGCTCCACCAGCGCCTGGAAACGCTCCACCACCTCCAGCTGCCGCAGGCGCCGGTCGACCAGCCGGCGCTCGCTGGCCTCCTCCGTGCCCGTGAGGACGCCCAGCGACTCCAGCACCGCCGCGTCGCGGGCGCCCAGCTCGTCCCGCGCGCTCCGCTCCAGATCCAGCCAGGCCAGCCGCATCCGCGCGCCGTCGAGGTCGTCGCGCAGCCGCTCGGCATGCCGCGACAACCGTTCCGCATAGAGCTCGATCTCGATCCGTGTCATGCCCGGATGATGCGGCCGGCGGCCGTGACGGAACAAGACCCGCGCCGTCACGTCCTGGTGCCGTTACACGCGGGACGACGGACACACGTCGTTGACCGCACACACCTCGCAGCGCGGCCGGCGGGCGTCGCAGACCCGCCGCCCGTGGAAGATCAGCACGTCCGACACCTGCAGCCACCGCTCACGCGGGAACAGCCGCATCAGCGCCCGCTCCGCCTTCACCGGGTCGGTGTGCCGCGTCAGCCCCAACCGCCTCGACACCCTCCCCACGTGCGTGTCGACGGCGATGCCGTCGCGCCGGCCGAACGCGTTGGACGACACCACCGCCGCCGTCTTGCGGCCCACCCCGTGCAGGGTGACGAGCTCGTCCAGCGTCTGCGGCACCTCGCCGCCGAACCGCTCGACGATGTCGGCACAGGCCGCCCGGATCGCCCTGGTCTTGTTGCGGAAGAACCCGGTCGGCCGGATCATCTCCTCGAGCTCGGCGGGCGGCACGGCGAGGTAGTCCTCGGGGGTGCGGCAGCGGCGAAACAGCGCCGGCGTGACCATGTTGACGCGGGCATCGGTGCACTGCGCCGAGAGGATCGTGGCCACCAGCAGCTCGAGCGGCGTCGTGAAGTCCAGGGCGATCCGGGCATCGGGATGCTCGGCCGCGAGGCGATCGAGGATCGCCACCGCGCGGTCGGAGCGGGCGCTCACCCGGGCAGCGCCGGGCCGGCGCAGAGCACGTCGAGCGCCGGGCACTCCGCGCACCACGCACCCGGCCGCGCCTCGAACCTCCCCTCCAGGATCGGCCCGAGCGAGGATCGGATGCCGTCCTTGAGCGAGTCCGCATCGGCGGCGACGAAGCTGCGCACGGCCACAGCGTCGGGCCCGTCGAGGAACGCGTAGACGACCTCGACGCTGGCGGCGCCGCCGAGCAGCGCGGCAAGCGCGTAGATCGCCACCTGGTGGCGGTAGCTGCGATCGACCAGCTCGTCGGGCGACAGCTCGCCCAGGCGGTTGGTCTTGTAGTCCACCACCAGCGCCGACCTGTCGGCTCCGCGGTGGTAGAGGTCGAACCGCCCCCGGATCAGCACGCCGTCGATCTCGAAGGCAAACGGGAGCTCGAGCTGCGCTCCCTGCAGCGAGCCGACCCGGGCGGCCAGGGCCGAGCCGGTCCAGCTGGCCAGCATGCGCTCGATCAGGGCCTCGTCCTCGGCAGTCGCCTGCGGGTAGCGCTCGCGCCATCGCTCGTCCCGGCGCTCGAGCAGCAGGTGGACGGCGTCGCCGATCTCCACGCCCGCCATGCCGGGCTCCTCCCCGCGCTCCGGCACGCGCTCCGGGAGCCGCAGGATGCGCTGCGCGTAGAAGCGGTAGCCGCAGCGGTCGTAGAGCGCCAGGCCGCTGTAGGAGATCCGCCGCAGCGGCACGCCCGGGGGCGCCGGCACGGGGTCGAGCGGCGGCAGGTCGGGCAGCGGCGACTCGAGCGCCGCGAACAGGTGCAGCTGATCGGGCGCCTCCTCGGGCTCGGCCTCCGCCTCGGGCACCCCGACGACCGTCACCTGCACGTGCGTGCGGCCGACCTCGACCAGCCCGTCACTGTGCAGGCCGACCTCCAGCACCCCGCACAGCGTGGCGATCGGCGTCTCGTCGTCGGGCTTGCCCAGGCCGCCGCTCACGATCAGGTGCTGCTGCGCCCGCGTCATGGCGACGTACTGGCGGCGACGGCCCTCCTCCAGCTCGGCGCGCCGCTCCTCGTCGGCGAGCTGCTTGTGCCCGAGGGCCGGGCGGGTGATTCCGGTGTCAGGGCACGCGCGGATGGCGACGCGGCCGTTGCGGTCGAGCAGCACGTCCGGCGCGCCCCGCCCGCCGGGACGGCGGCCCGCATCCGCCACGACCACGACCGGGAACTCGAGCCCCTTGGCGGAGTGCACGGTCATCAGCACCACCGCGTCGCCGCCCTCGTCCGCGATCGCCGCCTCCCCCTCGCGCGCGGCCAGGTCGGCCTGCTCCTCGCAGAAGCGCACGAACCCCTCGAGGTCGGGGCCGCGCAGCTGCTCGTACTCGCGGGCCAGGCGGATCAGCTTGCGGACGTTCGCCAGGCGCCTGTCGCCATCCGGCCGGGCGAGCAGCGCGAGATCGAAGTCGTGCTCGGCCACGATCGCCTCGCAGAGCCGCTCGAGGCTGTAGGCCGCCAGCCGCTCGACCACCCGGTCGTACCGCAGCTTGAACGCCTGGCCGAGGCGGTTGTCCTGCTCGGTCAGGGCCTGCGGCCACCGGGCGGGCTCGAACGCGCCGATCGCCGCGGCCCTCCGGGTCGCCATCCGGATCAGCGCCAGCCCGTCGTTGGAGATGCCGACCAGCGGCGAGGCCAGCACGGCCAGCAGCGCTCGATCGTCCGTGCGGTTGATCAGCAGGCGCAGGTACGCCAGCAGGTCGCTCACCTCCTGCTGGCCGTAGTAGCCGCGGCCGGTGGCGCGCACGGTCGGCAGGCCGCGCGCCCGCAGGGCGTCCTCATAGGTGCCGGCGTCGGTTCCCGCCTCGAACAGCAGCACCACCTCGCCCGGCGCGCAGGCGCCGGCATCGACCAGGTCGCTGATCCGGTCGGCGATCGCCGCCGCCTCCGCCTGCCGCCACGCGATGTCGTCCTCACGGAGGGCGCGGATGTCGGTCAGGAGCATCTCCACCATCGCCGCCGGCGGGTCGCCCGCGAAGCTGCCGGCGGCCACCAGGTCGTGGTAGCGCCCGTTGAACTCGCGGCCGTACGCCTCGTTGACGAGGTCGAGCACGTGCGGACGCGACCGGTAGTTGCGGTCGAGGGCGATCGCCTCGTCGCCGGCCAGGCGGCGCTGCTCGCGGTACACGTCCACGTCCGCTCGCCGGAACCGGTAGATGCTCTGGAACTCGTCGCCGACCAGGAACAGGTCCCCGCCGCAGACCAGCTCGACCAGCTCGACCTGCAGGCGGTTGGTGTCCTGGAACTCGTCGACCATCACCTCCGCGAACCGGTCGCGGTACCCCTGGGCGACGTCCGGGCGCGACCGCAGGAGGTCGCGGGCGATCAGCTCGAGGTCGTTGAAGTCGAGCCGGCCGCGCTGCTCCTTGATCGCGGTGTAATGGGCGTGGAACACGGCGAGCAGCGCCTCGATCAGCGCCAGGTCGGCGATCGCCTCGAGCTCCTGGTCCCGGTCGGCGTCGTCGTCCGCGGGCTCGCGGTGGGGCCGCAGCTCGAGCGGCAGGCCGACGCCGCGCAGGCGCTCGTGCAGATCGGTGACCATCCGCCGCAGGCGGTCGCGGCCGTAGCGGGCGAGCAGGTCGAGGCGCTCCGGCACGTCGCCCTCGCCGAACTCCTCGACTGCGCCGGCGAACGCGTCGGACTGGAGGATGCGCATCTCGGTGTCGGAGGCGACCGAGAAGGTCGGGTCGATCCCCGCCTCGAGCGCATGCGCGCGGAGGATGCGTGCGCACAGGCCGTGGATGGTCGAGATCCACGCCGTCTCGACGGCCGCCGCCGCCTCAGCCATGCCGCGCTCGCGCAGCTGTTCGCGGATCCGGCGCTTGAGCTCGTCGGCCGCCCGGTCGGTGAAGGTGATGACGAGCAGGTGGTCGAGCGGCGTCCCCTCGTCCAGGCGCCTGATCACCCGCTCGATCAGTACGGAGGTCTTGCCGGTGCCCGCCCCGGCGGACACGAACACGCGGCCGCGGCGCTCGATCGCCGCCGCCTGGCCCTCGTTCCACGTCCGCGTCGCGCTCACCTGATCACCCGGCAGATTCCGCCGGCCTGCCGCAGGCACCACTCCGGGCAGCTGCCGCCGATCGGATCACGGCGGATGTCGCCACGGCGCATCCGGGCGACGATCTCGTTCGCGTAGCCGACCGCCCGATCAACCTGCGCCCAGAAGTCGTCCGGCTCGAGCCGGTCGTTCTTCATGACGCCGTCCAGCTCCCCCTCGACCGCCATGCCGCGGACGCGCCGCTCCCCGCCCAGCGCCCGGTAGAGGCCGGCCACCGGCTCGATGCCGAGCAGGTCGCGGGCGACCAGGATGTAGAGCGGCAGCTGCAGCTTCCGCTCCGCCTCGATCTGCCGCGCCGAGCGGGCGCCCTTGCCGGTCTTGTAGTCCCACACGGCGCCCCTCGCCGACATGCCGGGGTCGCGGTCGATCCGGTCGATGGTGCCCGAGACGGCGAAGCCGTCCAGGCGCAGCCCGCTCTGCAGGTTCGGCGCCGAGGTCTTCGTCCCGAACCGCACCTCGTAGTCACGCGGCACGAGCGGCGAAGCGAACACCGCCTCGCTGCGCAGGAAGCCCTCGAGGTCGAGCTCGAGCCGGCGAACCGCCGCCTTGCCGGCGACGCCGGCCGGTATGCGGACGCTGCCGAGCGCCTCGTACAGGCACTCGCGCATCAGCGGCACGGCCCGCGGCAGGTCGGCTTCGGTCAGGCGCTCGATGCCGAGCTCGCCCGGCATGCGCTGGTGGAACCGGTGCAGCGTCGTGTGCGCCACCGAGCCCGTCTCCTTCGCCCCGAACTCGTAGTCGATCTCGCCCGGCTGCAGGAACCGCTCGACGAACCACGCGGACGAGCACTCCGCGAACTTCTCGAGCTCCGTCACGTTGAAGCGCTCCTGGCGGGTGAGCGCCTCGAGCACGGCACGGTTCCGCAGCCGCGAGGGCCGACGGTAGGCGAAGCGCGCCCGCTCGAGCTTGCGCGTCCAGCCCTCGCGGTCGGCCACGGCGGCCGCCCAGTCGGGCCGGCTCCGCAGCTCCCGCGCGAGCGCGCGCTGCCGCTCGCGGACGGTCGGGGCGTGCGTCAGGTCGTAGGTGAGGTCGCCGATCGCACGCCGGTGCCGCTCGACGCGGTCGTCGCCGACCGCGCGCAGCACGTCCTCGAGGAAGGGCGAGGGCTCGAGCAGCCTGCCGTCCTCGTCGGCCGCCTGGCGGCAGAGGTACAGCCGCGACCACGGCCGCGTCACCGCCGTGTAGAAGAGGTGCCGGTCGCGCTCGAGCGCGTCCAGCCGGCCCAGGCCAAGCGCGGACGCCTCGTCGGCGTCGAGGAACGCATTCTCACGCGGGCCGCCCGGCAGCCCTCCCTCCTCCAGGCCGAGCACGAACACCGCGCGGAAGCGCCGGGTTCGCGATCTGCGCAGGTCGAGCACCTGCACGCGGCCGGTGCCGCCCGCGGGCGGACGGAGCGTCGTGCGCTCGAGCTCCGCCATCACCCTGGCCCGGTCCGGCTGCGGCAGGCCGCGGGCGGCGAGCTCGCGGAGCTGCTCGACCGTGCGCAGCGCCGCCCGCACCGCGGCCGCCGCCGCCTCGCCGACGGGGCCCTGGCGCGTCGCCGTCACCCCGCCGGCGGCCCTGCTCATGCGCCGCACCTGATCCACCAGCTGCTCCAGCGGCTCACCCGCCTCGGCCAGGCGCTCGGGCGCGGCCAGCAGGCGCGAGTAGTCGAGCTCCTCGAGCAGGGCACGGACGTCGTCGTTTCGCAGCGCACCGCGGCCGCGCAGGCGGCCCTCGGCGTAGTCCACCGTCGCGCGGGGGACGCCGGCGAACGGCGAGCGCAGGAAGCGGAACAGCTCGCCGCGGTCACCGCCGAACCAGGCGAACCGCAGCAGCCCGAGCAGCGCCTGACCGAAGGCGGTCTCGCCCAGGCCGGTCGCGGCGTCTACCTCGACGGGAACGCCGACGGCGGCGAAGGCGCTCTCGATGGCCAGCCGCCACGCCGCGGTGTCGCGGGCGATCACGCAGATGTCGTCCGGCGCGTGGCCGTCGCGGACGAGGCGCAGCGCGTGGTAGGCGACCTGGTCGGCGACGCCACGCACGCCGCACGCCTCGAGCAGCACGACCGACCCGTCGCCGGCGGGCGCCTGATCGGCCCCCGGCTCGAACAGCGAGCGCTCCAGGTGCAGGAGCAGCGGGCTGTCGGCATGCTGGCCCGGCGGGAGCTCGACCACCTCGTGTGGGCCGGACGTCAGCGCGTCCACGGCCGGGCGGACGGCGGCGAGGGCCGGCCGGCCGGGCTGGTAGGGAAGCGACACCATGACCGGGGCCCGGGCGGCGATGGCGCGGAGGGCGGCGATCTGGATGCCGGACATGTCCTCGAAGCCGTAGGCGAAAACGGGCGATCCGTCCCACGCGTCGAGCCGCGTCTCGAGCAGCCCGGCGGCGTGGGCGTGGCTGCCGGCGCGGTCGCGGACGCCGAGCTCGGCCAGCCGCTCGCGGTACCGGCGGTGCAGCTCGACCAGCTCGCCACGGCGCCCGTCGGTGCTGAACGCCGCAAGCCGGCGGGCCAGCTCCTCGGGCGGTGCGGCTGTCACCATGTCGTCGAGCACGCGGGCGAGCCCGTCGACGAAGCCCGGGAAGCGCGCCGGGCCGGTCAGCACGTCGAGCGGGGCGTCGCGGATGACCTGCTCGAGCACCACCCGGCGTGCGGGCGCGGACAGGATGCCGGCCGGCTCCCCCGCGCGCTCCAGGACGCGCTCGAACAGATCGTCGAAGGTTCCCGTGGCGCCGCCGAGCAGGGCGGAGCGCCGCACGAGCAGGTCGCGCTCGGCCAGCTCGACGTCCGGCCGGGTCGGCACCACGAGGGTCGGCGAGGTTCCCGCGTCCACCTCGGCCGCGAACCGGTCGAGCAGCGTCGCGACCTTGCCGCAGTTCGCGGGACCAAGCAGGAGCGTCAGCGGCATCAGTGGATTCTACGCCGGGCGTTCCACTTGCTCGATCCCGTCACGAGGCGGGACGATTGTGCATCAACAGGCTCGGTGAACCAAAAGTGCCTGGCACTTCTGGTTCACCCGGCGGCACGTCACACTGGGGTGGTGGGTAGAGTGCCCGGTCGTATGAGCACCGATCTGACAGGCCGTGCCGTCGTCCTCGGGCTGGACGGCGCCACCTGGGACCTGCTGCTGCCACTGGCCGAGCGCGGCGTCATGCCGAACCTCGCGCGGGCGCTCGAGCAGGGCCGTCACGGCCGCCTGGAGTCGTGCCTGCCGCCCTACAGCTCGCCCGCCTGGGTGTCCATCTCCACGGGCAAGAACCCCGGCAGCCACGGCATCTTCGACTTCTGGGAGGCGGGTGCGCCGGGCGAGCGGCGGCTCGTCTCGTCGCGGTCGGCCAGGGGAAAGAAGCTGTGGGAGCTGGTCGATGCGGCCGGCAAGGTCGCCCACGTGGTGGCCGTGCCCGTCTCCTACCCACCCGCCCGGCTGGAGCACGGGACGTTCACCTGCGGGATGTTCACGCCCGGGGAGTCCGTCGACTACACCTGGCCGCCGGAGCTGAAGGCGGAGCTGAAAGCGCTCCCCGGCGGCTACCGCGCCGACCCCTACGCGGACGGGCTGAAGGGCGCCGCCTTCATCGAGCAGACACACGAGGTGATCCGCCAGCAGGAGGTCGCCACCAACCACCTGCTCGGCCGAAACGGCGACTGGGATCTGCTCTTCACCGTCATCCAGGCGCCTGATCCGATCCAGCACAAGTTCTGGAACGTGCTCGACCCCACGGATCCGCGCTACGACCGGGAGAAGGTGGGTCGCTACCTGCCGGCGCTCGAGGAGACCTACCGGCGCTGTGACGAGGTGATCGGCGACCGTCTGGCCATGGCCGAGCGAGGCGCCTTCGTGATGATCGTCAGCGACCACGGCTTCGGCCGCTACGAGAAGAGCTTCTACCTGAACCAGGTGCTCGAGCAGCATGGCCTGCTCCACCGCGAGCGCAGCGCGAAGAGGGTCGCATCCCGGCGTCTGTCCACCCGGCGTGTGATCGATGCGATCCGCAGGATCGACGTGCTCGGCCTGGAAGGGCGGGTACCGGAGCGGTTCCGGGAGAAGCTGGCATCCGGGATCGACTCCGCCCTCGGGGTGCCGATCGACATGCAGCGCACGCTCGCCTACGCAGCGGCCCGTTCGGCCGAGAGCGTGTTCATCGCCGACCACGTTCCCGAGTCACAGCGCGAGGACGTCGCCCGTCGCGTGATCGACGCGCTCGAGGCGGCGCGCGACCCCGACACCGGCGAGCCGATCATCGTCCGCGCCCTGCGGCGTGAGGACGTGTACGACGGCCCCGAGCTGCACCGTATCCCGGACATCCTGATCGACTTCGGCGAGCGCCCCTACGTGGCGTCCGACCGGCTGGCGGCCAGCTCGATCGTCGAACGGCTGCCCGCGGCGGGCGGCGGCGGGCGCCATCGCCGCTACGGCATCCTGCTGGCCCTCGGCCCGGGCATCCAGCCGGGCGCCGTCGAGGGGGCGAACATCGTCGACCTCGCGCCGACGGCGCTGCACGCGATGGGGCTGCCCGTGCCGGACGATATGGACGGGCGCGTGCTCGCCGAGCTGTTCTCCGACGGCCGGGCGGTGCAGAGGAGCACGGCCGCCTCGACCGAGACGTCCGAGGTGGTCTACACGCCGGAGGAGGAGGCGGCCATCGAGGCCTCGCTCGAGAACCTCGGCTATCTGTAGGGCGAGGCGGCGTCTACGCCTCGGCGCCCGGCGGCTTCACCTCGTCGACCAGTTTGTCGATCGTCCCCTGGTCGGGATACGCGTAGTTGATCTTGACGAACGGCTCCCACTTGTCGGGCAGCGCGTCCTCCGGGAAGATCGCCTCCACCGGGCACTCCGGCTCGCATGCGCCGCAGTCGATGCACTCCTCGGGGTCGATCACGAGCATCCGGCCCATCTCGTGGATGCAGTCGACCGGACAGACGTCGATGCACGACTTGTCCTTCAGGTCGATGCAGGGCTCGGCGATGATGTAGGTCACGGAACGGGGCCTCCTGGGGTCTCTTCCCTCTCTGGCGGCGGATCCTAGATGATTGATTTCACGGCCGCGTGCGGTCTGAGCGGTCGTGAGGCGAGCAGCGCAAGGATCGAGGGAGGGCAGATATCCAGCCACCCGACCTGGGCACCTCCTCACGCGATGGACGTTCAGACGTGCGTGGTCGTGGAATCAATCGTCTGGAACCAGCTCGCACACGAGCTCAGGCAACCGCTCGCTCAGGACCGACCGGGCGACGACCTTCGCGAACCCCGCCTTGCGGGCGCTCCGCAGCGCCTGGGGATCGGTGTGCTGCCCGAATCCCAGCACCGGCACGCCGGGGAACCTGGCGAGCACGTCGGCCGGGTCGGTGCGGTTGACGTCGGCGATGACGAGGTCGGGCGGCGGGCCGCCCGGCTTCGCGATCACCTCGTGCCCGCTCGCGATCAGCATCGCGTCGATCTTGCCCCGGAAGAACAGGTCGACGCCGGCCAGCTGGACGACGCTCACAGCGTCTCCGTCACGTGGTTCACCCAGCCGTTCAGGATGAAGGTGCGGTCGAAGAAGACGAGCAGGCCCGCGGTGACGAGGATCACGCCGCTGGCGAGGCGCACCACGTCGTAGCGGTCGCGCAGCCAGCGGAAGATGGACATCGTCCTGCCGAGGGCGATCGCGGCCAGGAGGAACGGCAGCGCCAGGCCGGCGGCGTAGGCGGCAAGCAGCCCCGCGGCTCGCGCGGTCGAGCCCAGCCCGCTCGAGAGCAGCAGCAGCGACGCCAGCACCGGCGTGACGCATGGGGTGAAGCAGAGGGCGAACGCGCCGCCGAGGAGCAGCGGCGACCCGGTGCGGCGGGCCGGCTCGACGGCGGGGGCGAGCGATCGCTCGAGCAGGGGCACCGGCAGCAGGCCGAGCATGAACAGCCCCATCGCCACGATCACGATGCCGGACAGCTTGGCCAGCTGGTCGCGGTGGCTCGACAGCTCGCCGCCGGCCAGGCCGGCGAGCACGCCCATGATCACGAACACGAGCGAGAAGCCGAGGACGAACGGCAGCGCCGCGACCAGCGAGCGCCGCGGCCCGCCTGGCCTGATGCCGACGGCCGCGAGGTACGCGGGCACGAGCGGCAGCACGCAGGGAGTCGCGAACGAGATCAGGCCGGCGCCGAACGCACCTGCTGCCGAGGGGGTGGTCACAGCTCCTCGGCCAGCCCGGCATCGATGCGGGCATCCATGCGGTCGTCGGGCTCATCGGCCGGCGCGTCCGGCGGCCCGCCGCGGCCGCGCGACCAGCGCATCGCCAGGATCACCGCGACCGCACCGCCGCCCAGCAGCACGGCCGCCGGCGTCAGCCACGCGAGCAGCCCGAAGCCGTGCTGCGGCGGCGCGGCCAGGATCTCCTCGCCGTACTGGGACACCAGGTAGCTCTTGACCCGCTGCTCCGACCAGCCCTGCGCGTGCTTGGCCGCGATGATGCTGCGGATCCTGTCCGCGGCGGCGGACTGGGACTGGTCGAGCGGCTCATGGCAGACCGGGCACATCACCTGGCTCTCGAGATCCGACACCGACCACGACTCGGCGGCGCGAGCCGGCACCGCCAGCAGCAGCGCCGCGGCCACCGCGACCAGCAGCGCGCGCCTCACGCCGGGCTCCCGAGCAGCGGCCGGATCTGCGCCTCGACGTCGGCAGCCGACACCTGGCCGGGGAAGTGGTGCACTACGTGCCCGTTGCGGTCGAGGATGAAGGTCTCGGGAAAGCCGGTGAGCCCCCAGCGGTTGTAGACGCCGGTGCCGCTGGCATGGACGAGCGGGTACGTGAGGTGGTAGCGCTCGGCGAATGCCCGGGCGTCGCCCGTGGCGTCTTCCGAATCGACGCCGACCACCGCCAGGCGGTCGCCGTACTTCTGGGAGAGCTCCTCGAGCGCGGGCGCCTCCTCCTTGCACGGGTCGCACCAGGAGGCCCAGAAATTCAGCACGACCACCTTGCCGCGGAACGATGACAGCGTGGTATCGCCGCCGCCGCGGATGTTCGCGAGCGTGAAGTCGGGGGCGACGGGGTGATTGCCGTCCGACAGCTCGGCCGCAACCGAGGTGTGGTTGTCGAGCAGGCTCTTCGCGAACAGGCCGACCAGCGCCAGGAGTAGGACCACGGCGCCCGCCTGCAGCACTCGTCGCACCGGAACGGCCACGCCTGAAGGGTATCTACTTGCCGTTCCCGCCCGCGGCGGCGTATTGGACGATCATCTGATCCGTCAGCCACTCGACCGGCGCGCGGTCGTCGGTGAGCGGGTCGCTGGAGGGGGCCATCGGCGCCGCCTTCTCGGCAAGATCGCGTGCCGGAGCGAGCGCCGGTGGCAGCGTGGCGAGCCGGGCGGCCAGCTGGGCGCGCGTGAGCGGCTGTGTGAACCCGGCGACGATCACGTTGAAGCTGCCCACCGGCCAGCTGTAGACGGAGGCGAAGCGGGTCGCCATGGTGCCGCCGATGGCGTCCGGCAGCCGGTTGTCCCCCGGCACGCGCCCCACGTTCGCCATCACGATGCCGCCGGGATGCAGCCGGCTGATCGCGAGCGACCAGAACTCCTGCGTGGTCAGGTAGAACGGGATGTAGGGCTGGCGGAAGGCGTCGAGGAAGATCGCGTCGTAGCGGGTGGTGTGCTGCTCGAGGAAGGTGCGACCGTCGGCGCTCGCGACGTGCACGCGCGGGTTGTCGCCGAGGCCGAAGTACCGCCGGCCGACGCTGGTCACCTCGGGATCCAGCTCGATCCCCTGGATGTTGACCGCCGGCCAGTAGGTGCCGTAGGCGCGCCCGACCGTGCCCCCCGCGTAGCCGATCATCGCCAGGCTCCGGAAGCTGCCGCCGTGCAGCGCCGGGGCGAGCAGGAACTGATCCCAGTAGCCGCCGGTCAGCACCTGGTTGGGCCGCCAGATCGAGTGGTCGGCCCAACCCTCGTTGAGGTGCAGGATGCGGGTGCCGTCGGACTGCTGGACGACCTGGATGAACTGGTAGGGCGATTCGGCCTCGAAGATGACGCCCTGCCCGGGCTTGATCAGGCCGGGCGGCAGCAGCGCCAGCGCCCCGATCACGATCGGGGCGAGCAGGTAGCGGCGGCCGAGTGCGGGCACGGCGACCAGCGCGAGCAGCGCCGCGGTCGCGAGCATGGTGCGCCGGGTGCCGATCGAGGGGATCAGCACGACGACGGGCAGGAACGTGCCGAGGATGCTGCCCGCGGTGGAGAGCGCGTACATCCTCCCGGCCACCTCGCCGGCCTGCTCGATGCGGGTCACGCCCAGCCGCACGGCGAACGGCGAGGCCATGCCGAGCAGCGTGATCGGCACGGAGAAGATCAGCATCGATGCGAAGAACGAGCCCAGGAAGGCGCCCACCGAGGCATCCGCGAACGCCGTCACGGCGCGGTCGAGCAGCGGCCGGGTCAGGAACGGCGTGACGGCGATGGCCGCTGCCGCGATCAGCATCAGCCGGGCGAGGTAGGGCATCGTCGGGTGGCGGTCGGCGAGGCGGCCGCCGAGGAAGTACCCGGCGCAGAGGTAGATCAGGATCAGGCCGATGATGTTGGCCCAGATCAGGATCGAGGCGCCGAAGAAGGGGGCGAGCAGGCGAGACGCCGACATCTCCGTCGACATCGTGGCGGCGCCGGCCACGAACACCAGCGGATACAGCAGGCGGCGACCGCTCGTCACACCCCGAGTCTAGATGCTCACCCCGCCCGGACGGCGTGCCTACTTGACCGAGCGACCGGCGGAATACGAGCGGCTGAACGGCCGCCACGGCACCCGGTGCCAGGACGTCCCCCGGCACATCGGGCACTCGGGAAGCGCCTTGTAGACCGTCACGCCATAGCCGCAACCGGCGCACCGGAACTCGCCCTTCGCCCGCGAGCCGGTCACCCAGCCGGCGGCGTCATCCACGACCTCGAGCCGATTCACACTCGACCCCATCGCGCACCACCCTTCACCCTGGCCGCCCCATACCCGGCGGCGTGACGGTAGAGTAGCCAGCGCCGAGAACCGGCTCAACAGGAATTTCCCGCATACGCGCGGATTCGGTTGGTGGGGGACCCATACGCCATGAGCTCCGAGAGCAACGATCCGGATGGGCTGGACGAGCCCGTCGAGCCGTCACCCGTCTCCACAGCCCGCGTAGGGGTCGATGCGAGCGCCGACCTGGCGGCGGTGCCGCGGTCGGTGTGGATCTCGCTGGGCGGGGCGGTCGTGCTGCTCGCGAGCGTGTTCGTCAACTGGTACACGCTGACGGTGACCATCGCCGGCCGGTCGGGGAGCAAGAGCGAGAACGGCTGGGACTCCGGATCGGCGGCCAAGATCATCGCCCTGCTCGCGATCGTCGTCATCGCGGCCTGGCTGGTGGAGGTCTTCGCCGAGGGCGTGACGCTGCCGTTCCCGGCATGGATGGTCGCGGGCGCGGCCGGCGCGGTCGCGTTGCTGCTGGTGATCTTCAAGGTCGTGTCGAAGCCGGCGAGCGACGAGATCGGGAAGTTCAATGCGCTGGGATTCGGGCACGCGTCGGTCAGCACGTCGTGGGGCATCTGGCTCGCCCTGCTGGCGTGCATTGCGGTGCTGGCCGGTGCATACATGCGTATGAACGAGCCGGTCTGATCGCGGGATTAGACTGGCAGCCGTGACGACCACGAAGGCCACGCTCAAGCCGTACCTGACCGAGATCCGCGACTGGGTGTCGCAGGGCATGACCGACGTCTGGATCGCCCACCGGCTGAACTCGACGCCGGCGAGCATCTCGGCGTTCCGGTCGCAGCACGGGATCCTGCGGCGCGACGTGCCGGGAGAGGTGCTGAGCGGCGAGGCGCCGCCGCCCGTGATCCCGCCCGACGCCGACGAGCCGCAGCCTGAGGCGAAGCCGCGCAGGCGGTCGCGCGGCGGGCGCAAGAAGGCTGCCGAGCCCGCGACCGTGGGGTCGGCGCCCGCAGCTGAGGCTGCGGAGCCGAACGGCGAGGGCACGGCCAAGCGGCGGCGGCGCGGCGGCCGCGGCCGTGGCAAGAGGCTCCCAACCTACGAGGCGGTGCTCGACACCGGCGAGGAGGGCTACGGCTTCTGGATGGACGGCGCCGTTCGGGACGATGCCGTGTTCGCGGAGCACTGGGCGCAGCGGCGCGCGATCGTCGTCAAGGTCGAGGCCGACCAGATCATCATCAGGCCCGCCGAGAACGCCGAGTAGTCAGGGGCGGTAGTCCGACGCGCCGCGCGCGAAGCGCGCGAAGGCCGCGTCACCGACGATCGTGAGGTCGTGCGCCCACACCTGGTCGGTGGTGCGCTGGGCGACGAGGCGCGTCCAGGAAGCGCTCTGCTCGTACTCGCGGGCTAGCCGCTCGAGCGTGAAGGTCTGGCCGACGCGACGGTTCAGCTCGGCGACGATCTCGTCGACGACGGCCCGGTAGACGGCCTCGCGGGCGGGCGGCACGTCCAGCGACTCGAGCCTGCGCAGCCCGGCGTCCCACTCCATGAGGGCGAGGTCGACGGTCGTGCTCACGCGCTGCAGCACCCTCCGGCCGGGTAGAGCGGCCAAGCCTCGTCGAGGATGGCGGCGCCGAGGGCGTAGTCCGGCTCGGCCAGGGCGAAGGCGGCGTGGGCATGCAGGCACTTGACGGCGCCGTCGTGCGCGGTGCCGCCGATGCCGAGCGTGAGCGAGGCGCCACCGTCGGCCATGGTCGCGGCGGGCCGTCGCAGCTGCCGCTGGCGGGCGGCGCCCCAGGCGTAGGAGGCGGCGGCATCGCCGCCGGCGGCGACGAGCCGCTCGTAGCGGCCGACACCGCCCGCATCCTCGAGCGCACCGACCGCGGCGACGGCGCTGGGGCAGGTCAGGTAGTAGGTGGTGGGAAAGGGCGCGCCATCGTCCAGGTAGCCATCCTGCTCGACGACGGCAGGCGCGCCGTACGGGCAGCGAGCAGCCACGCGGCGCACGCCGCGCGGCGCGCGGCGCAGCTGGCGCTCGACGATGGCGAGGTCGTCCATTCACTCAGGGTAGCCGCGAGCCGAACGGCGCCAACAGCGCAACGGCCGATTTCACGCTCTTGCGACCAACGGGCTGCGCCGGATCCCTCACGGCCAGGTGCACCCCACCGTGACGGTGCCCAAGTCACACCAGATGGGCGTGACGTTTGCGCACGACAACCGTCACCCGAACTCGGCATGGTTGCCGGGCAGGCTCGTCAAACCCAATTATTGGAGACCAAGCCTGTCCGGCCGCGTGTGACCGGTGCGTGCGACTTCAGCCGCAATGGGACGTCGTCTCGGGAATGTCTCGAATCACCAACGGGTGCTCGTTCGGGAAGATGAACCCGCACGCCCGCGCCATGATCTCGATCTTCGCCGTCGTGCCGAGCGCTGCGCTCTCCGCCACCAGCCGGTCGTGATCCTTCCTCAGCGCCGCCAGCTGCGCGTTCTCGTCTCGCACCCGGCTGCTCGACGCCAGGTACTTCTGCACCGGGCTCACGTACAGCGCGGCCATCAGCAGCAGCACCGACACCGCCGCCGCCCGGCGAAACGAGAACGGGCGGCGGTCGCGTCCCTTCAGTCGTACGGACCCCACGGCACCCCGCTTCGACGTCGCAGGCCGAACTCCTACTCCATCGTTCGCACGAGAATGTGATCCGTCGACCCGGGCAGGTTCAGCCGCGTCCCGCCCGTCAGCACGACCCTGTCCCCCGCCTCGGCGAGGCCGCTGCCGCGGATTGCCTCGGCCACCCTGTGCCACAGATCCTCGATCGAGTCGGCGTCGGCGGTCACGAGCGGCACGACCGCCCAGTCGAGCGCCAGCTGCTGCAGCACGTGGGCGTACGGGCTGGCCGCCACGATCGGCCGGTTCGGCCGGAACCGCGACACCTGCCGCGCCGTCGAGCCGGACTGCGTCGGCACGGCGATCACCGGCGCGCCCAGCTCCTCCGCGATGTCGCACGCGGCGTGCGACAGGATCGATGCCATCTCGCCGTCCCGCCGTAGCGTCGGATCGTGGTAGGTCAGCGACGGCTCCACCGCCCGCGCGATGCGATTCATCACCGCCACCGCCTCGAGCGGGTAGCGGCCGACCGCCGTCTCGCCCGACAGCATCAGCGCGGAGGTGCCGTCGAGCACCGCGTTCGCCACGTCCGACGCCTCCGCCCGGGTGGGCTCCGGCTGGCTGATCATCGACTCGAGCATCTGCGTCGCCGTGATCACCGTGCGCCCAGCCTCGCGTGCCGTCCTGATGATCAGCTTCTGCACCAGCGGCACGTCGGCGACGCCGATCTCCACCCCCAGGTCGCCGCGCGCCACCATCACCGCGTCCGAGGCCGCCACGATCGCTTCCAGATCGGCGACGGCTTCGGCCTTCTCGATCTTCGCGATCACCCGCGCGCTCGACCGCGCCGTCGCGATCCGGTCACGCAGGTCGATCACGTCCTGCGCTCGCCGCACGAACGACAGCGCGACGTAATCGACCCCCTCGCCCAGCGCGAAGTCGAGGTCGGCCAGATCCTTCTCGGTCAGCGACGGGATCGGAAGCGGCGTCCCGGGCAGATTGACTCCCTTGCCCGACGAGATCAGCCCGCCCAGCTCGACCCTCGTCTCAACCCGGCTGCCGTCGACCGCCTCCACCCGCACGCGCACGCGGCCGTCGTCGATCAGCAGCTCGGCGCCCGGCTGCACCACCGTGGCCAGGCCGGGGAACGTCACCTCGAGGTCGCCCGGGCCGCCCTCGCCGGAGGCCGACAGGAACAGCCTGTCGCCGGCGTTCACGGCGCGGGGCTCCGGCAGGTCGCCGATCCGGATCTTCGGCCCCTGCAGGTCGGCGATCACCGCCAGCGGCCGCCCGATCACCTGCTGCGCCCGCCGCACCGCCTGCACCACCGCGCGGTGGTCGTCGCGCGACCCGTGCGAGAAGTTCAGCCGCGCGGCGTCCATGCCCGCCCACGCCAGCCGCTCCACGAACTCCGGCGCACGCGACGACGGCCCGATCGTGCAGACGATCTTCGTCCGGCGCGTGATCGGCGGCGTCATGCCGGCTGGTCGGCCAGCCGGGCGAACGCGCGCCGGCCCGGATAGGCCGCGACGGAGCCCAGCTCCTCCTCGATGCGGAGCAGCTGGTTGTACTTGGCCACGCGGTCGGTCCGGCATGGGGCTCCGGTCTTGATCTGCCCGCAGCTCGTCGCCACCGCCAGGTCGGAGATGGTCACGTCCTCGGTCTCGCCGGACCGGTGCGACATCACCGCCGCATACCCGGATGTGTGGGCCAGACGGACGGCGTCGAGCGTCTCGGAGAGCGTGCCGATCTGGTTGACCTTGATCAGGATGGCGTTGCCCGCCCCTTGCTCGATGCCCTGTGCCAGCCGCTCCACGTTGGTCACGAAGAGGTCGTCCCCGACCAGCTGCACCCGACCGCCCAACGCGGCGGTGAGCTGCTGCCACCCGTCCCAGTCCTGCTCCGCCAGGCCGTCCTCGATCGACACGATCGGGTACCGCGAGCAGAGATCCTCGTAGAAGGCGACCATCTCGGCGGCGTCGAGGACGCGGCCCTCGCCGTCGAGGTGGTAGCGGCCGTCGCGATAGAACTCGGTGGACGCCGGGTCGAGCGCGATCGCCACCCGGTCGCGGTGCCCGGCCGCCTCCGCGGCATCGAGGATGGCGGCGATCGCCTCCTCGTTCGACGACAGGTTGGGCGCGAAGCCGCCCTCGTCACCCACGGCCGTCACCATCCCACGGCCGTGCAGAAGCGACTTCAGCGCGTGGTAGGTCTCGGTTCCGATGCGCAAGGCCTCGGCGAACGAGTCCGCTCCGACCGGCACGACCATGAACTCCTGCAGGTCGACGTTGTTGTCGGCATGGGCACCGCCGTTGATCACGTTCATCATCGGCACCGGCAGCACGTGAGCCTCCACCCCGCCGACGTACCGGTAGAGCGGAAGCCCCGAGTCCTCGGCCGCCGCCTTGGCAACCGCGAGCGAGGTGCCGAGGATGGCGTTTGCTCCCAGCTCTGCCTTGTTCGGCGTGCCGTCGAGCTCGACCAGGGCCGCGTCGATCGCACGCTGGTCGAGCGCGTCGGCGTCCTCGAGCGCGCCCGCGATGGTCACGTTGACGTGCGCAACCGCCTGCTCCACGCCCTTGCCGCCCCACCGGCTGCTGTCGCCGTCCCGCAGCTCGACCGCCTCGAAGGCGCCCGTGGACGCGCCCGACGGCACGGCCGCGCGGCCGGTCGCCCCCGAGTCGAGGATCACCTCCACCTCGACCGTCGGGTTGCCCCGCGAGTCGAGGATCTGTCGGCCGAACACGGAGACGATCGAGCTCATCGCGGCGCCATGATACCGGCGAGCGGCACCGAGAAGTCCACCCGCGCTCCCTGCCCCGGGGCCGAGGTGATCGTCACCTGCCCGCCCGCGAGCCGCACGCGCTCGCGCATCGCGTCCAGTCCGATGTGCAGCCTCATGCCGCGACGGTCGAGCGCCCGGTCGACGTCGAAGCCGCGGCCGTCGTCGGCGATCTGGCCGTGCAGCCACCCGCCGTCCGTCCACAGCCGCACCTGCACGTGACGCGCCTCGGAGTGCTTCCGTGCGTTGGCGAGGCCCTCCTTGACCGTGCGGAACGCCAGGTCCTCCACCGTGTAGGAGAAGCGGCCTGGCGGCGCCTCCATCGAGACGCTGAACCCGCTCTCGCGCTCGGCCTCGGCGGCCAGGTCGCGGAGCGCCGCGGCGAGGCCCTGGGCGTCGAGCAGGGGCGGGCGCAGCTCGAACGTGAGGCGGCGGGCGCGTTCGACCGCCGTCTGCAGGGTCGCGCGCGCCGCCGACAGCGCCTCCACGACGCGCGGATCGCCATCGGCCGCGGCCAGCGACACCCGCTCGACCGCCATCAGCGCCGCCGTCATCACCTGGATCGTGTCGTCGTGGAGCTCACCAGCGATCTGCGCGCGCGCCGCGGCCTCCGCGTGGAGCATCGCCTCGAGCACCTCCTGCCGTGCCGCCTCGGAGTGCCTCAGCGCCTCCTCGGTGTTGCGCCGCTCGGTCACGTCGAACATCACCCCGTGCGACAGGGTGGGAGCGCCCTCCCCGCCGGGCAGCAACGTGGCGCGGTCGTGGAACCAGAGCACGCTGCCGTCGGTCGCGACCAGCCGGTACTCGTCCTCGTACGGCCCACCGGTGGTCATGTGCTCCTCGTAGCGCGCCACCACGCGATCCCGATCCTCGGGGTGCAGCGCGTTCGCCCAATCGTCGAAGCCGGCCTGCTCCACGCCGAGGCCGAGCACCTGCGAGAGCCGCGGGGACTGGAACAGGACGCTGTAGTCCTCGTCCACGATGTAGGGGATGGCCGGGATCTGCTGCACGAGCGTGCGGAACCGCGTCTCGGCCTGCTCCAGCTGCTGCATAAGCCGGTCGCGGGAGATGACGGTGGTGAGAAGCGCCCCCAGCTGCTCCGCCTCGCGGATCTCGGCCTCGCCGAATGGGCGGTTCTCGACGTAGTAGACCTCGAGCAGGTGCGTGCGCACCTCGTCCTGGTAGACCCGGATGGTGACGTCGAAGGCGCAGCCGATGCGGTCGAGGAACGCCGTCACGCCCGGCGTCGAGGGATCGCCGCGCCGGTAGACGCCGACCGTCGCGTCGGTCGCCTCGTCCTCGCCGTCGTAGCCGAGCTCGTCGGACACCAGCTGTCCCAGCCCGGGGAGCACCTCCGGGTGGGTGAGCGTGCCGGTCGCCGCCAGCACGGTGATCACCTCCGGCGAGTTCTGCACCTCGCAGAAGGTCGCGTGGTCGGCCTGCAGCACCTTCACCGTGTACTCGAGCAAGGATTCGAGCAGCGAGCCGTCGTCAGCCACGGGCCGGGCGCTCGCTCAGGCTCTGCTTCGCTCGCCGGTACCACCTGTCCTGCTCCTCCAGCGGCAGCTCCGCGAACGCCTGCCCCGCATCGGCGGCGAGCCGCTCCGCGAGCTCGACGCGGTCGCGGAAGCGCGTGGAGGCGGCCCGCAGGGACAGCTCGGGATCGACGCCGGCCAGCCGGGCGACGTTGACCGTGGCGAACAGCAGGTCGCCGAGCTCGTGCACGACCTCGGCGTCGGCCTCCTGCTCGGGGCGGTGCTCCCCGGCCTCGTCGAGCGCCTCGCGCAGCTCGCGCACCTCGTCGTCGAGATCGCCCCAGGCCCCCTCCCAGGCGCTCCAGTCGAAGCCCACGGCCGACGCGCGGCGCTGCACCTTCCGCGCATGGAGCAGCGCCGGCAGCACGGAGGGCACGTCGTGGAAGATGCCGGTGCGGCCCTCCTGGGCGCTCTTGATCTGCTCCCAGTTGCGGCGCACCTGGCCCGGCGTGTCCGCCTCGGCCTCGCCGAACACGTGCGGGTGCCTGCGGATCAGCTTGATCGTGATCCCACGCGCCACGTCGGCCCAGTCGCCCTCGCCCTGCTCCTCGAGCAGCAGCGCGAGGAAGGACGTCTGGAACAGCAGGTCGCCGAGCTCGTCCAGCAGCTTGGCGGGATCGCGCTGCTCCGCCGCCTCGGCCACCTCGTAGGCCTCTTCGAGGGTGTGAGGCACGATCGAGCGCGCGGTCTGCTCGCGGTCCCAGGGGCAGTCCCGCCGCAGCCGCGCGGTCAGACGCATCAGCGCGACCATGGCATCGGCCGCCATCAGCGCCTGCAGGGGCTCGCCGGCGGGGACGCTGGGAGCGCCGTCGCCGCCGGCTACCAGCCGAACGAACCGCTCGCCCGAACCGGCGGCGACCGGGGCATCGCCGGCCAGCGGGATGCCCTGCTCTGCCAGCCAGCCGGCCAGCGGCTCGTCCGGCTCCAGCCGCACGGGCCCAGCCGTCTCCAGGGCGCGCCACGATGCCAGCGGGATCAGCTCAGGGTCACCGGGGCCGAGCGCGACCAGGAGCTGCAGGGAGGACATGCGAAGAGGGTAGATGATTGATTCCACGACTCCGCACGTCTGACCGCCTCACCGCGGGTACGTGCCGACCGTTAGGAGGCTGCGGCCGTTGGGCGTCCCCTCCCGATCTGCGTGATCGCAGATCGGTCGTGACCGGTGCAAGGCCTGCGGCCTTGCACCTTGCGTCGTCCTCGGTCGGGCCGATATTCCCGATATCGGCCCTCCCTCGATCCTTGCGCTGCTCGCCTACCGACCCACGACCAATCTGCGTGATCGCAGATTGGTCGTGACCGGCGCAAGCCGTTGGCTTGCGCCTTGCCCGCACGGCGCCGTGGAACCAATCACCTAGCCGCCGCTGGTGCTGGGCGGAGGCGCGGGCTTGTAGCCGGCCGCGTACTTCGTGATCTTCTGCTGCTGGGCGACGAGCTGCTGCACGCGCTTCGAGACCTTCTGCGCCTGCACGGACTGCTCGAGCGTCGACATGATCTGCGCCTTCACCTGGTCGAGCGACTGCTGCGCGCCCTTCACGGTGTCGGCGTCGGCGCGGATGACGAAGTAGCACTGCGGCTTGCACTTGCCGGCGAGGTTCGACTGCTCGTAGCTCTTGCTCACGGCCACCGGGATGCTGATCCCGCCCGTCTGCAGGTCGTTGAACACGGTGTTCTCGAAGTTCGCCTCGAGCTGCCCCTTGGTCGCCGTGAGGGCCCCCAGCTGCGAGGGCGGCGTGCCCGGCTTGTAGTCGAGCGACCACTTCTTCACGGCCTCGCCCCACGACCCGCCCTTCGTGACGAATGTGCGCGCCGCGTCCGCATCGGCCTTGTCCTTGGCCAGGATGTAGTGCACCTTGCGGGAGTCGGGCTGCGCGAACGACGCCTTGTTCTTGTTGTAGTAGTCCTGCACCTGGGCGTCGGTGATCTTGTACTCCGACTTCAGCTTGTCGGCGATCTTCGTCTGCAGGAGGGACGGCCGCACGGCCTGGTCGATGATGTCCTGCTCGGTGATCCCGTACTTCTTGAGGAACGCCTGATACTTGTCCTGGGAGCCGAACTGCTGCTGGATGCCCTGCTGCAGCTTCTTCTGCACCTCGGAGTCGCTGACCGAGACGCCGAGGATCTTGGCGATGTTCTCGATCTCCGCGTCGTTGACGAGGCGCTGCAGGACGGGGTCGGTGACCTGCGTCTTGAAGTCGGCGGTGCCCGGCTTCGGCAGCGTCTGCTTGGAGACCTCGGCCGACTTCTCCTGGAGCTGGATCTGGTGGTCGAGCTCGGCGCGCGTGATGTGGATGTCGCCGACCACCGCGACGTCGCCGGAGTTCAGGGTGGCGGCGGTGGTGCCGCTGCTGCTTCCGCCGCCGCACGCGGCGGCCAGCGCGACCGCGCTGATCAGCAGTGCCAGGAGAACGATGCGAAAACGGCTCATAGAAAGCGTTACGCCGCGTGGGCGCGGCGCGCATCGAGTATAGCAACGAGCATTTCCAGCCCCTCCCGCATCTGGGGCCGCTCCTTGGAGCCGGATTGGTCCCCGAGGCGTGCGCTGACCTCGCGCGACGCCACGCTGTAGATCGCGCGCGGGGCGCGCTCCTTCAGCTCCCGCACCTCCGACGAGTCGAGCCGGAGCGGGCCGACGGTGACCTTGCCCCCGCGCAGCGTCACGACCTCGGCGCCCAGCTCGGCGCCGAGCAGCCGGGCCTCGTGGATGCCGAACAGGTTGTCGACGGGAGCGGGCAGCGGGCCGAAGCGGTCGGCGACCTCGGCGCGCAGCTCACGCAGCTCGGACACCGACGAGGCCAGGGCGAGCCGCCTGTGCAGGTCGATCTTCACCGCCTCGAGCGACACGTAGTCGGCCGGCACGTAGGCGTCCACCTGGGCGTCCACACGCACCGCGCGCGGGGCCGGCGAGGCGGCTCCCTGCAGCTCCGCCACCGCCTCGGCCAGCAGCTCGACGTAGAGCTCGAACCCGACGGCGGCGACGTGCCCGGACTGCTCGTCGCCGAGCAGGTTGCCGGCACCGCGCAGCTCGAGGTCTCGCATCGCGATCCGGTAACCGGAGCCGAGCTCCGTGTAGTCGGCGAGCGTCGACAGGCGGTGGCGCGCCTCCTCGGACAGCTCCCGCCGGTCCGGGTAGAACAGGTACGAGTGCGCGGTGACGTCGCTTCGGCCCACGCGACCGCGGATCTGGTAGAGCTGCGACAGGCCGAGCAGGTCGGCCCGCTCGACGATCAGGGTGTTGGCCTGCGGGATGTCGAGGCCGGACTCGATGATCGTGGTCGAGACGAGCACGTCGAAGTCGCCGCGCAGGAAGGCGAGCATGGCGTTCTCCAGCTGCCGCTCCGCCATCTGCCCGTGGGCGACGCCCACGCGCAGCTCCGGCACCCAGGAGCGGACGCGCTCCGCCGCCTCGTCGATCGTCTCCACGCGGTTGTGGAGATAGAAGGACTGCCCCTCGCGGGCCTGCTCGCGGCGCAGCGCCGCCGTGATCAGCTGCTCGTCGAACTCGCCGACGTGCGTCTTGATCGGCCGGCGGCCGCGCGGCGGCGTGGTGATGACGGAGATGTCGCGGAGGCCCGAGAGCGACATGTGCAGCGTGCGTGGAATCGGCGTGGCCGACATCGCCAGTACGTCGACCTCGAGCCGCATCTGGCGCAGGAGCTCCTTCTGGGCGACGCCGAACCGCTGCTCCTCGTCGACGACGACCAGGCCGAGGTTCGCGGGGACGACGTCGCGTGAGAGCACGCGGTGGGTGCCGATCAGCACGTCCACCTTCCCCTCGCGAAAGTCGGCCAGCACCCGCTTGACCTCCGCCGGCGCGCGGAACCGCGACACCGTCTCGACGCGCACCGGGAAGTCGCGGAAGCGGTCGCGGAACGTGGCGCCGTGCTGCTGGGCCAGCACCGTCGTCGGCACGAGTGCGAGCACCTGGCGGCCGCCGGAGATGCACTTCATGGCCGCCCGCACCGCGACCTCCGTCTTGCCGAAGCCGACGTCGCCGCAGACGAGCCTGTCCATCGGCTGCTCGGCCTCCATGTCCTCCGTCACCGCATCGATGGCCCGCTGCTGGTCGTCGGTCTCCTGGTAGGGGAAGCTGGCCTCGAGCCGTGCGGCCCACTCGTCCTCCGGCGGGAACGGCGGCCGGCTCGTCGCCTGGCGGCGCGCGTACAGCGCGAGCAGCTCGCCGGCCAGCTCCCGCACCGCCACACGGGCACGCGCCTTGAGCGTGTTCCACGCCTTCCCGCCAAGCTTGGCGAGCGACGGGGCCGAGCCGTCGGCGCCGATGTAGCGGCTGACCTTCCCGAGCTGCTCGTGCGGCACGTACAGCCGGTCGTCGCCGCGGAACTCGAGGTAGAGGTAGTCGCGCACGACGCCGCCCACCTCGCGTGTGTCGAAGCGGACGAATCTCCCGACGCCGTGGTCGTCGTGGACGACGTAGTCGCCGGGCCGCAGGTCGCCGAAGGCGGCCAGCGCCCGGCCCATCCCCACCGCGCGTCGCGGGGCACGGCGCCTGAACAGCTGGCCCGACGGCAGCACCGCCAGCCGCAGCCATGGCACGACGATGCCGCCCCGCACCGCTCCCAGGCAGAACGCGACGCCCGCCTCCTCGGGGCCCTCGCCGCCCGGCGGCGGGGCCTCCACCTCGATCCGGGTCAGCGCGAGCCGCGTCCGCTCGGCCTCGCCGAGGTGCGGGAAGCAGACCAGCACCCGGTAGCCTGCCCGCACCAGCGCGCGCAGCTCGTTCTCGGCCTCCGCCAGTCCGAACGATGCGAGCGCGGGCGGCTGCGCCTCGAACGAGTACGTCTGGCCGAGCGGCAGCTCCTCGAGCGCGCCCGAGCGCTCGACCAGCGCCTCGACGTCCTCGACGCGCACGTAGCCGCGCCCGCGCATGTCGGGGTCGCGCAGCCGCTCGGCGTGCTCCGCGTAGCAGTCGCGGACGTCCTCGAGCACCTCCTCCGGGTTCCAGACGATCACCTGCGCCTGCGCCTCCAGCTCGGGGCCGAGCGCGACGAGGCCGGCGGGCACGTACGCCGCGTCCTCCTCCACGCCCCAGCGGCCCTCGAGATCCTCGGGCTCGGCCGCGGGGTGTACGACGACTCGGTCGAGCTCGCGCAGCGACCGCTGGGTGAAGGCCGAGAACGCGGAGAGCCGTTCGATCTCGTCGCCGAAGAACTCGGCGCGGATCGGCTCCCGGCCGGTGGTCGGGAACACGTCCACGAGGCCGCCGCGAACCGAGAAGGTGCCGCGCTCCTCGACCGTCTCGGTACGCGCGTATCCGGCCGCGGCCAGCGTCTCGACCACCGCTTCCAGACCCGGCTCGGCGCCCCGCTCCAGCTCCACCGCGGCAGGCCTGCGATCGGACGGGTACACGCGCTCGACCAGCGCGTCCGCCGACACGGCGACCAGGCCGCCGCGGGCGAGCGCCTCGAGCGCCAGCGCCCGCTCGCCGACGAGATGGGCGGCCGGCTCGATGCCGCTGCCATAGGCCGCACCCCGAGACGGGAGGTAGGCGACCGGTGCCTCGGGCAGGAACGGCGCCACGGAGTCGGCGAGGGTGTGGGCCGCCTCGTCGTCGTCCACCACGACAACAAGCCCTCGTGGTGTGAGTCCCTCCCTGCTCCGCCACAGGGCCGCGGCCAGCAGGGGCAGCATCGGCGGCGACACGCGGGCGCGCGGCACGCCGTCGGCGGCGATGCGCGCAAAGCCGGCGAACTCGCTGCTCTCCAGCAGGTACGGCAGCGCCATGTCCGCACCGGCGAGGGCGGACACCGTCTGGGGCGGGAGATCCAGCGGGTCAGTGCGTTCCACGGCCGTGTCTGATGGTAGTCTGGCGGTCGTCATCGACCGGAGGTCCCGTCCGTGCGCCGTCGTCTCGCCGCCCCGCTGATCGCTCTCTACCTCACGCTGGCCCTGCCGGCGATGTCGTGGGCGGCGACCAGCACGAGCAATGCGCCGACCAAGCCCGACGGTCACGACTGGACGCTGACCACGATCTTCGTGATCGCGCTTGGCATCCCGCTCGTGCTGACGATCCTGACGTTGATCGACATCGCCGTCGGGAAGCACACGCAGAAGCATCACGAGTAGATGAGCGAGGCGCTGCAGCTGGAGGAGCTCTTCGAGCTGCTCCGAATCGAGTCGATCTCGAGCGACGGCGGCCATCCACGTGAGCTGCGCGAGGCTGCGGACTGGGTGGCACGGTTGGTCGGCGACGCGCGCGTCGTCGAGGGCTTCGGCAACCCGCTGGTCGACGGCCTGATCCCGGCCTCGGTGGCCGAAGCGCCGACGGTGGTCGCCTACGGCCACTACGACGTGCAGGCGCCCGGCGACCCCGCGCTGTGGGACGGCCCGGCGTTCGACCCGCAGGTGCGCGATGGCTGGCTCTATGCGCGCGGCGCGTCGGACGACAAGGGCAACTACTGGACGCTGCTGCGCGCGGCGCTCGACCTCGCCGCGGCCGGCGAGCTGGGCGTCAACGTGCGCGTGATCGCCGACGGCGAGGAGGAGATCGGCGGCCATTCGGTGATCGACTACCTGGCCACCCTCGACGACCGCTTCGCGGCGGCGGTGATCTTCGACGGAAGCATGGCGAGCGATGAGTTGCCCGCGGTGACCACGGCGCTGCGTGGCCTGGTCGGATTCCAGCTGCGGCTGGTGGCGAATGCGAAGGAGCTGCACTCCGGCCTCTACGGCGGTGCGGCCGCCAACCCGGTGCACGACCTGCTCGAGGTGCTGGCGGCGGTGGCGGGGCGGGACGAGCTATTCGCGGCTGGAGCCGCGCCGGTCACCGACGAGGAGCGGGCCGGCTGGGCGACGCTCCCCACCGGCGCCGACATGCTGCGCAGCGGCGGCGCGACGCCTGCCGACGACCGTGCGGCGGACGAGTTCTACGACCGCACATGGACGAAGCCGTCGCTCACCGTGCACTCGATCGGATCGGGCGACCCCACCATCCACAAGACCAGCATCGGTGCGGAGGCGCGGGCGTCGCTGTCGCTGCGCGTCGCCCCCGGGCAGGATCCGCATCAGCTCGGCGACGAGGTGGAGCGGCGGCTGCGCGACGCATGCCCAGCGCACGCGACGCTCGAGCTGGAGCGCTGGCCGGACGGCGAGCCCGCCTACGTCTCGCCGGACGACCCGGTGATCGCAAGCGCGATGTCGGCCATCGAGCGCGCGACCGGGACGGCGCCGGTGGCGATGCGAAGCGGCGGCTCGATCCCGATCATGGCCGCGCTGGTGGCCCGCGGGACGCCGACGGTGCTCTCCGGGTTCGCATCGGCCGATGACAACATCCACTCGCCCAACGAGCGGATGCGGGTGCGGAACCTCGAGTGGGCGGTGGCGTCGGCGCGCGAGATCTACCGCGGGCTGGCGGACACCCTTCGCATGTAGACGGATCGCCGGCAGGCAGTGGACGGCGTCCGTCGAAGCAGTTAGGCTTGCCCGCGATGCGAGTCACGACACGCGGCATGAGCGAGTACCAGGTGCGCACGCGGCTCTACGAGCCGCCCGAGATGGTGCGCCGACTGGAGGCCAAGCTGGCCTGCTGGAAGATCGCGACGTCGCCGCGGATGCGCGGCGAGGACCTGCGCAAGGCGTTCGAGCAGCGGCTGGACAGCCGCACGGACGAGGTGGTCGCGGCGCCCGTGCAGGACGCCGAGGGCCCGCGCATCCGTCTGATCGCATAGGTGTGGTCGGGCCTCCGGCCTGACCCCGTTGATGACAGCGTCGCCAGGTGCCTGGCTTCAGCCAGGCTCCGCCTCGGCAATCTGGGGTGTCAGCCGGTGCGGTTCCGGACTGAAGTCCGGCACGGCGCGCCATCGCACCGGGGTCAGGCCGGGGGCCTGACCCCAGATCAGCCCGTGGGCTGCCCCCCCATTCCGTTCCACGCCCGCATCGCGGCGTCCACCCCGTCCCGCACCACCGCAAGCGTGCACTCCGCACCGTCGCGGACGAACCGGTCGACGTCCGTGCCGGCCGGGAACGGCGTCAGCACCCAATCCGCCACCGGCCGCGGATCGCCCCGCTCCGGCCGGCCGATCCCGATCCGCACGCGCAGGAAGTCCTGTGTCCCCAGCGCGTCCGCCACCGAGCGCAGCCCGTTGTGGCCGGCCAGGCCGCCGCCCCGCTTGGCCCGCACGTCGCCGACCGGGAGGTCGAGCTCGTCGTGCACCACCACCAGCCGCTCAGGAGGCAGCTTCGCGAACCGCAGCGCCGGCGCCACCGACCGACCCGAGTCGTTCATGTACGTCTCCGGCACGAGCAGCACCAGCCGCTGGTCGCCGTCACGCACCTCGCTGGCCTTCCCGTTCCAGCGCGAGCGCCAGCTGCCTCCGAGCTCGGACGCGACCAGCTCGACCGCGAGGCGGCCGAGGTTGTGTCGCGTGTCGCGGTAGCGCGGCCCCGGGTTCCCGAGGCCGACGACCAGGTATGCGAACGACGACTCGCGGCGGTGGAGCAGGCCCACGCCGCCTTACTCGTCGCCCGAGGATTCCTCCGCCGGCGCCTCGCCCTCGGCGTCGCCGCCCTCGCCCTCGCCCTCCGCGGCCTCCTCGGCTGCAGCCTCTGCAGCCTCCTCGCCCTCGGCCACCGGCGCCTCGAGCTCCTCCTCGGAGATCGGCGCGCTGACCGTCGCGAGCGCGGTGCTCTCGGGGTCGTCGAGGAACGTGACGCCTTCGACCTGCGGGATGTCGACCAGGCGGAGCGACCCGCCGATCTCGAGCTCGCTGACGTCGACGGTGATCTGATCGGGGATGGCGGTCGGCAGCACCGAGATGTGCAGCTCGTGTGTCGGCTGGCTGAGGACGCCACCCATGCCCACGCCGGCCGGGGTGCCCTCGAGCACCACACGCACCACGGTGTTGATCGGCTGGTCGAGCCGCACCTCGTGGAAGTCGATGTGGATGACGCGATCGCGCACCGGATCGAGCTGCATGTCCTTGATGATCACCGAGTGCGCCTTGCCCTTGCCGTCGATGGTGAGGTCGATGATCGCGTGCTGGCCGCCGGGCCCGGAGACTGCGGTGCGCAGGTCGCGCGCGACCACGCAGATCGGCGTCGCGCCGTCCGTGCCGCTGCTCGACGTGTAGATGACGCCGGGGATCTCTCCGGCGACGCGCAGCGCCTTTGCATCCTTGCCGCCGCGCCCTTCGCGCACGCGCGCCTCGAGTTTCACATCAGCCATCGATCGCTCCCAAAGACGTGACGATCCGGCTCGGCGCTCAGAAGAGCTGGTTGCCGCCGTGGAACAGGCCGGACACCGAGTCGTCGTTGAAGACGTTGGAGATGGTATCAGCCAGGATCCGCGCGACCGACAGCACCAGCACGTTGTGCGGCTGCTTGACCAGGTTGCCGGGGATGGTGTCGGTGACGACCACCTGCTTGAACACGCTGTCCGCCAGGTTCTCGAGCGCCGGGCCGGAGAACACCGCATGGGTGGCGCACGCGTAGACCGCCGTCGCGCCGTGCTCGATCAGCGCCTCGCCTCCCGCGCAGAGCGTGCCGGCGGTGTCGATGATGTCGTCGATCACGATGCAGGTCTTGCCGTTGACCCGGCCGATCACGTTGGTCACCTCGGCCACCTGCTGCTCCGGCCGCTCCTTGGTGATCAGCGCGAAGCCGGCGCCGAGCATCTCGGAGAACTTCTTGGCCAGCTTCGCACGGCCGGCGTCGCCGGAGACGACCACGACCTCCTCCTCCGGCACATCTCCCAGCACGAGCTTGAAGTGCTCGGCCAGCAGCGGCACCGAGGTCATGTGGTCGACGGGGATCTTGAAGAAGCCCTGCAGCTGCCCGGCGTGCAGATCCATCGTCAGCACGCGGTCAGCGCCGGCCGCCTCGATCATGTCGGCCACCAGCTTCGACGTGATCGGCTCGCGCGGCGAGCTCTTCTTGTCCTGGCGGGAGTAGGGATACCAGGGCATGACCGCGGTGATCCGCTTGGCCGATGCCAGGCGGGCCGCGTTGATCATGATCAGCAGCTCCATCAGCGAGTCGTTGGTCGGTGACGAGCAGGACTGGACGATGAACATGTCGGCCCCGCGGACGGACTCCTCGTAGCGGCAGTAGACCTCGCCGTTGGTGAACGTCTTCAGGGTGGCCTGGCCGAGCTCGATGCCGAGCTGCTCGGCGATCTTCTCGCCCAGCTCGGGGTTCGACCGGCCGCTGAAGAGCATCAGCCGCTTCTGCGGCGTGCGCTCCACCCAGGTCAGCCGCGCGTCGTTCACGGACGGCGCCGTCGCCGGCAGCGTCGGGAACAGGGGTAGCGGCGACTCAACGCTGACGGCGCTTTCGGGTTCCATATCCCGGGATGTTGGTCTGCTTGGCACGAGCGACTCCGAGGGCGTCGGGCGGGATGTCGTCGGTGATCACGGAGCCGGCCGCCGTCCAGGCGCCGTCGCCGATCGTGACCGGAGCGACGAAGACATTATGAGAGCTCGTGTGGACGTCCTTGCCGATCACGGTGCGCTGCTTGCTGCTGCCGTCGTAGTTGGCCGTGATCGCACCGGCTCCGATGTTCGTGCCCGCGCCGATCTCGGCGTCGCCGATGTATGACAGGTGGGGCACCTTCGCGCCCTCGCCCAGCACGGAATTCTTGATCTCCACGTAGGTTCCCGCCTTGGCCCCGTCCTGCAGCGTCGCTCCGGGGCGAAGGTAGCAGAACGGGCCGACCAGGGCGTCGCGGCCGATCGTCGCGTCGGCGGCGACGACGTGCGGGCCGACCTGCGCACCGGCGCCCACCCGCGTTGCGCCGCGCAGCACCGTGAACGGATGGATGACCGCGTCCGCCTCGATCTGCACGGTCGGCTCGATGAAGGTGGTCGCGGGGTCGACGATCGTGACGCCGTCGAGCTGGTGGCGGCGGTTGATGCGCGCGCGAAGCTCCGCGTCGGCCTCGGACAGGTCGACGCGCGTGTTGACGCCCTTCGCGACGAGGGGGTCGTCGTGAACGTGCGCCTGCACCCGCTCGCCGTCGCCGTTCAGGATGCCGACGATGTCGGTGAGGTAGACCTCGCCCTGGTCGTTGTCGTCGGTGACGCGGTCGAGCGCTGACCAGAGCCGATCGGCGCGGACGACGTAGTAGCCGGAGTTGACCTCGGTGACGGCGCGCTGCTCGGGGGCCGCATCCCGCACCTCGACGATGGCGATGACGCTGCCGGAGCCGTCGCGGACGACGCGGCCGAAGTCCGCGCCGATGGTCGCGGTGCGGTCGAAGGTGAGCAGCGTGGCCGCGGCGCCGCCCTCGCGGTGCGCCGAGACGAGGTCGCGGAGCGTCTCGGCCTCGATCAGCGGATGGTCGGCGTTCAGGATCAGCACGTCGCCGGCGAAGCCGTCGAGCGCGGCGCGGGCGGCGAGCACGGCGTCACCGGTGCCGCGGGCGGTCTCCTGGACGGCGGTGGTCGCCCAGCCGGGCACGAGCGCGGCCAGGTCCGGCTCGTCGGGCGGGACGACGACGACCGCGGGATCGGCGCCGAGCGGCTCGACGGCGCCGAGCGACCAGGCCAGCAGCGGCCGGCCGCAGGCGGTGTGCAGCAGCTTGGGCAGGCGCGACTTCATGCGCGTGCCCCTGCCGGCGGCGAGGACGATGCTGGCCAGGGTTTCGGTCATCGAGGGGTTCAGTGCCGGGAGAACTGGGGCGCCTGGATTCGAACCAGGGGTCGCGGGACCAAAACCCGCTGCCTTACCACTTGGCCACGCCCCATCGGCGCGCGGTCAGGCCGAGTGAGTATACGGCGGTGATGCGCCGGAGCGCTCTCAGGTTCGTCGCAGGTCGCCCAGCATCACCAGTACCAAGATGACGAGGACGAGCGCAGCCACGATGGCCGTGAGGAACAGCAGGCCGCCCAGCGCGGGCACGATGATCGCGGCCACCGCCTGCGACATGGCGACGATCCAGAGCGGCCGCCGCAGCCGCATCGGAACGCGCTTCCGGAGCCAGAGGTAGGCGAACACGACGACCAGTCCGACCAGCCACAGCCAGTGGAAG
>DASSEV010000049.1:0-18606 GCA_035695105.1 Gaiellales bacterium
ACCCCGGATCGGGTCTGCCCCCTCAAGGGGCTGACCCGGCCGGTCACCCACCAGCGCCGGTTGCAGGCCCGCCGGGTCAGCCCCCGTGCGGGGGCAGACCCGAAGCAAGAAGGGGGTCAGGCACTTCAGCCTGACCCCGAAACCCGATTACGCCTCCAGCGTCACCGGGTTCGACAGCGTCCCCACCCCGGCCACCGTCACCTCGACCACGTCGCCCTCTGTCAGGTACACCGGCGGCTGCCGGGAGTCGCCCACCCCGCCGGGCGTGCCCGTCGCGATCACGTCTCCTGCCTGCAGCGTCATCCCCTTCGACAGATACACGATCAGGTCGACCACCGAGAAGATCAGGTTCCTCGTGTTCGACGACTGCCGCTGCTCGCCGTTCACCGCCGTCGAGATGTCGATGTCGGCCAGATCCATGCCGTCGCAGCTGGCAACGCACGGGCCCATCGGCGCGAACGTGTCGAAGCTCTTCCCCAGCGTGAACTGCCGCAGCGGCGTCTCCAGCTGAGCCCGCCGGCCGGAGACATCGTGGAACGCCGTGATGCCGCCGACCGCCGCCCGCGCCTGATCCTCGTTCGCCCGGTAGACGTCATGCGCGAGCACCACGCCCACCTCGCCCTCGTAGTCCGGCCGCGTCTCCTCGCGAGGCACCACGATCGGCTCCCTGTGGCCGATCAGCGATGTCGTCCATTTCGCAAACACCACCGGCACGGCCGGGATGTCGAGCTCTGACTCCTCGGCGTGATCCCGGTAGTTGAGGCCGATCGCCATCAGCTTGCCCGGCTCGGTCGGGTGCAGCAGGCGCACGTCGTCCATGGCGTGCCCGATCCCGGACGCGTCCGCGATCCGCTGCCAGCCGTGCGCGTCGGGAACGAACCCGCGCGGCCCGGCCGGCCCGGCCTCGACGATCACGTCCCCGTCCAGCCGCCCCACCTTGACCTCGCCACTCGGGTCGACGAAGCGAACGGCCTTCATCGCCCCTGCTCCGTGCGCAGCACCTTGAGCGCGTTGATCGCGCGGGGGATGCCGGCGTAGGGGGCGGTCTGCAGGATCGTCTCCTCGATCTCCTCCCAGGGCACATCGATCGCCCGGAGCGCGCGGATGTGCGCGGCCACCTGCGGATCGGAGCTGCCGATTGCGGTCAGCACGGCGACGATGATCAGCTCGCGCTCCCGCGGCGTGAGCCCCTCGCGCGTGTGCACCTCGCCGAACACCCAGTCGATCAGCCAGTCACCCATCGGGCTGCCCATGCGCTCGATGAACGCATCGCCGCCCGGCTCGTCGCCGAGCAGCTTCAGCCGCTCCAGGCCTCGCTCGCGTGCCGTCTGCTGCTGCATCACTCCTCCAGGTCGCGGGACGTCAGACTGTACCCGGACACCCCTGACCAGCGTCTCGGAGGGCGAGTTGCACGCTTCCGACCAAGCGCATATTGTATCCAATCGTGGCTGAGCGTCGCGTTCGCGTGCTGGTCGAGGGGTCTCCGCGCTGGGGCAGGCTGGAGGGCGCGAGCGTCGTGCTGGAGGACGGCGGCGCCGTCCCCGAGGCCGAGGCGGAGTTCCTGGCGCCGGCCGAGCCGACCAAGATCATCGCCACCCACCTCACCTACCGCAGCCGGGTCGAGGAGTACGCCGCGCGCACGCCGCCCGAGCCGTCCTACTTCATGAAGCCCCCCACCACGCTGAACGGGCATCGCGGGGTGCTTCGCCGGCCGCGCGGCGCGCGGTTCCTGAACTACGAGGGCGAGGTCGCGGTCGTCGTCGGCAGGCCCATGCACGGCGTGCCCGAGTCCGACGTCCTGTCGTACGTCGCCGGCTACGCATGTGCCAACGACGTCGGGCTGCACGACTTCCGCCACGCCGATCGCGGCTCCATGCTGCGCGTCAAGGGGCAGGACGGGTTCTGCCCGATCGGGCCGGAGCTCGTCCCGGCGGAGCAATTCGACCCCACCGATTTCGAGATCCGCACCTACCTCAACGGCGAGGTCGTCCAGCAGGGAACGGCCGCCGACCTGATCTGGCCGATCTCCTACCTGCTCGCCGATCTCTGCCGGACGATCACGCTGCTTCCCGGCGACGTCGTCCTCTCCGGCACCCCGGCCCACTCGCGCCCGATGGAGCCTGGCGACGTGGTCGAGGTCGAGGTGTCCGGCCTGGGCCGGCTCTCCAACACGGTCGTCGACTGGGACGTCGACCTGTGCGGCCCCGGCGATCAGCTGCAGGTCTCCGCCAACACACTGCACGTCGCCCTGGCCATGCCTGAGGAGGAGGCCGAGCGGGCAGTGAACGAAGGGATGGTGAACCCATGATCGAGATCCGGCGGATCGACCACGTCGCGCTCCGCGTCGCGAACCTCGACGAGGCGATGGATCGCTGGTCGATCCAGTTCGGCCTGACGGAGGTCGAGCGGGTGGGCCATCACGGGTACCTCCGCTGCGGGTACGAGCCCTACTCGCTGCAGCTGGTCGCCGCCGGCGACCCCGGGCACGACCACACCGGCTGGGAGCTCCGCCGCAGCTGCAGCCTGGAGCAGGCGGCCGACCATCTCGACTCGCACGGGATCAGCTACGAGCACCACGACGGCGCCCTGCACTTCACCGACCTCGACGGCAACGGCATCGAGCTGATGCCCTACCGCGAGGAGGAAGATCGCCGTCCGCCGGTCGCGCGCAGCACGAGCACCCTGCCCGGCCTGCATCCGCGCAAGCTCGGCCACGTCAACGTGCTCACCACCGACCTCGACGCGCAGACCGCCTTCTACACCGACGTGCTCGGCATGCGCATCTCCGACCGGCTGCTGGGCGCCGGCAACTGGTTCTCGATCAACTCCGACCATCACTCGATGGCGCTCGTGCAGTTCGACTACAGCCACTTCCACCACCTGGCCTGGGAGTACGTCGACTGGGGCGAGCTGCGCGTGCTGTTCGACCACCTCGGCCAGCACGGCCGCTGGCTGGTCTGGGGCCCGCTCCGCCACGCGCTCGCACAGAACCTCTGCGCCTACGTCCGGCTTCCCGAGGAGGAGCTGCTGGTCGAGTGCTACTGCGACATGGAGCAGCTCGAGCCGGATCACGAGCCGCGCGACTGGGATGACACACCACACTCCTCGAATGCGTGGGGCATCCTGCCGCCGCGCTCGTACTTCCGCTTCGACGCCGAGGCCATCCGCATGGAGCGCGAGGGTCTGCTGGCGAAGGGCGAGCCGCTCCCACCGCTGACGCACCAGGAGGCATGATGGCGACCGCCGAGACGTCCCAGCAGACACCCACCGCCGCACGCACCGGCCAGCAGTTCCTGGACGGGCTGCGTGGCGACTCCCGCGAGATGTGGCTGAACGGGGAGAAGATCACGCACCCGCTCGACCACCCCCAGCTGGCCGAGGCGGCCCGCACCATGGCGCGCGTGTTCGACCTGCAGCACGAGCACGCCGACGAGATGCTCGCGCCGTCGCCCGACGACGGCCGCCTGGTCAACGTGACGCACCTGATCCCCCGCAGCAAGGAGGATCTGGAGCGGCGCCGCCGTGCGATCGAGCTGACCGCCGCCGCCACCGCCGGGGTGATGGGCCGCACGCCGGACTACCTGAACGTCACCTTCGCCTGCTTCGCCGGGCGCGCCGACGTCTGGGCGCGACGGGGCAACGAGCAGGGCGCCGCCAACCTGGTCGCCTACCAGAAGGAGATGCGCGACCGCGACCTCTCCACCACCCACTCGATCATGAACCCCCAGGTCGATCGGACGAAGCCGGAGGCCGAGCAGGCCGCGGGCGAGGTGGCCCTGCACAAGGTCGGCGAGACCGAGAACCACATCACCGTCCGCGGGGCGCGCATGCTGGCGACGCTCGCCCCCTACGCCGACGAGCTGACCATCTATCCGGGGTCCGATATCCGGCCCCAGGACGGCAACTACGCCCTCGCGTTCGCGATCCCGATGGGAACGCCCGGCCTCAAGTTCATCTGCCGCGACAGCTACTCGAAGCAGCGGAACACGTTCGACTACCCGCTGTCCTCGCGCTTCGACGAGATGGACGCCGTTGTCATCTTCGACGACGTCGAGGTGCCGAAGAGCCGTCTGTTCCTGTGCGGGGACACGGAGGGCTACTCCGAGGTGATCAGCGACACCGGCTGGCGCGGCCACATCATGCACCAGGCCTTCACCCGAGCGTACGTGAAGCTCTCGTTCGCCCTCGGCCTCGGGCACCTGATCGCGAACACCACCGGCGTCGTCCGGTTCGACCACATCCAGGAGAAGCTCGGCCAGATCTGGAACATGGTGGAGCTGACGCGGTCGGGCATCGTGTCCGCTGAAGCAGGTTCGGCGCTGGACGAGGGCGGGGTCTGGTATCCGGACGACCGTCCGTTCCTCGCCCTTCGCGGGGAGATGCCGAAGTGGCTCCCCTATGTCAACGAGCTGCTCCAGCTGATCGGCGGCGGCGGCTTCATGGCGACGCCCTCGCTGGCCGACATCGAGGGCCCGCTGGCCGACGAGATCGCGACGTACTACCAGGCGGCCGGCGCCGACGCGGAGCGGCGCATCCGGTTGTTCCGGCTGGCCTGGGACTACATCGGCAGCGACCTGGGCGGACGCGGCGAGCTGTACGAGCGGTTCTACCTGTCCGACTCATGGCGGATGACGGCGCTGGCTTACAAGATCGCCGACAAGAGCTTCGCCGAGTCGCTTGTCGAGCAGTTCCTCTCGGAGCAGCCCTCGTGATCGTCCGGGTGGCGACGTTCAACGCCGGGCGCGGCGACCTAGGGCTCGACCGCTCCGAGTGGGTGATCGAGGCGCTGCGGGGGGTCGACGGGGTGCACGCGCTCTACCACTGCCTCGCCGAGGACGGTTCCGCCGTCTCGATCACCGTGTTCGAGGACCCGGAGGCCGCCCGCCGCGCGATGGCGCGGATCGAGGAGGCCCGCGAGCAGCACGGCCACGAGGTCGAGCCGGCCGACCACGCCGCCGAGTACGAGGTCGTCGGCTCGCTGGAGCGGCCGTGAGCCGGGGGCCGAAGGGCTACTCGCTGCCGCTCTCGCCCGGCGGCACCGCGTCGATCATCCCCTCCCCCCCGTGGCACTACGTCGGCGACTTCCTCGTCATCGACTACTGGGCGGACCCAGACGCGGTGCGCGCCGTACTGCCGGCCGGCCTTTCGCCGTTCGAGGACGACCCCGGTCGCTGCGCGGCGCTGTTCGTCGACTGGCAGTCGTGCTCGGACTCCGGCGAGGAGCTGCTCGACCCGGTGCGCGGCCAGTACAAGGAGTTCTTCATCGTGGTCAACGCGATGCTGGGCGACGAGCACGTCACCACCTGCCCCTACATCTGGGTGGACCGGGACTTCGCGCTGATCCGTGGCTGGATCCAGGGGTTCCCGAAGAAGCTCGGCGAGGTGCACATGACGCGCAGGTTCGGGCTCGACTGCCGCGCGGAGGGCCGGA
The DNA here is from genome assembly GCA_035695105.1 of Gaiellales bacterium. Lineage (GTDB taxonomy): Bacteria > Actinomycetota > Thermoleophilia > Gaiellales > JAICJC01 > JAICYJ01. Next base: position 5,432 of record DASSEV010000049.1, read on the forward strand.
CGTTCGCAGGCACGCTGACCGCGCACGGCCGGCTGCTGGCCGAGGCGACGGTGACGCCCGAGCGCCTCAGCGAGTCCGGCCCACAGCACAACGATCCGCCGCTCGTGAACCGGCGCCACTTCCCCCGCCTTGCGGCCGGCCGCTGGGAGGAGCCGGCAGTGGACGAGCTGGTGCGCGCACGGTCGAGCAACCGCTCCGCCTCGGAGATCCGGGTCGGGCCGGCGACGCTCGCCCTGCACGGCGCGCCCGGTGAGGAGCACGACGCGCTTGCCCCGGTGCGGATCGGTGACGGCTTCCGGTTCCAGTTCGCGTACACGGTCGACGACCTGGAGACGGTCGAGCCGTGACCCGGTGCGCACTGGTCACCGGCGGCGGGACGGGGATCGGCGCCGCGGTCGCGCGGCGGCTGGCGGCTGACGGCTACCAGGTGGTCGTCGCCGGTAGGCGGCGGGAGCCGCTCGACGTCGTGGCAGCCGAGACCGGCGGCCTTGCGGTGAGCGCCGACTGTGCGGATCGCGCCGGGGCCGAGGCGGCCGTGCAGGCTGCGGTCGACGCCCATGGCGGTCTCGACGCCCTGGCATGGTGCGCCGGCATCGCCGGAGGTGGTGACGTGGTCGAGCAGGATCCGGACGGCTGGGACGAGGTGCTCCGCGTCAACCTGACCGGCTTCTACCTGACCGCCCGAGCGGCCCTGCCGCACCTGGTCGAGCGTCGCGGAGCGGTGGTCGCGGTCTCGTCAGTGGCGGGCCTGCAGGCAGGCGCCGGCTCGGCGGCCTACTCGACGAGCAAGGCGGGCCTGAACATGGCGGTGCGCTCGATCGCCGTGGACTTCGGCCCCCGCGGCGTGCGCGCGAACGCCGTCTGCCCCGGCTGGGTCCGCACGGCCATGGCCGACAGCTCGATGGACGACCTGGCGGCGCTGCGCGGCATCGACCGGGAGGGCGCATACGCGCTTGCCACGCGCCCTGCACCCGCCCGCCGGCCCGGCGAGCCGGACGAGGTCGCCGGGCTGGTTGCCTGGCTGCTGTCCCCGCAGGCCGCATACGTGAACGGCTCCGTGGTCACGGTCGACGGCGGGATGAGCGCCGTGGAGGTGGGTCTGATGGAGTTCCAGGAGGTCGAGTCGGGATGACGGTGGATAGATCCGGCGAGTGGCGCGCCAGCAGGAGGCGGCGGCGCGACGAGTCAATATTGGTGATATTGGCGAGGAGTGACGGCGATCTCCTGCGCCAGCGCGACGCCGTCGGGCGCCGCCGGTCATCCCGACTCGACCTCCCATCATGAGCGCGATCGCCGACACCGGCATCGACGTCTCTCCCGACCACCACATCGGCGGTGAGCGCGTCGGCGGCGACGAGCGCTTCGAGGTCATCTCCCCGATCGACCAGCGCGTGCTCGCCCACGTCGCGCGCGGCGGCGAGCTCGAGGCGCACGCAGCCGTCGAGGCCGCGCGGGCGGCATGGCCGGAGTGGGCGGCGCTCGGCCCGGAGGGCCGTGCCGTGCTGCTGCGCCGGCTCGCCGACCTGATCGACGCGAACATCGACCGCATCGCCACCGTGGAGTGCCTCGACATGGCCATGCTGGAGCGCTCGTTGAAGGCCCGCGTGATCGCCCGCGGGGCGCGCAACTTCCGCGCCTATGCCGACCTCGCTGCCGGATACCAGGAGCGCGTCTGGGAGTCGAACGGCACGCGTAACCGCGTGATCCGCATGCCGAGCGGGCCGGCCGCCGTGATCACGCCGTGGAACGCCCCCTTCATGTTGTCGACATGGAAGACGGCACCGGGCCTGGCCGCCGGATGCACGGTCGTGCTCAAGCCGCCGGAGTGGGCGCCGCTCTCGTGCTCGCTGCTGGCCGACCTCACGGCCGAGGCCGGCTTCCCGCCGGGGGTGTTCAACGTGCTGCAGGGCATCGGCGAGGAGGCCGGCGCCGCCCTGGTCTCGGACGAGGGCGTGCGGCGCATCAGCTTCACCGGCTCGCCCGAGACAGGACGCTCGATCGGCCGGTCGGCCGCCGCCAACCTCGTGCCGTTCACCGCGGAGCTGGGCGGCAAGGGGCCGTTGATCGTGTTCGCCGACTCCGACCTCGACGCCGCGGCGGCCAAGGCGGCCGGCCAGTACGACGACGCCGGCCAGGTCTGCCTGGCGGGGACACGGCTGCTGGTCGAGGAGTCGGTCCGCGACGACTTCCTCGAGCGGTTCCATGCGGGCGTCGACGCGCAGGTGCTGGGCGACCCACGGGACGATGCCACCACCGTTTCGCCGCTGATCCACCCCGACCATCTCGCCCGGGTCGAAGGGTTCGTCGAGCGGGCACGCGCGAACGGCGACAGCATCGTTCGCGGCGGCCGCCGGGCCGGCATCGGAGGCCTCTGGTACGAGCCGACGCTGGTCGAGCCCCGCTCGAACGACTCCGAGATCGTCCAGCGCGAGGTGTTCGGCCCGGTGCTGACGTTCCAGACCTTCCGCGACGAGGACGACGCCGTCGCGCTCGCCAACTCAACGCGCTACGGCCTGTCAGGGATCATCTACACCGGCTCGCAGGAGCGCGCGGAGCGCGTGGGCCGGGCCGTGCGGGCCGGCACCGTCTGGGTCAACACCTTCCTGATCCGCGACCTGACCGCGCCGTTCGGCGGCATCGGCATCAGCGGCATCGGCCGCGAGGGAGGCGACTACGCCCTGGACTTCTACTCCGACCTGAAGACCCTCCAGATCGCTGAGGACACGACACGATGAGCACCGCCCTTGCCGACGTCTATCTCGACAACGACGCCTTCGCGGAGCGCGTCCCGCACGAGACCTTCAAGCTGCTCCGTGACGAGGCGCCCGTCTACTGGTACGACTGGGAGCACGGTAAGGGCTTCTGGTGCATCACCAGGTACGACGACGTCGTCGCCGTCATGAAGGACTGGCGCACCTTCTCGTCCGAAACGGGTGCGACGGCGCTCGAGGATCTCGACCCGGACCAGATCGAGGCGCGCAAGTCAATGCTGGACACCGACCCACCGAAGCACTCGAGCCTGCGGGCGATCGTGAACAAGGGCTTCACGCCCCGGGCCGTCGCCGCGTACGAGGACCTCCTCCGCACGCTCACGCGCCAGATCCTGGACGAGGCGCTGCCGAAGGGCGAGTTCGACTTCGTCGAGGAGGTGGCGAAGCAGCTGCCGATCCAGGTGCTCTGCCGCATCCTCGGCGTCCCGCTCGAGGACGACGAGCAGCTGATCGAGTGGGGCGACAAGATGATCGGCAACACGGATCCCGACCTCGGCGGGCTGCACCCGGCAAGCCCGGAGAGCGCGAAGTACCGTCTGTACCCGTTCCGCAGTCCGTTCGCCATGGAGGTGTTCAACTACGGGCACCGCATCGCCGCCGAGCGCCGGGCAGATCCGCGCGACGACCTCGTCTCGAAGCTCGTCATGTGGGAGGACGAGGACGGGAACCGGCTGACCGAGCGCGAGTTCGACACCATGTTCCTGCTGCTGGTGGTCGCCGGCAACGAGACCACGCGCCAGTCGATTGCACACGGGATGCACGTGCTGATGGAGAACCCGGACGCGATGGCGCGCCTGCGCGACGAGCCCGAGCTGATGCCGACCGCGACCGAGGAGATCATGCGCTGGGCGTCGCCCGTGATCCACTTCCGGCGCACCGCCACGACCGACGTCGAGCTGCACGGCGAGCAGATCCGGGAGGGCGATAAGGTGGTCGTGTGGCTGATCTCCGGCAACTACGACGAGCGGCAGTTCTCCGACCCGCTGACGTTCGACATCACGCGCAAGCCGAACAACCACATCACGTTCGGCCGCGGCGGCCCGCACTTCTGCCTCGGCGCGCACCTCGCGAAGCTCGAGACGCGGATCATGTTCGAGGAGCTGTTGCCACGGGTGACGACGGTCGAGGCGACCGGTCCCGCGCGGCGCATGCACTCCAACTTCACCAACGCCTACAAGTCGATGCCCGTACGGGTGACGACGGCGTAGACCCGACGACGAAAGGGCGGTAGATGGCCGAAACGCTGGATCAGCTCGTCAAGGACGGCGTCACCACGGTGCGCATGAGCTATCCCGATCTGCACGGCATCGCGCGCGGCAAGGAGTTCCCCGCCGAGTACTTCTCGCACCTGATCGACGACGGCGCCGCGTACTGCGAGGCGATCATGACGGTCGACCTGCGCCACAACGTCGTCGCCGGCTTCGAGCACGGATTCCAGGACATCGTCGCCCGCCCGGACGCCGCCACGCTGCGGCGGATCCCCTGGGATCCGGAGGTTGCCGTCTGCATCGCCGATCTGGAGCGGATGGACGGGTCGCCCTACGGGGTCGACTCGCGCGGGGTGCTGAAGCGGGCGATCGCGGGCTACACCGAGCGCGGTCTGGTGCCGGTGCTCGGGCCGGAGCTCGAGTTCTATCTGTGCGTGCCCGACCCGACCGCGCCGAACGGCTATCGCCGCTACGTCGACAACGACAGCCACGTCTACACCGTCGGCGCCGTCGCGGATCCGAAGAACCTGCTGCGCCGGATGCTGCACGCATCCGCGGACATGCGGCTGAACACCTACGCCGCCAACCACGAGTTCGGGCGCGCGCAGTACGAGATCAACCTGCGCCACTCCGACGCCCTGGACGCCTCCGACCGGGCCTACCTGTTCAAGGATCTGGTCAAGGAGATGGCGGCGCTCGACGGGCTGCTGGCGACGTTCATCGGCAAACCGTGGAACGACGACGAGGGCTCCGGCTTCCACCTCCACCTCTCGCTGTCGGACGACGGCGGCAGCAACCTGCTGAACGGCGATCGCGACGAGGGGCTGTCGGATCTGGCCCACCACTTCCTGGCCGGACTGCTGGATCACGGGCCCGCGCTGATGGCGTTCTTCAACCCGACGACCAACGCCTACCGCCGCATCCACGAGGAGGCGCTCGTGCCCACCCTGGTCAGCTGGGGCCACGACAACCGCCTCTGCCTGGCTCGCGTCCCGCGCGAGCGACGCGGCGCGACGCGGATCGAGCTGCGGCTCGGCGACGGTGCCGCCAACCCGTACCTGGCGGCCGCCGCCGCGCTGTTCGCCGGGCTGGACGGGATCGCCCGCGAGCTCGAGCCGCCGGAGCCCTTCACCGGCCTGATCTACGAGGACGAGCGCGCCGCCGAGTGCCCGCCGCTACCGAGGACGTTCGATGCCGCGCTCGAGGCGCTCGATGCGGACACGGTGATCAAGGAGGCGATGGGCGAGGAGTTGGTCGCCACGTTCCTCACGATCAAGGGCGCGGAGCTCGAGCGCGCGAAGAAGTACGTGACGGACTGGGAGTTCAGGGAGTACACGCACCACCTATGAGCTCGATCGCGTCGTTCGCCGAGTCGATCACCGTCGAGGATCTGGAGCGCAACCCGTTCCCGATCTACCGGCGGCTCCGCGACGAGGCGCCGGTCTGCCACGTGCCCGCCGTCGGCCTGACGCTGGTCACGCGCTGGGACGACGTGCATCACGTGGCCCTGCATCCCGAGCTCTTCACGGCGGACGTCGGCGCCTCGCCGCTGACGCGTACGCTCGGGCAGAACGTGCTCACGCTCGACGGCCCGGCCCAGAAGCGGATCCGCGCGACGCTCGACCCGCCGATGCGGCCGAGGGCGGTGCGCGAGTACGCGCCGGGCGTGATCCTGCCGCTGGCGGAGCGGCACCTTGCGGCGATCGAGCCGGACGGCGCCGCGGAGCTGATGGCGACGTACTGCGAGCCGGTGTCCGTGCTCGCGCTCGGCGCCGTGATGGGCCTGGGCGACGTCGACGCCGACACCCTGCGCCGCTGGTTCGTCGCGCTGGCGCTGGGCGGCTCGAACTTCGAGGACGATCCCGCAAAGCAAACGGTCGCTGACGCGGCCGGCCGTGAGATCGACGAGCAGGTGCTGCCGCTGCTCGACCGCCTGGCCGAGGAGCCGGACGGCAGCGTCCTCTCGGACATGCTGCACACCGAGCCGCCGGAGGGCGGCCGGCTGTCGAAGGCCGAGGTGCTTTCGAACCTGAAGCTGATCCTGCTGGGCGGGATGCAGGAGCCCGGGCACGCGCTCGGCATCGCGCTATGGGCGCTGCTGACGCACCCGGACGCGCTCGCCGAGGTGCGGGCGGATCCCGGTCTGCTGGCGGGCGCCGTCGAGGAGGCGCTTCGCTGGCACTCACCGGTCGGCACGCAGACGCGACAGGTCACCGAGCGCACGGAGCTCGCCGGCGTCACGCTCGAGCCGGGGACTGCGATCGCGTCGGTGCTCGCGTCCGCGAACCAGGACGAGCGGCACTGGGAGGAGCCGGAGCGCTTCGACATCCACCGGCGCGGCGCACACGCAGCCTTCGGGCTGGGCGCGCACCACTGCGCGGGGGCGCCGCTCGCGCGCCATGAGGTGCTGCTGCCCCTGCGTCTGCTGCTCGAGCGGTTGCCCCGGCTCCGCCTCGACCCGGGTCACGATGTGGAGCTCTCGGGATGGGAGTTCCGGGCGCCCACCGCGCTGCACGCGAGGTGGGATTGATGGCCGAGTGGACGACCGTTGCCGGTGCCGACGACGTTCCGGAGGGCGACTTGGTGCAGGTGGATCTGCGCGGGGAGCCGATCGTGGTGGCCCGCCGCGGGGGCGAGCTGTTCGCGTTCGACGGGTACTGCACGCATGAGGAGTGCCCGCTCTGGGAGGGCGAGTTCGTCGACCACCAGATCGAGTGCTACTGCCACGGGTCGTACTTCGACATCCGCTCGGGCGAGGCGCTGGTGGGTCCGGCGGTGGCGTCGCTCGAGACGTATCGCGTGCGGGAGCAGGACGGCGAGATCCAGGTCGAGCTGTGACGGGCGAGCCGGATCCGCTCCGGCACCTGTCAGACGAGGAGCGCAGCTGCGTCGTGCGGTACATCTCCGTGCTGCAGGAGCGGTTGGGACCGGAGCTGGAGCGGGTTGTGCTGTTCGGGTCGGCGGCGCGGGGCGACATGTGGGACGTGGGGTCGCCAATGCACTCGGACATCGACCTGCTGGTCGTCACACGCTCGCAGCTCTCGGAGGCAGAGGCCGAGGAGCTGGTGAACGAGACATACCCGCTCTACCTGGAGTGCGGCCGGCAGATCGGGCCGCAGTTCCGGACGAAGGAGTCGCTGGGATCGGCGGCGTTCGCGGAGAACGTGGTGCGTGACGGCCTTGGGGTCTGGCCTCCGGCCTGACCCCACGCCTCATCGCAGCTCCACCGCCAAGGCCGCCTCATACGCCGAGCGCACGTCTCCCGCGTCCCACACCCGCGGGTTCACCGTCAGGCAGTAGTCGGCCATCGAGAGCTCCACCAGCCGCTCGACGTGCCGCTCCTCCACCCCCGCCTCGCGCATCGTCGGCAGTCCGACCGCCGCGAGCAGGCGCCGGACCGCGCGGATCGCGCGGCTGCCGTCCCCGCTTCCGTCGTCCGGCTCTCCCAGCGCGTCGGCGACGCGCTCCAGCTGGGGCACGCACGCCGGCCGGTTGACCTCCAGGGTCTCGGCCAACACCAGACCCACGGTCAGCCCGTGCGGGAGGCCGAGCGTCGAGCCGATCGAGTGGCCGAGCGCGTGGTCGGCGCCGCAGTCCGAGAGGTTCATCGCCAGCCCCGCGAGCAGGCTGCCGAGGCTCATGCGCCCACGCGCCTCCACATCGTCTCCCCGACGCACGGCCGCCTCCAGACCACCAGCCACGTACCGGCACGCCTCCAGCCCCAGTGCCGCCGACGCCGGATTGCCGTTCGAGACGATCACCCCGCCGATCGCCTGCGCCAGCGCATCGACACCCGTCTGCGCCGTCGCCTCCGGCGGCAGGCCCACGGTCAGCAGCGGGTCAACGAGCGCGTCCTGCGCGCGCAGCAGCGGATGGGCGACGCCGCGCTTGCGCCCCGGCTCGCGGTCGACGACCACCGCGCCACCCGACACCTCGCTGCCGGTCCCCGACGTCGTTGGCACCGCAAACAGGTCGGTCGTCGGTGGCACGATCGGAGCGCCGTCCACGAACGACCGGAGCGGCGTGCCGGTGTCCGCGACCAGGCGGGCCGCCTTGGCCAGGTCGAGCGCGGAGCCGCCGCCGATGGCCACGATCACCTCTGGCCGCTCCCCGGTGACGCGCTCGGCTGCCTCGGCCACCATCTCGAAGGTCGGCTCACCCGTCGGCTTCTCGTACACCGCGAGCCCATGCACGGCCTCGGCCACCGCTGGGATGCCAAGCACGGGCTGCTCGGAGATGACGAGGGCGCGGCGGCCGCCCACCGCCTTCGGCAGCATTTCGACGTCGCCGTTGCCGAAGTGGACACGAACGGGCAGCTGCATGGAGAACGGCTCGATCACGCCGCGTACCGTACCGATCCGAGCAGCAGAACCATGTCCTTGACATTGTTGTGAGTCACTGCTAACTTCTCGCACATGGCGACGACGACACGACAGACGGCTGGGCAGCGCCGCGAGTCCATCCTCGATGCCGCGATGATCGAGTTCGGACTGAAGGGGCTGCATGGCACGTCGACGGACGACATCGCCAGGAGGGCCGGAATCTCGCAGCCCTACCTCTTCCGGCTGTTCCGCACGAAGCAGGAGCTGTTCCTGGCCACGGTCGAACGGTGCTTTGCGGCCACGGAGCAGACCTTCCGCGACGCGGCCGTGGGCGAAAGCCCGCAGGAGCGGCTCCACTCAATGGGCCGGGCGTACTGCGAGATGCTTGCAGACCGGCCGAAGCTGATGATGCAGATGCAGGCGTACGTGTCATGCGACGACGACGTCGTCCGCGACGCAGTGCGCCGCGGCTACGAGCACCTCTACCGCGAGGTGTCCCACCTGAGCGGCGCCGGCCCCGAGGCGGTACGGGACTGGTTCTGCGTCGGGATGTTCCTGAATGTCATGGCCGCGATGGACGCGCCGTCGGTCAAGGGGCCGTGGGCGCGCGAGCTGATGGGCGACCTGCTGCTGGACAAGGTGCACTAGTCCCCTTTTTTTCGACTCTGTTGTGAGTGATCAACCACTACCTGAGGAGCATCGATGTCATCGAGAGCCCGCACGCTCTGGACGTTCGCGATCACCTCGGCGGCGCTGTTCATGGTCGTCCTGGACAACCTGGTCGTAACGACCGCACTCCCCACCATCCAGCGCAGCCTGAACGCTTCGATCCAGGATCTGGAATGGACGGTCAACGCCTACACCCTCACCTTCGCGGTGCTGCTGCTGACCGGCGCGGCCCTCGGTGACCGCTTCGGCAGGCGCCGCATGTTCGCCGCCGGCCTGGCGCTCTTCACCGCGTCGTCGGCAGCCGCCGCGCTCGCGCCGAGCGTCGACTGGCTGGTCGCTGCCCGCGCCCTTCAGGGCACCGGCGGAGCGCTGGTGCTGCCGCTCACCCTCACCATCCTCTCCGACGCGGTGCCGCCGGAGCGGCGCGGCCTCGCGCTCGGCTTCTGGTCGGCGATCAGCGGCCTCGCCGTGGCGATCGGCCCGCTGGTCGGCGGCGCGGTCGTCGAGGGCATCTCCTGGCAGTGGATCTTCTGGCTGAACGTGCCGATCGGACTGGTCGTGATCCCGCTCGGGCTGACCCGCCTGCGCGAGAGCCACGGCCCCGACCGCAGCCTCGACCTGCGCGGACTGGCGCTCGTCAGCTCCGGCCTGTTCGGCGTCATCTGGGCGCTCGTGCGCGGGAACGAGGTCGGCTGGACGAGCCCGCAGATCCTGGGCGCGCTCTCGGGCGGCCTGCTGCTGGTGGCGGCCTTCGTCGCCTGGGAGCTCCGCGCTCCGGCCCCGATGCTGCCCATGCGGTTCTTCCGGCGCCGCGCCTTCGCGGCCTCGAACGCCGCCTCGCTGCTCATGTACTTCGGGATGTTCGGCTCGATCTTCCTGCTGACGCAGTACCTCCAGACGGTGCACGGCTTCTCGCCGTTCAAGGCCGGCCTGGCAACGCTCCCCTGGACGGCGATGCCCATGTTCGTCGCGCCGATCGCCGGCGCGTACGCCGACCGCATCGGCGGCCGGCCGCTGATGGCGGTCGGCATGGCGCTCCAGGCCGCGGCACTGGCCTGGATGGCGCTGATCACCACCACCGACACCCCCTACCTGCAGATGGTGATCCCGTTCGCGATGGCCGGGGTCGGCATGGCCCTGTACTTCGCCCCGTCCGCGTACGTCATCCTCGGCTCGGTCAGCCGGCAGGACGAGGGCAAGGCCAGCGGTGCAGCCAACGCGATCCGCGAGCTGGGCGGCGTCTTCGGCGTCGCGGTGCTCGGCACCATCTTCTCGCGGCAGGGCGGCTACGGGGCGCCGCAGCACTTCGTCGACGGCCTCGTGCCGGCGGTCGCGATGGGCGCAGTGGTGGTCGGAGTCGGCGCTGCGATGGCGCTGCTGATCCCGGGGCGGCGCGCGGTCAAGGCCGAGACCGAGACTGAGCCGGTGATCAGCCCGGTTCCGGAGGTCGAGGCGGCCTAGAGGAGACCACCGAGAACGACGCCGAAAACGGCTTGGCTGGCCACCTCCTGCGCCGCGACCCGCGGGTCGCGCGCGAGGGGTGGCCAGTCGCCGTTTCGGACATCCGGGTGCAGACGGTCGACGATCAGCATCGTCGGCCAGAGCACCGCATTCTCGACCTGCGCAGCGAGCACCGCGTGGCGCACACCGCGGCCGCCCAGCCGGTCGAACGCCACGCCGAACATCGCGCCGTTCATCAGGTGCACCGCCAGCCCGATTGGCCGCCAGGCCGGCTCCGGGGCGAGCATCCGGCCGACCAGCCGCAGCTCCGTGTGCGGCCCGCCGAACGCGCGGCGCCAGACGGGCTCCACGGCCACCCAGACCGCCGCCGCGGTGATCCCCGCGGCGGCCGCACGCAGCGTTCGTCGTCGCATACCCGCAGGCTACCCTGCCGCGGTGACCTCGCTCGTCTGGTTCCGTAACGACCTGCGCCTCGCGGACAACCCGGCGCTGTCCGAGGCGGCGGAGCGCGGCCCGGTCGTCCCCGTGTTCGTCTGGTCGCCCGACGAGGAGGGCGACTGGGCGCCGGGCGCCGCGTCACGCTGGTGGATCCACCACTCGCTGGTCGCACTCGACCGCGCTCTTCGGCGGCACCGTTCCAGGCTGATCGTCCGCCGCGGCCCGGCCGAGAAGGCCCTTCGTGCGCTGGCGAAGGAGACCGGAGCGGACGCTGTGCTCTGGAACCGTCGCTACGAGCCGGCGGCTATCGCGCGCGACGCGGAGCTGAAGCAGGCACTGCCCGGCGCTCGCAGCCTGCCCGGCAACCTGCTGCGGGAGCCGTGGGCGGTGCAGAACCGCTCGGGCGGCCCCTACCAGGTGTTCACACCGTTCTGGCGCGCTTTGGAGGCCATGGGCGACCCCGGAGACCCGCTGGCCGAGCCGGCGATCAGCAGCCCCGGGCGCTGGCCGGAGTCGCTCGCCGTCGACGATCTCGGCCTGCTGCCCGAGATTGCATGGGACGCGGGCATCGCCCGCACCTGGACGCCCGGCGAGCATGGTGCCGCCGAGCGGCTCGACAGGTTCACCGAGCGGGCGCGGCGGTACGGCCGCGATCGCGACCTGCCCGCGGCCGAAGCCACGTCGCGTCTGTCGCCGCACCTGCATCACGGCGAGGTGTCGGCCCGGCAGGTCTGGCATGCGGTGCGCGACGCGGCAGGTCGCAGCGGCGAGGCGTTCCTGCGGCAGCTGGCGTGGCGGGACTTCGCGCACCACCTGCTGTTCCACTTCCCGCACACCACCGATGCACCGCTGCGGCCGGGATTCGAGAGCATGCCCTGGCGTGACGACCCGGAGGGGCTGCGGGCCTGGCAGCGCGGCCGCACCGGGTATCCGCTGGTCGACGCCGGTATGCGGCAGCTGTGGGAGACCGGCTGGATGCACAACCGGGTGCGGCTGGTCGCGGCGTCATTCCTGACCAAGCACCTGCTGATCGACTGGCGGGAGGGTGCCCGCTGGTTCTGGGACACGCTGGTCGACGCCGACCTCGCGAACAACACGCTCGGCTGGCAGTGGGTGGCCGGCAGCGGCGCGGACGCCGCCCCGTACTACCGGATCTTCAACCCCACGGCCCAGGCCGACCGGTTCGACGGCGACGGCAGCTACCGCGATCGCTGGCTGGACGGCGAGGTCACCCCGCCGATCGTGGAGCATGCCGCCGCGCGCCAGCGGGCGCTGGACGCCTACGCGGCCACGGCGGGATGAGCCGCGATGATGGCGGCGCCATGGCCCCGGGCAGTCTCCACGGCGGCGTTGAGGCCGTGCTCGAGCGACACGAACCTGTCGAGCCCGACCGCGACGGCGTGGGCGTGGGCGCCACGGTCGTCCAGCTCAGTGGCGCGGCTTCGCGACGGTTGTTGCAGTCCGCTGCAAGTAGGCTTCCGGCACCAGAGAAGGAGCGAGGAATGGCAGATAACGACGTTCAGGGCATGATCGAGAGCCTCGTGCGCGAGGAGCACGAGCTCTGGGAGCGCGAATCGGCGGGCGAGGCGAGCGATTCCGACCGCCGCCGCCTGCAGGAGATCAAGGTGCAGCTCGACCAGTACTGGGACCTGCTGCGGCAGCGACGTGCCCTCCGCGAGTTCGGCATGGACGACGAGTCGGCCCAGCCGCGCCGTCCAGACGTCGTCGAGAACTACGAGCAGTGAGCGACCTGCCGCCGATCGAGTCCGCCGCCGCACCGGAGGATCCGGAGGAGCTCGAGGCCGCGGCGGCCGGCCGGGGCACGGCGCTTCCGGCCGACCTCACGCTCGGACCAGTGCATCTCACCGTGGCGGACCTCGAACGGTCGCTCGACTACTACCGCCGGGCGATCGGCCTCGAGCTGTTGGCCCAGGAGGGCCGAGAGGCGACGCTCGGCACCGGCAGCACGGAGCTGCTGCACCTCGTCGAGCAGCCGGGCGCGGTACCGGCCCACGGTCGCACGGGCCTCTACCACTTCGCACTGCTCGTGCCCACCCGCCGGGATCTCGCTGCCTGGCTGGCGCACGCCGCGCGCGACCGGGTGCCGCTGGTCGGCCTGTCGGACCACTACGTCAGCGAGGCGCTCTACCTGAGCGATCCCGACGCGCACGGCATCGAGATCTACTGCGACCGTCCACGCTCGGTCTGGGAAGGCAAGGTCGACATCCGCATGACCACCCAACCGCTGGACGTCGACGACCTCTTCGGCGAGCTCGACGACCCCGCCACCGCGCCCTTCTCCGGAC
>DASSEV010000050.1:0-2161 GCA_035695105.1 Gaiellales bacterium
CGAGAGCTTGCGGCGCTCGTCCTGCTCGGCCGAGAGGATGCGGCGGGAGAGCTCGGCCCGCTCGCTCTCGCGCATGCGCGCCTGGGCCAGCAGCGACTCGACCCGCTGGAAGAGCTGGGCGTTGGCGGCGGCGCTCGCGCCGAAGTCGGCCACGAGGACCGCCTGGGCCACCTCGGCGGGGCCGAAGCCGGCTTCGCCCTGGAGCCGGAAGAGCACGAGCAGGGCGTGCAGCTCGTCCAGCACGACCAGGGGCACGGCCAGCGCCGCGACCGGGCGCAGGTGCTTCGTGAGCGCGTCGCCGCCGGGCTTCACAGGGCCGGCGGCCGGGGTGCGGCTGGCGGCCGCCTCGGCCAGGAGCGAGTCGGGGCTTCCGGGGTCGACGCCGAGGCTCGCGATCGGGCCCAGGGCGAGCCCGCGGGCGACCGCGGGGCGCAGGTCGCGCCCATCGGCGGAGGGGACGAGGACGACGGTGGCGTCGGGCCGCAGCAGGCGATGGGCCTGCTCGGCGGTTGCCGCCAGCACGGCCTCGGCGTCGCGGGTGGACGTCATCGCCGCCAGGCTGCCGACCACCTCGTCGAGGAAGGCGGCCTGCGAGATCAACTCGCCGCGCAGGCGCCGCTGCCACTCCTCCGACGTCTGCAGCCGGCGGGAGTCGCGCTGGACGGCGTGGGCCGCCAGCGCGCCGACGAGTGCGACCGCCGCGACACCGGCCACGAGGATGGCGACCGGGTCGGAGAGGGCCGCGTCGGCGAGGGCGAACGCGATCGCCGTCACCGCTAAAGACAGCGCCGCCAGCCCTCCCACCTGCACGATCCGTGTGGGCGCCGCGACTGCGCGGGCCCCGGGATCGGCGGGACTAATCGATGATGGCCTGTCTGAGGGCGATGGCGACTGCATGCGTACGGGTATCCGCCTCCAGCTTCGAGAGGATATGCCGTACGTGGCTCTTGACGGTCTCCTGGCTGATGAAGAGCTTCGCGGCCACGTCGGCGTTCGACATCCCGTCGGCCAGGAGCTGCAGGATCTCGCGCTCGCGCGCGGTCAGCATGTTCTCGCGTTCCTTGGTCAGGAACGCGGGCATCAGCGCAGGATCGACGTACCCGTCACCGCCGGCCACCTTCTGGATCGCGCGCACCAGCGTCTGGTGCGGCGCCTCCTTCAGGATGTACCCCTTGGCGCCGGCCTCGAGGCCGCGGGTGAGCAGGCTGCGCTCGCCGTAGGCCGTGAACATGAGCACGTAGGCCTCGGGCACCTCGGAGGAGATCTCGCGCGCGGCCTGGAGACCGTCGGTGCCCGGCATCCGGACGTCCATGATCACGACGTTCGGGCGGCGGCGGCGGGCAAGCGCAACGGCGGCGCTGCCGTCCGACGCCTCGCCGACAACGCGGATGTTGTCCGTGCGGGACAGCGCCAGGCGCAGGCCCTCACGAACGACCTCATGATCATCGACAATCAGACAGGTAATCGGCTCGGCCACGTGTGCTCCACTCGTCGCATCGACCAGCTTCGGGTTTAGGCGGTATCGGCAGAAATCAGTGCGGCCGTTAGCACTCGCGTGCCCAGCCGTCCGGTTTTCGCCGGTCTGGGGGGTGATCCCTGCTGCAGTGAATCGGCAGTTGCGTCTCGCGCTTGAGGGGTTCTTCGCCTTCTCCAAGGCCGTACGACCCCCCGACTATACTGGCGAGGCTTGAGCGACGACGGTCCGAGTACTCGATGACAACCGCACTCGAGCTGTTTGCGGTGGCCGTCATCGTGGCCGCAAATGCCTTCTTCGTGGCGGCCGAGTACGGCCTCGTCACCGTCCGCCGGACGCGGATGCAGGAGCTCGAGGCGCAGGGCAGCCGGGGCGCCCGGCGGGTCTTGCGCCTGCTCGAGCAGCCGCCGCGCTTCATCTCGGCGATCCAGCTGGGCGTCACCCTCTCCAGCCTGGCGCTCGGCGCGATCGGCGAGCCGGTCGTCTCGAAGCTCCTGGAGCGGCCGCTCGACCTGCTGCCGGAGAGCTGGCACACGAGCGTCGCGACCACGATCTCGGTCATCGTCGCGTTCACGATCCTGAGCTACTTCCACGTCGTGATGGGCGAGATCGTGCCGAAGTCGTTCACGCTGCAGCATCCCGAGCGCGTGGCCCTGTTCGCCGCCGGGCCGATCAGCTCGTTCTACG
>DASSEV010000051.1:0-51949 GCA_035695105.1 Gaiellales bacterium
CCGACGTGGAAGCTCACTCGCACTTCAAGAAGCGCGGCGAGGACGGCCCGAGCCCGATCGAGGCCGAGCACCACAGCAAGAAGCACAGCGACGACGACGACGGGCCCGACGTCGAGGCCCACCGCCACGTGGCGCGCTAACAGCGATCTCCTGCGAAGAACGGGGCCCTTCGCGGGGCCCCTTCTTTGTGGTCCGAAACATCCGCCAACCGAAGAGTTTCGCGACGGCGGGAAGATTTCTCTCCGCCCAGCCGTCATGTGGTCGGAGTTTGGCGTTCGGCCCATCAAGCAGGAGGAGAAACGGATGTCCGAGTACGAACAGCACAGCAAGAAGCGGAGCGGCGAGGACGAGTCGCCCGACGTGGAAGCTCACTCGCACTTCAAGAAGCGCGGCGAGGACGGCCCGAGCCCGATCGAGGCCGAGCACCACAGCAAGAAGCACAGCGACGACGACGACGGGCCCGACGTCGAGGCCCACCTGTTCGCGAATCGCTAGGAGCAGATCCTCCTGCACCGAAGGGGCCCGATGAGGGCCCCTTCTTATGGTCCGGAACGCCGACGCCGGCGCGGCCGGAAGGACTCCGCCTCGGCCGTCGCGCTGCCACCGCCGTCCAGCACATCGGCCAGGGCCTCGAGCAGGCGCCGGGCCGCTCCATCGTCGGCGTCCATTGCCTCCAGCCGCTCGGCGATGCGGGCGATCGCGGACATCGCCGGATCGCCGCCGTCCAGGATCGCGTGCGCCCGGCGTGACTTCTGCGTCAGATCGAGCGCGATCGCGGCCTGATTCGCGAACAGCCCCAGCAGATCCATCTCGGCCAGCGTGAACGCCGCCTGCGCCGGGCGGTCGAGCACCTCCAGCACCCCGAGCGAGCGGTCCTCGTGCAGCAGCGGCACGGCCATGATGCCCTTCGGCACGTAGCCGGTGTCCGAGGCGACGTCCTTCGCGAAGCGCGGATCCTGCCTCACGTCCTCGATGACGAGCGGCTGTCGAGTGACCAGCACCCATCCGGCGATGCCCGTGCTCGACGGGAACCGGCGCCCGATCAGCTCGTCGGCACCGGAGCCGGCCACTGCCTCGAACACCAGCTCGTCGGCCGACTCGTCGTACAGGAAGATCGAGGCAGCCTTGGCTCCGAAGATGGCGCGGGCCGTCTCGGCGACGGAGGTCAGAAGCACGCGATGGGAGTCCTCGGCGGGTAGCACGCCCGCGGCCACCGCGGCCATCATGGCATCGTCACTCACGGTCAGCCTCCTCGACGTTTGATGCGGTCGCGTGCAGCACGCTCTTCAGCTGGAACGGTGTCAGCTCCGGGTGCTTGGACTTGATCAGCGCGCAGATCCCGGTCATGTAGGGCGTCGCGAAGCTGTTGCCGCTGCAGCGCAGCGTCGTCCCGCCGACCCAGGGGACGTCCAGGTCGATACCCGGTGCAAAGAACTCGACCGGCGGACTGGGGTTGTAGAAGAAGGTCAGCTTGCCCGGCTGGTCGTGGCTGCCCACGGACAGCACCGATGAGAAGCGCCAGGGGTAGCTCTCGACCGGCATGTTGTGCGCCGACGCGACGATCATCGTGCCGTTGAAATACGCGTCGTCCGCCAGCTCGTGCAGGAACTCGGAGAATCGCCGCTTGGTCGTGGAGAGGCTCATGTTGATCAGTTCGAACCCGCTGTCGACGGCCCATTCCAGCCCGGCCATCAGCACCGGCCCGCTGCCCGTGTAGCCCGCCCCCAGTACGCGGACGCTGATGATCTCGCACTCGGGCGCGAGCGACCGGACGATGCCGGCGCAGGCGGTTCCGTGCCCGCACAGGTCGCCCTCGGTGTCCGGCAGCACCTCCTCCTTCTCCGGGTCGCCGATCGTGACCGCCTGCTGCACCGGGCCGACCAGCGGATGGTCCGGTTCGACGCCGCTGTCGACGATCGCCACACGGACGCCCTTGCCGGTCGCGCCGCCCCAGGCCCAGTCTCGGGTGATCCGCTTGGGCCACGCCGGCTGGCGTAGCCTCGCCGCCTGCTCGCCGGTCAGGCTCCAGGCGGGGAGCTCGTCGGGCCCCTCGTCCTCCTCGGCGCTCACAGGCGGTCGCGGAGATGCTCGACGAGCGCGGGGCTGGGCTCGAGGCCGGCCCGCTGAAGGGCGCCTTCGAGATCCCGCAGCGCATCCTGACGGAAGCCGGCATCGACCTCTGCGAGGGCGGCGATCTGCTCGATCGCGCGCCGCGTTGCCGGCAGCCGTGCGGCTGTCTGCACCCACGCTTCGGGCACCTGGGGCATCGCCCGCAGCAGCTCTCCTATGCGCTCTTCGTCGTACATCTCACTCCTCATGACGGGTGAGAGGGGCATTCTCTTCCATCAGCAGGTCACGAAGTTTTCCGAGGCACCGCGAGATGCGGCTTGCGATGGTGCCGGACGGCAATCCCAGCGCCGCGCCGATCACGGCGTAGCTTTCATCACGGCGGAAGAACCGGTCGAGGATGTCCCGGCATGGCTCGCTCATCGCCGCCAGCGCCTCCTGCACGCTGAGCGCCTCGTCGAGCTGATCCAGGGTGTCGTCGACGCCCGCCTCGGCCGCCTCTGGATCGACGGTCTCACGAGCACCGGCGCGGATCCGGTCGATGCACAGGCGCCGTGTCAGCTGGGCGATCCAGGGCCGTACCGCGTCGTCGCTGCGCAGGTCGCCGAGACGCTCATAGGTCTTCGCGAACACGTCCTGGAAGACGTCCTCTGCGTCAGACGGCGACAGCCGGTACGCCTGCTGGGCGATCGCCAGCACGTAGCGGGAGAACCGCCGCACGAGCTCCTCCCAGGCGTCGTCGTCGCCGGAGCGGCAGCGGGCCACGAGCCCCGCATCGGTGATGGAGCTGAGCGCCGCCATGCGTTGATGAAACTCCAATTACCGCTCGCCCGCAAGCATCTCGGCCGCCTGGTGGGAGCGCTCGACCAGCAGCCGCGCCTCCGACGAGCGGGTGTCGTCCGGCCGGCTGAGCAGGTTCACGGCCACGAGATGGGCGCCGGTGCGCGCTGCGGCCGTGGCCAGGATGGCGGCGACGGTGACGTCGGCATGGTGCGCCTGGTCGCAGTGATGGGCCGCGTCGACCGCCAGATCGGCCACGTCGGCGGCGATCCGGGCCAGCTCCAGCGACGCGTCCGCGGCAGCCGGAACGAACTCGCCGATGTCCGCCTGATCCCCGGATTCAAGCGCCTCGACGGCTCGCCGGTACGAGCGCTCGAGCTCGTCGCCCGCCTGCCACAGCCGCGTCTCCAGCGCTGCCGCCTGCGCGATGGCGCCACCCGCCTCCGGCCACACCGCCCGCGAGCGGCGTGCCGCCTTCATCACCAGCGCCGCCGCGAGCGCAGCCGAGGCGGTGCCGGCCGATCCTGCGGCGGGGCTGCGCTCGTCCGAGCGGACGCGGTCGAGCAGGTGATCCACGCCACAAGTGTACGGCGATGCAGGAAGCGGCTTCCAGCGGGAACCCTCCTCCGAGGATTAACAGCGGCCGTTCCGCAGTGGTCTACCATGGCCGGATGAGCCTCGAGGACGTCGGCGCCACCACGGTCGAGCAGGCCCCCGAGAGCCGGTTCCTGAACCGTGAGCTCTCGCGTCTGGACTTCGACAGGCGGGTGCTCGCCCAGGCCGCCGACCCGTCGGTGCCGCTGCTCGAGCGCGTGTTCTTCTGCTCGATCGTCTCGTCGAACCTGGACGAGTTCTTCATGGTTCGGGTGGCGGGGCTGCTGCGGCAGGCAGGTGCCGGCGTGCCGACCCGCTCGGCCGACGGCCGCACGCCACGCGCCGCCCTGGACGACATCCGCGATCGCGTCGCCGACCTGTACGCGACGCAGAGCGCGATCTGGCGCGACGACCTGGCCCCCGCGCTGGCCGAGCAGGGCGTGATCGTCGCCGGCATCGACGCCTGCACCGACGACGAGCTGACGGAGCTGACCAGCCGCTTCGACCGCGAGGTCTATCCGGTGCTGACGCCCCTTGGCGTCGGCCCCGGCCAGCCGTTCCCCTACATCTCCGGACTCTCGATGAGCCTCGGGGTGTTCGTCCGCGAGCCGGACAGCGGCGAGGAGCGGTTCGCCCGCGTGAAGGTGCCCGAGGTGCTGCCGCGCTTCCTCTCGATCGGCACCCGCGGGCTGATGGTGCCGCTCGAGGACGCCATCGCCCACTTCCTGTCCTGGCTGTTCCCGGGGATGGACGTGACCGAGCACGTGGTGTTCCGTGTCACCCGCGATGCTGACTTCGAGGTGTCGGACGAGGCTGACGACCTGCTCGAGGCGGTCGAGCTGGAGCTGCGCCGCCGCCGGTTCGGCGATGCCGTCCGCCTGGAGGTGGGCAGCAACGCCACCCCGGCGATGGTGCAGCGGCTCCAGGACGGCCTCGACGTCACCGCCGACCAGATCTACGCCATCGACGGCATGCTCGACCTGGCCGACCTCAAGCAGATCGCCGACATCGACCGACCCGAGCTGCGCTTCGAGCCGTGGATGCCGGTCACGCGCGCGCGGTTCGCCACCGCGTCGGGCCGGCGTGATCTGTTCGCCGAGGTGCGGCGCTCCGACATGGTGGTGCACGTGCCCTACGACTCCTTCGCCACGTCCGTGGAGCAGTTCGTCGGCGCCGCCGCGAAGGATCCGAACGTGGTCGGGATCAAGACGACGGTCTATCGCACGAACGACGACTCGGCCATGCTGCCGGCGCTGATCGACGCCGCCGAGGCCGGGAAGCAGACCGTCTGCCTGGTCGAGCTCAAGGCCCGGTTCGACGAGCGGCGCAACATCGAGTGGTCGCGGGCCATGGAGCAGGCGGGCGTGCACGTCGTCTACGGCTTCGCGAACCTGAAGATCCACGCCAAGATGACGCTGATCGTCCGCCGCGACGGCGAGGGCCTGCACCGCTACGCCCATATCGGCACGGGGAACTACAACGCCGTGACCGCGCGGCTGTACGAGGACCTCGGCGTGTTCACAGACGACGAGGCGATCACGGCCGACCTGGCCGACCTGTTCAACCACCTCACCGGCTTCGGGCGGCCGCAGCGGTTTCGCACCATCCTGGCGGCGCCCTTCAACCTCCGCAGCGGGCTGATCGAGCGGATCCGGGCGGTGGCCCGGGCCGCGTCGGCCGGCGAGCGGGCGCGGATCCGGCTGAAGATCAACGCGCTCGCCGATCCGGCGATCATCGAGGAGCTGTACCGCGCCGGGCAGGCCGGCGCCGACATCGACATCGTGGCCCGCAGCATCTGCACGCTGCGGCCCGGCGTTCCCGGCCTCTCGGACACGATCCGCGTGCGGAGCATCGTCGGGCGCTTCCTCGAGCACAGCAGGGTGATGGCGTTCGAGGCCGGCGACACGGAGACGTACTACATCGGCAGCGCCGACCTGATGCCGCGCAACCTCGACCACCGGATCGAGGTGCTGACTCCGGTCAAGGACAGCAGGATCCGCGAGGAGCTCTCGAGCGTGCTCGACGTGCTGCTCTCGGACGACACGGCGTGGGTGCTCGGCCCGGACGGCTCATGGACGCGCTCGCTGCCGGAGGGCGGACGCGACCGGAGCACGCAGCAGGTGCTGATGCGCCGGGCGCGCGTGCGGGCCCGCCGCTCCGCCGCCACCCGCTCCTGAGCCGGGCCGACACCGAACGGTCTCCGCGGTTCACCGGATCTTCACCGAAGGGTCACCGCGCGCCCTCCCCGGCGTCCGATCGCCGCGTGACAATGCAGGGAGATGAAGGTCGGCATCATCGATGTGGGCTCGAACACCGTCCGCCTGCTCGCAGCACAGCATGGGTCGGAAGGCGCCGTGTTCCCGATCCGGGAGGAGCGACGCCAGGTCGGGCTGGGGGAGGCGATCGAGCGGCGCGGAAGCATCACCGCGGCGAAGCTGGACGAGACCGCGCGTACCGCGCGCGGGTACGCCAAGCTGGCGCGGCGGCTGGGCTGCGACCGCATCGAGGTGGTCGTCACGGCACCGGGCCGCCAGAGCGCGAACGGCCGCGAGCTGCTGATCGCCCTGCGCGACGCGGTGGGCGTGTCACCGCGGGTGCTATCGGCCGAGACCGAGGGCCGGCTCGCCTACCTGGGAGCCGTCAGCGCGTCGGACGAGCTGGCCGGCATGGTGGCCGTCTGCGACGTCGGCGGCGGCTCGACCGAGGTGGCGTTCGGCGGCGCCTCGGGCGGGCCCGACTGGGTCGACTCGATCGACATCGGCTCGCTGCGCCTGACCAGCCGGTTCTTCCCCGGCGGCGGCAGCCGATCGGCCATCCGTGATGCGCGCGCCGAGGTACGCCGCCATCTCGACGGCATCGGCGGCACGGACGTCGACGCCGCGCTTGCGACGGGCGGCAGTGCCCGGGCGCTGCGCAAGCTCGTCGGCTGGACGCTCGGCGCCGGAGAGCTGGAGCGGGCGGTCGACCTGCTCGGCGGCCGGTCGGCCGCGAAGATCTCGCGCAAGCACGGCATCGATCCGCACCGGGCGCGCACGCTCCTCGCCGGGGCCATCATCCTCTCCGAGGTGCAGCTGCGCCTGGGAGTGCCGTTCGAGGTCGCCCGCGGCGGCCTGCGCGAGGGGCTCGCCGGTGAGCTGCTCGCCGAGCTGCTCGCGGCCTAGCCTCAGGTCTTGAGGTAGTCGACCGGCTCCAGCCCCGGGCCGTCGAGCACCCACACCGAGCCCTTCTTCGCCTCGCGGGCCGGCCCGATCAGGTCGGCGATGATGTCGCCGTGGGTGCAGACGACCGCTGTGCTGCCGTCGAGCGAGGCGAGCAGGTCGCGGACCGGGCCGGGCGGCGTGCCCTCGCCCAGCTCGCTGCGCTGCTCGGCGGCCACGCCGAGCCGCTGTGCCAGCGGCTCCACCGTCTGGGCGCACCGTACGTAGGGACTGGTCAGGATGCGGGTCACCGGGTAGGCGGCGAGCAGCTCCGCGAGAGCGGCAGCCTGCCGGCGGCCCTTGCCGTCGAGCGGGCGAAGGCTGTCATCCCCGCCGCTGCCCCCTCGATTCCCGGCCCGGCCATGGCGGACGAGCAGGATCACGACCAGGCTGCCCGCCCGCGCCGCTTGAGGGTGCGCCACGCCGCCGGGAACTCGGCGCGTCGCGTCGCCTTGCGCACCTGCTGCCGCGCGATCACGAGCTGCGCCGCGGCGGCCGCGCGCGGCTCGGCAACCTCGGAGAGATCGCGCATCGCCTGCTCGGCCACGTGCGCGTCCTGGTGCTCGCCCAGCACGTCCTGCGCCCGCTTCGCCGCCGCGATGAACTTCGTCGCCTTGCGGCCGCGTGACCGCTCGGCCAGCTCCGCGGCGTACCGGGCGTGCTTCACCGTCTTTCGCACCTCGTGGAGCTGCTCGTCGGTGGGGTCGGGGCCGAGGGCGCGAACCTCCCTGCGCAGGGCCCGGAACTCGCGCGCCGCGATCCTGCGCAGGCTCGTCCGCGCGCGGCGGGCCGGCGGTGCGGCCAGCTCGTGCTCGAGTCGGTCCAGGAGCCGCAGGTAGCGGCTGGAGGCGAGGTCAGCCAGCATCGCCGTTCGCGCCTGCTCGCGGCGCCGCTCAAGTGCCGGCAGCAGCGACTCCACGGCGTCGCGGTCGGCCGGCGAGAGCTCGGCCGCGTCCGCGTGCAGGTGCTCGAGCAGCACGTCCAGGTCGCGGACCTCGCCGAGCGCACCGCCCGCCCACGCCAGCTCGGTGCGCAGCTCCTTCACCCAGCGGCGCTCGAGCAGGGGCGCGCCCGCCCGCAGGAGCGCCCGCAGCCGCCGGATCGCCACCCGGTGCTGGTGCAGGTGCTCCGGGTCTGTTCCGAGCCGGGTGCCGGGGTCGTTGACGATGATCGCGCGGTACTGGGCCTCGAGCATCGCGCTCAGCTGCCGCAGCGGCCGGGCCGAGCGTCGCGGCGGGGCCGGAGGCTGCCGGTCGATGCCGAGCGCGCGGAACAGCTTTGGTCGCTCGTCGCCGTCGCGCGCACCGGCGTCGCGCAGCGCGTGCTCGATCCGGGCCAGCGAGCCGTCGTCGCCGTCGACGAGCTCCACCTCGACCTCGCTCAGCCGCGACACCGCCGCGCCGCGCGCCGTGACCCGCACCTCGTCCATCAGCACCTCGGCCAGGTCGCGCCCCGCGTCGCGCACCATCACGCCGTGCCTCCGGGTGACCAGCGTTGCCGCCGGGCGGAGCGGCCGTCCGCGGGTGACCGCCGGCAGCAGGTCGATCAGCGTCTGTGGCACCTGGCGCGGCGAGCCCCGCACCTCGAGCTCGAGCCGGTCGTCGCCCGCCGGGAGCTTGAGCTGCCAGGCGCCCGACCCGGCCTCGGCCCGGTAGCGGAGCGTGATGTCGCATGCGGCCAGGCGGTGGTCCGGTGTGTCGTGGTAGGTGGACGAGAACCGTCGCGCCTCGATCGGCTCGCCCAGCTCGCTGGGGAGCGCGAATCCGGCCCCGGCACGCAGCTTGATCTCTCGCTCGACTGACTGCTTCATCGCCACCTCTGAAGTCTACGAGCGGATTCGCCGTTCGGCGGCCAAAGCCCTTTCGATCAGCGACCGCCGCGTCACCGGGCCGGCGTCCACCGGCTGCAGCAGGTACTCCAGCCGGTCGCCGGCCGGCTCGCCCGGGCCCGCTCTGGTGCGGGCGGCGAACGGCGGCAGGTCGTCGGCGAAGTCGACCGCCACATCGATCACCGCCCCCTCCGGCAGCACGCGCTCTGTGTGGACGCGCACGCCGTCGAGCGCGAAGTCGACGGTGCGCGCCGTGAACTCCTCAACCGGCTCACCGTCCGGTCCCACCCGGCGGCACACGGCCCGCAGGCGCAGCGGGATCCGGGCCTGCGCGCGGCGCTCGAACAGCCGGCGATCCTGGGCGTAGACCCACCGCACGACACGCTGCTCGGTGTACTCCTCGAGCGGGTCGAACCGAAGCGCCTCGCCGTCCTCGTCGACCCGCACGACCTCCGCCGCGGTGAACACGAGGAAGCGCGGCGTGCGGAACTCGACCTCGAGCCACTGGCGGGATCCGCGTGCGAGCGGCTCGGCGCCCTCCGCGCGCACGAGCTTCACGCCACCCGCCGAGAGGTTGACCGCCATGCGCACCACCGCAGAGCCCCGCTCGCCGTCGGGCAGCAGCTCGGTGCAGGTGACGCGGATGTCCGTCTCCACCCGCAGGAAGGCGCGCCGCTCCCTCTCCATCGACCCGAGTCTATTGCGCCATACTGCGGCGGATGTCCGCCACCCCCGTGCAGCGGCCGGCCCCGGTCGCCGATCTCGACTGGGACTCGGAGCGCATGCGCTCCCTGGCCGAGCGCGCAGTGGACCTGTACGGCGAGTTCCTCGACGGGCTGGAAGGCATGCCTATCGCGCGGGGTGCGGCGGCTGGCCTGGTGCGCGACGCGGTGATCCGCCCGGTGCCCGAGCAGGGCCTGGACGACGAGCAGCTGATCGACCACCTGCGCGACGTCCTGATCGAGTGGGGCGTCCAGTGCGGACATCCCCGCTTCCTCGCCTACGTGACGGGCAGCGGCACGGTGCCGGGCGCCGTGGCCGACATGCTCGCCTCGGCCGTGAACATGAACGTCGGCGGGTGGCAGCTGTCGCCGTCGGCCAGCGAGATCGAGCTGGCGCTGATGCGCTGGTTCTGTGATCGCTTCGGGCTGCCGCAGACCGGCGGCGGCCTGCTGGTCTCGGGCGGTGCCATGGCGAACATGGTCGGCCTCAAGGCCGCGCGCGACCACATGGCCGGCTGGGACACGCGGCGGGACGGCATCGCGGCGGGCCCTCCGCTCGCCATCTACGCCACCGAGGAGACGCACGTGGTCACGGACCGCGCCGCCGATGCGCTCGGACTGGGCACCGCCGCGGTGCGCAGGCTGCCGGTGGACGACGGTCGGCGGATGGTGCCCGCGGCGCTGGCCGAGCGCATCGCCTCCGACCGCGCCGCCGGCGTCCGGCCGATGGCCGTCGTCGCGACGGCGGGCACGACGTCGACCGGGGCCATCGACCCGATCGACGACATCGCCCGCGTCTGTGCCGATCAGGAGGTGTGGCTGCACGTCGACGCGGCGTACGGCGGCCCCGCCGTGCTCGCCGCCGACCTGCGCCCCCAGCTGGCGGGAATCGAGCGCGCGGACTCGATCGCCTTCGACCCCCACAAATGGCTGTACATCGCGCAATCCGCGGGATGCGTGCTGGTGCGCGACCTCCAGCATCTGGCCGACGCGTACCAGGTGCATGCCACCTACGTCTGGCAGGACAGGGAGCGCACCGGGGCGGGGATCAGCCTTGGAGAGCTGGGACCGCAGTACAGCCGCGGGTTCGGCGCGCTGAAGGTGTGGCTGTCGCTGCTCGCGCATGGCTCCGACGCCTATGCGCGGCGCATCTGCCACGACGCGGAGCTCGCGCACTACATGGCGGCGTGCGTGGAGGAGCGGTCCGACATGGAGCTGGCCGTGCCCGTCGGCCTCTCGATCTGCTGCTTCGCGTACGTGCCCGAGCAGCCGGCGCCGCCGGAGTACGTCTCACGGCTGAACGAGCGGATCATGACGGAGCTGCAGCTGGACGGGCGCGTCTACATCTCGAATGCGGTGCTGGGCGACCGGTTCGTGCTGCGTGCCTGCTTCGTCAACCACCGCACGGAGGCCGACGACGTCGACGCCGTGCTGGACGTGGTCACGGAGCTCGGCGCCCGGCTGGACGCCGAGATGCGCGGCAGCTCGACCTAGACCCGGGTCAGACCCAGGGCCGGCGGTCGCGCGTGTCCGTCACCCGCGAGTCGACCCCGTAGCGCAGCGCCAGCGGGCCGATCAGCAGGATGAAGATGATCATCGCGAGTTCCATGCTTGCATTGTCGGTCACAAGCTTCATTCGCTCAAATCGAGTATTGGCTGATCATGATAAGCTGCGCTAATGGATAACGACCACTGGCTGGGGGTCGAGCTCAGGCACCTCGCAGCGTTGCAGGCGGTTGCCGAGGAGGGCAGCTTCGGCCGCGCTGCGACACGGCTCGGCTACACGCAGTCCGCGGTCAGCCAGCAGATCGCGACGCTCGAGCGGCTGGTCGGCGAGCGCCTGGTGGAGCGGCCGGGCGGGCCGCGTCCCGTCTCGCTGACCGAGGCGGGCAGCGTCCTGCTGCGCCATGCCGAGGGCATCGTGGCGCGCCTTCGCGCCGCGCAGGCCGACATGCAGGCGCTGCAGGACGGCACGGCCGGATCGCTGCGCGTCGGCACCTACCAGAGCGTCGGCGCCCGGGTGCTGCCCGAGGTGATGCTCCGGTTCTCGGCGGCGCATCCGCAGGTCGACGTCCAGCTCTCCGAGAGCGAGGACGGTGCCCTGCTGCGTCAGGTCGAGGCGGGCGACCTCGACCTCACGTTCATCCAGCTCCCGCTGCCCGAGGGTCCGTGCGAGGCGATCGAGCTGCTGCGCGATCCGCACATGCTGGTCGTGCCGGCGTCGTCGCCGCTCGCATCTGGCCCGCCGCCGTCGCTGCGGGAGGTGGCCGACATGCCGTTGATCAGCTACCGCACCTGCACCTCCGGCTCCCAGGTCGAGTCGCAGCTGCGCATGCGGGAGGCGGCGCCGGACGTGGTCTTCCGCTCGGATGACAACGGCACGATGCAGGGCATGGTGGCCGCCGGGGTCGGTGTCGCCCTGATGCCTCTGCTCGCCGTCGACCTGGCCGATCCCCGGACTCGGGCGCTCGACATGAGCGGCAAGCTGCCCCCGCGCCTGATCGGCATCGCCTGGCACCGTGACCGCGTCCAGTCCGTCGCCGCCCGGTCGTTCATCGATCTCGCGTCCGACGTCTGCGCCGAGATCGCGAGCCGGCCGATGGCCGCGGCGTCCTGAGATGATCGATTCCACGACTCCGCACGTCTGATCGTCCGACTACGGGTTGTTGTCGACCGTGCGGGGGCTGCGATCGGTAGGACTGCCCCTCCCGTTCTGCGTGATCGCAGATCGGTCGTGACCGGTGCAAGGCCTGCGGCCTTGCACCTTGCTGCGTCCTCGGTCGGGCCGATATTCCCGATATCGGCTCTCCCTCGATGCTCGCGCTGCTTGCCCGATCGCTCAGACCGCGCGGCGCCGTGAAATCGATCATCTGGCTACTCGTAGATGATCACATCGGGGCGGGGGTGCAGCCGCAGCACCGCGCGCGGCGACATCATGTTCGTGTCCTCGTGGTAGAAGAGCTTGAAGCCGTTGAACCACGGCGGGCGCCGTCTTGCGAACAGGTCGTACTTCGAGATCTTGTTCGGCGGGTTGCCGAACCCGTCGATGTTGACGACCAGGGCAACGCCCGGATGCTCGGACAGCCGCCGCTTGTGGTGGATCATGCCGGAGGTGAACTGGTGGACGATCAGCAGCTTCTGGGGCAGGTCGTAGCGCTGCACGATGCCTGACAGGTAGGCGCCGGCACGGTTGATGACCGATGCGTCGGTCGATCCGATCACCGTCCCCGGCACCTGCCCATGGCGCATGCTCCACTCCGGGTCGAGCGCGAGGCCGACGTCGGGCAGGCGCAGGTAGGGCTCGAATGCCCGCACCTCGTCCATGAACGGCGACCGCCCCGGCTGGATGTCGAGGATGAGCAGCGCCTTCGCGCGCCTGGCCGCCTCCAGGTAGCGGTTGATGACGGCGTCGCTCTGCCGGTAGCGGTAGCGGCCGTCGTCGCCCGGTGCGGCCGTCACCACCGTCGCGATCAACTCGAACGCGGGCTGCAGCGGCCGTCCGCCGCGCGCGTAGGGAGCGGCCTGCTCCATCAGCTGCCGCGCCTCGGAGTCCGGGCTGCCGATGCCGAGCTGGCCGAGCCCGGCATCGCCCGGCGCGCCGTAGTAGGCGACGATCCGGTAGGTCGGGAGCAGCGTGCGCCCCCCGCGGGGCAGCTGCGGTGGCGGCGGCTTCTTCGGCGCGGCCGACGCCGCGCTATCCGCGCTCGATCCGCCGCGGCTGAGGGCGAACACGGCCCCGGCCAGCAGCACGATGCCGGCCGTCGCCGCCAGGGCGATCAGCCGCTCGCGCCTCACACGCCGCCGCGCCCGCTCGCGAGCGAGCTGCCGGCGGGTGTCCCTCGTCATCATGCGGCGACCCCGCCCCGCGCTGCATACCAGGCGCTGTATCCGCCCTCGGAGCTGTGCACGGCGCCGTCCCGCACCTCGAGGATGCGGTCGGCGATGCGGTCGAGGAAGTACCGGTCGTGCGAGACGAACACGACCGTGCCGTCGAACTCCTCGAGCGCGCTCTCGAGCACCTCGACGGCGTCGATGTCGAGGTGGTTGGTCGGCTCGTCGAGCACGAGGAAGTTCGCCCCGCCCCGCATCAGCAGGAGCAGCTCGAGCCGCGTCCGCTCGCCCCCGGAGAGCTTCTCGACCGGCTGGCGCACCTGCTCGTACGAGAACAGGAACCGCATCAGCGTGTGCACGGCCTCGCCCTCGGTGCAGGGCTTCTGCAGGCGCACGGCGTCGAGCGGCGTCGCGGCGCCGAGCGCGGGATGCTGCTCCTGGGCAAGCGACCCGATCTCGATCGACGGGCCCACCCACCGCTCGCCTGCGGCCGGCTCCAGCTCTCCGGTGATCAGCCGGGTGAGCACGCTCTTGCCCGAGCCGTTGGGGCCGATCACGCCGACGCGCTCGCCGCGCATCACCGTCAGCGACACGTCGAGCAGCACCGGATCGTCGCCGTAGGAGGCGTCGACGCCTCGGAGCTCGACGACGCGCTGCCCGCCGCGCCGGGCGCTGCGCAGCTGCAGGCCCATCCTGCGGCGCTCGAGCACGGGCCGTTCGATCTTGTCCATGCGGTCGATCTGGCGCTGCTTCACGCGCGCCTGGCGCATGTGCCGCTCGTTCTCGCCCTGCTGGAACCACTGCTTGAAGCGGCGGATCGCCTCCTCCAGTCGGGCGATCTCCTTCTGCTGGGCGGCCCACTGCTCCTGCTGCCGCTTGAGCGCGAGCTCGCGGGCGAGCGCATACGCCGAGTAGTTGCCGGGCCACAGCGTGACGGCGCCGCCGTCCAGCTCGGCGATCGCCGTGACGGTCTCGTCGAGCAGGTAGCGGTCGTGGCTGACCATGATCACGGCGCCGTCGAACCGACGCACCAGACGTTCGAGATCGCTCCGCCGCTCGGCGTCCAGGTGCGTCTCGGGCTCGTCCAGCAGCAGCACGTCCGGCTCCTGTGCGAGGCACGCGGCCAGCGCGACCAGCTTGCGCTGGCCGCCGGACAGCGACGCCGATGTCTCGTCCAGCTGACCGGCCCGCAGGCCGAGGTCCGTCAGCAGCGATTCGATCCGCCCCTCGAAGGCGTGGCCGCCGGCGCGCTCGTACTCGTCCAGCAGACGTTCCTGGCGCCGCAGCACGCGGCCCATCAGGTCGAGGTCGGCGACGACGTCCGGCTCCCCGAGCCGCATCGCGCAGTCGGTGAGCTCCCGCTCGATGCGGGCGATCTCGGGCCGGGCGGCGCGCACGATCTGGCGCGGCGTCCGGCTCTCGGGCGCGACCTGCTGGGGAAGGAAGGCGGTGACCAGGCCGCGTCGCCGGGCGGCGCTGCCCTCATCGGGCTGCTCGAGCCCGGCGAGCAGGCGCAGCATGGTGGATTTGCCGCCGCCGTTCGGGCCGATCACGCCCACGCGCGCGCCCTCGGCCACCTCGAAGTCGAGGCCGGCGAGGATGGTGCGCGCGCCGAAGCTCTTCGACACGCCGGTCAGGCTGATCAGGATGATGGCGTTCCTCCGGCAATCCCCAGCGGCGCTGACACGGTGCGCCGCGATGGATACTGTACGGTCCGTGAGCACCTCAGGCGAACTGCGGCTCGACTTTCGTGAATGCGTGGGCGCATTCGCCACCGGCGTCACGGTCGTGACGACGAACAGCCACGGCCGCGCGGCGGGGATGACGCTGAACTCCTTCACCTCCGTGTCGCTCGACCCGCTGCTGGTGCTGGTCTCGCTGGCGCACGGCACGCGCACGCTGGAGGCCGTCGAGGCGTCGCAGCGCTTCGCGGTCAACGTGCTGCACCGCAACCAGCGGGAGGTCGCGCTCGCGTTCGCCAAGCCGGGCGCGCCGTTTCCCGAGGGCTACACCGTCATCGACCCCCACGGCTTCGTGGCGGTGCGCCATGCGCTCGCGATCCTGCGCTGCGAGGTGTACGGCGTGCACACCGCGGGCGATCACGATCTGGTGGTGGGAGAGGTGATCGACTTCGAGGGGTCGGGCGGCCAGCCCCTCATCTTCCACCGCGGCGCGTTCGGCGGCCTCGATGCCGACGCGCTGGTGCCGCAGGGGCGCGTGATCGGCATCCACACCGCATCCGGCTGGTAGACGGCGGCGTGTCGGACGAGGCCCGCGTGTGGGAGCGCGCCCGGCGCATGCGTGAGGGGCTGCTCGCGCATGACGTGGCAGCGCTGCGCGAGCTGTGCGACGACGCCTTCTGGACGCGGGTGGGGGATGCGGAGCTGGCACCGCTTGCCCGGGACGCGGCGTCGGTCGAGATGCTGGGCGTGCTCGGCCGGAGGTCGCTGATGCTGGTGGAGACGCCCGGTGCGCAGCAGCCGCGCCACTCCGTCGAGCAGCAGTGGGCAGGTGAGCGGTACCTGGTGGAGGATCAGCGGCTGTTCTCGCTGGTTGACCGGGCGGAGGTCGAGGCCTCGGGCGACGAGGCGCGGCTGGCGCGGCTGCGCACGAAGCTGGCGGCGCAGGATGCCGGAGCCCGCTACGCCCAGCTGCTCGCCGGACACGACGCCGCCGGTGCCGCATCGATGTGGACGGCCGGCTTCCGCGAGTCGCACGGGGACGAGGTGCTGCCGCGGATCCCCGCGGTGCGATCGGCCGAGCTGATCGCGGGCGTCGGCCCGCGCACGCTCGTGCGCTGCCGCTTCGACGAGGGGGAGGAGACGGTCGAGGTGCTCTGGCGCGAGACGGAGGACGGCTGGCTGGTGCAGGGCGCGCGGACGTTCCGCCCGCCGGGCTGAGGCACCGGCGCGGGTACAGTCCTTCCCATGAGCACCCTGGGTGATGCGCCCGAGCTGTCGCTCGATGCGCCGCGTGACGAGGTGCTCGCACGTGCCGCCGCCCTGATCGGCGAGGCGTGGAGCAGCTTCGACCGCGCGCGCCCCGGACAGCCGGTCGTCGACGAGGATTTGCGCGCGATGCTCCGCGAGCCGCTGCCGGACGCCCCGGAGCCGGTCACCCAGGCGCTCGAGGAGGCCGCGCTCATCCTCGACGAGAGCATCGCGCAGCCGCGCCCGCGCTACTTCGCCTTCGTCGGCTCCTCCGGCCTGCCGATCGGGGTGGTCGCCGACGCCCTGGCCTCCTGCTTCGACGCCAACCTGGCCGTGTATGCCGGCGCCGCCAGCGACATCGAGGAGCAGGCGGTGCGGTGGGTCGGCGAGCTGATCGGCTACCCCGTTTCGGGAGGGGCCTTCACGAGCGGCGGCACCGTCAGCAACCTGACCGCGCTGGCCGCGGCCCGGGAGCACGCCATGCCGGGCACGCGGTCACACGGGATGCGCGACCGGCTGCCTGCGGTCTACTGCTCCGAGGAGGCGCACTACTCGGTCATGCGGGCGGTCGAGGTGCTCGGTATCGGCGCCTCGAACGTCCGCGCCATCGGGCTCGACGACCGGCGCAGGATGCGTCCTGACGAGCTCGCCTCGGCCATCGATCGCGACCTGGCCGACGGAGTCACTCCCGTCGCCGTCGTTGCCACCGCGGGCACCACGCTGACCGGCGCCATCGATCCGATCGCCGCGATCGGTGAGCTCTGCCGCGAGCGCCGCGTCTGGCTGCACGTCGACGGGGCCTACGGCGCCGCCGCGGCCGCACTGCCGGAGATGGCCGGCGTGTTCGCGGGGCTGGATCAGGCCGACTCCGTGTCGCTGGACGCCCACAAGTGGCTCTATCTCCCCAAGGCCTGCGGCGTCATCCTGGTGCGCCGCCGCGCCGACCTGCACGACTCCTTCGCACACGAGGAGAACTACCTGCCGCATGAGCAGGCCGAGCCGCACGCCGTCGACGTCACCCTCGAGTACTCCCGCCCGTTCCGTGCGCTGAAGCTGTGGCTGGCGTTCCGCGCCCACGGCGCCGAGGCGTTCCGCCGCGCGCTGCGGCGGAACCTGCGCCAGGCGCGGCTGCTCTACGACGAGATCGGCCGCCATGACGACCTCGAACGGCTGGCCGAGCCCGAGCTCTCGATCGTCCCCTTCCGGCACGTGCCCAGCGGCGTCGGCGACGCCGACGCCCACAACCTGCGGCTCGCGCAGGAGCTGCAGCGCGATGCGCGGGTCTACGTTGCGCCGGCCGTGGTCGACGGCGCCGTCTACCTGCGGCCGTGCATCGTCAACTTCCGCACCAGCGATGCTGACGTCGTGGCGATGGTCGAGATCGCGCGCGAGGTGGGGAACCGCCTCGCCGGTCGTTAGACCGCGGCCAGCGCCGGCATGGCCGCCCCGCCGATCGCGCCCTGCTCGCGCAGCCGCTGGATCTCGCCGGCGTCGTAGCCCAGCTCCTCCAGCACCTCGTCGGTGCACGACCCGGCCGCCAGGCCCGCATGGCGGATCGCGCCCGGCGTCCGCGACATGCGCGGGTGCACGTCGAGCTGCAGGATCGGCTCGTTGCCCGCCGGGCTCTCGACCTCGACGAAGCAGTCCCGCTCGCGCACGTGTGGATCGTTGACGAGCGCCTCGGCGTCATACACCGGCCCCACCGCGGCCCCGGCGGCCGAGAAGGTCTCGATCGCCTCGGCGACGGTGTGCCCGCGCGTCCACGCCGTGATGATGTCGTCCAGCTCGTCGACGTTGCGGATGCGGGCGTGGCCGGTGGTGAACCGGGGGTCTTCCCGCAGGTCGCTGCGGCCGATCGCGTCGAACACGCGCAGCGCAACCTGGTTGGCCGAGCCCGACAGGACGATGTAGCCGTCCCGGCATTCGTAGATGTTGCGCGGCGCCGAGAAGCAGAGCCGTGATCCGATCCGGCCGTCCGAGACGCCGGTTCGGGCGTAGATCGCCGGGCCGGGGCCGACCATGTCCACCAGCGACTCGAGCAGGCTGATGTCGATCACCTGGCCCTCGCCGGTGAGGTCGCGATGGCGGAGCGCCGCCAGCACGGCGAACGCGCCGCGCATCCCGGTCACCTCGTCGGCGAGCGCGATCGGCGGGAGCGTCGGCGGGCCGTCGGGCTGGCCCGTCGTGTGGGCCAGGGTCGACATCGCCTCGGCCATCGTGCCGAAGCCGGCGCGGTCGGCGTACGGGCCGTCCTGGCCGTAGCCCGTCACGCGGAGCACGACCAGCCCCGGGTTCTCGGCCAGCAGCACCGTCTCGGGATCCAGACCCAGGCGCTCCATCGTCCCCGGCCGGAAGTTCTCGACCAGCACGTCCGCCTCGCGCACCAGACGCAGCAGCACCTCGCGTCCTGCGGCCGACTTCAGGTCGAGCTCCACCGGCCGCTTGTTCCGGCCGACCTGGCGCCAGTAGAAGCTGTCCTCGCCGTCGCACTCGCCCAGATGGCGAGCGCCGTCGCCGGCGCCCGGCCGCTCCACCTTGATCACGTCGGCGCCGAAGTCGGCGAGGTGGCGGCAGGCGGACGGGCCGGCGAAGATGGTTGCCAGATCGAGGACGACGAGGCCCCCCAGGGGGCCGGATGGCTGCGCGCTCACGGACGGATCCTTTGGTCGCTGACCGCACCATGGTCGGCGATCACGATGCACCTGTCCATGAAGAGTTGGCCGTGAGGATTAACCGTTCGCAGTTGTTCGCGACGGCGTCACGCCGCTTCGGACGTGGCGCTGCTGCGCCGCGCCGAACCGGGGCCCGCCTCGGGCAGCCGTTCCGGCGCGGCCGGTTCGCGCTCCACGTCCCGCATCCCGGGCAGGAACAGCGCCGACAGCGTCACGGCGGCGCCGGCCGTGCCCGCGATCACCAGCGTCGTCTGCGCTCCGACCGCGGCCGCGGCCGGCCCGGTGAGCGCAAACGAGACCGGCAGCAGGCCGATCGAGATCAGCCAGTCGAGGCTCGAGACGCGACCCAGCATCGACGTTGGCACCTCGCGCTGCTTCAGCGTCGCCCAGACGATCGTGCCGACCGTCTCCAGCGCGTTGAACGCGAAGCTCGCCGCCATCAGCTGCCACGCGGCCGTGGCCAGGCCGTACCCCGCCACCGCCACCGTGGCCAGCGTCCAGGAGAGGTAGATCACGGTGATGCTGCGCCGAGGCTGACCGCGCTCGCTCATCACGATCGCGGCGCCCACCGAGCCGAGGCCGCCGGCCGCGAACACGAGGCCGAGCTCGGCCGCGCTGCCGTGCAGGCCGTTCTTGACGATGTAGGGCAGCAGCACCTCGACCGGCCCGAGGAACAGCAGGTACGCCACGGCCGCCGAGACCAGGGTGCCCCACAGCCAGACGTTGTTGCGCACGAACGCGAAGCCGCTGCGCAGGTCCCCCGCAACGGACGTCCCGACGGAGCCGGGCGCCGTGCGGGTGGCGATCGCCGCGACCATCGCGGCCGACAACGCGAACGAGGCCGCGTCGAGCGCGAACGCGGTGCCGACGCCGAACGCCGACACCAGCCAGCCGCCCAGGGCGGGGCCGGCCAGGCGGAAGGCGATCGGCCGCACGATCTGGTCGAGCGAGTTCGCCTGCGGGAGCATCTCTTCTGCGAGCAGCCCGGGCACGATCGCGTCGAAGGCGGGGCCGAAGAACGCCGTGCCCGCCCCGTAGAGCGCGACCAGGCCGAGCATGTGCCAGAGCTGCAGCGAGCCAGTCAGTGAGAGCACCGCCAGCAGCCCGACCGCCACGCCGCGCACGGTGTCCGCGGCGATCAGCACGTGGCGCCGGTCGAAGCGATCCGTGACCACTCCGCCGGCGAGCAGCAGGACGATCGTGGGGATCGTCATCGCGATGCCGACCATCGAAAGCGCGGTGGGGGCGTTGGAGATGGCGTACACCTGCCACGCCATCGCGACGAGGAACACACCGTCGCCGATCAGCGACCCGGTCTGGCCACCCCACAGCAGTGCGAAGTCCCGGTTCCGAAGCGGTGCCAGGAGGTGGACGCGGCTGAACCCACCCGGGCGGTCGAGCGAGTCGTAACTATGCTGCATCGCTCCGCGCCTCGTTCTCGTCCTCGGCGTTCTGCGGGGAGGGGAGGCGGAGCACGGACGAGCCGGAGCCGGCGTCGCGCAGGAAGTCGGCGACCGACGCAAACGACATCGGCCGCGCGAAGAGGAAGCCCTGGCCCAGCTCGCAGCCAAGCTGGCGCAGCGCGCTCATCTGGGTGGTCAGCTCGATCCCCTCGGCGACCACCTGCATGTCGAGCGTGGCCCCGAGCGCCACCACGGCCGCCGCGAGGCCGCTGTCGGCGTCGGACTCCGCTTCCAGGAACGACCGGTCCATCTTGAGGATGTCGACGGGGAACTTGCTGAGGTAGCTGAGCGACGAGTAGCCGGTGCCGAAGTCGTCCATCGCCAACCGCACGCCCAGGCCCTTCATCTCCTCCAGCCGCCGGATGGCGAGGTCGGCGTCAGCCATCATCAGGCTCTCGGTGATCTCCAGCACCAGGGTGGAGGGGTCGACGCCGGCGTCGCGGATGGCACGTCGGACGTCTCCGACGATGTCGCCCTGGTTGAGCTGGCGGGGCGAGAGGTTGACGGCCATCGTCAGCGGCGGCGACGAGGGGAAGCGCGCCTGCAGCTCCACGGCCTGGGAGAACGCCTCGCGCAGCACCCACTGCCCGATCGGGACGATCAGCCCCATGTCCTCGGCCGCGGGGATGAACTGCGCCGGTGCGATCAGGCCCTTGGTCGGGTGCCGCCAGCGCAGCAGCGCCTCGACGCCGGACACCGACATGTCCTCGAGCCGCACGACCGGCTGGTAGACCAGCTCGAACTGGTCGGAGTCAATCGCGCGCTGCAGGTCGGCGCGCAGCTCGAGACGCTCAAGCGCCTCGGCGTGCATCGACTCCTCGAACACCCGGTAGCCGCCCTTGCCGTCGCGCTTGGCGATGTACATCGCCACGTCGGCGTTTCGCAGCAGCTCGGCCGGTGTCGAGAGCTCTCCACCGCGCGAGATGGCGATGCCGATGCTGGTGCGGACGAACACCTCGTTGTCGTCCAGCTGGATCGGCTGGCGGAAGGACTCGAGGATCCGCTCGGCCACCTCGGTGGCGTCCTCGTCGCTCTCGATCCGCTCGAGCAGCACCGCGAACTCGTCGCCGCCGAAGCGCGCCGCCGTGTCCTCGGGGCGCACCGTTGCCGCCAGCCGGCGCGCCACCTCGACCAGCACCTCGTCGCCGGCGCCGTGCCCGAGGCTGTCGTTGATCGTCTTGAAGTCGTCCAGGTCGCCGAACACCACGGCGATGCCGCCGCCCTGCGACGAGGCGCGGGCGAGGGCGTGGTCGACGCGGTCCGCGAACAGGGCGCGGTTGGCCAGCATCGTCAGGGAGTCGTGGAAGGCCTGGTGGGCGAGCTGCTCCTCGAACGCCTTGCGCTCGCTGACGTCGCGGCTGTTGAGCACGATGCCGCGGACGTGCTCGTCGTCGAGCAGGTTCGTGTGCAGCACCTCGAACTGCAGCCAGCGCCCGTCGCTGTGACGCAGCCGGCACTCGATCGCCTCCGGCCCGCTGTCGGCCTGGCGTCCGCCCTTGGAGAGCACCGCCAGCAGCCGCGCGCGCTCGTCCTCGGGCAGCAGCTCGTCGAAGCGGCTGCCCATGACCTCGGCCGTCGAGTAGCCGAGCACCCGCTCGATCGACGGGCTCTGGTAGAGCACGGTGCCGTCGGCGGCGACGACGGTGATCAGGTCGCTGGAGCGGGCGACCAGCGAGCTGAACCGCGCCTCGCTCTCGCGCCGGTGCAAGTCCTCGGTCAGCGCCGTGCTCTCGAGCGCCAGCGAGACGCTGGTCGCGAGCGA
Source organism: Gaiellales bacterium (assembly GCA_035695105.1). Lineage (GTDB taxonomy): Bacteria > Actinomycetota > Thermoleophilia > Gaiellales > JAICJC01 > JAICYJ01. The sequence continues at coordinate 21,847 of DASSEV010000051.1, forward strand.
CTGCAGCGACGCCTGCTGGCTCGGCGAGAGCGGGGTCGGGCCGGCAGCGAGCAGCACGCCGCGCTGCTCGTCGCGCACCTCGAGCGGCAGGACGTGGGCGTGCCTGGGGATGTCCGACAGCAGCAGCTCGCCGAACACCTGATCCGTCAGGGTGGCGGGCCCGGGCAGCGATGCGGCGAGCAGCAGCCGCTGGGTGGTCGCGCGCGAGAGCACCGTCCCGCCGTTCAGCGCCACGCCGATCAGCTCGAGCTGCTCGCCCTGGAGCAGGCACAGCCGCGCGGAATACCCGGCGCCGGCAAGCGTGCGGGTGGCCGAGAGCGCGGCCGCTCCGATGTCGGCGCGGCCGGTGGCGCCCACGAGCGCGACGCCCGCCTCGCGCAGCGCCCGCTCTCGCTCGACCGACCGCTCCTGCTGGCGGACGAGCACGGCCATGCGGGCGACCACCAGCAGGAACAGCCCGACCGAGGCGAGGATCAGCACGACCACATCGACCCCGGCGTTGCGCCCGCCGACGATGACCTGCAGCGCCGGCGCCATCAGCGATGCGACGGTGAGCACCCCGAGCCGCGTCCAGGAGAGCTCCACCTCTTTCTCGGGCACGGGCTCCTCGAGCGTTCGCATCGAGGGGTGCAGGGCGGCGGCGCCCCAGAGCAGGTAGTACGACATCCAGCCGAGGTCGAGCAGCACCTGGCCGTTGTACGTGCCGTTGTTCTGCATGATCCCGTAGACGAAGTCCGTCACGAGCAGCGTGGTGATGCTCCCGAACAGCAGGTAGAAGGCCGGGGCGCGCTTGCCGGTGTCCACTGCCAGGCGCAGGGCGAAGGCGAGCAGCAGGATGTCGGCGACCGGATAGGCGACCGAGACGATCTGCTGGAGCGTGGTCTGGGTGTCATCCTGGATGACGGGCGAGATCAGCTTCAGCCACGAGATCAGGCCCAGCCCGATCGTGAGGATCAGCGAGTCGATCAGGGACGCCATCTCGCCCGAGGTGTTCCGGCGCCGGGCGAGGATGATGATGCCGGCGAAGAGCAGCGGGTAGAGCGACAGGTAGATCGCATCCCCGGGCGACGGGAACGGCACGTCTCCGCCGAACACGCGCGGGTAGATGTAGGTGTAGGCATCGCCCAGCGCGAACATGAACTGGCCGATCGCGAACAGGTACCACGCCCAGTGGGCCTTCGGCCGGTGCAGGTATGCGCCCAGCAGGATTGCGGTGGCGCACGAGAACCCGACCGCCGGCACGACGAAGCCGTTGCCCTCCACCGGAGGCACCCAGGCGTAGAGCGGAAACAGCACCGCCGCCACGCCCAGCGGGTAGATCGCCCACAGGTGCTGCGTGCGGGGACGGTCGGTCACGCCGCACGCTCCGAGGCGGCGTCGATGGGCTGCAGCAGGCCGCGAGACGCGAGGTCGTCGAGCGCGAGGATCAGGCGGTCGACCTCGGCGTCGGTGTTGGCCGCGGTGATCTGCACCCGGAAGCCCACCTCCTCGCGGGGCACCAGCGGATAGGCGGCCAGCGTCACGTAGATGCCGCGGTGAAACAGCATGCGGCCGACCTCGCCGATCCGCTCGTGATCCGCCAGCGGCACCTCGACGATCGGTAAGCCGGAGTGGTTGGGGGTGTACACGCCGGCCCGGTGCAGGCAGTCGAGCACCCGCGCCGTCTTCGCCGCGATCGAGGCGCGGAGAACGTCTCCGCGTCGGTCGTTGACGTCGAATCCGGCCAGCACCGTCGCAAGCGACGCCACCGGCGACGGCCCCGAGTAGAGGTAGGGCGGCGCCGCCACCTTGAGCATCGTCTTCAGCTCGGCAGGGCAGGCGATGAACGCGAGCAGCGATGAGTAGGACTTCGAGAAGCCGCCGACCAGGATCAGGTTCTCGTAGCTTTCGCCCACGTGGCGCACGAGGCTGTTGCCGCGGGTGCCGTAGCTGCATAGCTCTTCCGGCGCACGCTCACCGATGACGCCGAAGCCGTGTGCATCGTCGACGTAGAGCAGGGCATCGTGGGCGCGGGCGACGCGGGCGAACGCCGGCAGGTCGGGAGCATTGCCCGTCATGCTGTTCACGCCGTCCATGCAGATGATGCGCGGCTGCGCCCCCGGCTGGGACAGCAGCTCGTCGAGGTGAGCGGCGTCCTCGAAGCGGAAGCGCCTGACGGTGGCGCCGTGGCTCCGGGCGACCTGGCAGCCGTCGTAGATGGTCTTGTGCGCCCGGCTGTCGAGGAAGATCGTGCCCGACCCGGCGAGCACGGGGATCACGGAGGTGTGGATGTGCGTGATGGTCGGCAGCACCAGCGAGTCCTCGCAGCCGAGCAGCTCAGTCAGCCGCTCCTCGATCTGCTCGTAGAGCACCGGCGATCCGAGCAGCCGCGACCAGCTGGGATGGGTGCCCCAGGCGTCGAGATAGGCGGGTACCGCCTCGATGATCTCGCGGTCGAGGTCGAAGCCGAGGTAGTTGCACGACGCGAAGTCGGCCAGCCACTGGTCGCCGATGCGGATCATGCGACCGTCGACCTCGTCGATCACCGCGTCCAGCATCGGATGGCTGTCCTTCAGGGCAGCGAGATCCGCGACCGTTTCCAGCCATCGGTCGACCCACCGCCCCTGGGGGGAGGCGGGCGCGGGCGTGTGCGCGGGCACACGTCGGGGACTGGGCCGAGCCATCACCCAAGGCATCGGCCTTTGGGGCCGGTACCTTGAGTTCCCGGTCAGGCGGCCGGATCAGCCATCGCCCGCCGCTTTCGGAACGCGGACGGGCGATGGCGGAACGGCGGTGTCACGCGCCGGCTGCGGCGCCGGTCGCGGGCGCCTCGGCCGTCTTCGACACGGCACCCGGCGGCACGGCGAACACGGGGCAATGGGCGAGGTGCAGAAGGCGCTGGGTGACGCTACCGAGCAGCAGCCCGGCCACCTGGCCGCGGCCGCGCGTGCCCATCACGATCACGTCGGCCGAGGAGCGGCGCGCGATCTCGGCGATGGCCTGCGCGGGGCCGCCCGACGCGGCGGTCGCGACCTCGAGCGTGACGTCGGCGCCGCCGGCCTTCAGCTCATCCATCGTCCGCCGGACGTCCGTGACGATCTCGTCCTCGTTCGCGTTCACGGGCTGTCCGCCGCCGCGCCCGAGCAGGATCTCGCGGACGTGGACGGCCCTGATGGCCCCGTGCTCTCCGGCTAGCTCGCGTGCGTAGCGGGCGGCGGCGACCGACTCCGGCGAGCCGTCCAGGGCCAGTACGACGGTATCGAACATGACGTGCTCCTTCTCCGACATGGCAGGCAGTCCGCTCATGGTCGGCGCGGGGGCGGGCGGCGGCGTCCGGGCCGGCCACACGGCGGGTGCGGGATTCCCGCACGCCGTCTGCTAGCTCCCACGAGGCACGCCGGCCGGGGGGCTGGCATGCTGAGCGCGACGACCCGAAGGAGCCGACATGAACCACACCGTCGTTGTCACCGCACAGATCCGCCCCGGCAAGCGCGAGGAGCTCGCCCGCATGCTCGACCAGGGACCGCCGTTCGACCTGGCCGCGAAGGGCTTCGATCGCCACCTCGCCTTCCTGGGTGACCAGCAGCTCGTGCTCGTCTTCGAGGGAGAGCGGGCGGTCACCAGCGTTCGATCGCTCGCCGCGTCGCTGCCGCTGTCGGAGGTCACCCGCCTCGGCAGGCTCGTCTCGAACCCGCAGGTGCTGACCGAAGGCCGGGTCTGGACAACCGCTTCGGAGGCTGCCACAGCCTGATCGCTCGCCGTCCGTCATAATTGGCGGATGCAGCGTCTGCTTCTCGTCGACGATCACACAGTCGTGCGCGCCGGCCTGCGCATGCTGCTCGACTCCGACGACGAGTTCGAGGTGGTCGACGAGGCCGGTGATCTCGCGGACGCCGTCTTCAAGGTGCGCCGCCACAAGCCGGACATGATCCTGCTCGACGTGCGGCTCCCCGACGGCGACGGCGTCGAGGCGATCGGCCGGCTGCGCGCCGAGGCTCCGGACAGCCGCGTCCTGATCCTCTCCATGGAGGACGACCCGCACCACGTGCGGCAGGCGTTCGCCAACGGGGCGAATGGCTACATCCTCAAGGATGCCGCCGAGACCGACCTGCTGCAGGCGGTGCACGAGATCTCGTCCGGCGGCCGCTACCTGCATCCGGAGCTGGGCGCCCGGGTGATGCAGGCCGACATGGCGGAGCGGGAGAAGGCGGAGGCAGATCCGCTCTCCGAGCGCGAGCACGAGGTGCTGCGGCTGCTCGCCCGCGGGCACACGAACCAGGAGATCGCCAAGATGCTCTACATCTCCGTTCGCACCGCCGAGACGCACCGCGCCCACATCATGCAGAAGCTGCGGCTGCGGTCGCGTGCCGAGCTGGTCAGCTACGCGCTCGAGAACGGCATGCTCGACGCCTCGGATGACGCCGGCTGAGACGGCACTGAGCCACGGCTCGATGGACGAGCTGCGGCTGAGGCGGCTGATCGCCATCGGCCGCCGGCTGGTGGCGGAGCTCGACCTCGAGGTGCTGCTGATGGACGTGGTCGAGGCGGCACGCGATCTGACGGGCGCCCGCTACGCGGCGCTCGGCGTCCTCAACGAGCGGGGCGACGCGCTCGATCGCTTCCTCACGGTCGGCCTGGACGAGGAGACACGCACCAGGATCGGCGACCTGCCGCGCGGAAACGGCGTGCTCGGGGTGCTGATCAGCGATCCCCGCCCGCTGCGGCTGGCGGACGTCAGCGAGCATCCCCGCTCCTACGGCTTTCCCGCCGGGCACCCGCCGATGCGGACGTTCCTCGGCGTGCCGCTGCGGATCCGCGACCAGGTCTACGGGAACCTGTACATGACCGACAAGGAGTCCGGGGAGTTCGACGAGGCCGACCAGGAGGCGGCGGTGGTGCTGGCCGAGTGGGCGGGCATCGCAATCGAGAACGCGCGCCTCTACGAGAATGCGACGCGCCGCAGCGAGGAGCTCGCGCGGGCGGTCGCCGGCTTCGAGGCGTCGCTCGCCGTCGCGCGCGCGGTCGGCGGCGAGACCGAGCTCGACCGCATCCTCGAGCTGATCGCCAAGCGCGGGCGCGCGCTGGTCGAGGCCGACTCGATGCTGATCGCCCTCTACGACGCGAGGACGCTTACGATCCGCGCGGTCGCCGGCCGGCTCGACCGCGAGCTGGAGGGGCAGGTGGTGCCGCTGATGGGGACGGCCGTGGCCGAGGTCATCAACCGGCAGCGCTCGCTGCACATCCACGACGACGGGTCGCCCACGCCGGTGATGGCCGGCATCGTCGCCCGCGCCGGCCTGGTGGTGCCGCTGGTCTTCCGCACCTCCTGCGTGGGTGTCATCTGCGCGCTCGACCCGCTCGACGGGTCGGCCCGGTTCACCGCCGACCACCAGCGGGTGCTCGAGGCGTTCGCGAGCAGCGGCGCGACGGCGGTTGCGACCGGCCAGAACGTGGCCCAGGAGCGTCTGCGCCGCAGCATCGAGGCGTCCGAGGGCGAGCGCCGGCGATGGGCGCGAGAGCTCCACGACGAGACGCTGCAGGACATGGCCAGCCTGAAGCTGCTGCTCGGGTCGGCCCGCCGGTCGAACGACGTCGAAGCGATCCACCGTGTGCTCGACGACGTCATCGAGCAGCTCACGGCCGGCATCCGCTCGCTGCGGCACCTGATCGGCGAGCTGCGGCCGGCGGTGCTGGACGACGCCGGCCTGCAGCCGGCGCTCGAGGCGCTCGGCGCCAGGATCCGGGGCGCGGGGATCGACGTCAGCATGTCGCTCGACCTGCCCACGCGTGCGAGCGGCGAGCTTCCCCGGGAGGTGGAGGACACCCTCTACCGGCTCGTGCAGGAGGCGTTGACGAACGTCGTCAAGCACGCGGACGCAACCGAGGTGTCCGTGGCCGTCTCGCGCGAGGACGGCCGCCTCGAGGTCAACGTCGAGGACAACGGCAGCGGCATCGACCAGGAGCTGCCGAGCTCCGGGTACGGCCTGATGGGGATGCGGGAGCGGGCGGCGCTGGTCGGAGGCACGATCGAGATCGCGAGCGAGCCGGGGCGGGGGACGCGCGTCAGTGCCAGCATCCCGGTGCCCGAGCCGGGCGATCAGCCGTAGACGGCCGCGAGCTGCTCGACGAGATCGCCGTCGCGGGGCAGGAACCCGTCCGCGCCCATGTCGAGGGCGGCCGCGGGAGCGAGCTCGCCGCCGATGCCGACCAGCACGATGCGGGCCTGGGGAAGGGCTGACCGGATTCGCCCGACCAGGCTCGCCCCCTCCTCGCGGAGCGTCGAGCGTCCGACCAGGATGACGAGGCGCTCGTCGGCCGGCAGGTGCTCCAGCAGCTCGTCGCCATCGGCTGCCTCGACCACCACGCGCAGGTGGTCGTCGTGGCTGCAGAGCGCGCGGAGCGCCGCTCGGTCGAACTGGCGGCGCTCGCAGATCGCAACCGGGAGCGCGGGGTGATGATCGACGGCTGTCACGGACATGGTGCAGGTCACGGTACGGCCGGCGCGGGGGCCCGGCGTCAGGGAAGACCACGATTCGCGCGGGTGGGGTGAGCCTCGAGGGATCTGCGGAAACTCCGCAGTGGGGTGGTGGCCGGGACGGAGGCGGCGGCGCGGGCGCGGCGGCAGGATGCGACCAGGAACGAACCAATCGCACGGAGGTGCGCCGTGTCCACCATCCTGATCGCAACCGACGGCTCGGACCCCGCGCGGGCCGCGGCGGAGACCGGGCTCGATCTGGCCCGCTGCCTCGGCGACCGCGTGGTGTTCGTGGCCGTCTGGCATCCCGTCTACACGAGCACGTTCGGTGTGCCGCCCACGTACTTCGGGCCTGACGTCGTCGAGGCGGAGCGGCAGTGGGCGGAGGAGGCGTTGGCCCACGCGGCCGAGCAGGCGACCGCGGCCGGGGTCGACGCGGAGACCGTGCTCCTCGAGGGCTCACCAGCGGTCGAGATCTGCCGCTACGCCGCCGACCACCAGGTGCGCATGATCGTGATCGGCTCGCACGGCTGGGGCGCGTTCCGGAGCATCGTCAGCCGCAGCACCGTGACGGGTGTGCTCGCCCACGCGCCGTGCCCCGTGCTGTCCGGGACGCCGGTTGGCGTCACGGACGTCCATGCCGAGGCGGAGCGGCAGACGGCATGAGCGCGCGCTCCGACACCCATCTCTGTGATCTGCAGCTGGCGTCCGACCGCGTCGAGCCCTGCCCGGAGGCCGGCTGCCCGTTCTGGGACGACGGCGAGTGCGTCGTCGCCGGGCTGCGGCCCGATTTCGAGCAGGATCCGGAGCTGACGCAGCTGCTGCTGTCGCTGCGGAGCCGGCTCGCGCGGTCCCGGGCCGGGGCCGACTGGGCGCCGCTCCGGCTGCTGCCGCCGCGGCACCGCACGGTAGACTGAGGCTCCCGGGGCGGTAGCTCAGTTGGGAGAGCATCTGGTTTGCAACCAGAAGGTCGTCGGTTCGATCCCGATCCGCTCCATTCCTCGAAAACGGCCTGGTTGAGCCGGTCTAAGCGCCCGGCGCGGCCTGGTGCAGCCGCCGCACCGGCCCGGCTGCGTACGTATTGCGTACAGGGCGAGCGTCCTTCTCAGTTGGCCCACGGCTCCGGTATCCCCATCGGGGTAGTTTGCCGCAGCCCTGTTTGCGTAGCTCTGCGGATGCTCCTATGGAGAGGAGGAGTCGACGATGGAGAGGCTCGCTCCTGCTCATCCACCTTCAGGGAGGTCAACTATGCGTCGCATGACTATTGTCGTTGGCATTCTGATCGCAATGCTGGGATTCGCCGTGGCACCGGTTGCAGCCGCTCCACCCAGCGACTCGATCGGCTCGTGGCAAGTTACCTGTGGCGGCACGATCCAATCCGGGAGCGAGTTGCATCGCGTCTACTCGGTCTCGATGACGTTCGACTACACGGGTAAGAAGGAGGCCCGGATCTACGAGTACTCGCAAGGTGCGGCGATCGATTCCGATCACGCCTGGTTCCACGGCAATGGCCAGGCGACGTTCACCGGCACCGTCGCAGGGGCGCCGGTCGGAAGCACCGTAAGCTTCGTGCTCTACGTGCTCAAAGGGAGCCACCACCAGCTCACTCCCACCGCGACGGCAACAACAACCACATATTCCTGCTAATCGCACGTGGCTGATGGCTCGTGCCTGCTCTCAGCAGGCGCGGGTCTTTGGCCATTATGAGGGCGCCGCTTGGCGGAGTCGGCGCGGAGTGGGCGCAACGTCCTTCCGCACACCCCAGTGGGCCTGGTACCGCGTCGGCCATCCGGACCCCTGTGCCCAGCTCCGCCTCGGCGTACAGGTGTGCGTAGTGGTCGAGCGTGGTTTTCGCGCTGCTATGGCCCAGAGCCGCGGTCACGTAGGGCAGCGATCGGCCCTCGTGGATCAGCAGGCTGGCGTAGGTGTAGGCTTGGATTCCGCAGCAGCCGGGCGAGACCGTCACCGGCAAGGTGACCGGACTCGCCTACGTTGACCACGACGGCGGCGGCGCCGTCGCCCCGCTCGATCCCGATCCGCTCCACTCCTCCTGCGGGTGCGGGCGCTCGACGAGACGTGCCGGAAGGCAGCGCTCCGGCCGCGGCACCGGATCGCGTGATGCGTGTCGTGACCACGACGGCGGCCGGGGCGCCGTAGCATCAGCGGATGCTCCATGGCGTGCTGCAGGTGGTGCTCTATGCGCTGCTGGCCGGGGCCAGCCCGCTCGCCTTCGCCGCGACGATCGCCGTGATGCGAGCGGGCCGGCCCCAAGCGCTCGCGTTCGCAGCCGGCTTCGTCGTTGCGCAGATCGTCGTGTTCACCATCCTTCTGGTCGTCGAGGTAGGCACACTGGGAGACGGTCGTCGGTCCGGTGCCCAGGCGGTGATCGAACTCGTCTTCGCGGCTGCGCTGGTCTGGCTGGCGCGCGCCGCGCCACGGCTGCTCGCCGCCCAGCGCGATGCCGGCAGCGAGCGTACGCAGCGACTGCTCGAGCGGCTCGGTCGTGTCGGCCTGGGGACGGCCCTCGGCGCGGGCATCCTGCTCGGCATCGGCGGTGCAAAACGGCTGGTGCTGGCTGCGCTGGCCGCGACGGTGATCACCACGGCCGGCCTTCGATCATCGGCGCAGGTCGTGCTGGCCGTCTTGTACATCGCGGTCGCCTCCATTCTGGTGTGGGCGCCTGTGGTGATCTACCTGTTCTTCGGACAGAGTGCCGTCAGCCTGATGAAACGCGCGCAGGAGGGGACGGCGCGGCGCCAGCCGAAGGTCACCGTCTACGCCTTGCTGGTGCTGGCTGGACTGTTTGCGCTCGACGCCCTGGGCATCCTGCTGGCCAACTGACGCCGGCCGGCGCGGCCAACCCACCAGCGCGGCAGTCCGGCCGAACCCACCGTCCAGTCCCCGCTCCTGATGCCATGTTCTTGGAGATGATCCCAACGGTGGACCGTCGCCCGCACTTCTTTCCGCTCTCGGCGCCATTCCTCGCGGTGTTGCTGGGGTTGCTGGTTGCACTGGTCGTGCTCGTGCAGATCGGAACGCTGCGGTATGCCTACGGCGAGCTCGGCATCAGCGCGACGACGGCGTTCGTGCTGTTGGCCCTCGAGCTGCTCGGCAGCGGCTTGAACATTCCCGTGGCCTGGATGCGGTCGCAACCGATGGTGACCGCTCGCCGGGTGGTCGTGTTCGGCGTTGTCTACGTCGTGCCGCAGATCCTGCGGCCACGGGAGACGTTGATCGCCGTCAACGTCGGAGGCGCTCTGATCCCGGCGGGGGTATCGGTGTGGGTGCTTGACCACACGGGCGCCTGGACGTCGTCGCTGGCCGCAGCGGCCGTTGTCACCGTCGGCGTGAAGCTGGTGGCGCGGCCCGTACCGGGCGTCGGCATCGTCGTGCCCGCGTTGCTACCGGCGGTGCTCGCAGCGGCGGCGGCGCTCGTCGTCGCCTCGCCTCATGACGCTGCCGCTGCCGCCTATGTCTCCGGAACAGCAGGCACCTTGATCGGAGCGGATCTCCTCAACCTGCACCGGATCCGCGCGCTTGGCGCTCCCGTCGCATCGATCGGAGGAGCCGGCACCTTCGATGGCATCTTCATCACCGGCATCGTCGCCGTCGTTCTGGTCTCCGTCAGCCGGTGACTCACCACCTCCTCGGTTACCACTTCCGCCGCCGGAGCTCGCTGCCAGCTTGCTTGACGGTGTCTACTATGAATGTTAGTCTTTAGACTAATCATGTTAGTAAAGGAGTCCGGAATGCCCAGCACCACGACAGCCACCGCCGTTACCCGCGTCACCCGCTTCGGCTTCGTCAACGCCTACCTGGTCCAGGAGGAGGACGGGCTGACGCTCGTCGACACGACCATCGCAGGCGGCGCCCGGCCGATCCTGCGGGCCGCCCGCGACCTCGGGCGGCCGATCGTCCGCGTCGCGCTGACCCACGCCCACGGCGACCACATCGGCCAGCTGGACGCGCTGGCCGGCGAGCTGCCCGGCGTCGAGGTGCTCATCTCCGAGCGCGACGCTCGGCTGCTTGCCAAGGACACGGCGCCGGACCCCGACGAGCCCGCCGACGCCCGCCTGCGCGGCAGCTACACGGGCGCCGCCACAAGGCCCACGGGATTCCTCGTGCCCGGCGGGCGAGTCGGCTCGCTCGAGGTGGTCGCAGCGCCCGGCCACACACCGGGCCATGTCGCCCTGCTCGACACCCGCGATGGGACGTTGATCAGCGGCGACGCCTACTCCACGCTCGGCGGCGTGGCCACGGCCGCTCGCTCGCCCCGCCGCTTCCCGCTCGTCTCGATGGCGACCTGGCATGCCCCGACTGCGCTCCAGACCGCCCGCGCACTGCGTGATCTCCGCCCGGAGCGGCTCGCTCCCGGTCACGGCTCCATCGTCGAGCACCCGGTGCAACGGATGGACGAGGCGATCCGCCGGGCGGAGCGGGCATGAGCCGCCGCGGCCTCTCCCGCGAGGCGGTGATCAGCGCCGCCGGCTCGCTCGCCGACAGCGACGGCCTGGAGCAGCTGACGCTCGCCCGCCTGGCCGCAGACCTCGGCGTCCGCAGCCCGTCGCTCTACAACCACGTCAACGGGCTCAGCGACGTCCGCGCCGGCCTGGCCGCCACGGCGCTGCGGGACGTGCATGCCGCCGTCCTCACGGCGGTGGCCGGGCGCAGCGGGGCGGACGCGGTACGGGCCGCGGCCGATGCGTACCGCCGCTACGCGCTCGCACACCCGGGCCGCTACGCCGCCATGCAGCGCGCCCCCGCGGACGACAGCGAGCAGGCCGCGCCGGCCGCCGAGCTCGTGCAGCTGTTCGCGCGGCTGCTCGAGCCGTGGCGCATGTCGGACGAGGACACGGTTCACGCCATCCGGGCGCTGCGCAGCGCCGTCCACGGATTCGTCGCGCTTGACCGGATCGGCGCGTTCGGCCTCGATGTCTCAACCGACACGTCGTATGACCGCCTTATCCGGATGCTGGTCGCAGGGCTCGGGCCGCTTCCGGATGGGGCTGCGGCCGATGGGGCAGGAGTCGCCCTGTAGGGTTCGCCGGTGCGCTCGAACATTCGGGTGGCCGCGGTGCTCGCGGTGGTGGTCATCGTGGTCGCCGTGGTCGTGGCCGTGGCCGTCCGGTCGACCGGGTCGGGCGGCGCCCCGCGTGGCCTGCAGGGGATCCACAAGATCCGCCACGTCGTCGTGGTGATGCAGGAGAACCGCTCGTTCGACACGTATTTCGGCACGTTCCCCGGAGCCGACGGGCTGCCGAGGGACGCAGGCGGCCGGCTCACCAGCTGCCTTCCCAACCCGGACACCGGGCACTGCCTGGCGCCGTTCCACGACCTCGCGGACAAGCAGGACGGCGGGCCTCACCATGCATCGGACGCCCTCAAGTCGATCGACGGCGGCGCGATGGACGGATTCATCAGTGCGGCCGTCACCAGCGCCCACTTCCGATGGTGCATGGCCCACGCCAGCAAGGGCATCTGCGACCTGCACCCGCAGCATCCGGACGTGATGGGATACCACACGGCGCGCGAGATCCCGAACTACTGGCGCTACGCTCGGGAGTTCGTTCTGCAGGATCACATGTTCGAGCCCACGATCGGCTGGAGCCTGGCGGCGCACCTGTTCGAGGTCTCGGCGTGGTCGGCGCGGTGCCGGTCGGCGTTCGATCCGATGAGCTGCGTCTCCGATCCCGAGGGTCTGCCGCTGCCGCCGGACGCGGTGCCGCGGGGAGCCGCCTACCCGTGGACCGACCTCACGTATCTGCTCCACCGACGTCACGTCTCGTGGCGGTACTACGTCGCCGCCGGCCGCGACCCGGATTGCGCCGACGGGGACATGGTTTGCAGGCTTCCCCGGCAGCGTGCGGCGAAGCCGTCGATCTGGAACCCGCTGCCGCGGTTCACCGACGTGGAGCGAACCGGGCAGCTGGGGGCCATCCAGCCGGCCAATGCCTTCTTCACCGCCGCGCGGGCGGGCCGCCTGCCGGCAGTGAGCTGGATAGCGCCCTCGCAGCGTTCCTCCGAGCATCCACCGGCGCTCGTCTCGAACGGCCAGCGCTGGGTGACCGACGTGGTCAACGCCGTCATGTCCGGGCCGGACTGGAAGTCGACGGCCATCTTCGTCACCTGGGACGACTGGGGCGGCTTCTACGACCATGTCCAGCCGCCGCACGTCGACGCGAACGGGTACGGCCTGCGCGTGCCGGGCCTGGTCATCTCGCCGTACGCGCGGCGGGGCATGGTCGATCACCAGACGCTGTCGTTCGACGCCTACATCAAGTTCATCGAGGACGACTTTCTCGGTGGCGCCCGCATCGACCCTGCCACGGACGGCCGGCCCGACAGCCGGCCGGACGTGCGGGAGAACGAGCCGCTGCTCGGCGACCTGCGCCGCGACTTCGACTTCACCCAGACGCCGCGGCCGCCGGTGCTGCTCGAACCCTGCCCGGTGCACTACGTCTTTCACATCCACTGCACATGATCCGGCTGTGCCTATGGGTATGGTGCAGGTGCGTTGAACGCCCGGCCCGCAGCCCTTGACCGCGTGGCGCCCCGGAACATGCTGGCGCTCGCATGCACCCTGATCGCGGGTGGTGTGACGCTGCTGCTCGGCGCGCTGATGGTGCCGGGCATCGACGCCCCGTCCCACCTGTTCCAGACCTGGCTCTACACGCACGGCGGGTTCGACGTCTGGAACAACTACTGGTACGCGGGCCGCTACGAGTTCGTCAACTACAGCATGCTCTACTACCCGCTCGCCGCGCACGTCGGGCAGCTCGGGGTGCTCGTCCCCTGCTCGGCGGTGATGGGAGGCTGCTTCGCGCTCGTCTGCCGGCGGGAGTGGGGTGCCGCCGCCCGCGGGCCCAGCATCACCTTCGCCGTGACGGCGCCGTTCATCATGATGATCGGCGGCACCTATCCGTTCCTGGCCGGGATCGCCACCTCGCTGGGGGCGCTGCTGCTGCTCCAGCGCGGCCGCCGTTTCCTCTTCGCCGTTGCGGTGCTGCTGACGCTCGCGTTCAGCCCGCTGTCCTTCTCGCTGCTCTGCGCGGTGCTGGCCGGGGTGCTGCTCGGCCAGGCGCGGCCGTTGCACACGCTGCGGCTGCACCGGGTGGCACTGGCGTCGGTCGTGATCGTGTTCGTGCTCGGCGTGGTGTTGCAGCGTGCCTTTCCCAGCGAGGGCTGGTATCCCTACGACTTCGCGGACGCCGGTATCGTCCTCGTCTTCTCGCTCGCCGGACTGTGGGTGGCGGGCCGCCATGCGCGGACGCGGTCGATGCGGGCGATGTTCGCCGTCTACCTGGCGCTCAATCTGATCGCGTTCCTGCTCAAGGGCCCGATCGGCTCGAACCCGAGCCGTCTGTTCGCGATCGCCGGCGCACCGATGCTGTGGCTGACCGCGAACCTCAACCCGCGGCGCTCGCGGCTGATCGTGATCCCGATCATCGCGCTCGCCGTCGGCGTGCAGGTCGGGCCGAAGGTGCGCGATGCCTACTCCGCGTGGGAGAACCCCGCCGCCGCCCGCGCATACTGGCGCCCGGCGCTCCAGTTCCTCCACGACCACCAGGCGCAGTCGGACGGCTTCCGGGTCGAGGCCGTCTCCACATGGGGGCACTGGGAGGCCTACTACGTGGCACGTGCCGGCGTGCCGCTGGCGCGCGGCTGGTTCCGGCAGGAGGACTTCCCGCAGAACGGCTCGCTGTACAACGACAACATGTCGCCCGCGGCGTTCCGGGCGTGGCTGCGATCTGTGGGCGTGCGGTACGTGCTGCTGCCCGACGCGCCGCTCGACTACAGCTCGATCCGGGAGGCCGCGCTGCTCCGCAGCGGCAAGTCCGGCCTGATGGTGGTCGGCCGCACGCGTCACTGGACGTTCTACGAGCTGCCGGCCGCGACGCCGATCGTCACCGCTCCGCCGGGCGACCACGCGAAGCTCACATACCTCGGCCAGGAGCGGGTGGTTGTGCGGGTGTCCGGGCCCGGCCGCTACCTCGCCCGCATCCGATACTCGCCATATCGCCATGCGCTGCCGTCGAGCGTGTGCCTGTCGCCCACGCGCAACGGCATGACCCTGATCACGACGCACATGCCGGGCTTCGTGCAGATGGACATCGACACGGATCCGGCATCGATGGCGATCGCGGCTGCCGACAGCAGCGCGCCCGCCACCTGCTAGCGGCCGGCGCGAAACACCCCACCTTCGACCCCGGCGCCCCCGCCCCTTCCCCGAGACGATATGCTCCCGGGTCCGCTCGATCTGCGGAGGACGGGAATTGACGAGCATCGCCGAGAACACTGCGAGCTGCGCGCTCTGCCGGCGCCATCTGCTGGTGGGCGAGCCCGCGCGGCTGTACCAGGACCCCGCGTCGAAGCGGTTCCTCAAGGTCTGCCCGCTCTGCTACGAGCAGGCTGACCGCCGCGGCTGGCGTGCGGACGGCCGGCCGATCGTCGCGGTGCACGCCAATCCGCCGCGCGACGCCGCGTTGCGCGAGCGCGAGGGGCTGATCGACCGGCTGCGAAACCAGCTGCAGTCCGTCGAGTTCGACCTCGACCAGGTGCGAAGCGCCCTGGCGAAGGCCGAGCAGCAGGCCGGAGAGCTGCGGAGCGTCAAGCGCGAGATGAAGGACGTGGCGAACGAGCTGCGGCGCCGCGACCGCGAGCTGCGCGCCATGGCCGACGAGAAGCGGCGCAGCGACGAGCGGGCCGCGCAGGCTGAGGCCGCGCACCGCACCGAGATCAGCCGGCACCACCAGGTGGCTGCGAAGCTCGACGAGCAGACCGCGACGGTGGAGCGGCTGGAGTCGCGGATGGCGCAGCTGGAGCAGGAGCTCGAGCACGAGCGGCGCCGGTACGCCGATCTGGCGGAGGCCCGCCGCACGGAGGGCGACGCCCGCCAGATCCGCCGGATGGCGCTCGAGGCCTTCAACCGGTCGTCGCACGTCGACCGCGTCGTCGCGATCTCGCGCAGCCTGGGCGACCCGGTCGTCAACGTCGCCGTGGAGGGATGCGAGCTGCCGCGTGTCGTCTCGATCTGCGTCGCCTGGGACATCTCCTGGTACGAGTACGAGGTGCGGCTCGACCTGTACGAGCAGACCGTCTCGGTCGACGAGGCCCGGCGGGGCGACGATCCGCGCGACCTGCCGTCGCACCGGCTGCATCCAAACGCCGTCCTTCGCTCGGACCGGGTCGTGCTGACGATGCAGGCCTTCGGCGTCGGCGCCGCCGGATAGATGATCTAGGGCGGCACGCCCCGGTCGAACAGCTTCACGGTCAGCAGCCCGAACACGAACCCGCCGACGTGCGCGAAGTACGCCACGCCGCCGGAGTCCGCCCCGACCGCGCCGACGCCGGCGGTTGCCCCCACCACCTGCAGCAGGATCCAGACGACCAGGAACACCATGGCGGGCACCGGGATCGGGATCCAGCCGATCAGGGTGATCACCATCGCCCGCGGGTAGAGCACCAGGTACCCGGCCAGCACGGCCGCGATCGCGCCGGACGCGCCGATGGTGGGCACGTCGCTGCCGCGGGAGGCGAACCACTGCAGTCCGGCCGCCGCCAGGCCGCCGAGCAGGTAGAAGGCGATGAACCGCGGCCTGCCCAGCCGGTCCTCGACGTTGTTGCCGAAGATCCAGAGGAACAGCATGTTGAAGCCGACGTGCGCCCAGCCGCCGTGCAGGAACATGGACGTGAAGACCGTCAGCAGCACCGGCACGTGATGGACGATGAAGGGCGCGTTGGCGCCGAGGTCGACCCGGTCGTCGCCGAGCCGGCAGATGTGCTGCACCTCGCACGGGACGAAGCCGTACTCCGAGGTGAGCGCTGTCTGCCCGTCCACCAGGTACATCTTCCCGCGGGTCGTGCGGAGGTGCTGGTCGGGGCCATAGATCTCGCCCAGGAAGATGGCGAAGTTGATGACGATCAGCGAGATCGTCACCACCGGCCGGCTGCGGGTGGGGACGTTGTCGTGAAGCGGGATCACCGCACGGCGGCGGAGCGCGCGGCGACGATGCGCTCGCGCGCCATCTGCTCCGCTGCGCGCGCCGGTGCCACGCCGTCGCGTCGGGCCCGCTCGAACACGTCGCCCAGCGTCTGCTCGATCCGCTCGACGCTGCGCCGCGCCCGCTCGGCGTCGTAACCGTCCCCGATCAGCTCGTCGCCGATGTTGATGACCCCGCCCGCGTTGATTGCGAAGTCCGGGGCATAGACGATGCCCCGGCGCCTCAGCTCGTCGCCCATCGAGGCGTCGGCGAGCTGGTTGTTCGCGGCGCCGGCCACGACCCTGCAGCGGAGCCTGCCGATCGTCTCCGGCCGGATCACCGCGCCCAGCGCACAGGGGCAGTAGACCTCGCACTCCACGGCATGGATCTCGTCGGCGGGCGCGATGGCCGCTCCGGCCTGCGCCAGCGGGGCGACCCGGTCCTCGTGGATGTCCGCCACGGTCACCTCGGCCCCCGCTTCGAGCAGGTGGCGGGCGACGTCCGCGCCGACGTGGCCGGCGCCCTGCACGGCCACCCGCACGCCGCGGTAGTCCTCGCCCAGCCCAGCCTCGGCCAGCGCCGCGCGCATTCCGCGGAAGACGCCCCAGGCGGTCATGGGCGACGGGTCGCCGGACCCGCCGCGCTCGACGGGGAGACCGGTGATGAACCTCGTCTGCGTGGCCACCTGCTCGGCATCCTCCGTGGTCGTGCCGACGTCCTCGGCCGCCAGGTAGGAGCCGCCCAGCCGGTCGATGAACCGCCCCAGCGCCTGGAACTTCTCGGGTGTCTTGTCGGTGCGCGGGTCGCCGACGACGACCGTCTTGCCGCCGCCAAGGTCGAGCCCGGCCAGCGCGTTCTTGTAGGTCATGCCCTCCGACAGGCGAAGCACGTCCGTGAGCGCCGCCTCGTCGCTCGGGTACGTCCACATGCGGATCCCGCCCAGCCCGGGCCCGAGCGTCGTGTCGTGGACGGCGATGATGGCGCGCAGCCCCGATGTCCGATCATGGCAGACGACGATCTGCTCATGGTCGGCGAAGAGGCGCACGGTGGCCGAGTATAGCCCTGAGGAGCGGGCAAACCCCTCGGTCTACGTCGCCTCGGCGACCTGCGCCGCGCGCACCGCTCCGCGGCTGATGACCGCGTCGCGCTTGGAGCGGCGGTTCTGCACGATCAGGTTGATCACCATCAGCAGGACGGCGGTGAGGAAGATCATCGAACCGATCACGTTCACCTGCACCGGCACGCCGGTGCGCGCCGCGCCGTAGATGAACAGCGGGAACGTGATGTCGGGCCCGGCGTTGAACTGGGTGATGACGAAGTCGTCGATGGAGAGGGCGAAGGCGAGCAGTGCGGCCGCCATCACGCCGGGCATGATCAGCGGCAGTGTGATGCGGCGGAAGGTCGTGAACTCGTTCGCGTAGAGGTCCATCGCGGCCTCCTCGAGCCGGCGGTCGAAGCCGGCCATGCGCGCCTTCACGGTCACCACGACGTAGCTGATGTTGAACATGACGTGGGCGATCAGGATGGTGGTGAAGCCGCGGCTGAAGCTGATGGTGATGAACAGCGTCAGCAGGGACGAGCCCATCACGATCTCCGGCGTTGCCATCGGCAGGAAGATGACGAAGTTCGTCAGGCTGCGGCCCCAGAACCGGTACCGCGTCAGCGCGAGCGCGATCAGGGTGCCGAGCACGGTCGAGATCACCGTGGAGAGCACGGCGACCTTGAGCGACAGGATCACAGCGTCCTCGATCCCCGGGGTCGCGAACGGATGCTGCCAGGCGGCGGTCGAGAACTTGTGCCACGTGAAGTTGAAGCGCCCCGGCGGGTCGTTGAAGCTGAACACGATCACGACGGCGATCGGGATCAGCAGGTAGAGGAACGCCAGCGCCGCGTAGACCGTCAGCACGTGGTAGCGCACCTTCGCCCAGAACCGGCTCGGCGGCCGAGCGGCCGTGGTGTCGGCGGCCGGCTGCAGGGCGGTGGCGGGGAACTCGGCCTCGGTCGTCATCAGGCCAACTCCTCCGTGCCCAGGATGCGCGCGTAGATGATGATGAAGACGAGGATGCCCGCCATCAGCGTGAACGACAGCGCTGCGGCGGACGGGTAGTCGTTGAACGTCAGGAACTTGCTCTGGATGACGTTTCCGATCATCGTCGTCTGGGTCGACCCGAGCAGGTAGGCGTTGATGTAGTCGCCGATCGCCGGGATGAAGGTGAGCAGCGTGCCCGCGAAGATGCCCGGCAGCGAGAGCGGCATCGTGATCCTGAAGAACGCCCGGGGCCGGTTGGCGTACAGGTCGAGCGCCGCCTCGAGCAGCCGCTTGTCGATCTTCTCGAGGCTGACGTAGAGCGGCAGCGTCATGAACGGCAGGTAGTTGTACGTGATGCCGGTGACCACGGCGAGCGGCGTTGCCAGCAGCCGTTCGCCGGACGTGAACCCGAGCGCATCGGTCACCGAGAGCACCTGCAGCGTCTTCAGCGTATGGGTGACGATCCCGTGGTCGGCCAGGATCGTCTCCCAGGCCAGCGTCCGGATCAGGTAGTTGGTGAAGAAGGGCGCGATCACCAGCATCAGCAGCAGGTTCTTGAACCGGCCGCCCCGGAAGGCGATCGCATACGCCAGCGGGTAGGCGATCAGGAACGCGAGCACGGTCGCCGATCCGGCGTATATCAGCGACCGAATCAGCTGCTCCTTGTTCGAGGTGATCGCGTCGGTGTAGTTGGCGAAGTGGTACGTCTGCGCGAACCCCTCGATCAGGTTCCCCGTCCTGGTCGACATGTCGAGCAGGTAGTACATGGGGACGAAGAAGAAGACCGCAAGCCACAGCATCCCCGGCAGCAGCAGGGGATAGGCCGGGGCCGCACGGACCAGCTTCGTTACTCGTCCCATCGCCGGCGTCCTACGCGGTGCCGGTGAGGTCCGCGAACAGCTGGTTGAACTTCGTCTCCTCGTCGGGCGACAGCGACTTGAACACGTGCGCCTTGTCCATGGTCGACTTGGGCGGGAAGATCAACGGGTTCTTCGCCACGCCCGGATCGGCCGGCAGGCCCACGGACGGGTCGCCGCTCTTCAGCACGTCGGCCGCGCCGTTGACCGGGCAGATGTAGTTGACCCAGTCCTCCACCATCGCCGCGATCTGCGGCTGGTAGTAGAAGTTCATCCACAGGTGCGCGTTGTAGGGGTTGGAGGCGTGCTTGGGGATCATCATGTTGTCCGTCCACAGCATGCACCCCTCCTTCGGCACCACGAACTTCAGGTGCGGGTTGTCGGGGAGCAGCTGCACCATGTCGCCCGACCACACCATCGCGGCCGTCAGGTCGCCGTTGGCGAGGTGGTTCGAGTAGTCGTTGCCGTAGAACGCGCGGATCTGGTTGTTGTCGACGTACTTCTTGATCTCGTCGTGCGCCTTCTGCGCGTCGGCCACCGTGCAGTTCGATGGATCGATGCCGAGGTTCAGCATCACCAGGCCGAACGTGTCGCGCATCTCGGTGAGCAGGCTGACCTTGCCCTTGAACTTCGGATCCCAGAGATCGCTGACGGTGGTCAGCTCGCGTCCGGTCAGCTCGCTGTTGTAGCCGATGCCGGTGAGGCCCGACTGCCACGGCACGAGGTACTCGTCCTTGGGATCGATCGAGCGGCCGTGGTAGGACGGGAGCAGGTTCTGCTTCACGTTCGGCAGCAGGTCCCACTCGAGCGGATCGACATAGCCGAGCTGCACCCACTTGCCGGCCATCCAGTCGGTCAGGGTGACGAGGTCGCGGCCGATGTCCTGGCCCGCCTGCAGCGTGGCCTGGAACTTCCCGAAGAAGTCCTCGTTGTCGTTGATGTCCTCGATGTAGTTGGTGTGCGTGTTGTACTTCTTGTCGAAGAGGTCGATCGAGGGATGCCGGTGGTTCTTGACGTCGATGTAGAGCGTCCAGTTCGACCAGTTCCAGCTCGGCGAGACGGTGTGCGGGTAGGACACCTTGCCGACGGCCGACGCCGGATTGTGGGTGCTTGCGCCACCGACCGAGCCGCCACCGCATGCGGCAAGCAGGCTGGCAGCCGACAGCGCGCCGCCGGCGGCACCGGCGCGGCGCAGCAGGTCACGGCGCGTGAGGGCGCCGCGCGCGAGGTTCGCGTTCAGATCGAAGGGCGACGGCTGGTCCGAACTCATACTTGCTCCTCCAGTGTTGGAACCTCACGGGCATCGGTGATGACGAAGGTGTGCTCCGGATCCCACACCACGCCGACCTGGTCGCCGGGCGTCACGTGGCGCTCGCCGCGACCGACGTTCTGAGCGAAGACCGTCAGCTCGTCGCTGGTCTTCGTCTCCACGATGTACTGCGTGCTCACGCCGATGTAGCTCACGTCCTTGACGGTGCCGGTGAGCGTGTTCACGCCACCCTGGCCGGCGTCGACCAGCCGCATCTTCTCCGGCCGCACGCCGATGCGCAGCTCGCGGGGCGCTCCGTCCAGCTGCTCCTGCGGCACCTGCACCACGGTTCCGTCCTGCAGCTGCACCGTGCCCGGCGCGGTGACCGTCGCCCACATCAGGTTGGACACGCCCAGGAAGCCGGCCACGAAGGCGGTCGAGGGCTGCTCGTACAGCTCGCCGGGAGGGCCCATCTGCTCGATCTGGCCCTGGTTCATCACCGCGATCCGGTCGGCCATCGTCATGGCCTCCTCCTGATCGTGGGTGACGTGGATGAACGTGATGTTGACCTCTGTCTGAATGCGCTTCAGCTCGATCTGCATCTGCTTGCGCAGCTTCAGGTCGAGGGCGCCGAGCGGCTCGTCGAGCAGCAGCACGCGCGGCTTGTTGATGAGGGCGCGGGCGAGCGCCACGCGCTGGGCCTGGCCGCCCGAGAGCTGGCTCGGCTTGCGGCGCTCGAAGCCGCTCAGCTGCACCAGGTCGAGCATCTCGCCGACCTGCTGGTTGACCTGCCGCTTGGACGCACCGCCGCGCTGGCGGATGCCGAACGCCACGTTGTCGTGGATGTTCATGTGCGGGAACAGCGCGTAGTTCTGGAACACCGTGTTGACCTCCCGCTTGTACGGCGGCAGGCCGGTCACGTCCTGCTCGCCGAGGTAGACCGTGCCCGCCGTGGGCTCCTCGAACCCGCCGATCATCCGCAGGGTGGTCGTCTTGCCGCAGCCCGACGGGCCGAGCAGCGCCACGAACCCGCCCCGCTCGAACGACAGCGAGAGCTCGTCGACTGCCTTCACATCACCGAACTGCTTGGTCACCCGCTCGAGGCGGACGTCGGGCTTCTCCACTTGTTCTCCCACGCGACGTGTTAGCGTAGTTCGCACATTTCGGGGCTGTCAACTGCGAACTTCGCACGATTCTTCCCCGAAACCACCGTGAATCGCCATGAAGCTCGACCTGATCGATCGGAAAATCATCGAGAGTCTACAGGCCGACGGCCGCACGGCGTTCACAGCGCTCGCGCGGGAGGCCGGCATCTCGGAGGCGGCGGTGCGCGCCCGGGTGCGCCGGCTCAAGGACGGCGGGGTGATCGAGGTGGTGGCGGTGACCAACCCGCTGATGGTCGGCTTCGACGTGATGGCGATGGTCGGCATCCAGGCGAACAGCAACCTGGAGGAGATCGCGGACGTCGTGTCGGCGTGGGACGAGACCAGCTACGTGGTGATCCTGTCGGGCAGCTTCGACCTGATGGTGGAGATCGTCTGCGCCGACAACCAGCACCTGCTGAAGCTCGTGCAGCGGATCCGTGAGGTGCCGGGCGTCAAGGCCACGGAGACGTTCATGTACCTCGACCTGCACAAACAGACCTTTGCCTGGGGCACCCGGTAACGCTCGCCGCCGGCTGCGACATAGAGGGGTATGAGCACACCCTCTGAACGACAATCCGCGGAAGACCGGTTCGCCCAGGTGTTCGGCCACCTGCCGGCGGTCGTCGCCTATGCCCGGCGCCGCGGCAGCACCGATCCCGAGGCGGTCGGCGGGGAGACGATGGCGATCGCGTGGCGCCGGCTGGCCGACGTCCCGGTCGCGGATCCCCGCCCCTGGTTGATCGCGACGGCGCGCCACCTCGTGTGGGAGGAATGGCGTCGCCGGTCGCGCACCCACGCGGGGCCCGAGCCGACCGCCGACGCCGGCTTCCGCGAGACGGGCCTCGATCCTGACCTGGAGCGGGCGCTGCGGTCGCTGTCATATGAGGAACGGGAGGCGGTGCTGCTGGTCGCGTGGGACGACCTCACGCCCGCCCAGGCGGCCCGCTGCCTGGGGATCACCGCCGTCGCCTTCCGCGTCCGGCTGCACCGGGCGCGGCGCCGGTTGCGCACCGCGCTCGAGCGAACCGGCATCGAGTCGTCCGACCTGGAAATGGGGCACGCATGAACGACATCCTCGACCGCGTGCGCGCGGCAAATCCGGTGCAGCCGACCTCCACCGGGAACCCGGAGCTGTTCGACCGGATCGTGGCGGGACCTGGAGATCCGCGGATGCGCGGCGCCGGCCACAGCCGGCGACGCTGGACGATCGCGGCCGTTGCGGTGGCCCTGGTCGCCGTCGGAGCGGGCGCGGGCTGGGCGGCCGTGAAGGAGGATCCCGTCTCGCTGTTCCGGTCGAACCCGCAGATGGACGGTGATCCGAGCGGGCTCTGGCACCAGCAGGTGATCCCGTCGTCCGTCCGCCAGGTTGGCTCGGTGGTGGTTCCGGGCGCTGGGCGCGTCCGGTTCTGGTACGGCCAGACCCGCCAGGGCGGCTGGTGCGGGGCGCTGCGCATGCCCGACGGCGGTTGGTTGGGCACGCCCGGCGTGGGCGCCGGCGGCATCGTGCCGGGATGCTTCCCGACCCGCCGGCAGGTCAACGACCAGGATCAGGTGTATGTCCTCAACGGCTTCGACTACGGGGAGGACGACATCGACCTGCGTGATTCCGGCGGGGGATTCTGGCGGATCACCTTCGGTCGCGTCACGGGCTTGCGGCCGGCTGCCCGGGTGGTGGATCTCGTATCCGGCACCTCCGTTCCCGTCACCGGTGGGTCGCTGTTCGTGATCGCGCTCCGCGACGCGGATCCGAGCGCGCAGCTGCCCGTTCACCTGGTCGCCTATGACAGCGCGGGCAGGCTCGTCGCCGACGACCACCGGCCCCTGTCAAAGCTCAGGTAGACGCGAGCCGTTCCGCCAGCCGGGCGGCGCCGATCGACCGCGCATGGTCGGCGGCGGCCGCCCGGTCGAGGACGGCGTCCGGCGGCCTCGAAACGGGCGCCGACGCGTCCATGGTCGCCACGCGACGGTAGAGCGGCAGGTCGGGATCGGCCAGGGACGCCGTCTGCCGGGGCGTCAGCTCCTCGCGCGAGGCGATCAGCGCATCCAGGGTGCCGTAGCGGGAGAGCAGGGCAGCCGCGGTCTTCGCACCGATGCCCTTGGCGCCCGGGATGCCGTCCGACGGGTCGCCGCGCAGTGCGATGAAGTCGGGCACCTGCGCCGGCTCGACGCCGTACCGCTCGCGCACCTCCGCCGGCCCGATCCGCGCCGGCGGCCGGCCTCCGGTCTGCGGGGCCAGCACCGTCACCGAGCTCGAGACCAGCTGGTAGGCGTCGCGGTCGGAGGTGACGACCAGCGCCGTCCCGCCGGCCTCCGACTCGAGGCGGGCGCCGGCGGCCAGGAAGTCGTCCGCCTCGTAGCCGGCGCCCTCCGCGTTGGCGAAGCCGAACGCAGTGACAAGCTCGCGCAGGCGCCCGAGCTGCTCCACGATCGCGGGGTCGAACGCCGGCCGGTGCGCCTGGTAGGACGCGAGCTCGCGGTGGCGGTACGTGGGTGCGCCGAGGGTGTCCCAGCAGGCCAGCACGGCTCGCGGCCGCTCGGCCGCGTGCAGGACGAGCAGCACGTTGGCGAACCCCACCAGCGCGTTGATCGGCCTTCCGCCGGCGCCCTCGATCGGCGGCAGGGCGTGGTAGGAGCGGTGGGCGAGCGAGTCGCCGTCGAGGATGAGAAGTGGCTGGAGGTCGTTCGAGCTCAGGCCATGACCATAGCCATCAGCGCCTTCTGCGCGTGCAGCCGGTTCTCCGCCTCGTCCCACGCCGCCGACAGCGGGCCGTGCAGGACGTCGTGTGTGATCTCCTCGCCGTAGTGCGCCGGCAGGCAGTGCAGCACCACCGGGGCCGCGCCGGCGAACTCGAGGAGCCGGTGGTTGACCTGGTAGGGAGCCAGGTTCGCCATCCGCTGGTCGCGCTCCGCCTCCTGGCCCATGCTCGTCCAGACGTCGGTCGCGATCGCGTCGGCCCCGGCCACCGCCTCGGCCGGATCCTCGACCACGGCGACGTCGCCCGCGGTGGCGAGGACGTCGGGGTCCGGCTCGAACCCGAGCGGGGTGGCCACCGTGACGCGCATGCCCAGCGCGCCGGCCGCCGTGATCAGGCTGTGGCAGACGTTGTTGCACCCGTCCCCGACCCACGCCAGCGCGCGGCCCTCCAGCGGCCCCAGCCGCTCGCGCAGCGTCAGCACGTCCGCGAGCGCCTGGCATGGGTGGTGGAGATCGGTCAGCCCGTTGATCACCGGCACGGTCGCCGCGGCGGCGAGCGCCTCCACCTCGGCATGCGCCCCGGCCCGGATCATGATGCCGTCCACGTAGCGGGAGAGGACGATGCCGGTGTCCTCGATCGACTCACCGCGGCCGAGCTGCATCTGGCCGGCGTCGAGCACGACGGCCGTGCCTCCCAGTTGCGTGATGCCGACCTCGAACGAGACCCGCGTCCGCGTGGACGACTTCTGGAAGATCATCGCCAGCGTGCGGCCGGGAAGCAGCCGGTGCGGCACGCGGTCGCGCTGCAGCCGCTTGAGGTGCTCGGCCAGGTCGAGCACCTCGATCAGCTCGTCGCGCTGGAGCTCGTCGACCGCGAGCAGATCGCGGCCGGCGAGGGACGTCGGTGCATGCACGGCGACTGCCATTGCATGACTATACCAATATCATGCAAAGATATGCGTCAGCGGATGCAGGCGATGCTGCCGGTGATCGGCGATGCGGGGCCCCACGCCGAGATGTTCCCGGCGTTGTCGACGGCGCGGAACTGGACGTCGTACGTCCCCGCGTTCGAGAAGCTCACGCTCGACTGGTTCGTGACCGGGGTGCCCCAGGTGCTGCCGCCGTTGGTCGAGATCCGGTAGTCGTACCGGGCGATGCCGGAGGTGGCGTCCGTCGAGCCGCTGACGGTGACCGTGATGTGCTTCTTGCATCCACTCGATCCCTGGCCGCCGGTGGCCGACGGGGTGGTCGGGGCGACGCTGTCGAGCTTGACCGTGTTCCCGGCTCCCGCCGAGGCGGGCGACCACGCGCTGGCGTTGCCGGCGTTGTCGACCGACTGCGCCTGCACAAGCGTCGTTCCCTGGCCGGTCACCTGGTAGGTCGTCCCGCTGAGGAGGGTCGGCGTCGACCAGGAGGTGCCGCCGTTGGTCGAGGTGCGCACCCAGACGCCCTGGAGTCCGGAAAGCGCATCGGGCGTGCTCGACACGGTGAGCGTGACCGCGGCCGTGCTCCAGCTCAGCGAGCCTCCGGTGACGGTGGGGGCGGCGGGCAGCGTGCGGTCGAGCTTGACGGTGCTTCCCGGGCCGGTCGCCGACGGCGTCCACGCGGTCGCGTTGCCGGCGTTGTCGATGCTCCGGAACTGGACGTAGGTGGTGCCCTCGGCGCTGATCTGCACCGAGGCTCCGGCCGACGGCGCCGACCATGTCGCCGCGTCGGGCGACGTGCGGTACTGGTAGCCGGCGACGCCGCTCAGCGCGTCGCTGCTACCGGACGCGCTGACGGTAACCGAGGCGACCTTCTGCCAGCTGCTCGAGCCGCCGGTGACCGTCGGCACGGTCGGCGCGGTGCGGTCGACCTTGGCCGTGTTGGACGCGCCGTTGACGGCCGGGGCCCAGCTGGACGTGTTGCCCGCGCCGTCAATGGCGCGGAACTGGACGAGCGTCGTCCCGTCGGCCGTTGCCTGGTACGAGCTGCCGGACGCCGGAGCCGACCAGGTCGCTCCGCCGTCGGTCGACGTCTGGTACTGGTAGGAGAAGCCGCTGCCGCCCGCGTCGGTGGATCCGGATGCGCTGATGGTGACGGGCGCGTTGCTCCAGGTGAGCGAGCCACCTGAGACGTTCGGCGCGGTTGGCGCGGAGCGGTCGAGCCGCACGGTCGCCTGTACCCAGGCGGACGTGTTGCCCGCGTTGTCGAGGCTCTGGAACTGCACCAGCGTCTCGCCCTGGTTCGACACGATCAGCGACGACCCGGGGGTGGGGGCCGACCACGTTGCACCCCCGTTGGACGACGTCTCGTACTGGTAGCCGGCGAAGAGGCTGCCGCCGGTGTCCGAGCCGTTCACCGCCGTCACCGTGACGGAGGCGGAGGTCTTCCAGGCGGTCGATCCGCCGTTCACCGTGGGGGCGGCCGGGGCGGTGCGGTCGAGCTTTGCGCTGGCGACCGTCCACCCAGAGGTGCGGCCGGCGCCGTCCACGGCGCGGAAGCGCACCTGCGTCGCACCCTGGTTGGTGACCGAGAGCGAGGAGCCGGCGGCCGCCGTGCTCCACGTCGTCCCGCCGTCCGTGGAGGTCTGGTACTGGTAGCCCGTGACCCCCGCGCCCGCGTCGGTCGAGCCGGACGCGGAGAGGAGGATGGAGGGCACGCTCTGCCAGGACGACGAGCCGCCGCTGACCACCGGGCTCGTGGGATCGGTGCGATCGAGCCGGACCGTGCCGGCCGCGGTCGGGGTGGCCGGCACCCAGGCCGACGGGTTGCCGGCGTTGTCGACGGCGCGGAACTGCACCAGCGTCTCACCCTCGGCGGTGATCGACACGCTCGTCCCGGTCTGGGGCAGCGACCAGCTGACCCCGCCGTCGATCGACGTGCGGTACTCGTCGTGCGAGAAGCCTGAGCCGCCGGCGTCGCCGTGCGTGCCGGCCGTGATCGTGGTCGAGGCCTGGTTCTTCCAGGTGAGCGAGCCGCCGCTCACCCCCGACAGGGTGGGCAGCGTGTGGTCGAGCTTGACCGTGCTGCCGGAGGCCGGCGCGGCCGGGGCCCAGTTGGAGCGGTTGCCGGCGCCGTCGATGACGCGGAACTGCACCACGGTCGTGCCCTCGGCCGAGACGGTGGCGACGCCGCCTGGAGCGACGGCCGACCAGGTCTGGCCGTTGTCCGTCGAGGTGCGGTACTCCAGGCCGGCGACGCCGGAGCCGCCGGAGTCACCGGTCGCCGAGCCGCTCACGTCGACCGACGGGGCGTTCTGCCAGGAGATCGATCCGCCGGACACCGTCGGGTCGCCGGGAGCCGTGGTGTCGATGCGGGCGGTCGCAGCGACCCAGCCCGAGGGATTCCCGGCACCGTCGACCGTGCGGAACTGCACGAGCGTCTCGCCCTGGGCCGAGACCATTTCGGCCCAGCCGGGGACGGGGGTGGACCACGTTGCGCCGCCATCGGTCGACGTGCGGTACTCGTAGCCGGCCACGCCGGAGCCGCCGCTGTCCGTGGCGCCGGACGCCGAGATGTCGATGCCCGGCACGCTCTGCCATGCGGACGACCCACCCGACACCGTCGGTGCCGAAGGGTTGGTGCGATCGATCTCGACGGCGGTCTGCTCCCACGCCGACGGGAGGTTCGCCAGGTCGACGCTCTGGAACTGCACCAGCGTCAGGCCCTCCGAGCTGACCAGCACCGAGTTGCCGACGGCCGGAGCCGACCATGTCTGACCGCCGTCGGTCGAGGTGCGGTACTGGTAGTAGGCCACGCCCGCTCCCCCTGCATCGGCGGAGCCGCCGGCCGTCACCAGCGCGGACGCGATGTTCTGCCAGCCGGACGTGCCGCCCGAGACGATCGGGTTGGTCGGGATGGTGCGGTCGAGGCGAACGGTGCTCCCGGCATCGGGCGTGGTCGGCGCCCAGTCGGACGCGTTGCCGACGGCGTCGACGGACCGGAACTGCACGAACGTCTCGCCGTCGGCGGAGATGCTGACGCCCGGGCCCGTGGTGGGCTGCGACCAGGTGACCCCGTCGGTGGATGTCCGGTACTCGTAGTGGTCGAACCCGGCGCCGCCCACGTCCGCACCGTCCGAGGCGCTGACCTGCACCGCGGCGGTGTTCTGCCACTGCAGGTCGCCGCCGGACACGGTGGGGACGAACGGGGCCAGGTTGTCGATGCGGGCGGTCGCCTCGGCGGTGTCGGCGGCCGGAGCCCAGGCCGACGGATTGCCCGCCTTGTCAACGGCGGCGAACTGCACCAGCGTCTCCCCGTCGGCGGAGGCCGTGACGAGCGACCCAGGCGCGGCGGTGCTCCAGGTCGCGCCGCCGTCGGTCGACGTTCGGTACTCGTAGCCGGCGACGCCGCTGCCGCCGTCGGTTGAACCTGCGGCGGTGATGTCGATCGACGGCACCGCCTCCCACGCGAGCGAGCCGCCGGCGGCGACGGGCGCCGTGGGGGCGGTGGTGTCGACCAGCCAGCTGACCGTCGCGATCTTCTTCGTCCTCCCCGAGCCCTTCACCTCGATGCGGACGCGGTGCTTGCCGTCACTCAGGTGCGAGTAGCGTTTGCCGCTGCGGCACTTGGCGAAGCGCCCGCGGTCGAGCGCGCAGAGCGTCGCGCGCACCTTCCCGCGTGCCTTCCAGCGGAACGTTGCCGTGGACAGGTTCGTCACTGCCTTCGGCCTGGCCGTGACGGTGACGTTGAGGGAGGTCGCGGCCAGCGCCTGGCCGGCCGCGGCCGCGGAGGCGAGGAGAACGAGAGCTGTAATGGTCGAGGTGCGGCGTCCGGGCCGGGAGCGCCAACCTCGAAACGCGGCGGGGGACATACCGGTTCCTCGGGGGGAGGTCATTCAGGTGGTATCGACCAGTGGGCGGATACACCTGAATCGTTCTTCAGGGTTTACGTGCTTCCCACACAGATGCCACCTGGCTGGGGAGGCGGCATCCTCCATCCGAGGGATGTGGGAACTCGCCGTTCGACCGACCGCTCGGTACGCTGACACGCGATGGAGCGCCTGACGATCTCAACCGACCGGCGCGAGCAGTTCATCGACGTCACCGACCTGGTGGCCGAAGCGGTGCGGTCGCTCGCCCTCGACGAGGGCGCCGCGGTGATCCATGTGCCGCACACGACCGCGGCCGTCACGATCAACGAGGGCTTCGACCCCGACGTGGCTGCCGACGTGCTCGAGACGCTGCGCCGGCTGGTGCCGCACGAGGCGGGCTACGCGCACGCGGAGGGGAACTCCGACTCGCACGTCAAGGCGATCCTGGTCGGGTCGACCCAGGTCGTGCCCGTCTCCGGCGGGGCGCCCGTGCTCGGCCGCTGGCAGCGGATCTTCTTCTGCGAGTTCGACGGCCCGCGCCGGCGTGAGCTGCTGGTCGGCCGGATGGGCTGACCGGCCGGAATGGGCGGCCGGACGTCAGCGGAGCACGGCGCCGGCGAGCACCGCCAGCAGGCAGGTCGTACCGAGAACGGCGATCAGCAGATTGATGATGGCCATGCCGCTGAGCGAGCGGGCGCGGGCAAGGGTGCGGTCGTGGGTGCTCATGCTGGGGCTCCAGGGGGTCGGGACAGACACACCTTCGGCCTCGACCCGGACGGACACCCTCACCCCTTTGCGGTATTCGATGGCGCTCCGGCCGCGGCGTCGCCGTCGATCTGCGTCCGCGGCCGCACGGCCCCGGCGCCGTAGCGCAGCCACCGCAGCGCCAGGATGGCGGC